>CAYWJO010000008.1:0-101994 GCA_964458565.1 uncultured archaeon | reverse complement strand
TCATCTTCAAAGGTAACTCTCCAACCAAGAATTCGCGTCCCTAACGAAAGAATAAGTCTTTCGAGTATGTAATTTCTGAAGACTATACTCAGGAAGCATTCGATTGCAACGCACGATGCAGAATAACAAAGAGAACCATAAGAATTATTGATGCCAGTAGAATTCCTACATAAACAAAGGTCATACCAACATTGAACAACGGCTCATAGATTGATGGGATGAGAGCCAGCCCCAGAAAGAATGCGAAAGTGACTACTCCGGTAAGCACACCACGCCTTTCTGGTGAGAATACCTGGCTATATGTAATCACAATTGGAAAGAGCAGTCCCCCACCCCAACCTACGGCAACGAGCCCAAGAAGTACCAATATTGTGGAACTTGCAAGAGTAATATCCCCAGCGAGAATGAGGATTGAAGCACCACCAAGCAATGCAACAAATCCAATCGCAAGTGGAGGTTCGTATGAATATCTTCGGACTATTGAACCTAGAAGAAATCCTGCAACACCACTGGATATACCTGCACATAAGAGAAGAACGCCAATAAGAGTTTCATCTAGAGCACCAGTCAATCCACGTGAGGTCCAAATCAGAGTTCCCATATAGGTCAATGAAACCATAAATGCTGTCAATAACATCAAGATTACAATAGGTCTTCTGATTTCAGTACCAAGATTGGAGAGAAAAACTCTGATACCTGTTTCACCGTGAACACGTTTGGGAGGTCGATCGGTAACCATTAATAAAATAGTACTAATAATCACTATGATTAGAAACAGAATGTAGTATGATTGCCAACCTAATACAACCATTTGCCCTGCTATGAAAGGACCTAGTCCAACACCAAAGGTCGCCAGAGCAGATGCAATCCCCATTCTTCGGGGTATATCTTCGGGAAATGTGGAATCTGATAACAGAGCAAGTAATGCGGGATTAGCAAATCCAAATCCGATTCCTGCTACAAGATTTCCTATTGCGAGTAATTCGATGGATGTTGAGAGTGTTATAATCACTATTCCAACAATGAATATAACAAGTCCGCCAACAATACATACGACCCGACCATACACATCACTGATTGCCCCTGAAAATAATTGGAGAATTGCAAAGGGAAACATAAACGCAGGGTACGCAATCAAGACAGCTGTTGGATTGACTACAAAGTCAGCAGATATGGCACCAAGTAACACAAGAACAGCATTGGAAACCAAGGGACCTACTGCAAAAAGGAAGTAAAGAATCGGTCCAAGAAAGCGATAACTACCTTGTGCTTCACTGGAATCAGAGTCGAACTGTGAGTCTTCGGTCAAAGTGATGTTATCCCTCCAACATCTTCGCGTGATTGTTTGCAATTCAAGCCTGAATATCTATCTTTTGATTGAGAGGACTGAATCGATTAAGACAACAACTGACAATCTAATTGTCCCATGACGACAGAATTGGTAATGGAATGTTACGCTTTATTTGAAGCTATTGTATCTAATGAAAAAAATAAAGCTGAGAGATGAAGATGCAAGGAATAGAATTACGAATTGGGCCGTTTTTCATGATAGTACTAATTATTTGATATGATATCAAAAAAATCGGAGGGATATTGATGTACGATCTACAACGACTCTAACCTAATCGTAGTGGTGTCTGAGAGCACGCGGCAGTTTGTGATGCTTATGTCTTGCATATCTATCAATATCAGTTGTCCAACGAGTTATCATTGGAGGAAATTCTGCATATGCAGGGGGAATAGTCCGCAATGACGATTTCTTGTGATTCTTTCTTTGATGCTTATGCGACATTGATCTCAGTTCTTCTTGAATAATACTTGATTTCTGAGAATATACGCTTTATGAACCAGTGGTTTGTAGGTGTCAAAAAAAAACGAGTATCTAAGGACTCACGAAATGGGTGTGTGTAGCATCAAGATGCAACACTCCTCGTTTCGGAGGCTTAGATTTTTTCACAAATGAGTTATTCACAACTCGTAAGGAGATATTGACTATGCATGTGTCATATGAGCACTTGTATGTTCAGATCGATGTGTAGGAGCTTGAGTCCGACTACTCTTTTCCTCTGTCTCGTATCTGTTCCAATTCTCAATTGAGGATTTGTGTCCCCTTGACTTGAGTTCGGAATGTACAAATTCTCTGACATCAGTAGTTTCCATTATCTTTTCATTACGATTCGATAATGAGTCAGCGATGCTTCTTGCGTCTTTGTAAGGAGCACCAGATTTCACAATGCTAACGACGACTTTCTCTGGCATGAATGCTTCAGTAGAGCCGTCACGTTTTCTAACTTGCATTTTTGTTCCTTCTATTACTGAATGCCTTGGGGGGCTTTCCCAAAGCATCACAACGCCAACATAAACTGAACCATCCAACCCGAAATTCACCATGGTTCCGTATTGAGATTCACCCTGGTACCAATACTGTACCCAAACATATTCACCTGAATGACTATACTTGACTAGGAAGACCCTTGAACCCTCGGGTGATGGGATTGAACCTGTCACATAGACACCGTCATCGTTAACCGCGAGGTCAGTTGCACTGATATAGTCAGAAACATTCCAGATTGCATGCCAGATATATCTAGCCTCTCGGGTCCATTTCACTATCATGAGATAGTTTTCACCAGGTTCTCCGGTATAGTATCCAGTTCTACAAAGCGAATAGATACTTCCATCGGGTGCTATATCCATATCAATTGTGAAGACACTTTCATTGAGTTTTAGCAGATTTGATTCGACAGGAACAGCGTTACCTTCACAACTGTAGCCAAGTGCAGTAGTGTTAGAGTTCTGTATAGGAGAAATTGCATAAACCATGTTCACGCTTGATAACAGAATCATCAGTGAAGCAATGAATTGAAATTTCGCCAAATCACTCAGACTCCAGGAATGACTGATTTGAGTACATCCGCGTGCTTAATAATTGTCACAATTATAGCAATATTCAAATTGATGAAATGATTTTTTCCCTTTTAATCCAAGTGATTCTTTGATTCTGGCTTTAACAGCCTATAACCAAATGCAAACATCCAGATTGAGAGAAAGACGAAACCTATAGGAATCATAACATCAGCGAGAAGAAGACCTAGTTCAGGAATTCCTTGATAAAATACGAATAAACCCAGGACAAATCCATAGACAGCCAAACTCAGACCTAATAAACGCAGAACATGTTGTATATGTTCCTCTGAATCCCAAATTACCAAGGTTCCAATACCTAATCCACAGAAGAAAACAAATCCGAATCCAAAATATAAAGAGATAATGAATCCGATCCCCTCTAGCCTGCGTAGTGCATTTGGAATAATTATATCTGGCGCACCCTGAATCTCATTTGTGAAACTAATGAATTCAAGTAACCCAAAAAATGCGATTGCGAAAAGAATCGAACCTAATATCATAGAAATTGCGGGTAGAAACCGCTTTCTGTTATTCAATTGGGTAGGAAAGATATAGTGAGATATTGTAATAGTCGAGGCAATAATTGAATTCAATATTCCCCAGACCATAGTAACATAGATTATATTCTGAACGCCTGCGGTCCATTCTTCCGGGCCATAATAGAACGTGACATAGCTAAAAGAGAGAAGCAACACAACTGTGACTAAATTGATTATCGCAAATAATATGGATAATATACCTGCAAATGAACGTTGAATCCTCATAACAACCACTCTTGTAAACCAATTGAATATCTAATTTATATCTGACTATTCTATTAACCTGAATTTGTTTCACTTATCGAGGATTCACTCGAGTTGTCGATCCAATTCTCATCTATTGCCTTATGTATTCTTTTCCGTATAATCAATAGAACAACAATTATGATTCCTACAATACCAAGAATCAATAGAATTAGCATCAATAATGATTCCTCTTCTGGTGGTGTAGTTGGACTTATTGATGGACCTGTTGATGATGTGGTTTGCCAATAGGGCGTGAACTCACCAATTTTGTAAATGTGGAGGACAATATCTCCCTGAGCTGTTCCAGACCCGATATATATCGAACCATCATTAGCAACTTCAATTCCTCTAACAAAGAAATCATCAAAGTTCAACGAGCGAGTCCATAGCATAGAACCTCGTTCATCGAATTTTGTTAGAATCCAGGTGTCATTCTCGTTCACTTGTAGCTTGCAAAGAGTGTACACACTATTATCAGGTGCTATATCGAACCCACCATTTTGCTCGATACTAGGACCCAAGAGTGACCAAATAAGTGGGGGTTCGTACGACCACTCTTCAGTTCCTGTGGTTGTATTAAACCAACTTATTTGATATATGAGTCCGCCTTCAGCTGATACAAAATCCCCGCTTGGTGATATTTTGTGGCGATGGTAATATGTACTGTTTTCTATTGAGATTCCATCAAGCACTGATCCATCCAAGGGATTCAGTTTCTCTAAATAATGAAATCCAGGTATTTCCACATAAATGGATTCATCATGAGATACTAATGCATTAACTTGTAGATACCAGAAATACTCACCTAGGTCGCGTTCCCATTGCCAAAGTAACTCACCTGAAGAATCATATTTCAGTATAATGGCTGAAGCATTCCACTCTTCTGCACCCATTATATTCCACCGGACATGACCACCGACATAAATGGACCCATCCTTCGTTGTCGCTAAGGAATAACCTTCATTTCGTACACCTTCAGAGAAATAACGAACCCATAGCTCTTCCCCTGAATGGCTGTAACAGAGTAGAAAGAGCTTCATTTCACTGTTCTCGGAGTATCGCCCAGTAATAAAGATTCCATCATCGCTTGAGATGATTTTGTCAGGATATACTGAACCGTTTGTATTCCACACAGTCGCCCAGATAGGTTGAGCTTCTTGATTCCATTTCACAATGTGTAAAACGGATTTCAGACCATCATCACCCTCTGATGAGTGAGTGCATATAGAGTATGCATTCAAGTCAGGTCCTAGACACATATCGTGAATGAACAAATCACGAATACCATCAAACACTCCCGAGAAAAGGGACTCTGCTTCTTCCTCAACTGTATAGACTTGGGAAAGCGTGAAGTGCATACCTAGTGCATATGATACGTATATTGAATTGAACAGAAGCAATGTTAGAAGGAGCGTTGAAATCTGTTTATGCATGGGTGACTACCTCATTACAATCCAATCTACTCGACCTGAATATATTAAGATGTTGCCCCTAATTTCGTGATATCGCACCTCTACGAAAAAGATGATTCTGATAATTCGCAAATGCATCACCTATTCCAGAAGTAGATGTGAAATATCAATTAAATGAAAAACCCAAATCGTACTACTATTAGTCGGAGTTGGAGCTGTTGGAGTTTATTCTACGCTATAATGAGAATGTGCATGATAGGAAAAAATCGTAGAAGTCACTTTGACGAAATAAATCAAATAAGAGTGAAAGGTTTGAAAGCAACTCGTCTTCAAACCTTTCCAATCCCATTTCAAAGTTATAACATGCTAACTCTTTCTTCTTAGAAGAATGACAATCACTATTATGACTACTACTCCGCCAATAGCAATCAAAATCAACAATGTATAATCAGGAGGCTCAATGATTGGTGTGGTCGTTGTAGTTGTCGTCGTAGTAGTTATGGTGGTACTCACTGAGTGTGTTTGTGAAGTGGAAGATGTTGTCAAAGTCGTTTCTGAAACCTGTGATGATGTTGTCGAGGTTGAGGTCGTTGGTTCTGTACTCAGAACCCTAATTGTGAATTGAGTATGGAGCGCAGTTCCAAGAGTATCCCACACCCATACTTGAAGAGTATAATCTCCATCATCTAATATCGTAATGTTTGTTACAATTCCAATTGAACTTATCGAAAATTGCACACTGTTATTAATCCACCAGTGGTCCAATCCAGGAGGCATTGCTGATGCGTTCAAATCATACGACGTGGGAACTCCGGGATACCATACCTGATTCTGTGGTTCTTCCAACCAGCTTATTGGAGACCCAGGAGGTAGCATCAAAGGTGTAGCATCTGTATTGTTCGCAGTTCCGGATAGATAGAAGGGTTCGTCGCCAATACCATTTCCATCTGCGTCATAATCCGGGTAAGATCCATAGTAATTGTAGCTCAAGAAATTATTAGTCCCATCATCCAATCCATCTGACCAAACTGCCTCAAAAGCGTTCCATGTTATAACACACAATGTGACTGAAGGACCAAGTATTATACCATCATCAAAGCCAGTTATTGTATTGTTAGTTAAAGTGTGGTTGGATGAAATTTGGAGGATATCGATGCCTACATTACCATACATACCATTAGTAATCCAATTCCACTCGATAATGCTTTCATTACAGTTGTAGATATAGATGCCACGAAAATTATCTAAAATCGTATTATTGAAGATGTGAGATGGTTCCGAATTGGAAATATGAATCCCGATGTTGCTGTTGGTGATATTGTTAAGGAATATTGTAATGGCACTGCATAGATACAAATGCACACCGGCATCATTTTCCATCAATTCGTTATCTGTAATCTCAATGTTCTGAGAACTCTTAACATAAATACCATCTTCAGTATTATCTGTACAGTTATTGGAAGATAGAATGGTATTATTGCATTGATTATCTATAGCAATACCATTGTCACTATTAGAATTGCAGGTATTGTTTGATACTAAGACCATATCGGCATATCTAAGGACATAGATTCCATTATTGCCATTCCCACTACATGTATTTTCAGTAATATTGGTTTCATATGAGTTTTCAACAACTAAGCCATCTACTCCATTGTCATTACAGACATTGTCTACGATATTCTGATAGTTCGCATTTTCAGTCCATAGACCATTCTGAGTGTTATTGGTACAGATATTACCAATCAATTGCGTATTGCTAGAGATGTCTTCAACATAGATACCATTATTGTTCCATGAGCAAGTGTTGTTTATCACGTTGTTATAATCTGAATTCTCCCAAATCCAAATGCCATCTCCATTAGAAGTGCAAGTATTGTTGATAATATCGATATTTGTTGATCCCCCACGAATATTTATCCCCCTCTGATTTTGAAGACAAGTGTTATTCATAATGAGAATGTTCTCGCAGGTTAACTGCTGTATTCCATTATTACCATTCTCAAATATAGTATTTACAACTATAACATTTGATACATTGAACATTCTTAGACATGCCATTGTAGTATTTCCAATGAAACAATTACGAATGATGAAATATAAACGAGTGTGCCGAAATTGTACACAGTGATCATCAAAGTCTTCACCATCAATTTGTAGATTCTCAATAATAAAGGGATTTGTCTCTGTTCCATTACCGGACCATCCTTCAATTTGAGCGGTATTATTAAGAGCATCATCTCCAACTATATCCATCGTCGCATGGGGTGTATAGGCATATGCAAAGCTAACGTTAGTTCGCCTGAATGATTCTTCTTTCATAGGTCCATTCGTAGTTCCATATGACAGATCCAAAAAATAAGGAATCAATGAAATAAATAGGATAACCAGTAATGCCATTGCTAATTTTCGTCTATAATCAAGTTTTTCTTTTGATAAGAGCAACTCAATTCCTCCTGTTTCCTCTTTAGTCCTCTAACCACAAACACGAGATATTTTTGAATCGAGGTTGCCCCAGCCATGTAATCCCTATCAATTGTATATATTACGTGTTGCTGTAAATCTTAGTTTGTGCATGCTAATATAACTATGCAATCTACTGAGATAGTGATCATCTCGTATGTATGTATGAGGATAGTATGTTTTTCTCGAATGATAATTGGAGATCGAAGCTGATTGCAAAATGGTTGGTCAAACAATACTATATCGAGAAGACGAGTTAGGGAATGATTCCTGAATGGTGAAAATCTATGATTATTAGAAATGTTATATCAATGTTTATATCAATGGGGTCTTGATGAATATCGAGGTGTTCTTTATGCAGGATGATAAGGAAATTAACAGGAAGGTTAGGTTCAATTTCACCTGTATTGAGTGTGGTGGAAGGGATTTGACATATGACCCATGTGGTGAGTGGTTCTGTTCAAGTTGCGGCCTACCAGCTTGTAGAGAGGTCAGATCAGTTATCAGACTAAGACCCTCCAAATTGAAAAGAAACTTGCAAAAAACAAGAATCACCCATCTTAGAAGCAATGAATGTGCATAGAAAGGTTTATAACGAAGCTCAAATATATATAGTATTTTAGTAAAGTTTATAAGTGCAAAATACACACTTATAAATGTAGCGGAACAGACGGGGAAGGAAACGATAACTCTCAACAAAGACGCCCCCACCAGACATGTTTTGAGCAGTCGTAATTATCATACTCTACTGTATCGCATACTATAATGAGAGGATTACAAGATGTCTTCAAAAACGGGTAAAGGCAGAAAATCGCCGGAAACCGCAGACTTTACTTGCCCTGAATGCGGAGGTAAGGATGTCGTTCAAGACCTTGAGAAAGGTGAGCGGATCTGTGCATCATGTGGTCTTGTTGTGAGTGATCATCGTATCGACACAGGACCAGAATGGAGAGCTTTTACTGCGGATGAGAAAGATGCTCGGTCTAGAGCGGGGGCACCAGCGAGCTACACAATCCATGACAAAGGCCTCTCAACAATTATAGATTGGAGAGACCATGATTCCTCAGGGAAGAAATTCACCGCCAAGAAACGTTCTGAGATATACAGACTCAGAAAATGGCAGATACGAACACGAGTTCACAGCTCAGTAGATAGAAATCTCGCCCAGGCAATGTCGGAGCTAGATAGACTGTCATCACAGCTTGGACTCAATAAGAGTATCAAGGAACTTGCGGCTCTGCTCTACAGAAAACTTATCGTACGAAGACTTGCTCGAAGCAGATCAATCGATGCGATGGTTGGAGCTGCGATTTACGCAGCATGTAGATTGAGAGAAGCACCCCGTTCATTAGAGGAGATATCGAGACACTCACGAGTATCAAGGAAAAAGATAGGCCAGCACTATCGTTTACTCGTTGAGAAACTCAAACTCAGAATGCCTATCTCAGACCCAGCGAACTATGTACCAAGGTTCATAGCGCAACTGAAGTTGCCAGGCAAGGTACAGAGAAGGGTCTTGCAGATACTAGAAGATGCGAAGAAACAAAGGACTCTCGTGACCGGCAGAGACCCACGAGGACTTGCAGCAGCGGCTATCTACATAGCATCCATCTTAGAAGATAGCAGAGTGACACAACGAGACATTGCAATGGCTGCAGGTGTGACAGAAGTGACAGTGAGAAATCGCTACAAAGAATTGGTGCAGAAGTTGGGCATAACTATGGCACCCTGATAATCATTAAATGATTGTCGCAAATATTAGGAGAGAGAAATAAAGAATTGGCATCCAAAATCTCACAAGCAAAGAATAGTGGAGATCCAGTCAGCGAAGAAATTGAGTTCACCTGCTCTGAGTGCGGAGGGCACGAGGTCATTCGTGACCAAGAGAAAGGTGACGAGATCTGCGCAACCTGTGGTCTAGTTGTTAATGATCACAGAATTGACAGAGGTCCTGACTGGAGAGCATTCACTCAACAGGAGAGTGACTCACGTGCAAGAACTGGTGCACCAATGTCATACACCATGCATGATAAAGGTCTATCTACAATGATAGACTGGCGTGATCATGACTCCTCAGGTAAAAGGTTCTCCGCAAAGCAGAGGGCTCAGATTCACAGACTTCGGAAATGGCAGTTACGTAGCCGTGTTCATAGTTCAGTGGATAGAAACCTAGCTCAGGCAATGACAGAACTTGACAGACTATCTTCCCAGCTTGGACTCAGCAAGGGCATTAAGGAACTTGCAGCTATGATATACAGGAAGCTCATCGTCAAAAGACTTGTACGAAGTAGGTCTATTGATGCAACTGTGGCTGCCTCGGTTTATGCTGCGTGTCGACTCAGAGAGTCACCCCGTTCCCTTGAGGAGATTGCGGCCTACACTCGTGTAGACAAGAAGAAGATAGGAAAGCACTATCGAATGCTTGTTGGTAAGCTGAAGCTACGCATGCCTATTTCAGATCCAGCCAACTACGTAACGCGTCTGGTGACTGATTTGAATTTACCAGGAGAAGTACAGGCTGCAACTCTGGAAATTATTGAAATGGCAAAGACAAAGCATAATCTTGTGACAGGCAGAGACCCAAGAGGTCTTGCTGCAGCAGCCATCTACATAGCTTCAATCTTGACCGACAATCGTGTTACGCAGCGTCAGATAGCCGCCGCCGCCGGAGTGACTGAGGTCACCATTCGTAATCGCTATAAGGAACTCGTACGAGCACTTGGGATTACAATGGACCCAGTATAGTAATGAGAGAGCAGCCTCGGGCTGCTCACAACTTCTTTTGTAAAATTCAAGAACTAGAGAATATAGCACCAATGTCGTTTTAGTACTTATATTCCAAGCTCATCAAGAGTTGAGAAGAACGATTCAGTGAGAAATGCTCTATACTCAAAACCACCCCAACCGGATTTGATCATAAGGGATTGAACATCATCCATCATCTCTGTCCGTGACATATGTTTAACGTCGTATATCTCATATGTATCGATAGGTTTCATCTCCCCACCAACCTTGTCTGCTAGAAATACAAGTGACCTCCAAGGAATCATACCATCACTGCATTGAACATCTAAAGTCAAATCTAGAATAAAACGAACTAGTTTTATCTCAAGACCAGTTTCTTCATACATTTCTCGTACTGCGGCAGCTTCGATGGATTCGCCTTGATGAGCTCCACCAGATGGTGCGCGATAAATACCTGTGTCAGCATATGCGTGCTTTTGAATCACAACATATTTGTCCCCATCTCTGATGAAGCAAGTGATGTCGTGATTTCTTCCTTTTTTGGCACTCCGCTGAACCAATTCACATTCAAAATCAAGGAAGTCTGCAGAGAATTCCAATTTCTTTGGAATACCGTATCTCTCAACCAGTTCCGCGTATTGAGATTCAGAGATATCAATCAATGTTCTCGCCCTGATATCGATGTTATATTCCCAATAAAGAGTTGTGGAACACGACAAGTATTTACGAGCTTATGTCACAATGTATATAGAGGGAGTAGCGATAGAGAAATACATCGGTCCCATTAGGATATCAGTTCAGCAAGGAGATATATCAGAAATAGAAACCGATGCTATTGTAAATGCCGCAAATTCGGACCTATGGATGGGTAGTGGAGTCGCTGGTGCTATCAAGAGGAAGGGAGGATTAGAGATCGAGAGAGAAGCCCTAGCACAGGGCCCGATAAAACCAGGTGAAGCCGTTATTACCAATGCAGGTAGACTAAATGCAAGAAAAGTGGTTCATTGTGCAGGTATGCCACCTGGAGGACTAGCAAATCAGGATTATGTTAGAACCTCATCGTTGATGGGATTATCTCTTGCTGAGAAAAACCAAGTGTCTGAAATTGTATTTCCTGCAATCGGAGCGGGAGTGGGAGGTCTCTCAGTGGAGGAATCAACGCATGCAATCCTTGATGCAATAAAGGAGCACTCTATTAATTGTAATTCGCTGAAATCAGTGATTTTAGTTGGATATAGTGAATCTTCGAGCCAAGAGATTGAAACTATACTTGAGCATTGGGGGGATGAGGGGTAACTGATTATGAACTAGGGGGAATTAAGGTCCAGCTTGAATTAGGACCATTTGATGACTCAGATCTGGATATCGCAGTGAAGACTCAGAATATCCCCTTAGGAATGGGTGAAAGTAGTGAGGGGGTTCCTGTAATCACCATTAAAGAGGCAAGTAATGCAACACAAGTTGAATACTGGCCCAAAGTAAGTATAATGGATTCGAATCGAAGACAACTGATATTCGAAGCTGTAGAACGCATCCTGACCCAAGCCCTATCCAAAGATGTAAAGAATATTGGTTTCTTTACAATGGGTCTTGAGGTATCACATGTTCCCAGTTGGGAAATTGCCGAAGAGATAGTGCGGGTAATCCACAAACATTCCAAACTTGATAGTACCATTGACAAAGTCCTGCTGGTTGCAGCATCACCAACTCAGGTGAGTTCATTCCAGTACACATTACAAAATATCAGTGTAGTCGCTCGTGAATGATGAATTACCTACACACCGTTTAAATCTTCAATCTCTTTCTCGCAACACTTGCTGACTCAACTATGGGATCCCAAGTATCGCATATTGCAGGAGCATAACAATTTTCAAAGTCGAATAGTTCAGCCGCATCGATATTATGTTGGATACCAAGTGTGATAACATTGATCCTCATTGCTGCGTCTTCTAGACCGAGGAGTTGACCTCCAACTAATTTCCCGGTTTCCTTGTCGTAGTATGTTTTTACCTTGAGGTCTTTGCCACCTTCGAAGTAAGGGGGTTTACTGCTGCCTTTGATAGATCCCTTTGTTACCGATACATCATACCGTTTAGCTAAGTCATCTGTGAAACCTGTGCTCGCTATTTCTAAACCGAATAACTTTGTAACCTTTGCACCTACAATCCCAGGAAACTTAACATCTCCACCAGACGCATTAATTCCAGCAACTCGCGCTTGTCTCACTGCGATGGTGCCAAGACCACCAGGCATTGGTTTCCTTGTTATGAATTCAACATGCTCGGCACAATCACCACATGCATATACATCAGGAATATTGGTCATCATTTTATCATCGACTTTTATCCCACGCATTGGTCCAACCTCACATCCAATACTCTCAGCAAGCTGGGTTTGAGCTCTTACTCCTGTAGCGACAAGAACCGCATCAGCTGGAAGCTCGGAGATTTCATCATTCTCACGACTCTTAACTAGGACACCCGTTGGGGATTCATTTCCTAATACCTCCATTGCGGCGGTATTGGCAAGAATCTTCAAGCCATGTTCATGACAATGCTCCTGAATCAATTCCCCAAAATCCTGATCAACCATTGTTGGAAGTATGTAGGGCAGGAATTCTACAACAGTTACATTTACGCCTCGTTCAACAAATGCTTCTGCAGTTTCCATCCCAACAAGACCCCCACCTATCACTACAACATTCTTTGCTTTACTCGCCTCTGCATCCAAATCCTTTGCATCATCTATTGTTCTCAGACCATAGACTCTCTTCTTATCAAGTCCTTTTATTGGAGGATTAGCATTAAGCCCTCCGGTAGCAAAGATAAGAGAGTCGTATTCAAAGGTACCTGATTCAACATCACCTTCGAATGTTATGATTTTGGATTTATGATTAATTGCTGTCACTGTTGTTCCAATCTTCACATCAATTTTCAACATCGTCCAGTTTTCAAGCGGCATAAGAATCAAGTTATCAAATTCTTTGACTTTCTTAGATATTGTATAAGGCAGTCCGCAACGCGAATATTGAGAATAGTTCTCGGAATTGAAGACTGTGATCTCAACGTTTCTGTTGAATTTTCGAGCCTGCATAGCTGCAGTAGCTCCTGCAGCACCGCAACCAATTATTGCAATTTTATTAGTCATCTTTAGAGCTCCGAACCCTTCTGATAAGTATAGTATCTCGGAAAAAACCCTATTTTCAATGTTTAGGAAGGGGGAGAACTTGCTAAGAAATTCATAGAGGAGGCTAGTCACCTCCTCTAGATCACTATTTAGTAGACATCCTCATCTGATTCATCTGAATCTATTGTTACCTCATCATCCATATCATCAATGAATTCGTCATCAGAGGAAGGTTCCGTAGGTCCATCATCAACCTCCTCATCTATTTCAACCGTCTCTTCAGTTTCTTTCCAAGCAGGAGGCTCTTCCTCCTCAGGCATAGGAGGTTCCATTGATTCATCTTCAGTATCATCCATCGGTTCAGTAGGTGGTTCCTCTACAGGAGTTTCGCCATATTCAGTTTGGAACTTCTGAATCTGAGACTTTCTTGCAACATAGAGGACCAAGATAACCCCGAATGATAATGCAGCACCGATGAGTGTAAGGGTTGTCTGCAATTGACTAGCACTATCACCTAGGAGCTGCTGCCAAGTAATCACCACAAATACAAGACCTGCAGTATTCATCAGAAAGCCTCTAAATGGTGTGGAAACCTTCTCGACTTCAGTCACACCTGTGTCAACAAGAGCGATTGCAATAACACCTGCATTGTAGTCAGTTGATTTAGTAACTTTAGCAAGTTGGCTTACATTCATTGATTTCTTATTGCCAAGAGCTTTGAGTGCGGCAGGAACCTTTGAGGCAAGAAGGTCAGCATACTCTCGTCTCGCTTCTTCCTCACCTATATTGCATTTCTTGCAGGTGTTTGTCTTTTCATGCCAATTCCGCTTACACTTTGGACACTTATCTTTCTGCCAAGCCTCTGGAGCAATTTCACGTAATTTCTGACGAACTAGGAAATCAGTGACACCGCTTTCACGATCCTTCTCTTCTTCCTCCTTGCTCTTCTTCTTCTTCTTAATCATGCCCATTCCAGCTAGCATGCTGAAGAGTACAGGAGTAGCACCGATAACAGTTAGATTTGGTAGGGATCTAATCTCGGAAACTTTCTTATGAATGCCCCTTAATTTTGATGCAGTTTTCATTCCCTCGAAGAGCTGCCATAGACTATTACCAGCTCCATAGACTGTTGTGATAGTCACAACTACGGCACTTACGCCAGTTACAGAAGTTATTACATCCAGAATATCTTCCACTGGAATGCTAAGGTAGAACTTCTGCTGTATTTCATGCACATCACTAGGGTCACTTGCGGGGTAATAGGTAAAGCTTGCATCTGATTCGAATAAGCCAGTCATAAGATCAAAAGGTCCAATTCCGAATGCCTGCCTCCAGTTTATTTCTGCGGTAACATTTTGGATCATTTCACCTGCAGGAATTGGGACTTTAGTTGAATTTCCTTCAGTCACCAGCTGAATTGGTAGTACTGATATTCCTTGATAGTAAAAGTTGATCTCGCCTTCAAGGACAAGTTCTTCAGTACTGTTTGAGCGTATCTCTATGAAAAATATCATTGGATCTGCGTCATCATCTAAGTCGATGAGTATCGGATTATCTTCAGGAGCGCTAGTCACACTTCGTCCATCAAGCAAGAGAAGTACTCGCAGTGGATCAGATGTACTCCCCATCCAGTCTCCAGGCGCTTGAGCAGTGACATTTGTGGGAGCTAGAATGAAGATTAATGAAATGTAAATGATCATCCCAAAAAGCAAGTGTTTGGATCTTATTCGCGGCAAATATACCTCTACTCCTAGTACATAGTCCCGAGTAGTTTAGATATCTGACAAAAAAGGATTGTGCTGATACACAGGATCCATCTATTGACATCATAGATTGTCCAAAACCTATTCTTTTCTCCGGATTTTGAGCTAATAGTAGGATAGATTATCTACCACGCAAATTATCCGCAATCTTAGTTGCGATGCGTGTATAGCCTTCCCCCTTATCCATTATGGCTGCTGCACCAGCTTCATCTGCAGATTCAATCATCTCTGGTTCTAAAAATGCGCTGAGAATGTGAATATTAGAAACACCAAGCTCTGTTAATAGTCTAGTGCACTGTATTCCGTCCATTTTAGGCATTCTCAAGTCCATTATTGTGATATCAGGAGATGTCCCTGCATCAATGAGAAGCTCTACAGTTGCTATTGCTGCTTCACCATCTTCAGCAGAATAAATGAAAAAATCGTCAATGAATTTTCTAAGGGTTATCTCAATAAGCTGCGCGGTCTCAGGGTCATCATCAACAATCAATATTCTTTTTCCCATCTCTGGATTCCTCTTCGATAGGCTCTCAGAGGATGTGGTCTAGCGGCTGCGTACTACATTCCTCGTATCTAATAGATACGGCGAACTAGATGAAAAGTGTTGTTCTGGGGGGAGTTTTTTACTGCTATACAAGACTATTAGCTGGTAGAATTCTTGTGCAGAAGGAAAATAATTCAATTGAATCAGATAATCAGAGGATTCTCATCGAAGCGATTACTCCAGAGATTAAGTCTGTCAATGTGAGTTTCAATGTGCTGCAAATTGGAGAGGTTCGTCAAGTAAGGGCGAAATTCAGTGGACAACTACATGAGGTTGTTGATGCGTTGGTAGCTGATGAATCAGGCCAGATTTCACTCACCCTTTGGAATGACGAAATCGACATGATAGAGGTTAACAAGTGTTATTCGCTAACTAGAGGTTACGTAACAATGCATAACTATTCTATGCGATTATCCAAGGGTCAATATGGAACAATAATACCAAGTGATATGATTATTGAAAAATTGAATGAATTAAAAGACATGAGTCGACCTTTTGCATGGAAGAAACCCAAGAAGAGAAAACAGAGCTACAATCCGGGAAAATCATTTTCAGGAAAAAGGGGAAGAGAAACAAAGGGATACTGCTCGCGGAAGACCTTTTGAATGAGTTTGATATATCTCCATTTGGAGAGAATCTGTTACATGAGAATCAACATTGCAGGAGGCACCATTCCCTATCCTATGAGTATTATGATGGGGTATCTTCGCATCTCCGGAGTTTCACGACTAGATGCTTGTAGCATTATAGATGTGATATCTTCACAAACCCGGTTTTCAAATCCGTCTGAAGAATCAATGCTTATTGAATGCAGAAGATTGCTTGAGCAACATACCCCTGATTTTGCTGATCCATTTCTGAAAGTAATAAAGTACAATTGGCTGCTTAGACATAAGAGACTCCCACACATAATACTAGTTATAGAAGGGGCTTCAGCAACGGGAAAATCAATGCTAGCATTGAATCTAATTCCGACTATCGCAGCTACAAGAGTGGTCACCACAGACTCAATCAGACAGATTCTTCGCACGCAATCAAACAAAGCAGATGTTCCTGAATTGTTCTGTCATACATATCAGGCTCACAAATACAAACAGATAGGTTTGGAAAACCTACCTCCATCAATACGAGGTTACTTCGCCCAGGTTGAACTATTGACTCCTTCGATTCAGAACACAATTCAACGTGTGATCAAAGAGGGTGTTGCAGCAGTTATTGAGGGAGTGCATATAATACCTGGGTCATTGAGAGACCTTAGTCAAAGCATTATCGAAGTCTTAGTTCATCCAGACGATTCTACACATTGGGGGATGTTTATGAATAAAGCAGAAGGTAGTGGTTTGAAGACAGTGAGTGCTAATCTCGACTCAAGGCAGCTAGAATATTCCGCTACTAGGGAGATTCAAGACTATTTTGAAAATGAGGCAAAAATTAATGATATCCCAATAGTCAACCTCGAGTCATACGAAGAAACCGAGAATAAAATAAACGGAATCATCTTTGAGCATCTATCAAATCTTGTAGAATCGGTTCAAAGCAAAACAGATGAGTAAAGAACATACTCATATCTGAGTGAATGTTCATTGATAATTCGAGGCTTTTCAATTGAGCTGGAAGACGGAGTCACTCGCAAGATTATTCAATCCAAAAACCATTGCTATAATTGGAGCATCGGATAAAACAGCTAAACTTGGAGGACTCACGCTACTCGCACTTAATGAGTTCAAAGGAAAACTCTATCCCGTCAATCCAAGGCTTTCATTCATTAATGATTTGAAATGCTTTGAAACAGTGAATGAGATTCCTGATACAATCGATTTAGCGATTATTGCACTTCAAGCGCCTTTTGTCCTACAGGCTCTAGAGGATTGTAGTAAAGCAGGAGTAAAATCCTCTATTATTTTCTCAGCAGGTTTCAAAGAATTGGGACCCATTGGAGAAGAAACTCAAAAAGCGTTGAAAGAGCTCGCAGATAAATCAAAAATAGCAATCATCGGACCAAATTGTCTTGGTGCAGGTAATCTCAATCTAGATCTAAATGCTACATTCTTTCCAATGCCAGTTCCTCCCAAAAAAGGAAAGGTATCTCTAGTAAGTCAGAGTGGAGGTGTCGTAGGACTTATGATTTATGCAGCTGCAGATTCGGGAGTTGGAATCTCAAAATTCGCGTCTGTGGGTAATCGAGTAAATATTGATTTTCATAATCTTCTGCGCTATTTTGATACCGATGATGAAACTGAGGTAATCTGTTTGTTTATTGAGGGGACTGAATTTGGGAGAGAGTTGTATTCAGAGATAAGAAATGTGTCATCCAAAAAGCCTGTGATCGTGTATAAGGTAGGGAAGACCCCAGTTTCAAGATCAGCCGCTCTGAGTCACACTGGTAGTCTTGCGGGAAGTTCAGATCTATACAGTGCTGCTTTCAGACAAGCAAAAGCAATCGAGGTTGATAATGTGCAGGAGATGATGGACACAGCCAAAATACTATCATATTTCCCTACAACTCCAAAAGGGAAGAATGTTGCGATTATCACTCACACTTTAGGTCCTGCATTAATCGCAGCCCAGATTCTTGAACAAAAGGGAATTCAGCTTCCACAACCCCGGGATGAGTATTCACGAAGCATAGAGAAATTACTTGGAATGCCGGTCAATGTAGACATCTCAAACCCTATTGATTTACTCGCTCAGGGATGGGCTAATCCTTCAATCTTCGCAAACGCGTTTGATCTCATCTGCAGAAGTAATGATTATGATGCAATTATAACCATTTTTTCACCAAATTATCAAGAAGACATTGGGGGTGGAATGCCTGTCGACGAGATTCTCAGAGTGCATGAGAGTAGTGACACAATAGTGGTAGCAATTCTCAATTCACCTGAAAGCAGACATCCACCAGGCCGGAGTGAGTTTGAAGAAGGAGGAGTACCAGTATTCTCATCACCAGAACGCGGAGCTATTGCACTTGCACGTGTTTTAGGAAGAATGTCATCTAAGTAGGAGCTTGCATTAATCCCATAGAAAAGAGAAGACCGAATAATGCAAGACATACTACAAGTGTAATTAGTATGACAATACGCAAGTAAACAAGATTCGGTCGGGTCTGCTCTTCTTCTTTCACATATCTACTGACAAAATAGAGTAAAGTTGCTATTGCAAGAAGCAGGCTCTGGATGGTAGTACCAAGAAAGATGGAGAATGCGAATCCTGTCAGAGAGAAGAAAAGCGGTGCGTAGAATAATTGTGGTTGCTTCCTTCCAGTCACAGGATACAGAATCCAAGATGCGATGAAGAAACAGAGATAGATACTTGCAACCTCATCATAGTATGCCATGTATGATGAGAAGTAAGCTGCAAGTCCAGAATTAACGGAGAGAGCAATCCATAGAGCACCTCGAATCTTTGAGGGTATAATATTGAAATAGGTGGATGCTAGAAATATTAGAACTACTACGAGTGTAGCTAAGACAAATGCTGTGAACTTCGCCTCGATGCTGATTGCAGGAATCAACAGATAATATAGAATAATCGACCCGACACTGATTGGAATTGGAACGAACAACACGGATGTGTATTTCTCATCGATGACAGCTTCCACTTGAATTATTAGACCAAGGAAGCAGAACGCAAGAATCGCAGTAAAGAGTGCTAGATACCAATATCCTTTCTCGTAGAGCGCGACTGCAATTGTAATACCAGCTCCAGATGAAATCAAGAATCCACTTATAGAACCAAGTGTGGACCTCACTCTCCTACGGACAATTGCCATTGTCATGAAGAGTAAACCAAGAATAAGGGTTGGAATTGTGATGCTGGGTACAGCATAGAGGAGTCCTCCTTGTGGCATACTCATTAGTTCACTGAAGAACGGGTATGAAACAATTCCCAAACCCACTGAGAAAGCTATTGAGAATATTGCCCACATTACGTATCCAAATTTCTCAAAGAGCCTTTTCAAAGCATCCTTTAACATATTGAAGGCTTTTACAAGAAGTAATCCGAGGTTTCTAATCAAAGCAAGTATTTTCCGTACTTGGTCCCAGAAGACAGGTGCAATTAGAATAAACATAATGACTAGAGTGACTACGATTGCAAATGGTAATGTAAAAGCCATGAATGTTGTTAGTCCAATCAAAGCAGTAGGACCCATAGCAAGTCCGACTAACGCAAGGAGAGTTTTTGCCTGTTCATTCCATCCTAAGCCCAAACACAATGGAAGTGCAATAAATACTGAAACAGAAAACGCGCCTGATGTAACGAATACTAATGAGAACAAATTCATTACCTGCTCATGAAGCCCTAGTCCAAGGATTCCAGTGAATATGCCATAAGCAAACATGAACACTCCGGGTATTTTCAAATGCTCTACCTTCACACGATCCATGTTGAAGCATTCAACCAAATAGATGAAACCCGTTACACTAAGAAAAACAGCAAGCGCCATTATATAATGCCTGATTGGAAGTGTAAGAACAACTATTGGTTCAAAGGCTAAGGAATTGAGAGACAGCAAGCCACCGATGAAAACAGGTAGAATCGTAGCAACAACATCAATATTCTGCTTCATTTTGTTGACACAGAGCATCCCACAATTCCAAGTTGGACGGGCTAGCGTGGGTAGACTGAGAATATACCAAAGAATGAACGTCCAAAACAGATTCATCCAGATATCTGCGAATGGCTCAGACAGGTTAGTCCAATACATCAGTGCAACAGATGATGAGATTGTCAAATTGAATACTAAGAGCGATGTTTGTCTAGGTTCGGGATCCAATAAAGCGTAGATTATCCCTGCTAGTGAGAACCCAATTAGTGCAAGAGCAACTTGCCAATAGAGAATTGATGTTGTATAGGTCCCATAATAATAGAAGAGCAAAGCCCAACCTGGGAGTGAAGTGGACCAAGCATAATGAAATGCACGCTCAAGCTTAGTATAACGTTCACAGACTACAAAACCGGGGATAGCAAAGAGGGGATATAGTGAGAGAATTGCTCCGAATGTAAGAATTGGAAATTCTGGAAGAGTGAATGAAAATAGGTTCCAAGATGTAAGATATGAACCGGTTGTTATAGCTGCGATTATTGAAATCAAATCCCAAACAAACTCGAAATCCTCATTCACGTTTATCTCTAATAGAGGATAGAATATTGACAAAAGAGGAATCAAGCCAATTCCGAACAGGATAAAAATCCAATCAAAATGAATGATGTAAAAGGCATGCCAAATCCAAACCGCTTCGAGAAATATAATCGTGGATCCAATTAACTCTGGAACTCGTGAGGTTCGTTCTCCCTCCGCCTCAGGATGCCACTGTAAAGCAACACAGAATGCAAGAAGTATGGAGGGTGGAGCAAGCAATAAAGACTCAACTGAATTGTAAAGAGTATACCAAATCACTCCTGCATCAAGAATCAAAGTTGTTGCCAACAGGTACCAATGTGGAGTTTTGAATGGACCCATTTTTGATCTAAGAAGACTTACAATCAGAATCGGAAGAGAAGCAGGAATGGTAATAGCAAGTAAGCTGATGCCAAGGTAGTCATGCATCATTGTGAAAATCAGAGTTGAGGATGCAAAGGCTAAAGTTAGACCTAATGAAGCTGAAGCCAGAGGACCTCGATAGTTCTGGGAAGACGCAACAAGTACTGATAATGAAAGTATTATCGAAATTTCTAGTGTTATCAGAAAATCGAAAATCGTTATGAGGTATAATCCTACAGATATACCAATTAATAGTGCTCTCAAGAAATCAAGAATCATGAAATGTTCCATGAACCGATACTCAATTTCAGGTGTGATCCGAATCATCTCCATGGATACAAGGAAAGCAAAGAATGGAGCAGCTATTGTGTAGGGTATGAGAAAGATATGGAGTAGACCTCCAATAGCAAATGAAAGGAGATACCAGGTGGACCATGATCGAGTATATTCCGATAAATTAAGTGTCAGTGACTCGAGAATGAGAAATTCGAGAATGACGATTATCGGATCAAAACCCATTAGATAAAGATTCCAGAAAACTATTCCAAACAGAGAGGATGATAGTAAAACGAAGAGCGCAGTGCGTGTTGAACGGTTAGTCAAAACGTTGAATCCCACTGACGAAAAACCACATGAAAGAATTAGCATCTTGGTTACCAAATCAACTGGAAGTAGATATACTACGAGAAGAAGAACACTAATGAGACCAATAAAGCCAGGAACACGTCTGTCCCGAATAAAATGAATTTCAGAGCTTACTAGGGTCAAAAGAATTCCAATCATGCTTGTCATAACAAGGACGGACTCAATCATTCCACCAAAATCAAACAACAAGTAAACATCAAAACTTGCTAAGAATACAAAAGCCAAAACGCAATAACTGTAGAGCTCAGGATTGTCGTCACGACGTAGATTCAGAATTGGCAACCAAAATAGTAAGAGAATGACTAGAAATGTAATAGTAGCTGGAAGAATGGGAATGGAATATATAGCGAAAATTGGCCAAGCTAACCACATAAGAAGAGCAGCAAATGAAAGTGCTACAAGTCCTAGGAATGCCACAATATAGAGTGCAATTACCATGACAATCATTTTGGCTGCAAATACAAATTTCCGATACAACCAAGCTATACCGCGGTAGTATTCGTCATAAGCTACCGGTAAAAGCATCACGAGTAAACCGATTAGAGAAGATATGCCGACTATTAGGATTTCATAAATCCAAAAATAGTCCAATATTAGAAGGAAACCTGCAGGAACTACACACACCACGTAGACGAGATCGACAATACGTGAATCTAGTGATTCAGATAGCTTAAGCGGTAGGATTCCAAATCCGATGAATGTAATGGCAAACAAGAGGGCATTTCTTGAGCCAAGTATGTGTGTTTGAGTATAATAGAAGATTGAGCTAATTAGAATCACGACTGAAATCCATGTAACGATAATTATACGCTGTTTCATTGATTCTGGAAGTTGACTCTTACCTAATGAGAGGATAGAAGAACCAACAACCAATGAAGCAAGTATTCGAGTTACAATGGGAAAAGAATCAAGGAAATAGAAGAGTGCGATAGATGAAGAAATTGCTAAGCCAAGTAAGCAAATTAACATCAAAGGAGTCTGAGTCTTCCCTTTCCATGAAAGTAGAGGAAGATATAGGATAAAGAATAAGACTGCCATTACGATGGCAATCAGTAGAAAGTCGTATCCTAGTCCAAGATACATGAAGTTGAACCCTACAAAGAATAAACCACCAAAGAGCAGCACTGCATACGAAATAAAGATGAAACTGACTAGCAGACGACCTATGAATACTACGGCACGATAAATGGCAGTACCAATTCTCACAAAGACAGATTTAACTGCTGAGCCAAACCGTATCAGTGCAGATTTTATTCTTGTCCCAACTCTAATTAGAAATACCTTGATTTTTCCTCCTATTCGGAGCAACACTATTTTAATCCTTGAGCCTATAGCAACAAGAGTATCTCGAACTGCAATCGCAAACCGCGTATATTCGGGTCGTAAGATTGGTGCACACAAACAAATTGAAAAAACTACTGTCAGAAGTGGACGGAACACAATCAAAGAAGCTGTTTCGATGTCCCAAACAATCCATAATGCAGCTAGAACACCGGGGATGTATGGCACTGCAACTAATTTTCTTGAAACTTCGATTTTTAATAATGCCGCAGTACAAAGGAGAACTAACATCGAATACCGTATTGAATCGATTGGTGTGAATGCGAGTACTGTGCTCAAATACCAATAGACAAGCATAGTAATAGTACCAATAAAGACCAACCAGCTGTATGAGAGGAACTGATTTCGTTTTGGGAAAGCACGAAAAGCTGCTAAACCAATAACACCGACTCCACTGAAAATAGTTGCACCTATCAGAGTAAGTACAAAAAGAGCCTGAGGAAATTCCATCAGAGATGGAGAAAGATAATAGACAATTGCTAAAGTGAAAATTATATTTGCAAATAATCCCGATCCAATCGGGTGTGTTCGAACCCATAATTTCACATATCGGAAAGTACTAACAATTCGCAACCATTGTCTTCGCCACCATCTTCTAATTTCCCTGAAAAGACCAGTAACACCAGAAATAATCAGAATGAAGCTTGCTCCTATTGAGTAGATAATATTCCAGTTGAAGTGCTGCATCCAAGAAAAGAGAGAGAAAGATGATATGACAATTATAGTTGTACCAATTATTCGTACAATGATTCCTTCCGTATCTCGATTGATTTTTTCCCCTAATCTAAAAAGGACAGGAGATGGTGTAAAGAAAAGAAATCCTAGCAACATTCCTAGTGGGAACATGAGAAGATGAAATGTGGGTAGTGAACTCCACTCTGTTAAGGAAGCAAACCAAAGGAAGATGAATGGAACTCCAGCTGCGATTAGAGACGTACCAATACCTGTGAGAGCATACGCAAGAAAGGGATCAACAACCCAAGGTTCTATCTGAACTGGAGTTTCTACTTCGTCGATTGGCTCCTCCTCAGTTTGTTCAATCTCGATTCCAATCATATCGTCAATACGCCGTTTCTTTTCCTTCTTGATCTGTTCTAGTTGAGGACGCTCGAATAAGTAGAGTTGTATTCTACGCAGAGCTAGAGATGATACAAAAAATCCGATTCCGATACTGAACAGGAAGAAAGAGAAGACTAAATCTATAGATGGAGAAATGATATTTTCAATGAGAAGATGGTTACCATAAAGTCCAGTGCTGAGAGATAGAATGCAGATATTTGGCACTCCAAGTTGGGGAGTTCTCAAGAAATATTGACTCAGTAGTAAGTATACAGAAAGTGTTGCAGCAGTTGTGAAAACCACAAATGTCAATTCATATCCTAAAGCAATGAAATATAGACTACTAGCTGTCACACCAGATAATATGACAATTACTCCCAAGAGAGACTTCAGAATTTTCCATGAGGTTTCATTGAGGACATCAGATCTTCGCAAGTTATAACACGAAATAAGATTCAATAAAAGAAAGGAATGAATCGCAATCGCAATTGCATGAGTATATTGCCAGAGAAGTGACAATGATACAACACCCAGTAAGGATGAAATTGCGATTAAAATCGCACCCAGTTTGGGTCGTTTCATACGAATTAACAGTAATCCACCAAGACCAATACCAACCGATCCAGAGAAGAAGACTCGGATGAAATCATCCAGGATAATTGGTTCGAGCAGAAAATAAACGGCCAAGAGAACAGCTGTTGGGATGATGATAACTAAGACAATCAAACGTGCCAAAAGTTGCATTGTATCTGCAACGCGTACGGCTCTTTCTCTACTACCTTTCTCCATGTGTAAGGATTCCCCATTCCAAACATGGATCGGTTCACTTCAGCGGCGTGCTTCCGGTCTCACCGGCGTGACCCCAGATCCTAACAATTACTAATGCGCAACTTGTACTAATAACTTACTCTCGTTTAGCGAATGCTTTTATCAGATTCGTGATATTCTTCTACTATAAGAAAAACGTGCAGAGGGTTCCTCGTGCCACTATCCTTGAGGGGAAAAGAATGCCAGAGAAAGTGGAATGCAGATATTGTGGAAGAAAAAATGAGGCCAATGCTACAGAATGCATCCATTGTGGAGCAAGCTTGAGCGACGCAGTGAAACGAATATTCTGTGATAGATGCGGAATCCCGTTACCTGAGGGATTTGATGCAGCAGGAAAATGTGTAACATGTGGAGAGATTGTATATCTCTGTGATAAACATAAGGCGAAGGTAAAGGATGATGAGATTTATTGCAAAGAGCATATCTCAGAGTGTTTTATTGCCACTGCAGTTTTTGGCACTCCACTCGATCCTAGATTAGATGAGTTGAGAAGATTTAGAGATGATTGGTTGATGGCCAATCCCTTGGGACGTGTTTTTGTTTTTACTTACTATGAATTGTCACCATCAATCGCCAGAAGAGCAAGAAAGAATGAAACATTGAAAGAGATTCTTAGGAAATTCATCGTCCAACCTGGATTACGGTTTGTACGAGCTTTGTTTGATTAGATTTTCATCTAGTTCGCTACAACTACAAACCTTAACCGAGAACACGACAAGTCCAAGGCAGGTCAGAAACGAAAGGGTGAGAGAGGAATTAATCCTCTCATGGGGTGAATAGAAGGTTTGCAGCCGCTAGCGCATAGTCTAGAACAAGACCTGGGAACGCAAATAGCACTAAAACTGCAACCACAGTTATGCCTACCGCAATCATTGGTAGCTTTGGAATTACTATCGGAGTGTCATCTTCTGGCTCCATGAAATAACAGAACTTCAATACTCTAAGATAGTATCCCAGAGAGAAGACTGAATTCAATAGAAGTATTAACGCCAACCACCAGAGACCAACCTCAACTGCAGCTTGCGGAAGAAGAATCCACTTTGACCAAAAGCCTACCGTCAATGGGAAACCAGCAAGAGCGAATATTAGAATCGCTAAGAAGGCTGACAAAGTCGGAGCCCTCTTACCAAGACCCTTCAGATCATTGTAATCAATCTCTTTACCAAGTGTTATTGCCATCGCCCAAATTAGAATAAATGCCCCTGATTTCATCAAAGCATGTGCGAATGCATGAAACATCGCGGCAGCAGCTCCAAGCTCAGAAGCAGCAGCAAGTCCAACAAAGAGATATCCCATCATGGTAATACTGGAATACGCCAGCATTCTGTTGATGGGGAACTTACCTTCATTGAATTGCAAAGCAAGAACATTACCTATGACCATCGTGAGTATTGATACCGTGATTAGTAAAGGCATCCATTCGAATCGTGCTATGAAGAAGCCTACTATCATTATTCGCATGACAGCACTCACACCAGTCTTCTTTGCACCACCAGCTAGATATGCAACAACACTCCCGTCGGCAGTCCCGTAAGTATCAGCGACCCACATCCATCCGGGGAAGATACCTATTTTGAAACCAAAGGCTATCACAAATAGTACCATTGCTAGGATTAGTGTCCATGCCGCATTATCCATGATAGACCCTGATATCCAAATCGTGTTAACCACTTCTGCAAGTTTGCTTAACGTGGTCTCTCCTGTGACCCCATAAACAAGAGCGATGCCAAACAACATGAATACGGTTGCCATCATACCCATGATGAAGTACTTCGTTGCACCATCAACAGCTCCTCGATGTGGACCCAACGCAGTTAAGATATAGGTTGGAGTTGACATCAGCTCCCACGCGAGAAACAAAGCAATCAGATCTGTAGCCATAACTACCCAAATAGCTCCAGCAAAGGACATCATCAACATGAAGGTATATGTCCCCTTGTCCCCTCCAAATGTGGTTGCTGATAGAAGTACAAGAAATGCTACAATGAGTATCAGGTAGATGAAGAAGTCAGCAAATGCATCTCTCGTGAAAAGGCCACCGAATGAATCCATAGGTTCAATCATTATCATTTGAATAGTGGCAAGGATTACACCTATGAAGCTCATTACAATTGGGATTCGCCCTTTCTTTGCTACTAATGACAATAGTGCGAAGATGATTAGGGTCAAGACTGGAAGAGATCCTATCCAACTCTCGAGATTGAGGTCAGTCATGACTTGTAATAATACATCTGTGAATGGTTTAAACAGTGCTCTTATGAGGTTCACTAAGTCTGTCAATGGTTGCATTATGGAACACCTCCAAGTGGAAGACCGAGCATCAATCTTGATATCGGATCAATTAGATACAATATTAAATCGGGCCAGAGACCCAGAAGAATAACTGGGATCATCATCAGAATTGGGGCAATCAGATCAGACCATGGAGCCTCAGTCACTTCCTTTTCAGGATCGGGATCGCTGAAGACGATCCTATTTAGCATCCAAAGGATATATCCAACCGTGATGAAGATACCAAATCCAATTACTGCAGCCCATATGTAGATTGAAACAGAGCCAAAGAGTATCAAAGCCTCTGCGATGAAACCACTAAATCCAGGAAGACCGAAAGCCGCAAAAGCAGCAAGTATTAGAATTGCAGCCATACGCGGAGCTTTCTCCATCAGGCCTTGAATAGCAGGAATCTCTCTGGTTCCTGCCGCATATTTGAGTTGACCCGCCATAATGAACATCACTGAGATTATTGTCCCATGTGAGAACATCATGAACACTGCACCTTGAATTGCAAGATTTGCAGCTGCCTTCAGCAGTTCTGTTGTAGCAATATCAAGTCCAGCTGGTGGATAGATTCCAATGGAAGCAACTGCTACTGCTAGTAGCACCCACGACATATGGTTGATGGAAGTGTAAGCGACAAGGCTCTTCATATCAGTTTGAGCCATCGCAGTAAATGCCGCGTAGATACATGTGAATATTGCAACAATTGCAAATATTGGTGCTAATCGTGAGAAAGCCTCAGGAACCATCCAGAGACCCAGACGAATGAAGGCATATCCACCCATTTTAAGCAGAATTCCTGCAAGGATGACAGAACCTGGCGTAGGTGCTTTTACATGAGCCCATGGAAGCCAGTTGTGCAGTGGAAAGACTGGTAGTTTAACTCCAGCACCAACAAAGACAGCGATTGCAAAACCAAACTGCACCATCATAGGAAGTCCCATTCCTCTCAGTGCAATCATACTGAAAGTAGGTTCAGGTGCTAAGAAGTAGAGTGAAAAGAAGCTCACTATCAATACAGCTGATCCTAAGTGGGTATAGATGAAGAACTTGATTGCTGCATGCTGACAACCTTCCTCACCCCAGCGCCCTATTATGAAGAACATGGGGATTAGAACAAGCTCCCAGAATACGAAAAATCCAATCAAATCTAATGACATGAAAACTCCTAGGAGTCCTGTCTGAAGCAAGAGAAAGAAGAAATAATATGACTTCTCTGATTCATGGATGTGATTCGAGCTTATCGCTGCTATCCAAACAACAAGATTAGCTAGTATAATCATGACAACTGAAATTCCATCAACACCCAGCTCAAACTGTAGTGTTGTTCCACCGACACTACTTAGGTCAGCTATTGGATAAGTTGAGTTGAACATGATGCCTAAATCTGATACTGTTGTAGGGGGAACATATGCCAGAGCGAGGATAAGGGATAAGGCAAGTTCGATTGTGGTGATGAGTAATGCTACAATCCTTGAAGCCTTATTGCCGGCCAAGAAAGCCAAGAATGCTCCTGCAATGGGGAGGAGCAACATTATCTCAAGGATTCCTAATGGGAGGTTAAGAACGAAGTCTACTAGTTGCATTCAGATCACCCCTAGTGTTACTAGAAGAATGATGACCATTATTCCAACTCCGAATAGCATCATTCCCAGATAGTCGTTGATTAGTCCAGTCTGTGCCTTCTTACTTGTTTCAGATGCACCTACGCTCTTTGTTGAAATTGCCTCAGCAAATCCATCAACAAGATGATCATCGACCCAGCGAACCTTTGTGGATATTGCTAACGCAGCATCCCGAGACTTGAAGTCGATGCCATCAATGATAATATTGTCTATACGTTCTCTCCACCAAGATGCAAAGTTAAGGAACTTATTGAGTACCCAACCGTAAGCCTCATTGATGTACCACCGATGACGTAGGAAGTTGAACACTTTACGTCGTGCTCCAGTTTCCGGTACGAATGTGTTGGGCTTGTCTGAGTTCTTAATGTACATCATGTACCCGGGTATACCTCCAAGAGCAAGAGCTCCCAGAGTAATCACGAAGGGTGTAATCCCCTCAGCGCTAAACTTGACAGTAATCATATAGGTCAAGTTCTCTATCCACGTATGACCCTCTTGTAAGACGAATTCTTGTATGATTGGATACACGATGAAAGCTAATATGGTGAAGGCGGCAAGGATGTATAGAGGAATCATCATAGCAGGACCCGGATCATGTGGCTCTGAGTGACCATGGTCATTTTGTTCATGCTCATCTTTGTCCTCTTGTTCCTCGTGATGCTCAAGTTCCTCATGATGATCTGTATCTTCGTGATGCTCATCATCTCGGCCAGGACCATAGAATGTCATTCCCATAAGCCGCATGCTATAGAATATTGTACATGCTGCTGCGAGTACTGCAAATGTAAAGAGCACCCAACCTAGAGCACTTCCATGTGCTGCGAGCTCGTATGTATATTCAATGATGGAGTCCTTTGACCAGAATCCAGAGAATGGCGGTATACCTGATAATGCAAGAACACCAATCCACATCACAATGAAGGTCTTCCGCATATACTTTTTGAGACCTCCCATCTTCGTCATATACTTCGTATGAATCGCGTGAATGACTCCACCTGCTGCAAGAAACAGCAGCGCCTTGAACGCACCATGAGAAACAACATGCAGCACCCCAGCAAGATACGCGTGATCATAATGTTCAAGGAGACCTCCTGTACCTATTGCCAACATCATATATCCAAGTTGACTCAAGGTTGAAAATGCAAGAACCTGCTTAAGCTCGTTTGAAACCATGCCCATTGTTGCAGTCATGATGGCTGTTATCGCACCTACTATTGCTACGGTCGTAAAGAACACAGATGCGACCTCCAGACCCGCTGCTTGTAATGCGACCATACCTTCCTCCGCATGTCCACCTCCCGATGCTCCAACCATAGTGACTAGAAAACGTGCACTGATGTACACACCCGCTTTTACCATGGTTGCAGCATGTATTAGGGCAGAAACTGCAGTAGGTCCAGCCATTGCCTCTGGAAGCCACACCTGTAATGGGGCTTGTCCAGATTTTCCAATAGCACCAGCAAAAATCAAGAGAAATGTTGGAACCAGCATTCCGACACTTGCCATGGTACCCCACCAATGCTGTGAATCAGCTGCCATCTCGGTGAATGAGAAGGTTCCCGTGTATAGGAAGAGTAGAAGGATACCACCCAACATGAAGGCATCACCAATTCGTGTTACAATGAATGCCTTTGTTCCACAATGTGTATTGTATTCACCCTCGGTCTCAAATTTCAGAAGAGGGTTTGAGGTCTCTATATCTGTCGGATCAGTTTCAGGTGGATTACGTTTATCGTTCCAAAATCCGATAAGTCCGTAAGAACAGAATCCCATAATCTCCCATCCAATAAAGGCAATGAGCAGATTATTGCTGAGTACAAGAGTGAGCATTCCTCCACCGAAGGCAAGCATCATGAAGAAGAATCGGTCCTTATCTTCCTCATGGGCCATGTATTCTGTACTGTATACATAGATGAGGAAACAGAGTGTACTAGATAGGATTGCCATTATTACTGACAGGGAGTCTAGTAGAATTTCAAAGTTCAATCCTAGAATTTCAATCCACGTCCAACTTGGCGGATGTGCTGGATCAAATGAATCGAAGAGAAGAGACCAGCAGAGAATCATAGCGAAGCCCATAAAGATAGCAGGAGTCCAGTCTCGCAGTTTTTCACTGAATTTCCCAACCAGCGGGACTAGTAAAGACCCTCCAAGTGGGAGTACTAGGATTAGATAGTAAGGAAGACCAAACAGCATCTAATGTCCACCTCCTGCAAAGGTACCAATGATTTCCGAAATATGCTCCACCGCTCCACCAATGATATCCAAAGCCAATCCTGGGAAGACACCAAAGATGACGACAAGCACGGCTAGTGCAACCATGGGTAATAACATCCATCGTGACGTCTCTGTGACATTCTCGAGTTCGTTTGGATGAGGACCAAGGAATACTCTCCACAGGAATCTGAGCATGTAGCCTGCACTCAGGATGGAGCTTGATACTGCAAGTATTGATAGGATGAGAAACGGAAGGCTGATAGGAGTACTATCAAAAGCACGCTGGAATCCTCCAAGAAACATCATCCACTCGCTGGCAAATCCTGAGAGAGGTGGACTCCCTGCTATACTCAATGCTCCGATCGCCGCAGCGAATGCAGTGATTGGCATTTTGTTTGAGAGGCCGCCCATTTTATCGATATCCCGTAAACCAGTTTGATGTATAACCGCCCCGGCAGTCATAAACAAGAGACCCTTCGAGAAAGCGTGATTGATGAGATGAAAGAGACCTCCGGCCATTCCAAAGGATGTGTACATTCCTAAAGAAAACAGAACATAGCCCATCTGAGAAACCGAGCTATAAGCGAGGAGTCGCTTGATGTCCTTCTGGGCAAGAGCCATGAAACCTCCATAGAACATCGTAATTACACCGATAGCCCCGATATAGAAACTCAAGTCGATTGCAGTTTCAAAACCTAGAGTAATCTGAGCAAATCGAACAAGTGCATAGGCACCGGTCTCGATCATCGCTCCAGAAAGCAAGACTGAGATTGGAGTGGGTGCTTCAGCGTGGACTGGAGGTAACCACCAGTGGATCGGAAATACAGCCATCTTGACTAAGAAGCCAGCTGCGAGAAGTATGAAGATTAGTTTTGACAATTCAAGTGCAATTGGAGTTGCAGCGAGAACATCAATAATGCCCGAACCAAGGGCATATAATTCGAAGGTTCCGGTAAATGCATACAAGAGACCAAAACCAACTAGAATACAGACTGCACCTGATTGTGTGTACAGCCAGAATTTCAGAGCTGTTCGCTTACGAGTTTCTGGGAGACCCCAGAAGAGAATTAGGAAATAAGATGGAACCAGCATTAATTCCCAAGCTATGAAAAACTCGATGAGATTTGTAGCAAGTGTCACCCATTGCATTCCCATGAGGAAGAACAGTTGATTTGCAAAGAATGTTGGTTTGTTCTTTGTGTGTTCGGTATATCCGACAGCGTACACTACTGAAAGGAAACCAAGAACTACTATTGCAAAGGTGATTGGAAAAGCGATGCCATCTAGATAGAGGCCCCACTCGCCAATGACGATGGACCATCTGGCGGTTTCACTTGCTGGATGACCATTTACGATTAGTTCGTAAAACGGAGGAATCATTGCTAGCATTCCTAAGAATGAGTAAATGACAGCAACCTTTCCAGCTTGTTCTTTTAGCGAGTTTCTGAATAGGTAGATGAAGAGAGCTCCTATGAATAATATTCCCAATGATAGAGTCATAAATGGGAAATCAAGCAGGGCACCTAGTTGCATTATCTGATCTTCCTCCCTCGCCACTCGAGTGGTTCCCGTTCGATCTTCGTTATCCTGTCAGGTCCATAGATGAGTTTCTCTTGGCTATCAGCGCTTAGATCGACGATAGGAGTGTGAAATAGTGCATCGAAATTGCATGCTTGAACACAAAGTCCACAGAAGAGACAGCGTGAGTAATCGAAGTATAAGGCGGCGTCCTTCTCATACTTCTTGTCCTCCTTGTCAATACGAATTGCAACAACTGGACAGGCGCGTACACACTGACTACATGCGGTACAATTCTCTCTAACATGAATATGTCTTCCACGAGTCAATTCAGGATAATATCTATCCTCCCAAGGATAGAAGTAAGTAAACGGACGTTTGAAGATACGTCTGAATACATGTCGCAGTATTCTGAGCGAGTTTGCTATTGTTCCTAACTTACTCATTTTCTAACCTCCTATGTACAATCCAAAATAGGCCATTCCAAACATGACTATCAGAATGTTTAGTATTGTCAAGGGAAGAAGGTACTTCCAACTAAACGAAACAATCTGATCCTGTCTGAGCCTATAGAATGATGAAGTCACTATAATGAAGAAGAACATCACTATCATGAGCTTGATGAGAAAGATTACAATTCCAGGGAGGAATGCAGGACCCGAGAAACCTCCAAAGAATAGAGTTACCATCATTGCTGAGTAAAAGAGCATCTCTGCAAATTCAGCAAAATAGGTCATAACGAACCAAATTCCTGAAAATTCCGTTCGCCATCCAAACAGAATCTCAGAGTCGGCAACAGGTGCATCGAATGGTACCATTCCAACTGACATAACAGCGCTAATCAGGAACGTAACGAAGTTCAATGGCAACAGGAAAATGAACCAGAAAGAATCTGCCTGAACCTGTGCTATACTCAAGACGCTAAGTGAACCTGCTAGCATAGCAGGACCAACTGTTGACAGTACTAATGGAATCTCAGAAGCAAACTGGTTATTTGCAGCTCTGAAACCTCCGATAATGGTATACTTGGATCCACTAATCCATCCTGCTAGGAGCGAAATAACAGGAATTGCAGTAAGAAATGCAAAGATCAAGACCAAGCTAACTGAAAGGTCTACAATCACCCAATCAGTGTCCCATGGAATAAATACAAACGGTAATAGAACAATAACCAATAGAAAGGATGGAAGGAACCTGTACATCCAACGCTTGGCTCCTTTAGGAATAATAGATTCTTTTCCAATCAACTTTATCGCATCTGCGAAGAGCTGTAGACCACCATATTTCCCAAGATTGTATGGACCTCGTCGACCTTGAATGCGGCCCCATGTTTTACGAGTCGCCCAAACTGTAAATATAATTCCCAGAAGGATAAAGACAAGTCCAGGGAACACTATGGCTTTGAACCAGTAGGCCAATACCTCTGCGTTTCCAAACATTGAAGCCCAGATTATAACAATGGAGTCCCAGAGTAGATTAATCCACCACCAGATAGCATTAAACCACCAGACGAGGACATCATAGAGCCAGCCAGGAATCCCATTCAGCCAATTAATGAAATCTTCAAACTGCATCAATGTCAAACCTCCCATTATCGATCCCACCACCCGACATAGGGATCTAGGCTCCCAAAGACGAGAACAAAGTCTGCGAACCGGAGTCCGGGCATTAAATGTTTTAAGGCATAATACGAATTAAAGCATGGACCTCGGATTTTGGCTCTATATGGAGTCTGTGCCTTATCTGTAGTCTTGAGCCAAAGTGTTGAGATTCCTCTTGCACCCTCAACTCGTCCGTACGCTTCCCCTGCGGGGAGTCTATTGGTCTTAGCTCTAACTTTGGGGTCGATTATAGGACCCTCAGGAACTTGTGGCAGGAGACCCCTGATAATCTGAAGGGCTACATCAACTTCATTGAAACGCTGAATCATCCTGTCATATGCATCACACATTCCTGAACCATGCTCCTCACTCACCAAAACAGGGACTTCCCAGTCAACTTGGTCGTATTTGAGATTGGGATCATGAGCATCTTTCCGTAGGTCCATTGGATAATCACATGCACGGATATTGGGACCACTAAGTCCAAGTTTCAATGCTTCTTTGGTAGAGAATAAACCTACATTCTGCGCACGAGCTTTGAAAGTGGGACTTTTTAAAATCATATCTTTGAATTTACCAAGATGATTTTCTAAATGATAGATTGCTAAATCCAATCTTCTAAGGAATTCATCTGTGAAATCGTATTTGACGCCACCAGGAGTGCTGTATGTAACGGCATGGCGTGAGCCAGTAAGTTCTTCGAATGCATCCAATGTGTACTCTCGATCAATCCATGGCCATAGTACCATTGTAAAGAGTCCTAGTTCACCTGCCAGTTGACCCCACCAGAATTGGATACTATGAATTCGACTGACCTCCATCATGATGGTTCTCATGAACTTCGCTTTTTCAGGTACCTCAATCTCAGCGATTTTTTCAACGGCTTGAACATACGGATATTCTGCAAGAAATGCTTCAGGCATACACAATCGTTCCATGATAAGTGCACCCTGCCGGAAATTCCGGAACTCCAAACATTTCTCAGCTGACCTATGGAAATAACCTGCATTAGGATCACATTCAACTATATAGTCTCCAACGAGAGTCAGTTTCGTAGCCCAACCATGTGCTGCTACGTGCTGCGGGCCAAACCACAATTCAACAGCTTCGTCAGATATATCCGGCTTCATTCGCTATCAGCCTCCTTTGCTGGTTTATCATCAGGTCTCGCTGAGGGGGATGGCTTTGGTTTCGGGACAGTCAATCCACTCTCTTCCAATCGGCTTCTATCAGTCTTGAAGCTCTTTCGCAGGGGATACTGCCCCTCTAGCTCATCAGGCAACAGAAGAAGTCGAAGATCTTGGTGACCTTTGAAATCAATGCCAAACATTTCATGGGTTTCTCTCTCATGCCACTCAAAACCTGGGAATATATCTGAAACAGTGTCTACCCAGAGATCATTCTCTTGTAAGGGAATGCGTATCTGGAGAAGAAGACTGGAGGATCTCATCCAGAATATGTAGATTACTTCGAAATTACCCTCTTCCAAATCAACACCAAAGACTAATTCTGGAAATGCGTCGTCAAATCGTTCGTCAATCATGTTTACGATATCTCTGATATGTGTTCGTGGAGTGATGAGCTCAACTCCATTATCATTAAGAGGCTTAGATTCAACATCTGGAAATTTGTTGATCACCTCTCGAGCAAATGTCGCTGCTGCGACATGTAGTACTTCAGTCAAAATGCTCATCCTCCAAAATAACCACCTTTCCCAGATCGACATGTCCATATCTTCTATGGTACATAAGCATCAAGACCATAGCTAGTGCTGTATGGGCTGCAAAAACGGATATGACAAGGACTACTAGCCCTTGACCTGCAAAAGTATAGACACCAGCAGTAGGGCCATACATGGCAAATGCGATTAGTGCAATTAGAACCCCATTACCCATAATTTCTGCTCCGATAAGAATACGAATGAGATTGCGTTTGACCATCATCCCGTATGCGCCCATCCCAACTAGGATAAAGGCTACCAAAACATATGCATAAAGTGGCATCATTGGTCCTCTACCTCCGAAGAAGACGATACTTCTTGATCACTTTCATGATCATCCTCTTTTTCAAGGTCAATGACTTCAATTCCAAAATCAGATTTCAGAGGTATTAGTCGCTCAGCTTTCTCCATTCTCATTATGGCGATTGTGCCCACGAGAGTTGTTAGAATAATCAAACCAACAATTTGTATTAGGATACCGTGATCTTGCCAAAGCCAGACTGCAAGTTCCTCTAAGAAATAATTCGCTCCTTCGCTTTCAATACCAGCATATGAGGGTGCAGTCTGCCAAACACCAGGGTAAGTCAAAGCAAGAGCCGCAGAAAGTGCTGTCACAGCTGCAGCAATCAACTTACCAATTCTGCTCTTTTCTAGTGAAGGGAAAGTTTCCAATGATGAATCCTGAGATCTTGGGAGCAAAAGAACACCAAAGACGATTAATGCACTAATTCCGCCGGTGTACACTGCAATCTGCATACCGGCAACAAAGGGGGCTTCGAGGAATAGGAAATACCCTGACACAACAGCAGCCATCAGACCGAAGAAGAATGCCGCATATACAATGTCCTTATGCTCAAGTGCAAGATACGCGAGGATGATCACTGCAATTGTGACAGCTAAGAATTCTAAGGGTTCAGCTATACCGATAAGTGTGGCTTCATCCAGTTGCATCAATGTGTCGTTTCAACCTCCTTGTCCCGTTTGGCTTTTGCTTCTCTATACAACGCAAGAGTTTCGGATCCATCGAGAATGGTTTCCGGAATTCTACTTACAGCATACCAGATACCAATCATTATGATGAGAGTAAAAATGATAGCTTGACTAACAATAAGAACGGAACCTCGAATATCCCAAGACGCAGATGCGAATAGCCATAGGAATGCCGTCAATACATCAACTACAACAAACAGAACGGTATATACGATGTAATTATAGGGATATGAGATTCTAGCGGGACCTATGGGTTCCTCACCACATTCATAGGACGCGGTTTTTTCGGAATTCTGTAGAGTATGAGGTCTCAAAAACCACGATGTGAGCAGCATTATAACAACGAGTGCACCTGCAAGTATAGCCCAGATTATTACTGGAAGGAAGTCCATGAAGAGCCGCATATGCTATCACCTGTCTTTTCAAAGCGTACATGTTTCCAAATGATAGCAAATTGTGATTACAAAGGTAATCAAAAACCTATCAGTTTTGATTTTCTTTGTACTCGAAACTATCTGGATCCTATGCAAGCTTCATTCAGAAACTAAAAGACCTGCTATGATACAGGTAATTAGCTTCTGATACGAATTAGCCGCGTACAAAGTTGCATTATAAAAGAGCTTCGCAACAATTGTCAAAGAAGTTAAATAAGAGATAACCATTCGCCGACTTCAGATTCTTATTGAAGTGAATGACGATGGAAGATGATGGAACGGTCTGGCACTACTTAGGTCTCTTAACTGGAATGGCATTCATTGGATCATACCTCTGGTATCTGATATATCCATTTGGACTTGCCAGCTATCCAAGCCCAAGTGTGAGTAATATTCTAGTGATTACTGCAATACTTTTGGTTGTTTCAACTTTAGCACTTGGATTTGCAAAGACGAGAAATGAGCGAATTGCAACAACGATGGTTTCTGGTTCACTTGGCGGAATTCATGGATATATGGATATCATATTCTTCACTCCAGGTGCGGGTATAATCCTTTTTGCATGGATAGCATTTGGGTTGCTTCTAGCATTTTCTGTACTAGCATGGATGGTTGAATAAAAGAGCAATCAACCCTGAAGGACTAATTCTATTCTTCAGGGATTGGCTCTTCTTTCGCTTCAGGTACATCAGGTTCTGCTATTTCAGGTTGAGCACTATTCTCTGATTCTGGTTCTGGAATCTCACCAGGAGGATAGTGTAGTTTACTAAGATCAAGAATGTCTCCCTCTACGCTGTCTTCAAAAGATTGCATAATTGATAGGCCACCAGCTGTTAGGATTGCAGAACCGATACCCCAAGATGCAAAGCCCATACTCTCTATGAAATTCGAGAAATTCCAAGCATTGAATAAATCATATGCAAATATGCAGGAGAGCATGTAGAAAAGCGAAAAAACGACAGAGAGTGCTAATGCATTCGGTTTTGCTTTCCCTCTCTCAGGACGTAAGTATCCCATGAATGTCGAGATAAGTACGAGGGGTATTCCGAGAAGAGGTAATGATAATGTGACGAATGGTGTAAAGTCCGCCGATCCTATACTAAAAAGAAACAGGAAATTGAAATAGTAAGTTGCAAGGATAAGTACTCCAACCCACAGCAGGCAGTACTGATCAGTATCTTCTCGCAGTTTCATTTATTTTCGCCACTTGCAGCGTGTAACATTCCTAGAGATAAGTATTGCCGATTCTGATAAGTCATACATATAGAATTACAGTTGGTCATTCATGGTTCAGAGTTGAATACGTATTGTAACCTAATATTGGATGATTTTCTCATTATTCAGTTATGACCGTAAAGCTTTAAGACCCGATTAGAGCGGACATGAAACCAGATTCAGATGGACTTCTCCCTAAAAGGTGACTCAGTTGAAAAGGAACACAAAAATTGGCATCCTTATTGCATCGTGTTTAGTCGCGGTTATTGTTGTATCAATAGGATTTGTTGGAGCAAACAGTACCTATGATATTAACTGTGCTTCATGCCACAATAATACAGGAACAATCTCGATAAGTGCACCATCATCTATATCAACAGAAACTGGTCAAGAATTTCAGTTGGATGTAGATATAACCGGTGGAGGTTCATTATCGTATCTCTATGCTAAATTCCCAGGAGATGTTGACGATAATACCAATTTCGATATATCCCCTGAGAATGCACAGGGTGGAGTTTACGATAATGGGGAGGGTGATGATAACCCAGCATCTGGTGCAATGACCATCTCATATACCATAACTGCTCCTGCGTTTCCAGGAGAATATACTCTAACTCTTTTTGCAGTTGGTAGTTCACAAAATAATGATCAAGTGAGTGTAACTGTCACCGTTGCTGCTTCTGGAGAAGGACCTATCTTTACAAGTATTGGTCAGAGTTCTGAGTATCCTCCAGCAAATGAAGATGTTACAATAAATGCCACCTTGCAATCAACCGCAGATATTGATGAAGTCATTCTTTCATACTCAATCAATAATGGGACATCATGGAATAACGTCACTATGACTGAAGTGTCTTCATATTATTATGATGGCGATATTCCAGCTCAAGTTTATGGTACTGAAGTACTTTACAAGGTGATCGCGTCTGATATTGATGGACTAGAAACTGAATCAGGTGTGAACTCATATGTTGCAGGATTCATCCCAGTGGAACCTATTGAGATTCCACAATTACATTATGGATGGTATTTGGGATTACCTGCGTTGGTGTTAGCATACATTGGTACAGCCTTAGAATATTATGATGAGGAGCGATTCACTAGAGGACATGGAATCATGCTCAGTCTGGCATATATCCTCACATCAATTAATGTCCTATTTCTCTTACTCGAAGGACCATCAACATGGAACAATATGAACCCGCAGTATCTATTCGACCTTACAAATATGTTAACTTTCATACATTGTTGGCATATTTGGATTGGAATTACTAGCATGATTCTTGGCACACTTGCATTCCTTACACATCTTGGTGGATGGAAGACATGTAATCTAGGACTTCCTGCTGTTATTCTTTGGACATTACTTGGATTTACTGGGGTTTATCTCGGTGTGTTATTTAGGATGTGATGATATGGGAAGCGAAGACAAAGTAGAAACTGAGGTATCTCCTGCTGATGAAGAAACTGGAAAAAAGATGGAGCCTATTCCTGAAGAAGGACAAGATGTTGACCCAATACTAAATCAGCTTATAGCTGTTGTGGGGGAAAGTCGTGCTTCAGATATGGAACTTGAGAGAATCGTGTATAGTGGTGATCCGGCGTCACTACCACAGTTCCATTATCGATGGAAGAGAAAAAGCCTTGTGGATTATGTTGTTCGAGTTACTTCAGTTGAAGAAGTACAGAGCGTATTGAGGATTGCCAATGCATCTAAGGTGCCAGTGATTCCAAGAGGCGGCGCTTCGAGTTGTTTGGGCTCATCAAGTCCAACACGAGGTGGTATCTCATTGGATATAAAACTCATGAATCATATTCTGGAAATAAACGAAGACCAAGAATATGTAACAGTTGAACCAGGCGTCACTTTCGATGCTCTTGAAAAACAACTTGTAAAAAAGGGATTAACCTTTGGCATCTATCCAACCAGCGCTAAATCTGCAGTCATTGGCGGTTGGATTGGGTGTGGTGGACGTGCGGGGATTGGTACTCCATTCTATGGCATACTCGAGGACCACATTCTTGAACTCAAAGTTGTCAAACCTGATGGTGAAATGATGACACTTACAGGAGAAGAAGCTGGAATTATTTGCGGGTCTTATGGAATACTTGGTGTTATTACAGAGGTCACTCTTAAGGTACACAAGCAACCTGAGAATTACGAAACCTACTCGTACGGATTCAAAAGATTAGAGCATCTCTGCCTTGCTGTGCGAGAAATTACCAAAATGGCATACAAACCAATCTTCTTGAAGATTGCAGACAAGGAACTGCAGAAGTATAGCAATCCTTTGGAGAAAGGAAACTTTGTCCTGACTGTAACCTATTCTTCAGATGCTATACTGCAAAATTTCGATCCCACTAGTAAATTTGAACTTGAAGCAGCAACTACGGGTCATGGAGGAGAATTCTTAGGTGAAGAGTTTTCAGATAAAGAGTGGGAACTAAGACATGATTCAGAATTTAATCCAAAGGAACACTGCGAAACACTCATGTTTCAAGAACTCTGGGTTCCGCTAGAATCTGTATACGATTTATTAAAGAAATACGAAGACTACAGAGTTTCACACAAAGTACCTGCCCTCTGGTACGGTATGTTGGGAACGCAAGAGTTCATGCGTATTGAATTGTTTGCTATGATAAATCCAGATCATTATCTGAAATTTATCGCCAGTAAGGGAGTTCTTCACAAAATGGTGAAGAAGTCCATTAGTCATGGTGGAGCACCATATACCATTGGTTTACAAAATAGCATCTATATGAAGAGAGCATATCCGATAAAATACGAAGAAATCAAGAGGGCGAAAGAGGAATGGGATCCTCTTAACATCATGAATCCTGATAGGATTACATCATGTTTGACATCATATGGTCGAATCGATATCCTTTTCCAACTTGCCACTAAGTTTAGATGGCTCTCGAAGTTCATAGGAGCGTGATTCAGAAGTGAAGATTGACATAGATGATAAACTACTACGACATTGTGGCTCTTGCAATTACTGTCGAGACTTCTGTCCCATGTATCAACAACTTGGTTCGGAATTAGACAGTCCAGGAGGAAAAATACGAGCTCTTAGAGCTTATCGAGAGAAGATGTGGAATCCACCACAAGAACTACTGAATCGACTATACTGTGCAGATTGTCGAATGTGTGAGGCAGTCTGTCCTGCAAATGTGCCTGTCACTGACATTTGGCATGACGCAAAAGCATCACTACTCAATAGTGGTGGTAAGATGTCAGACTCGCTCATCCAAGTATTGGCCTGGGTAAAGCAAGAGGGAACGCCTTTTATTGGATTCGAGGGCGAAGACCGAGATGTCTGGGCCGAGGACTTAGAACTGCCACCTGAATCCAACACTGCGATCTTCAGTGGGTGTATGGGTTCATATTATTTCCCAGATCAATCTGAGATGGTTGTAGACCTGATGGAGAAATTGAAGATAAATGCAGGATATATACCAAGTGAAGTCTGCTGTGGGCTAATGAATTATTGGGCTGGTGATGATAAAGGATTCAAGGAGATTGCCCAAAAGAATTATGATGCCTTCAAAAAAGCAGGAGTGGACCACATTGTCACAGGTTGTGGTGGATGTTTCGGAACACTTGCAGAGCATTACAAACGTCTTATCCCTGAGTTCGATATTGAAGTACATCATACCGTTGAGTACATAGCAGATATGGTTCGGAATGGTGTTCTAACGTTCAAGAGCTTGGAGGGAGTGTATACATTTCATGATAGTTGTCATCTTGGTCGTGCTCTTGGTATCTATGAAGCACCCCGAGAGATTATTCGTGGAATTCCAGGTATTGAATTAAGAGAAATGGCTGGAAATCATGAGAATTCCAATTGTTGTGGAGGTTTTCTCGCAGTTCTAGATCCCGATCTCGCTGAGGCAGTTGGTAAGAAGCGTGTCCAAGAAGCTGTTGATACTGGTGCGGATGGTCTCATTACAACCTGTATATCTTGTTTCAAGAATTTGAGTTATAACGCACGAGATTTCGATATTGAAGTTATTCAGTTGGATGAATTGATTCTAGACCTAGCAAGGTCATCTGTAGTGGAGGAATAAGAAAATGAGTGAAAAGAAAAGAGGAACGAAAGTCATCATTGTGGGAGCTGGAATCGCAGGATTCAGTTGCGCCCTTGAACTGAAAGGTTTGAAAGCACGATGTACAATTCTAGAAAAAGAAAAAACTGTTGGAGGAAGGGCTCGTTCATACACTGAGTCTGGTTATGTCTTTGATCAAGGTCTTCACTTCTTCGTAGGTGGCTTCAAGTCCCTTATACCGATTCTTGAAAGAAGCGGGATTCGAATGACAACAGTTGGTGAAGGAGCAGTTTGGCTGAAAGGTGGCGAGAGATATGTCATGCGTCAGTCAGTTACAGACTTAGCAAGGTTTGGTCTCTTGGATCGAGGCGATAGAGCTAAACTAGGGACTATTGTTCAGGATAACATTCGGAGACCTGATGAGGAATTCGCACAACTTGACAATGTGACATTCGCTGAATATGCTGAGGATAAGATGTCTGAAGAGATTCTCAATGATTTCTATGACCCACTAATTCGTACCACCACATTTATGACACCACAGGAGGTTTCAGCAGGACAATACCTCCAATCAGAGAAAATGCGTTTTGCGTATGAAGATGGATTCGTTGCAATGTATCCAGAAAGAGGCGGTCTTGGTAGTGTTCCCTATACACTCATGCTACAAGCACGTAACTTTGCTGTTGAACCAAAAGTCAATTGTACCGTAAAGCAAGTAGTGATTGAAGATAATAAGGTACATGCAGTGGAATATGAACAGGACGGTGTTGATTATACCGTTGAAACTGACATTGCTGTAATCACAACTCCAATTGATTTACTTCCAAACCTTGTGAATATGAACAAATTACCCAGTGATTTTACTAATGCATGTAAGAAGTTTTCATATGTACCTTCGACTGTCGCATATTTCGGACTCTCATCTCGTGTCCTTGACTTCAACGTAGGTGGATTTGTTCCTGGAAAGAAAATTAATATCATTGCTGAGGCGAAAAGAGTTTCAGGAGTCTTAGCACCTATCGGAGAGTCACTCTTGACAGTTACTAGTATCGACAAGGAGCTTCTCAAAATGAGCGACGAAGAAGCAACATCTGCAATCCTTGATGAACTAAAGGAACTGATACCAGGTGTTCAGGACAAGGTCACATGGAAGAAGAGTTGGAAGATATGGAGATCACTATTAGCTCAACCCCCAGGTATTTTAGGAGACCGGCTGAAAACAAACAGAACTGGCGTTGAAGGCCTATATGTTGCCGGTTCACATGCAAATTGCGGAATCTATTATGCCTCAATGGAAGCTGCATCTAGATCCGGTATTGCATGTGCAAAAGAGATGACAGAAGACTTCACATAATCATTCTGAAACGAGGAGTGCCATAACAGGCACTCCCAAGACTTCTTTAAGCTCCCTGTGAAAAAAGTAGCAAATGACTCCGAGGACTATTCCATGACTGACTTTGAAGCACTTCGAATGAAGGGACAGAAGGCAGAACCCTATGTATGTGCTTCATGCGGAAATTGCACAATGGTTTGTCCAGTGTTCAATGAAATGGAATGGGAGCAATACGGTCCTCGAGGTAAGCTTTCCGTAATGAAATCAATTTTCGAAGGTAAAGCAGACTTTGATGAAGAATTTGCAAGAAAGATTTTCCTTTGCAGTCTTTGTGAACATTGCTCATCAGTTTGTACAACGTCTATACAATTAGATCGATTCTGGGAACTCACCAGAGCTGAAGCGGCTAAAGCAGGACTCTTACCAGCACCAATTCAGGCAATTCGGGACTCCATGTTGAAATACGGAGACCCGTTTTGGATGGGACCAGGTAATCGTATGATATGGGCAGAAGGTATTGAAGACATGGTGAATCCCCATATCAGGAGAAATGCGAGTGTTGCATATTTTGCAGGATGCAACGCTACTATGAAGGCACAGGTGCAAGGAATACCGCGATCAATGGTAAAAATCATGCAGCACGCTGATGTTGACTTTACTCTTTTAGGAGAGCAGGAAGTTTGCTGTGGAGCTCCTTTATTATGGACAGGAGACTACGAAAGTGCTCCTGAATTAGCAAATAAGAATACTGACTTAATGAGAGATTTGGGTGTTAACACCATTGTGTTTAGTTGTCCTTCTTGTATCAATACCTGGCGGACCGTTTATAGAGAATTTCTTGGAGTATCGATTGCTAAGGAATTTGAACTTTTAACTACTTCACAATTCATACACAGGTTGAATGCAGAGGGCAGACTTGAATATGAAGAACAGCCAATGATTACAGCAACATTTCATGATCCTTGTGTTTCCGCCAGAAGACTAGGGATTACGCGAGAACCAAGAGATGTTATCGAAAGAATCCCGGGAGTATACAATGTTGAAATGTTGGCTTCAGAGAAGGAAACAAAGTGCTGTGGAAACCATGCCCTCTTGAGTAGCGTAGACCCACTAATGGCTTCAAGAATTGCAGAGAGAAGATGTAGAGAGGTATCTGTAACTCCTGCTACACTCCTTGTGACTGAGTGTCCAAGATGCAAGATTGCATTCGATATCGCATTCAATTCAATCAATTATTCAATAGACAGGTTGGATTTAGCTGAGCTTGTTGCTAAGTGTCTCAAGGAGGAAAAGGAGTAGTGGTCAATTTAGATAGCACGGAGATCCAACATATAGAAGACATTGTTGGAGCTGATGGAGTTTCAACCATTAGAGAGTCTTGCGTTGCATACGAAAACGATGTAGCTAGTTTACCAAGTCTGACCGAGCAGATAATTAGAAAAAAATTTGATCTAATCGCTCAGCCAAGAACGGTGGAATCTCTTCGGAGGCTTGTGTTGTACGCGAATGAAAAAAAGATGCCCTTAGTACCAAGAGGCAGCGGGACTTCGGGATGGGGAGGTGCAATTCCTGCTAAGGCTGGAATATGCGTGAATTTCAATCGAATGTCAACGATATTACACCTTGATAATTTTGGACTTACTGTGACAGTAGAGGGAGGTATAATATACAGAGAACTATTGATGTTTTTAGAAAAGCTGGGATCAACACTTCCTGTTTATCCATCAAGTGCAACTGCTGCAACTGTTGGAGGATTCATAGCTAGTGGAGGTATTGGAATTGGCTCTGCTATGTTTGGTGAAATTGCAGATCAGATTCTTGGTCTCGAGGTCGTGCTAGCCAATGGCAAAATAGTTCGAATAGGAAAATTGGTGTTAGAAAACGATCCGTTAGATGAGAATGAATGTAGTTGGTTAGAAGAAAATTTTCCACATGATAACCTCCTCGAAGCAGTAGTAGCAACATATGGAACGATTGGTTTTATCACAAAAGCTACTCTCAAGATAGTACCCATGCTGCAGCTGAGACCCTTTGCTTGTGCATTCCATGACATGGAGACTCTGATGAAAGCAGCAATATTGATTCTAGAAAAAGCAAAACCATTCAATCTTCGCTTTCTTGCTGATAATTATACATCAAAACTCAAAGCACTCATTGGGTACGATTCTGAAATGAACGAGTTTATTCTGACTGGAGCTTTGATGAATACGATTTACGAAAATGATGATAGCTTAGAATTCATTGATATAATTCTGAAAGAAACAGGAGGAATCATATTAAGTGAAGAACGGGCTAGCTATTATTGGAGAGAAAGGCTTTTTCCACTTCGAATAAAGAGATATGGTCCCAGCATTGTACCATCTGAAGTACTGATTCCACTTGAGAATCTAAATGAGTTCTATATGGAAATATCAAGTTCAATCGAGTGGGAAAAATTCGCAGTGGAAGGTACCATTAGCAAAGATGGTTTCACTGGTTTTCTTGCATGGGTCCTTGATGATGAGCGAAACAAGTATTCATACCTAGCTGGATGGTATCGACCTTTCGAGATTACATCCAGAGCTGTACGCTATGGCGGTAAGCCATATGCAATAGGATTGTGGAATGCCAAATATTCAGAAGATTTCTTTGGCAAAGATCTATACTATGCACTCCGAAGTTTGAAACAGAAAGTAGATCCCAATAATCTAATGAATCCAATGAAAGTCTTTGGTGGAAGAGTTATTCCAGGTAGGAAGACACAAGCAGCTGGATTTATCGCAGGAGCAATCGTATTTTTGATTGCAGCTCTATTTGGTCCACCTTTACTAGGATTGAGTTGGCTTACTGAATTCTTAATGAATCCTATATTACCAAATTTTCCAATACCAGTTTTTATTCTTGGCAGTATCGGGGGAGGTATCTTGGGTTACATTATGGCTCACTTAATGACACTGAATTTGGCTTTTTCATTAGCTCTACCATTTTTACGTCTAATGGGTCGAATTTGGAACAAATAGTAATCATTTGATTAAATTCTTATTCAAAATATATAGAAGAGGATAGCTAATTCCATCAGCTAATTATATCTCGAAACCATTTATACGTTAATTGGCTTCCAAGTGTAACTGTTTATACAGTGTGAGAGAATAAGGAATATTCCGATATGCTCATATATCATTCATTTGGTTTCAAATCGAAATTCAAATTGTAAAATTTGAATGGAAAATGCGGATACGGTGAAACAATGAAGAGAACCCATATGATTCTTATTTTTGGTTTCCTAAGCACAATTCTTATTGTTACCGCTGGAGCGAATATAGTTTCAGCAACTTTGACCCAAACAGCTGAGTGTGGAGGATGCCATGATAATGCTGCATCAATCAATATCAACACAGATGTTACAGGGACTGTGGCGGCTTCAGTTGATGAACCATTCACAGTAACCATAGATGCCACTGGAGGCGCCATTCTCTTGCGTATAGAAAAATCTTGGAGTACTGTTGACAACGATATGTTTGATTATTCCACACAAGTGGTCCATGACAATGGTGCTGGTGACACAAATTCTGCAGAAGGCGAAATTTCTGTAGAAATAGAAGTGACACCTTTAGTAGGAGGACAGTATACTCTTAGAATTTGGGTCGGTGGAGAATATCCAAACGCGAATAGTGTTGATATCGAAGTTGATGTTGAAGGAGCAACAACTGGATTCACACCTACTGAACCAGTTGATCCTGCTGAACTCATCAGCATTTGGTACACAATGATGTTTATACTGATACCGCTTGTTGGGATTATAATGATCATATTAGCAATCTATATCATCAGGAGGGCATAATAATGGCAATTCATCCAACATTTGTCCACTTCCATACAGGAATTCTTGCAGCAGTTGCAGTTGTGGTCATGATTAATTTGTTGCTTCGATTGATGTACCGCGAAGCGATTCGAACACCCGGCACAAGAATGGCAAAGATATTCCATGAGCTAGACATCTTCATTTTCTGGGGTAATATAATAGGACTCATTGGTCTAATTGCAGGAATGGTAACTGGATTTATGGAACCAGCTTGGCCTGTTGATATTCTTATTGCGGATCCAATTATGAGATTCAAGATTCTCTGGTCAGTCATCGCAACAGAGCTTTACATATTTCTTGTAGTCGTACGTGCCAAAGTCGGAGACCGTATCTGGGTTGGCAGAGTATCATTCTTAACCTATGGCATTGTAGCCATCATCGGCGGGATGCTTATGGTCTTCCTGGGAGCTTTGGGTGGTGTTGCTGTTTATGGAGAATCTATTCTGGACCCATTACTCCATTGGATAGGTCTACCTTGGCCATGAAGAAATTAAGAGGAGAACAAAATGGGAAACGATCTCTTTGAAGCACTGAAAAAGGAAACCCTAGACATCGAGCCCACAGTATGTGCAAGATGTGGATATTGCACCTTTGTCTGCCCAGCATACTTAGACACTTTATGGGACTCTCAATCACCGCGAGGGAAGTTATATCAACTGAAATCCCTCATAAAGGAAGGAAAACCAATTCCCGCTGATTTCGCAGACCGTATTTTCAAATGTACATTATGTGGAGCATGTCAAGATATTTGTCAGACAAACATACCCCTACTGAGATTCTGGCAACTTATTCGAAATGAAATAGGTAATCTAGATGAATGGCCAGAGACTGTGAAATTCTTGGACCAATCGATTGAGAATAGCCACAACATAATGGATCTTGACCAATCTGACCGTACTATCTGGACTGACATGATTGATGATCTTGTTGAGGACAGAATTGATGTCGAAGCAGAAGTAGCGTATTTTGCTGGTTGCAATATCTCATTCAAGGGAACTTTGGCAAAGCTGGGAGAAAACACAATCAAAATATTCAACCATCTTGGACTTGACTTCACAATTTTAGGAGAGGAAGAATATTGCTGTGGGAATCCGTACTTTGTTGCGGGTGAATTTGAAAAAGCAAGAGAAACAGCAGAGCACCATCTCTCAAAGCTAAGAAAACTTGGAGTAAAGACAGTAGTATTCAATTGTCCAGGTTGTCACCGAGCATTTTCCGAAGAATATGAACATCTTCTAGGACACGCAGCAATTGAAGGATTCGAATTTCTTAGTTTCTCACAATTTATTTTGAAGAAGATACAGGAAGGAAAAATCAAGTTTACGAAACCCTATAATCACAAGGTGGCATGGCATGACCCATGTGAACTGGGTCGCCATCAGAATATCTACGATCCCGCTCGTGAAGTTCTCAAAGCAATTCCTGGACTGGAATTGAAGGAGTTGAAGCACAATCGGAATAAAGCAGATTGCTGTGGTGGTGGCGGACTACTCAAAGGTACAAATCCGCTTATGTCTATTAGAATCTCTCAAAGACGACTAAAAGCTGCAGAGAAGACCGGGGCGGAATTCCTAGCAAGCGAATGCCCGTCTTGCACAATGTCATTCAACGATGGTCTTGAAAGTATGGAATCAGAGATTGTCTTCAAAGATCTCTCAGAAATTGTTACCGAAGCATTAGGATTGGAGTAGTGAATACAATGCTCAAGGACAATCAAAAACAAGATATTGCTGATATCGTTGGTGAAGACTTCTTCTCAGCTGACGATTACATGAGGAAATTATACTCCCATGACATAGCCTCACTTCCAGGTATTGTCAATGATTTGCTCTACACAGAAGCTGATGGAGTTGCTCAACCTACATCCTCGGAAGTCGTTTCAAAACTGATTCAATATTGTCTTGCCAATAAGATTCCTATCGTTCCTAGGGGTCATGGTACGTCAGGTTATGGAGGTGCCATTCCCACGGTAGGCGGATTAATTGTGGAAACAACACGAATGAATGAAATCCACAGTATCGATAGGAACAATATGACAATCGAAGTTGGAGCAGGAATAATTTGGAGCACTCTACTAGAAGCTCTTGAGGAACAAAGCCTAACTCTATGTGCATATCCATCTAGTGCACCAGCTTCAACTGTTGGAGGTTGGGTAGCTGCAGGTGGCACTGGAATAGGTAGCACGAAATATGGTGGTGTTGAACAACAAGTTGTTGACCTAGAAATCGTGTTACCAAATGGAGAAATCATAAGAACTGCAGATGCTCCCGAAGGACTTGTAGATAATCTCATCAAGAAGGAATATACATACTTTCCAGGAAATGACACATACTACTGGTCTCCTGAAATTGAAAAGAAATTCAACCTGACAGATCTCTTCATTGATAGTAACGGATCTTTGGGTATAATTACCAAAGTTGTTTTGAAGATTATTCCACTAAGGACAGTAAAACCTCTAGCTGCATCATTTCAGGACAAGGAATCGATGCTTGCAGCTTGTATGCACATCAAGGAAACCACCAACCCATTCTATCTTCACTTTGTCACTGATGTTTTCTACGGAATGCTGGCAGAGTTAGGACTTGCTCCAGATACCACCGGCCCCTGGGTAATCTCATGTACATACGAAGATATCGACGAGCAAATCACTCAAGATGTGGAGGATTTCAAGAAGATAGTCAGTTACCATGGAGGTACTATCGAATCTGATGAGATCGCCCATCATGAATGGGCTGAAAGGTTTTATCCAATGCGAGTGAAAAGGCTTGGACCAAGTGTTGCACCATCCGAAGTGTATGTTCCTCTGGACCAGATGGATCTCTTCTTGGAACAAATTGAGAAACATTTCAAGGGTGAAAGATTTGCAGCTGAAGGAGCTGTCAACATCGATAAACAAGTGGCTGTTCTTTGCTGGTTCCTAGATGATGAACGTAAGAAAATATCCTTCCTGATGGGATGGTATAGATCATTGGACTTCATTGATATTGGTCTCAAGAATGGTGGACGTCCGTATTCAATTGGAATGTGGAACGTATCACATTCACGGAGATACTTTGGAGAGGACCGGTATGCTCAGATGGCGGAATTAAAGAAGAAGACTGACCCAAAGGGTAAGCTGAATCCACATGCGGTATTTCCTGGACCGATGCGTCTTTCACTGAGAATGAATCTCTTGATACTAATTGGGGCCGCGATTGCTGCACCTATCGGATTATGGGTAGCAGGACTCATTGTACCTGATCTATTAGCAGGATTTGTTAGCTGGCTAATGATAAAAGACCTCTGGACAGTTTTCCAGGCTGTTATCATTGGGTTGATTGCAGGCACAGCAGTGGTTGAAGTAGCAAACTATGTACCAATGCCATTTACTCTGACAATGGGCGGACCATTCATGCGTCTGTTCAGGAAGATATTCCATTAGGAGAACAACATTCTTCAATGTAGCTGGATTACCACGGCATCAAGAGATGAGAGAATAGGTGAGTCATTTGTCAAGTGAGGCTATCGAAACAACCAAACTTACTAGGAGATATGGATACAGAGTAGCCCTAAAGAATGTAGACATCAAATTTCCTGTAAATGGAATCCACGGTCTCTTCGGTGCCAACGGTGCAGGTAAAACAACTCTGATGCGAATCATTTCGACACTCCTTCGTCCTCATGGTGGCAAAATACGTGTTCTAGGGTACGATCCCATTGAAGAGTCGATAGAGGTTTGTGAGCGCATTGGGATAGTAGGAGACAAGGATCTCCTCTACGGAGAATTATCGGGATATGAAAACTTGGAATTCTATGCTGGACTATATGGACTAAGTAAAGAAATACTCAACGTGAACTCCACAAAACTTACTGAAATTTTCGGAGTCAAAAGCTGGTTACACGAACCTGTCAAAATTCTTTCAACTGGTCTTCGAAAACGATTTGACATCGTTAGATCGTTATTACACGAACCTGAATTACTTCTTCTAGATGAGCCATTTTCAGGCCTTGACCGGGACACAACTGAAGTATTCAAAGAATATCTGGGAGAGATACGAAAATCTCGCACAGTAATTCTGACCACTCACAATCTCCAGTTAGGGGTTGAGTTATGTGATGACTATGTCACTCTGAGAAAGGGAGAGGTTCTCAGTTCTGGTCCAGCATCGGAGTTTGATGGAGTACTTTGAGGTGAAATAAATGGCGTCAGGATTTCATGCAGCTCTCAAGATAGCAAAGAAGGACATTCTGAGTCAGGTGAGGAAGAAGTTTGAGATCTTCTCCATGCTCCTTTTTGCCTTGATTGCAGGACTAGCTTTCTCATTTGCACTTCCCTCTGCTCTTGTTGAAGATTTAGGAGGAGAGGCGGCAATTGGAGCTGCACTCATCTGGGTTATTGTTTTCTTTACAGGAATGTTTGGATTTGCTCCAATCTTCCTCGCAGAATCAGAATCAGGAACACTTCGAGGTCTCTCAGTTGCACCAATTCCAGCTTGGTCAGTCTATATAGGAAAAGTGATCTACGGGTTCGTTTTGATGTCATTGGTAGAGATTTTCATAATTCCTGTAATCCAGGTACTCTTTGGATTCACGATGTTTGGTGAAGAACCACTCCTTGTCGTTGCAACTCTTATTATTGGAACACTTGACTTGGCTGCGGTTGGTTCCATGGCTTCTGCATTAACGATGCCCTCAGAATCGAAAGCTACCATCTTCCCTCTAGTGTATTTCCCAACAGCAACCTCAGGGTTGATACTACTTATTGAAATAACGCGAGTGATGGCCACCGGAACGGTTGTTGTAATTGCCGCAGGACTCACTGTCTCGTTACTATTTGTAGCTTTACTAGCACATTTAGTTGCAATGATAACGCTATCAGCAGGAGTATTTAGCTATGCTCTTTCACCTTGAAATTTACTATAACGTAACCTTCATATTCCGAAAGATTTCAGAACAGCCATTCGAGAGGAATCTCAAGTGTTGACAAAAAGGCTCATATTCATGGAGATTGTCGGAATATTCTGCGTGATCTATCTCTGGACAACTTGGATATTCGCCCCTCCTGAGAAAGAGCTTGAAGAACTTATCAGGATCTTTTTCCAACATGTTGCTCCAGCACTGGTTTCCTATGCGGCATTTGGAGTAACTCTGGTATGCTCAGTCATTTATCTATGGAAAGGTAATTTGAAGTATGATGTAATCTCTGCAGCTTCAATCAAAATCGGTTTAGCGTTCACTACAATTACACTACTTAGTGGCATGATGTGGGCAAACGCCACTTGGGGAACACCGTGGAATTGGGACCCTAGAGAGACAACTACATTGATTCTGTGGATAGCCTATGCATGTCTTTTAGTCTATAGATCATCTGTTGATGACAGAGAAATGCAAGCTCAATTCGGATCCATTTTTGGAGTAATTGCATTTCCAGCTGTTATCCTCAGTTATTTCTCAATACAGATCTGGGATACACTTCATCCTCAAGTCATCACTGGAAGTGGTCTGCAGATGGGAATGGAACACGGAATCACCCTCATGTTTAGTATGATAGCAATAGGACTTCTCTATATTCTACTGCTGGATTTGACATACCTGGTGGATTCTGCAGAAGAAAAACTAATGAAGTACAGAATGACAAGGAGTTAGTATAATGCAACAAGCTGAATTATTCACAGTAGCAACTATCCTCTGGGGAGGAATGTTTGTATTCTTGCTTTGGCTTTACCTCAAGATGGAACGAATTGACAAAGCACTCAAGACAATCATAACTACCGAAGAGGAGGAATAAGATAATTGAAGAAGAAACACACCGCAATTGCAGTTTCAGTCATCTTGATTGCAACTATTGGAATTGTAGCGGTTGTAATGTTGAACTCCTTTGTAGATCCATACCTCAGTGTTGACAGAGTGGTTGAAAACCCCGAACTATATGACGGATACTCTGTTCAGATAAAAGGAAAGTATCTGGCAGGTTCACTTGACACAAGTACATCAAATACGACATTCACAATTTATGGAGTTAATCATACACTTCTTGTGATACTTACAGGGGAAGTTCCGGCAATGCAAGATGATCAAGATATTGTCGCTATTGGGACATATCAAGCTCCAAGTACCATAAGAGCAAATCAAGTGCTTGTTCAGTGTCCAAGTAAATATGAAACTTGAAGAGCAGGAACCTATTTCCACTCATCACCAAATTTCTTCGAATCCTTTGTAACCGGGATGCCATTTGTCCAAGGAAGTGGCTTTTCTTTCAAATACTGAGTGAGTACTGTAACGCGATATCCAAGAGTTCTTGCTGCTGCCATTGCTTCAGTGTCTGCTCGAATATCCCCAGGATTAAGAGCAAATCCGATAGGCCATGAAGGGATACCTGGAACAATCATCTCCTTGACCAATAGGAAAAAGTGAAGTTGTGAAAGGGTCATGTCTATTCCGGATCTTCGGCTGACTACGAGTGCTGCGCCAACCTTACCAGCAAAATCTGCAAAACGACCACCGCGGTCTATTAGGTTCTTCATGGGTGCAGGAACTGAACCAAAGTGAACAGGAGCCCCCAATATTATTGCGTCAGCAGCATGCATAGTGTCAACAACTCGATTCAGATCATCGTCCTGGTTACAGCTACGTAACTTTGTACATTCTCCACAGTGTTTACAGGGAACCAACTTAAGTCCACAGAGTTCGATAAGTGCAGTTTCAGCACCCAATTCCGAAGAAGCTTTCAATGCTTCCTCAACTAGGACTGTTGTATTTCCTCCACTTCGGTGTGTTCCTGATATTCCAATGACTCGAACCAAAGCAAATCTCACCAAATGATTTCAATTTGAGCGCTATCACAGGCAGCAATAATGTTCATTCTGCCACTAAATCATACCCATAAAGATGTTGGTCTTTACACTCTGTATCCTTTTTATCTTGAATCAGTTCCATCATGTAAATAATACTAGCAGAAGCAACCAACAAGATGACCTGTGATGGTTGCTCTGTCTTAGCAAATCACTCTTCGGAACGAGGATTGTATCCTAATACCTTAGCTTGTTGAAATGCCTCATCTGCATCTTCATCCTTACCCAAATTTCTCAGGGTATTGCCAAGTATGTACCATGCTTCACCGAATTCGGAATCAAGTTCCACAGTTCGTCTGAATGCAGCTTCAGCCTCAGCATATTTCCTTTGGATATTTAATACTGCACCAAAGAGATACCAAGCTCTCATATAACCGGGATAGAGTTCAGTTACTGTTCTAAGCTCCAACTCTGCTTCCGAGTACCTACCTTGTGTGAGTAATAGTGGAGTCATGCTGAGACTTCGGATTAATTCCGCAGGAACCTCAGATTTCAGTAGCATTTCCAGATGATGCAGCATATCTGTCTCGATAGCCTCCTCTTCCTCCTCACCATAAAGGTGTGCATGTTTTCGCTTGACTGCCTTGAACAATCCGGATGCTTCCATGACGAAAGATGGGAGTATAGCCATAATCATGAAGAAGATACCTAGCCATACAAATGATATCAATGGAAGGACCTTGGTCTGAAGTGTTACCATATTCCCTGTGGACCCAGAGTACGCTGCAATAGCAATGAAGATATCTTGTCCAGCTGTTGAATGTATATACACGTTTGAAACGGGGTTTTCATACCCAGGAAATAACGTGAGTGATGCGACACCAACTCCTATAGACATGTTATCCTGGAATAATTGAATTGCAACATAAAGCGTCAAACCATCTTCAGACAGTTGAATACCACTGACTCGTAACTCTAGCCCCGGAGCAATCTCTTGCGGAATATTTCTTATGAAGTCTTGTCTGGATTGGTACTCAATATTCGAACTCATGAATACACCAAGTAGAAGCATCACTAGACCTAGATGTAACATTAGTCTACCCATTTGACGCATTGTAAATGCACCTGATTCTCTACCAGCCATATATCGGACAAATGTAACCCCTAGATAGACTATTGCTCCAATCGCTAGGGGAACAAGCATGTTTGCTATCAGCGAGTTTGTGGGGAGTAATGAATCCGGATAAGCATAAGAGAACAGTCCGATAATTGCTCCAATAACGATGAGAATTAGTGCTATCACACTTTTTGTTCGAGCTGAAATAGCAGTATTCCTCATACAATAGAATGCAGAAACAAAGAGGAAGAAGGATGCAATATAGAAACCCAACCAGAAGAATTCTATGTTTATTCCAACCATATTGTTCTCTAGATTAGTAGGATCGAAAATCGCAGTACCAATATTGATAGCAGCAGGCATAGCAACTCCAGCAAACGAAGTAAACGAGACAACAAGTATACCAATAAGTGCAATGAAAATAGAAAACTTCCTTAGATCTTGAAGTGAGAAAATACTTGGCCACCCACTCTCTTCCTCATCATCTGACATATCTTTGAGTCCTGCATGTGTAATAAGTAAGATACTGAAAATGAAATTCCCGAGCAGAGTAAGAAACATTGTCCAGCTTACAACCGTTATTGTAAATCCATGAACTGAAGTGAGAACTCCACTTCGAGTGACCCATGTGGCGAATAATACCGTTATGTACGAGAAAACAAGAAAAGAATCCCTAAGAACATCATTATCCTTGAAAATCGCTTTTGCATGATAAAAGCCTGTAAGGAGCAACCAAGGAATCAACGACGAAGTTTCGACGGGGTCCCACCCCCAGTAACCACCCCAACCAAGTGTGCTGTATGCCCAGTAGGCTCCAATGACAATGCCTAAAGAAAGCATAAGCCAAGCAAAGGAAGTTGTGAATGAAGCATATCTCTCAACGATTGGAATTGGTTCATCCCGTCGCTCTTCGGATCTTACTGTAAAACCTGCGAGCTTAATGGCAAATGGCACCATTAGAAGAGCGTATGCAATAAACACAATCGGAGGATGAATGACATTCAAGATAGTTGATAGGAGAGGGTTGAGACCATATCCATCTGAGATATCAGGTCCCTGATACGGTGCGAATGGAGATGAGATGATAGCGTTAATGACAATCAGAATTGAGGAAACTCCCATAATCGCAGAAGCACGATATACTATGATATCATCTTCATATCCGCGGATAAGGTACCTAAACCCAAAGTAGAGTGTAAAAGCTAGAAATGCCCAAAAGAGTAGGGATCCAGCTTGTCCAGCCCAAAGGGCAGATAGCTTCAGCAATAATGGTGCTGTACTCTTTGTTGTCTGAACCACATACTGGTATGAGATATCATTCGTGAAAATCAGTACAGCCATGAAGAGAAATGCACCGACAGTAGCGAGAAATGCGCCTCCTGAGAAGAGGAATGAGTATCTATCTGAATCCTCCTCAGACAGTATTTTTGGTCCAATGACTAAGATGAATACATCAATCATTGCCAGTATCACTGAAATCACTAAGAATATTGTTCCGAAGTCAAACATAATTTTTACCTCCAACCATTAATCTCTGGATCTAGATCGAGCACTACGTTTCCGTCTTGCTCTCTTTTTAGCCTCCTTTTTGAGCCTACGCTCTTCACCCATCACTCGTTTCCGACCAAGGTATTTGTAACCAACATATCCCGCTGGGGCAGCAGCTAATCCAACAATCATGGCAAATTGATACAATCCCACAGGAGTAACAGTTGAAACTGGACTCTGTATTTTGATTGTTGCATACCGGCTCTGTCCAACATTTCCATCTTCATCCTCTGCGATGCAGTACAAAGAAATCTCATCACCAACGTTGAAGACTCCAAGGACACATTGCCATACAATATAGTCCTCATCAATACCTACTGCTGTCATGTTCATAGCAGTAAATTCCCCCTCATTAAGACGCCAGTAGAGTGTACAACATGTAATTCCACAATGAGTAGGAAATTCATAGGTTCCAATCTCAACAATGACTGTCTCACCTGGTTGAGGATTTGCACTAGGATAAACGGTACGATAGTGAACGACAGGTTCCCATATGTCAGCACGAACGGCAAAATGATAGATTCCTGCAACAAACTGATTTCCTATGGTATCATTAGCAATGATAAAGAAATTAACATTCGCAGCATCAGGTAGAGTTCCGATAGAGGTATTATAGACGCCGCCCACCTCGGGATTTGGCAGAAGAGATACCGATACATCTGTGTCAGTTGAACCTACGGTCACTGTATAATTCACCATCACTATATCAATTCCATCGTCATCCAAGGCGATTGTGGAGATGAACACCTCATCTTCAGGGCGAGGATTAGTTGGAGCAACCTGCACATATGAAACAACAGGAAGTCCATAACTCCAAATACGCTCAAATGCCAATATTGCTTGATTCTGAATTGCGGTCAAATGAATTTGCCACTCAACATTGAGAAACTCACCATTGCGATTAGTATTCTGTACAAATCCTCCTATCGGATAATCCCACATCTTTGTTGAAATTTCTAGGGTATCGAATATCAGCTGAATATTGTCGTATTCTTTCGTAATTTCGTATATAGATCCTAATGCCATTACTGCTTGAAATTGAACCTCAGCATATTTGTAGTATCTGACATCCTCATCGAATACTGGGTCATAGGGCTCTCCTGATAGCGTTTCTGCAAACCAACCACCATATAATTGGTCCCAGCTAAAACGAAGCAAAGCATTTCTAGTGTCCATTGCGAAATTCAAATAGGATGAATTACCTGTATCTGTATAGGCTTTTACAAAAGTTCTCAAAGCAATCGCATTGATGTCAGATTGAACTGATTCCGCTGAACGCTCGTAGCTAGGGATATTAGCAACACTACCGTTTCTTGCTGTGGCTAATTTCAATCCGAAATAATATGACTGGTTCCATGACCTCATATTCTTCATCATAAAGGACATCGCTCTATCTGCGATTTGAATGTAGGTCGAATTACCTGTTTCAGCACCTGCATCATAAAGAACTGAAGCACCTAATGCCATATGATCCAGACGCTTTCCATCATGAGGATACACATCTTCTGGATTAGGTGTAAGATCTAATGAGCCATTGCGAGCAGTATAGAAATAGAATCCACCATAAATCGGATCATAAAGCATCTGTGTTAAACAATCAATAGCCCATTGCTTCTCAGCTGAAAAATCAAGAGAACTATTCAAAGATTCAGCAATATCCAAAGCCCAGTAGGCATAAGCTTGAATACCAGCTCTCTTTGATTCACTTATCCTCAATTCATCGTAAAGATTGACGTAATAACCAGGATAGTCAGGATCCTTAAAGAGCTGCACCATCATATTTGCGGCTTTACTGATTATTGGAATTAAAGTGGAATTGGATGTTATATTATATATTCTTTGAAGACCTGCTATGCTCCAATAGTAATTACTTAAGAGCTGCAATCCACTAAACTGACTCCAATTGAAATCACTAAAGTGATACACAAATCCATCACTCGAAGCAAATAGGTATCTCAGTAATAGACTACTTGTTGATAATGCATAATCGCGGTAATTGCTTACATTCGCGACTGTTTGACTTAAGAGTGGAGATTTGGAATTGTCAATCATCGAGACCTTAATTCCAGTGTTTTGTACTCCTGCACTTCCGATACTGGTCATAAAGAGTGCCAGTATTAGTGCGACCATTGCGTGTCTCTTGCTCATTTGTCAATATACTCCTTAAATTGTGAAATCATGAGTTATGAACGTACATCATATGGATGTTCATAGAATAGATCAGAATGGTAAAAAGAGAGTGCCTAGTTCCAAGTGGAAGGCCTAATGGAAAAAAAATAGGAGGTAAACGGATGATTTACATCCGTTCCCATCCGTGGTTTCTCCATTTCGTATTATCTACGTCGTCCGACCAATACTCCTAGAACCAAACCAAGTACAAGACCACCTGCTGCACCACCAATGATAATAATCATGTCCATAGATGCTCCAGTAGGAGCTGCTGTCGATGACAGCTTATAGAACATGGCTTTTGCATTGAGTAAATCAGCAAAGACAGCATTGAGGGTAGTGAATGTTTCAGCACCATCATGCATGCCCATGGATTTGTCAGCATTGTAGATGTCAACCTGCAGTTCAGCTGCGTCAATAGCTTCATAGACATCAGCTGAAAGCGAGTAGTTGGCACCAGTGGTTACATTGTACGCATCGACTAAAGCTGCTAAACTTGTAGCTTCGTCTTCGATTTCTCCAGTTAGAGCTGTGTACGCGTCAGCGCGTGCTTCCATCATGGTAATTGCCCAATCGGCTCTATCACCTTCATGGCAGCCATCCTGACCACAAGCTGCTGTCGCATTGAGAGCAAATGTGTGGTTAGTGACTGGGGTCCATCCACCATGGGATGACCAAATAAGCTGATAGCCATGACAGCTAATACACTCAACACCTGCTAAATCGTGAGGACCACCTTCCCACACTTGGTACTGTGGGTGATGATCTCCAACATGGCAGAGAGAACAAAGCTCTGTTGCATCGTTTGCACGAAGCAGACCATTGCCTTCTACCATTGACCAGTTTGAGTGTACAGAGTGACACGCTGGACAAGAAATCGATGTATAGTCGCCATCAACATCAAATGTTGTGTTGACAAAGCTAGCTAGGTCTCCGGGATTCTGTTGATGGATGAAAGATTCAGTGGCCTGACAGTGCATACATGATGAACTGGCATGATCACTTGTTCTTAGATCCGTCATTGAATCAGCATGGACTGATGCCTCCCAATCAGGATATGAGGTTGCAGTTTCGTGATGTTCTGGATTGTGGCAATCTCCACATACTTCACCATCATATGATAGATAGGGTGATGTACCATCATGACAAGCAAGACAACCGACACCTACTTCAGTCCAGGTTTCATTGTCTATGCCTGTTGCATGACACCATGCACATGACGAGTTGAAGGATGCAAGATCTCTCCAACCATGTCCAAGTGACACATGTGTACCATTGAACATCAGGTCATTTGCGTGGCTGGTATGATTCCAGTAGTCCCACTGGTCATCATGACAGTCTGTAGCGCCACAGGAAGCTGAGTCCGTACCCATTCCCGGATACGCGAGCTGGTGCTCGTATCTTCCGTCATCGCCAACCAGAGTGATTGGGATTCCGGAACCAGTTGGTCCTAGAAGAATGGTGAACCCAACTAAGCAGAGGAACAGGTAGTAACCTGCAACCAGCCGCTTATTGACTGTTGGATTGTCAGTATATCGAACCATTTGTTTTTAGCTCCATTCTTCTGGAAGGTGTTTAAAGCATCGGCAATTATGGCCATATATACTTGTTCGTTCTGAATCAGTTTTAACGATAGTTGAGTATGTATTTTGAAACTTGAAAACCAAAAAATGCTTGATTTTGAACATCCAGATATCTATCCTACGAGGGAGAAGTTACCATTTATTTAATCCGATAATCATCTCAGGTAATAGTAGTATAACTCTCAAATTCCTAATCTCTTGCTTGACTGAGTAGTATCGAAGTTCATACGTCTATTTCCAGAATCCCATAGCATCTTGATTCTCATAGTTTTGTTGCCAGTGAGTTGTACCAGCGCGAATCTTGTTCTGTAGAATAATGTGTGCTCGCATGAGATCGGATGGTTTTGGTGGACATCCAGGTACGTAAACATCTACAGGTACAACTGAGTCAGGTGGTGAAATGAGACTGTAGCCATCCCAAAACATGCCGCCACTCGCAGCACATTGGCCATAAGCAATAACGAACTTGGGTTCAGGCATCTGTTCATAGATTCTTCTGAGACGCTTTGCCATCTTCTTTGTAAGGGATCCAGAAATCCATAACACATCGGTCTGCCTTGGTGCGAAGAGTGGTAGCATTCCGAAACGTTCGAAGTCCCATCTTGAAGCAACTGCGGCAGCACCTTCTACCATGCAACAACCTAGACCATACTGAAGCGGCCAAGGACTGTGTGCCCTACCCCATCGGAGAATCCATTTGATTGGAGGCATATTCTGCAACAATCGAAGATAGGGGGGTGCGCTTCTACCGAATCCATTTCGCATCATGTCGAAAGTAATCCACATGAAATACTTCCCAATTCGAAGCATCCAGGGTAACCAGTAAGCGAATATCTTACCAGGGTTCGATACGTTCTTCGAGTCAAGTTCAGTCTTCGCAGCACGAATCCTAGCGAGTCTCCGTTTTCCAAAGTACTGCGGTGCATAGTTGGCAAACCATATGCCTGTGCTGTGAGGGTGACCACCATGCCTTTGCGCGAGCTTCCAGATGAGGAAGCTTTGAGACCAGGAGAGCATGAATAATCTTCGACGTTCATCTTCAAGGAAATAACCCATGAGGGTCACACCATTTTTCGTCGTCACCCAACCATCCATACCTGCTTCTGCTGAAGCTTGTTCCCAATGGAAATCATCAAGGAGCGCCTCAAGAGTTTCAAGTGGTGCAAATGCTTGGCCAACAACAAGGGTAGGACCAAGTTTCTTTATCTTCATCGGGTAGAATCTCTCTTCCCATTCATGGTCAGCAACATGCTGGTCATAGACGGTCCCCTGAAATTTCTCTGTGACCGCTTCAACAACTCGAAAGCCTTCTTCTATATCATCACCCTCATAGGCGACCATCAAGACACCATGATGTACGGGGAATGGGAAGGGCTCATCGCTATCCCAAGCTCTCTTCTTCAAGTCAATGTATTTGGATTCCTTGAATTTCATTGTGTAGGGTAATGGACCTTCTTCTAAGATGTGCTCAATAGCGAATACTAGTTGGTAGTTCTCAGGAAAGCTGACAACAATAGGATGAATTGGTCTGAGTGGTTTTATCTTAAGCGTGATCTTTGTGATGATTCCCAAAATTCCTTCGGTGTCACAGAAGAGGTCGTTATCTTTCGTTGTGACTATTCTACCATCAGGAAGAACGACCTGCAACTCTTCAACTATATCATTGACTTTTCCATACTTAAGAGACCCGATACCGTCTCCACCTTGAGCGACCCATCCACTGATTGTTGCTGAGAGACCGGAGGATGGATAACATGGCACATCAAGATCGTGTTGACTTAGTTCGAACTGTAGATTAGACCAAGTGATTCCTGGCTCCACTGTTACAGTCATATTCTCTTTGTCGATTTCAAGGATTTTGTCCATTCGACGAATATCAACAACTATTCCACCTTTACGTGGAATCGCACCCCCGTAACCTGATGTCCCTGCCCCTCTAGGTACAATTGGGGTCTTTGTCTCATTGGCGAACTTGTATAGAGATTGAATTTCCTCAGGGGATATCGGTTGTACCACAGCATCTGGATTTGGATTCATGAGCCATCCAACCTGTTTTGGAAGTGTGCCCACGTCAATCCCTTGGAGGAGAAGTTCGTGCTTTGCAGTAATGAGACGATCCTCAAATATTTCTTTTAGTTGTTCCACGTACTTCACTTTCAAGCCCATGAGAACGCTCTCCGTAGCTCAATGTGGAGCTGCTTTGTGAGTCACTTGTGAAATCTGGCAACATAAAAAGCTAGCGAACTGATTTGATTTTCGCTCAGCAGCTTGCTACGACCAAAAGTATTTGTGTCCGATTTCCGCCAGAAAGATTATCACTTGACTACATTTGGAGCGATATAGGATGAAATTCCCCACACTTGAACAGCACGGACTGCAACAGACTCCATACCAATGTGCACAATGCAGTTACTGCCAGATTGGTAATGGTGCTTGTCCTACATACAAAGTGAAACGACTTGACAGTTATTCGGGTAAGGGAAAGATGGTTCTTGCCAAAGCTTTGATGGAGGGTAGAATTAGACCTTCAGAGGGTTTGATTGGACTAAGAGATGCTATTTTCGGTTGTACGCTCTGTGGAGGCTGTGAAGAGATATGTCAGGTAGACATCCCCTTTGTGGAAGTATATCAATGCCTTAGAGCTGATTTTCTCAAAAAAGGGCTTTGGCCAGAAGCACTCAATATGACTCGTGAAACCATGTTGAAAGATTTCAATATCAATGGCCAACCACAGATGGATAGGGTTGAAGGATGGTCCTATTGGCATCCAGATGAGGAGGCGTTGTTGGATAAATTGAATCAAGAATCTAAGATAGGTTTCTTTGTAGGATGTGCATCATCATTCAAAGGCGTACCAATTCAAGCAACAATTGCAACTTCACTAATTCTGGATAAAGCAGATGTAGAGTTCACAATGCTCGGAGAAGATGAGTGGTGTTGCGGAGCTCCTGTTATCATGACTGGTGATTTCGAAACTGCGAAATCTTTTGCTCAGCATAACATTGATGCATTCAAGAAACTCGGTGTCGAAAAAATAGTAACAAATTGCCCAGGTTGTTACAAGATGTGGGCTCATGAATATCATTCATTACTTGGAATTGAGCACGATTTTGAAATTCTGTACGGTTATCAGTTCTATCAGGACCTACTTGATCAGAACAAGCTAGAATTGAATACTCCACTTGATATGAAAATCACTTATCATGATGGATGTGATGCAGGTCGTAACTCAGGATTCTTTGAAGAGCCAAGAAAGGTGATTGAATATCTCCCTGGCGTAGAATTTGAAGAACTACCACATAACAAGAATAATTGCTATTGCTGTGGTTCAGGAGGAGTTCTTCGGGCAATTGACAATGAGTTTGCAGTCAATATCAACAGACTCAAAGTCGATGATATCGAGAGAACCAATGCAGATTATGTCGTATCAGGATGCCCCTCATGTGTCGAGTTCATGAAAGGACAACTACCAGAAGCTGGCTCAGATAGAATCTCGATAGACCTAGCTGTTCTTGTTGCTAAGGCAATGGGTCTCGAGTGGGAAGGACTCGAAGAGACCTACAATTAGGAGCCCTTTGAAGGAGTACCCAATTTCCATGCCATTAAGGAAACAAATGCAAATAGGACAATTCCAACTATAAGCGTAATTTCCAATGCTACTGCTAAACCATGGAATACATAACCAACTGTCAAGAAGATTCCTGTGAAGAGATGTCCAACAATTGTTGCCCAATTCGCAGGACCTAATTTCTTACTCTCATCATAATGTCGTAGTGTGGTCACTATGCCAAGTGCTGCGAGCGGCAATGTGCCTAGAGCAAGAAGTGCCTCGATTCGAATAAGATTCAAGAGTACCATCAAAACGATTCCTACATAGACAGCTGACAAGAGCAATGTATACCCTTTCGCAGCGTTTTTGCGTCCAAGACGAACAACAAAGGTACGCTTGTTTGCATCCCGGTCTGCAACGTAATCAGGAAACTCATTGATATACAAGACTAATGCAATCAGAATTGAGATGGGAATTGACATGAAGAAAGGTTCATAGAACTGGTCAAATGGAATCACCAAAGGCCAGGTCAAAGCTATCGGGATCTGAACCTGCACATAGAAAGCCCCAACAACCATGAGAACTCCAAAGACTATTCCAATCACTAGTTCTCCAATACCTCGTTTAACAAGTCTGATTGGAGGCAGAGAATATACGAGACCGAAAAATGCTCCAATGAGACCAAATGCAAGAACAACCCAACCAACGCGGAAAACAACATAGAAACCAACAATTGCAGCAATGAGATAGCAGACTACTGAGCCTATAGCGACCTCTTTGGGAGTCAAAAGTCCTTGTTGAATGGTTCTACTCCCACCACTATATGGACGGATGAATTCCACATTGATATCATCACTTCCAGTTTGCTCCTCTGTATGGTCAAAATAATCATTGGCGACATCAGCACCCCAATGGAGAAAAATCCCAGCGATGAGAGTTGTGATAAACAAATCCCAATAGAAGACACCGTATATTCCATATGCTACTGCAGTGCCTGTAAAGATTGGTACAGTTGATGCAGGAAGGATTCCTAATTTTACTTCCTGAAGCCACGCTTTTATTTTTGAAACATTCCGTTTCTCTTCTGTCGAATTCATTTCTCCTCGTAAACCCGAGAAACGCTCCTTGTACAAAAGGATTCCTAGCTATCATTGCAGGATAGACTTCAACTAACTGTTTTTATATGGTTCATACTTTCAATGTGTAATCATCAGATTGGATTGGGTCATGCAAAAATGCACGATAGAACTACCATCAACGGCGAAAATCAAGAGAAGTCTGTTGAAGGTGTTGAATTTTCCACTGATGAAATCTCGAAGCCTTTTCTAAGAAACCAAGAATTATCCAAGAGAATGGCACTTATTGAGGCTGAAATTGAGTCTTTTATGGCCAACAATATGGGAGAGCCAAAGGTACTTTATGAAACTGCAATGCATCTTCTCAGAGCGGGTGGGAAGCGACTGAGATCCTTACTCTGTATGCTTTCTTGTGAGGCAGTGGGAGGGAGCATTGAACGAATTCTTCCTTACGCAGTGGCAATCGAACTAGTTCAAACAGCAAGTCTTCTTCATGATGACGTCATTGATGATGATACTCTAAGAAGAGGAGTAAGTTCAGCACATAAGAAATACGGATCAAGGATGGCAGTTCTTGCTGGAGACCTTCTTGTTGCCCATGCGGTCAAAATGATTGCACAAGATTCAGATCCAAATAGTTTGAGAAGCCTAGCATCACTTGGAATATCAATGTGCGAAGGGGAAGCCAATGATATCTTACTCTCTACACAACCTCTTGGTACTTACGGAAAAGAAGAATATCTCAGGATGGTAGAACAGAAGACGGCATCATTTATGAAAGGAGCGGTAAAGGTAGGAGCAATAGTTGGCTCAGCCACAGATGAACAAATCCGAGCATTAGAAGAATATGCAGGAAACATAGGTATTGCTTTTCAAATCAGAGATGATACATTGGATATTACTGCTAGTCAAGAAGAATTAGGAAAACCGGTATTAGCAGATATTCTAAGAAAAAGAACAAATTACGTAATGGTTCTAGCACTAGATACAGCATCTCCTGAAAGCCGCAAGAAATGCATTATGGAGCTAGAAGACGGAAGAATCGATACGATCCTTGAATTGATAGATAGTTCAAAATCAGTTCAAAAAGCAATCAAAAAGACTGAATCGTATATTGATGCCGCTAAAAACGCTCTACAGAATGTTGAGCTAATAAATAAGGTGTTACTTCAGAATTTAGCCGATTTCATATCGATACGTACGCACTGATTATATTCTAGTGAGGAAGTACTCCAACAAACGACCTGGAACTTCGAGTGGTTTTGGATAACGACAGCGGATTACATCCTCAAGATATCGAGAACCAGCAAGGTGCATTCCAATTTCTGTCAGTGCGTCAGAATTCATTACGATGTCTGCTACTCTCAACATAGCAAGTGATCTATAAAGCTCGCTACCGATTTCGGATCTCCACGCTTGTTCATATTGCTTGAGTGAGTGACCTGATTTAGAATCAGCCACCACGGTTTCACCCGCTATTTCACCCCCAATTAATGCAGTCGGAATTCCACCACCATTGGTTGACATAACATGACCAGCAGCATCTCCTAAGAGAATGACATGCTCGCCATGGACTGTTCTTTTAGGTCCACCCACAGGAATCAATGCTCCAACCCTTTGAATAATCTGACCGTTTCTCAGATTTGCCCTTGATTTAAGAAAGCGGTTCAACATACCACGAAGATTCAATGAGGTCCCATATTTCCTGCGTATACCAAATCCAACATTCGCTCTCGAATCACTTTGAGGAATAATCCACATGTAACCACCAGGTGCAACATTGGAGCCAAAGAACATAGTGCATCTATCAGAATCGCAACTAATTCCTTCCATCACATATTGAAGTGAATAACTCATATCTCGTAGCGGGTCTCGGTAGCGACTGCCTATACATTGAGCAATCACGGAATTTGGTCCATCTGCTCCGATGATTGTTTTTGCTTTAACCTTCTTGGTCTCTCCATGGTGTCGATAAACAACAAAGTGTTTTTGATGAATCCCAAGCACATTAGCTTCAAGCAGTAGTGTCGCTCCTTTCTGTGTAGCTTGATTTGATAGATGAAAGTCAAATAGGTCTCTAGAGATGACATTGAATTCCATACTGAAAGCATATTCTTTTTCTCGTGGAGACACTAATGAAAGGGTATCACACTTGTTCCTAATCAAATGTTTAGGAATATCAACCAATCTTTGTGCTCGGGGTGAATTCGGAAAGAGAGATACCATCTCTCGAGGCGTTGGAAGAAATTCTCCGCATTGGACCGGTATACCAATTTTTCTACGTCTATCAAGAATGAGACAACTAAGTCCATTCTCAGCTATAACACGAGCTGCAGTTGATCCAGCTGGTCCACCTCCAACGATAACGACGTCATAACTTTCAGAAATCATTGGACAATATCACTCAGCTAATTCTTTACGAATCGTCTGAGTGATAAGTCCTTTCCATATTGTTCTCAAGCATTTCTTACCAAGTTAAATCACATTACATCCTTTTCTTCGCTACAACTAGAATCACAACAACTACAATTAGACCTGAGATTGCAAGTACTGGTACTAATAGGTCGGGATATGGAGTGACAGGTGTAGACGATGAAGAAGGCGTAGCGTTTGTAGTAGTTGATGACGTAGGAATCGTGCTTGAAGGAAGATACTCAAGTACATCAAAAGAAACCACTTCACGATAAACCATAAACATGTTGTTGGTATAGCGAATCGTGACATCGATGCAGTAGGTACCAATTGTTAGATTTGAAAATGCAGTTGAGTATATCCCCGAATCTTCATCTAGTTCGATTTCGATTAGTTCGTTTCTTGAAACATCTTCATATAAGAGCGCATTGATCTCGAATATTTCAGTCTTATTGATAATTGGAAAAGATTCAGTGATATTCTCTACTGAAATCTGGAGTGAAAAATCTGATATATTTGTTCCCAAACTAGGACTGATGGTTTTTTCAGATATCGGCGAAATCCCCAGAACTTCCTTAATCATCATACTGCATAGTTCATATGTCGGTGCACCTTCGTATCCTTCAGGATATCCAGAGCCGGTTCCGCCTGTAACAAGTCTATTGTCTGATACAACCCTTGCGGCTACAACTGTTGCTCCTTCATTCTGCATCTCAAGATTCGTCATACTATAATATGCAACCATACTTCCATTCACAATATTATTTGCATGAGAGAGAACCCTGTTACCAATACATTGCGTTCCAATGACCAATCCTAGCTCATAGGCTGTTGAAATCCAATTGAGAACGGTTGAACTAGAAATCAAACCATTCCAATGACCTCCGCTTGGAATATAGAGGCAATCAAACTGACTCAACAAAGACTCATTGAGCTCACTTGTTAAATAGTCAGAGGTGAGATTTGCGTCCCCAGGGGTGGTACAAGCTCGAACAAAATAATCAAGAGTATGAGACACAACTTTTACATTTGCACCCCATGATTCGAAATAAGGACGAGCTTCGAAATAGTCCCAACCAAATCCAGTAGCTACAAGTATGAGGACATCTACATCTTCTGCTATATCCATTGCTTGCGATGGCAGCATGATAGTAAACGAACAGAGGACCAAAATACCGAGAAGTAAGATAGATGTTCGTCGCTTCATATGAATCAAGAAATAGTAAGTTCAGTACGATATTAAGGAACTTATCAACGTAATAGAGAGAAATTCTCAATCTGAAATTAAAAAAAAAATAACATGAAGAGAGGGAATATGACTCCCTCATCTTCAACATTATAGGATCATGAACTAAATAAGGTCTGTAACTATTTTGTTTGCCCACTTCTGGGCATTGATTGCAGCCATGTAGTCATACTCTGGTTTCTCATTGCCAACACATGCTTGCACAAAGTGAGCGATCATCTGTCTGTGACCCCAAATACGTGGACCTTTTCCTTCAACCTGCCAGTTCTCATCGTCACCATCTTTTCCGAACAGAGTGACATCGAAGACCTCTCGGTTTTTACTTGGAATCCAATCAACAAGAATGGTCTTGCCGTTGTTCCCAAATATCTCGAACCTGCTGAGATCTAGACCTTTTGCTACACTTGATCCTAGCATTGCTGTGCCAACTAAACCATTGGCGAACTTGAGTGCTCCTACAGTTTGATAACCCTTGAAATCATCAATCCCTTCAATAGGCACATAGTTTGCAGCCCACTGCACATTTTCGATGGGGCTGTTAAAGAACCATTGTAGCATATCAAGACTCCAGACTGATAATGTGTAATCTGGATATCCTCCAGCTTTGTCGATATCCCAAGCCCAACCACTTAAGGGCCACTGTTCGGCTAAATCCTCCGCAGCAATAAACTCTCTAAATGTGATGGCTATGGGTTTGCCTATCGCACCAGTATCAACTAGCTCTTTGGCCTTTACGTACCCGGGACATCGTCTGAAATTCAAGATCGGCATGAGCACCACGCCCTGTTTCTCTGCGAGCTTACCCAGCTCTTCAGCATCCTTCAGCTTAGGAGCTATGGGCATCTCGAGATAGACATGCTTTCCACCTTCAAGCGCTTCCTTACCCATTGGATAATGGAATGGTGTCGGTGTCGCTACACAGACTGCATCAACCTCGGGATCCTTGCAGACATCACTCCAATCATAATAAATCTTAAGATCGAAATTGTCTTTCTTCTCCATCTTTTCCTTCCATTCCAATGCAAACTTCTCACTGTCTCTACCTTTCCTCGCTAAGAGACCATATAGTTGAGAGTTGGGCACCCTACGGAATGAAGGGACATGAGCAGAACCACCAACAAAACCAACTCCGGCACAGACCGTTTTCAAGACTTTCTCTGTCATTTTTCTTCATTTCCTCAATATTGATTCGAATATGAAATAGGATGTAAATTCTTTACTACATCCACATTTCAGACTTCTGAGCCCTCACTTAGCGATTATTTATTGTTTCCGCCTAAGGTGCACTCTAGATGTTCGTTAAGCAAAATGGGTACATAGGTTTCAGTTTGAAATCAGACATATTTCAATTACTTCTTGCTATCGTGATGCAAGCATCATCACACGGCTTGTGAGAAGCCAGCTAATTTCTCCAAGCATCTCGTGAGGAAGATAAAAAATTGAATTCTTATCATAGAGTAGCCTCACACTTGCAGGAAATTCCTCATCCTCTTCTTCAAAGACTAATAGGACTTTAACCATAGGTAGAACAGAGAGTTCGTAGGCGTAATCTCCATAGTCAACTTTATTCCCACCAAACTTCTCCAATGTTTCAAACAGAACATCTCTCTTACTGACAAACACCTTGGTCAAAGCATCAACGTTTTCCTCATCGAAAGAATATCTACAAGCCCAAGAGCCTCTTAATGAATTGAACTTGACCCATTCATCACCATATCCTTCATCCTTAGCTTTGCTGTAGTAATACAGATGTGGAACTATTTTGCTTATACGAAACTCCTTCCCGGTTATTGTGTCAAGTGTTTTCCCGGTCTCGAAATCAACACGCATTCCAAGAAGGTCAACATAATCACTCCCTACACCGAACTTGTTCTTCAATGATTTAATGTCATCGCCGAAATTTTCCCAACTCCACATCTCACTACTCGTATCAAATTGCTCTATATTGTATTTATTCGCAACTTCTCGAGCGAGACTCATCCAATATTCCAGAATTTCATCCGCCATAGTAAATCACATTCAAATCCAAATTAACATCTATCAATGTTACCCTATGGATGTTTAATGTTCATTTTTCTCAGTTGACATTCGGCAATCATCAATACCTGTAGCTTCACACACTGCATATCTTGCATTATATCCTGCTATATGAAGTAGGGCATCTCCTACTTCACGATCCTTAGCCATTGATGCTGTGCATGGATATGAATGGTGTGCCTTAGCGATTGTGTCAAACAGAAAATCTGTGTCTTTGATTGATTTTCCACGAACCTTTTGGCTGACATACCAGCTACATCCACAAGGAGCAGAACGTTTTGGACCAATCTCTGTGATTGTATCACCGGTCATATCTACATAGTGAATAGGTCGCCCGATTTTATAACGCTCAATGAACTGGTCGATGATAGCTCCTTCTCCAGGTTCGAGTGTGCAGAAGGGCTTTGGAAAGGCTGATTCTACACCGATACTGTCAAGGGTTTCTTTCACTTGACTTCGAAGACCTGGTGGAACCCATGAAGGATCCTCGATTGGTACAATCACTGCTTTTGCACCTGTCTCTTTTACAAGAATATCTGCTGATGCTAGAAGATCATGATGGATTGCTACGAGTAGTAGAACATCACATTCACCTAGTTGTAGATTCTTGATGACTTCCGTGGGGTCTTCAATCATCGTTGGCATTGGAGGGTCAACTTGATAGATTCCGATTACATCTCCTACGTATGAACCGTATCCCGTTCTACACTCTGAACATGTTGGTTCGCATCCCTGACAGAAAGTACGGAAATTGATTAGGTTCCCAATTACTCGTTCCGCAAAAACATCACCATAGACAGTACCAATCCTCATTTCATTCACCGAATAAGTAGTCCACGTTTGACAAATGATTACAAAAAGATACTCATATGGTGTTCTGACCCGAGCGACCTTATCTTAGGAGAGATGAAACGGAGTGATTATGTTAGTTGCAATAATGCAACTATGAGGTTTATAATCAATACTTAGGCATAATTTAAGAAACCCACCTATTATGCTATGGGATCAATGGTACATCATAACCTACATCACCCGAAGTGTTTCCACTAAATGTGTTGTCCGTGAGTGTCGTGGAATTCGAAGAATTGATTATAATCCCCCAGCCCAAATTATCATTGATAACATTGTTCATAGCTATACAATTTTCTGTTAACTCGAACGTAATTCCAGACCATCCATTATTGTTGATGTCGTTATCGTACAAGAGGCATCCATTACTACCTGATTTCACCCAAATACCGCAGACTGTATTGTAGGAAACAGAGTTGCTACTGAAATTCAATGCGATACATTCGTATATTTCAACACCCCTCGAGCAGTTGTTGATACTATTCTGCACTAATGGTAGATTACTACAACCTTGTAAAGAGAAACCATAGTCAGAACAACTTTCAACCTCATTTTCAGAAACCCAATGGTTATGCACACCTCCTGAGCATTGTACTAGCTCGATCCCTTTCCTGCAATTTCGAATTACATTGGATCTGCAATTAACCAATAACTCTTCCTCAAGGTATATACCAGCTTTGGTCCTGCTTTGAATTGAATCTTGTAGATCAAAGTAAATCGTGTTACTCATGATTGTATTATTGTTTCCGTTAACCAAATATACTCCGTAATCTTTGTAATTCGCTAAAACATTATTGCTGAATATGCAGTCACGGACATTGTATGCTCTAATCCCACTAGCACGAAGACCTTGATATGATTCACAATACTCAATTTTCCCATTAACAACATTATCAAGCTTGACACCTGTCGCACCCTCAAAGTAACAATTAGAGATGACAAAATGTGAAGTTGTGTTGCCTATGATTATACTAGCTTCAGCAAATTCGAAATATTGCGTGTTATCAACCCAATATGGAAGACCTGCCGCAATTTGCAAACCTGAGATTACATATGGGTTTGAAGGAGTGCCTGCTCCTGGCCACCCTTGAGATACAAAATCCTAGTTCCCGTTTATTAAAATTGGATCATGACGTTGTCGTACCGAGCGGAGAATTATAAAGACAGAGAAGGTTGCGATAACAATGATACCTATCAAAATTACTGCTCTATTCCTTTTCATATCAACCACTTTACTTGATTTAGTAAATTGAATCCATCAATACCAATTATTTGGATGATGTTTGATTTCTTTTGGTGTTCCATTCAAGAGGTAGAAGAAAGGTATCAATTGTTTCGACTCCTTATTCGGTGTTTCAACTAACCTATCCAAAGCCAACTAATAGATACCATATCGTCTCCTCCTAATGAGAACTACATTCAATTGTATAAACAAGGTATTGAATCTTGCTAAATTTATACGAATATTAATTCTTTAAGACTACTTACTAATAGATTGTAAAACCTCATTTGTAAAATAATCCCAAATAGAAGAATAATTAACGAGATTCAAACCAGCCAAAACAAACTAACTGAGTTGGAGATTACAACATAGCTCTTGGAGACTTTATCTTTCCTCATCTAGAAGCTAAGCTAGTAATTGCTAGATCATTCGAATCGGATATCGAATCTGTAGGAGATAAATTCTCTAAGGATTACAGGAAAACAACTACATTGATCAAATTGAATACAGCTGATTTGAAGAGATTGGGACCCAAAGATGACATGACTATTGAAATAACAGCTGATGAAACAAAAGTGATTGTTAGAGTAATTGGAGATACTAAGGTACCCATTGAAGATGTGCACAATCTTGTAACTCCAATTATGATTCGCAATCTATGATCTTCCTCGACGCACTGCCACAATTATTACTGCGATTACAATAACCACCCCGAGAACCATAATCATAATGCTCAATACATCCGGACCTGGACCAAAAACAGGAGTTGTCGTAGGTGTGTGTGTGGTTGTTGTGGAAGTGCTTATCGGTTGTTCAGCTACTGTCACTATAACAGTACTTGAAACTGTATTACCCCCTGTATCAGTTACTATAAGGGTGAAATTAAACACACCCACACCCAATCCAGAAATTAGGTATTTGATCTGATTGAAATTATCAGTCTCATTGCCAGATGAAACCAGAACCCCATCAATGAGAATTTCATAGCTAATTAGATTGTCTTCTATGACGAGCCATTCTACTTCTTCGGGATGATTTGAGTAGAAGAATCTGTCATCACCATAATTATCGATAAAAGGCAGAATAGTGTCAACAATTGACAAAGTGAAAATTCCTGATGCATAGTTGTCGTAGATGTCAAATACTCTGACTTCGAACATATATTCTCCAACAGGTAACCAACTGTTCTGACTTATATTCCCAGCCCAATTCATGTAGAATGCTTCATCAGCAATTAACTCATAGTGGTCGATTCCGGATAAGTCAGTCGCTTGTATCTGGTAATAAAAGAGTTCATTGTACTCTCGAACTAGAGTTGATGGGAAATTAATCCAGGATGGAGCTGTAGTATCTGAAACATTGAGCGTGAATATTCCTAAAAGATAATATCCATGAATGTTTCGTGCTCGTACTGCTAGAGGATAGAGACCTACAACCAGATTTGTTGTGTTTCGAATGGTCAGAGTCAAATCTATGGAAAAGTGGGTTGTGTCATTTATTAGAGCCGCTACTATAGTTTCTCCGGACTGTTCCACCTGATACTCAAAATCCAAACCATATTCAAGTGTTTGATCACTAGGTGGTGTAGTCCAATGATTGACAACAGGAGAGAATGTAGGTGACATCAGAGGATAGGGATCATCATTGTCAGCGGTGCCATTTATCGGATAAGGTTCATCTCCAATCCCATCAGAGTTCGAATCAGCACCCAAATAATCTGAGTAGTAGTTGTTATGAATTGCGGAATAATTCCCATCATCACCAACCTGATACAACGCATTATCAATAAATTGATTCCAGTAAACTAAGTTATTGATAGAGTTTTCCTCAATATGTAAACCAATATTATTCTCTTGGATGGTATTATTTGCAATGCTATTATCCGAGGACCCAGCCCAAACATATAGTCCAACATCGCCATAGTTTCCAGTAAGAGTGTTATTTGATATAATATTCATCTGAGAGTTGTATAGTAAAATTCCTTCTGTCACGTAATTACTCAGGTTGTTCATATAGATCGAATTCCTATCAGATGAAACCATGTGGATGCCAACTTCGTCATCTGCAAGCATATTTGAGGAGATATTGCAACCCCTATTTTGTATCATGTAGATGCCGTAATTTGTATCTGTACAATTGTTATTTGTAACCACAATATAATTAGATTGAAGTAGATAAATCCCCGATTGCCCATTGCTATAACACAGATTATCCTCTATCGAAGAATAATCAGAATGTTCGATGTAGATGCTATCATATCCATTATCGTAGCAAATACTCTCCTCAATGATACAACTTGGACTATAATAAACATAGAAGCCATAATGCACATTTCCATAACATGTTACATTTCGAATCGTTGTGAAGGGCGATGATAAAATCCTAATTGCATCCCAACTAGAATCAGCAATTATACTATCTTTCAATAAAATGCTTTCACAATATACTATTTGGATGCCATATCCAACATTTGTTATAACTTGATTTCTTACGGTTATATTATTGCAATGGAGAAGTATTATCTGACCGGCAAGTCCTGAGAAATCAGATCCATCCACACCAGATAGAAATACAATAGGTTGTCCATTTATTGTGTTGCCTGTGGCATGAATATCAAGTGAATATCCTTCGATTTTAATCCCGTTCCCTGTGAATGCATTTTCATATAGATAAATGGAATCTCCATTCCAGACAGATGCAGTGAAATAATACGGATCTCCCTCGCAGATGTTACCTGAAACTGTAATATTGTAGCCCTGGGTAAGGTAGATAGCTTCCCTACCATTCGATTGACAAGTGTTATTAGATATAATATTTGAATCCGAGTAGGAAAGATACACGCCATGGAATCCACCACTCAAATTATTCAAAGATACTATATTTCTATCCGAATGCTCAAGAAATATGCCACGCCAGCCAACCACAGAAATTGTGTTATTAACAACCAAATTGTCCGTTGATGTATTAATTACGATTCCACTGCCACAATTTGTGATGTTGCAGCGGGATACCTGATTGTGAGAGGAATCCACCATTAAAATTCCATATGGGGAGTTAATGAAATCTGATTCTTCGATGATCACATTTGATGCATTATTGAGATAAATCCCATCCATAGAATTACCATAAAGGGTACAATTTTTGATTAAAACATAAGCACGAGTGTTGCGAATGTCTATGCAATGGTCACTACCGGTATTTGTAATGTTGAGATTCTCTATCCTATAGGGGGCACCCTCAATCCCAGACCCAGGCCAAGCCTGACTGATAAAGTCAGCATCGCCATCAATTTTTACCACACCATGTGAAATATGACCTGCAAGTGTAAAATAATTATCTTTTACAACTGAAACCAACTGAGATTTGCTGTGCGCTAGTCCTGAATATGTGAGTGGTAGAATTATCAGTGAGATCAGAAATAATAAGACACACATGCGGGATTTCAACTGAATGTTGCGAACTTTACCGAGAAACACCATATCGTTTCCTCCTAATGAGAACTACATTTAGTTGTATTAACAAGGTATTGAATCTTGTTAATATCATACGAAGAGTTATTCTTTAAGAAATATCGTTAATAGAAAAGTTTGTGTGACCCAGTCTGTGAATTCCTCCTTAATAGAAGAGTAATTAACAGGTTTCACAACGTCAGAAATACTAATTGAATTGGAGAGTAAGATATGGCTCTTGGAGATTTTCTCTTTCCTCATCTGGAAGCTAAGCTAGTAATCGCTCGATCATTCGAATCGGATATTGAGTCAGTAGGGAATAAACATTCTGAAGATTACAAGAAAACAACTGCATTGGTTAAATTGAATACTGCTGATTTGAAGAGATTGGGTCTCAAAGATGACATGACTGTTGAAATTACAGCTGATAAAACACGTGTGATTGTCCGAGCAATTGGAGATGCGAAAGTACCTATTGAAACTGCAGTTATGGTTCACGGTCCGTGGGCTATGGCATTAGTACCAATCCCAGAAGGCAAAGCACCACTACAGATGCATGGTATAAAGGTCACCATAAAAAAGAGTGATGATGAAATCACTTCGATTCAGAGTCTTGTTGATCTTTAACACGTTCAATTAGGGTGTCAGTCTTCCCACGTTCAAATTGAAGATAAAGCCGCTTCTCATTCTTCATGAGATCGCGAATACGTTGTGCAGCTTTCATTGCCTTGACTCGCTCACCATCCGTCAAGTTCCATGCTGTGTTGGACTCAGTGGTCTCCTGCATTCTCACAGAGGGTTTCACAACTATGTTTCTCTCGAACATCCCACTCTCTGGAGGTGCTTTCCCAATGAGAGCATCATAAATATGCTTTCTTGATTTTTCCCATTCTCTTGCATTCTCTAGTTCCTCAACAAGATAACCCTCTCTTGATACTTTGAGAACATCATAGGGACATGAATGTTCACAAGCCCCACAATAGAGACAATGGTCATCAAGGATAGCTATCTTATCAGCAGTTCCAGTTGGATAGATTGCCTTAACTGGGCAGATGTTGAAGCAGTTGTTACAACCTGTGGGATCACATTTGTCAAGTTGTACAATCTCCACTTTTCCTTGAAATGGTTTTTCCACTTCCAAGGCATCATAAGGACACACCTGCGCGCAAAGACCGCATTTCACACATAGATCATCATCATGATGAAGGTTACCTGAGATTTCCGGGTCCTTGATTTCTCTTGGAGTCGAGGAGAGACATTCGACCTCAATAGCTTCATCAGGACATAGATTCGCACAAAGGCCACAATAGTCGCATTTTTCATTATCAACTCGAATTGCAACGGCTGGTTTGAAATCAGGTGGTTCTGAAGAATCTTCCCAGTAAATCTTAATGATATTGGGACATAGTAATTCGCAGAGACCGCAATACGAACATTTGTTCTCATCGATTTTTATTGTACCCGTTGCTGCTTCTTCGCCGCTATAGGTGACCAAATCCTCTTTCTGAGAAACAGAGATATCAACGCTGAGAGCTTCAGTAGGACATACCTTGGAACACAATAGACAGGGCTTGCATTTTTCCTCGTCTATCTTGTGTGTACCTGAAATCCTGTTGTAAACTCGGACAACATCTTCTCCTTCATATTCAGCTTGGAAAGCGCGAAAAATACATGCAGAGTCACATAGACCACAAAAGGTACAGAGTTCAGGATCAACGTTGACTAATGGAGCACCTTCAATTAATCCGGAAGCTGTCTCTTTGATTGGTCCTAAAGTTATTGCATCCCAAGGACAGATTTGACAAAGGCTGCATCCAACACATTTAGAAATTTCGTGATCAAGTACCTTCTTTAAGAGAGATGTCTTCCACACAAACCGAATCTTACCATCGATTACTTCCATTTCAACTGTGGGTTTCTCGCCAACCATAACACCGAGTCGATCCAATTTCTTTATCCTCCAGATGTTTCCTTGGCGTCTTGGATTCGGCCCTTCTTCGCTCCTGTTTGCAAAAGTTCACGTCCGAGAGGCCCAATCTGAATAATATGATTAACAAACTCAGTAATCTGATCAGCGAAAGAGTCGGCTTCAGATGCTGAAACACTACCAAAATACAATCTGCGACTATCAATTCCAGCGGCTTCGATTACATTTCGAATCTTGTCTGTTCGATCGTGTGCATATCTAGCTCCTGATCGATAATGGCAATCTTGAATGTGACATCCCATCACCGCTACTCCATCAGCGCCTTCAGCAAATGCTGAAAGTAACGTGTCCGCATTTAGACGTCCTGTGCATGGTACTTGAATTGGGATGACATTCGGGGGATATTTGTAACGTGAAATACCCGCTCTATCGGCTGCCAAATATGCGCACCATCGGCATAGATACCCAACAATCGCAGGCCGATTTTGGTTGAATGTAACAGCTGCCTTGGTTGCAGCAAGTAACTGCTCATTCGTAAGACATGGAAGATCTAATGCACCTGAAGGACAAGCTGCTACACATGCACCACACGCACGACATGCAAGAAGATCAATCTCAGGAACATTTTCATCATTGAACTTGATTGCTTTTGGCGTACAGGTTTGCTCACATAATCTGCAACTCATACAGAGCTCCTTATCAAATGAAGGAACACAGGCTTCGGTGATGACCTGACCTGTAGCTAGCAGTGTTTTCACTTTTGAAGCAGCTAACCCAGCGTGAGCTACACTATCAGCAACATCCTTAGGACCCTGAGCAACCCCTGCGAGGAATACTCCCTTAGAAGAAGTACTACTAGGACCTAATTTGGGATGCAATTCTAGGAAGAAACCATTTTCATCTAATGGGTTTTTAAATAATCGTGAGAGTTCGATATTATCTGGAGCTGGATCCATTCCAACCATTAAGACAAGGAGATCAACTTCAAAATCAAGCATTTTCTGAATGAGTGTATCTTCTGCGAGAATTCGAGTCCTACCACTTAAGGGATTATGAAATGCTTCACCAATCGTACCTCTTACGAAGTTTATTCCATATTCATCTCCCGCTCGTACATACAATTCTTCCTGACCTTTTCCAAAGGTTCTCAGATCTGTGTAAAAGAAATATGCTTCGCAATCAGGAATCTGCTGTTTTATCTGAATGAGTTCCTTGATTGCAGCTGTACAACAAGTCCTGCTACAGTAAGGCCGTTCATAACGATGGGATCGACTCCCTACACATGCTTGGAATGCGATTCTTTTCGGAGTTGTCCCATCAGAAGGACGAATAAGCTGTCCACCACTAGGCCCATTAGGATTCATCAGTCGCTCAAGCTCAACAGAAGTAATAACATCAGGATTCTCACCATACCCAAATTCCTCAACTACGGTCGCATCAAATGGTTCTAATCCAGTCGCTAGTATAACCGCTCCAAACTCGAGAGTTAGAATTTCATCATCTTGAGTGTACCTCAAAGATTGAGGTTCGCATACACCCAAACAAGATTGGCATCCAATGCAATGCTCTGTATCGATATATGGTGCAATGGGTACTGAATCTGTTAGTGGGCGCACCATTGCCTTTCGGGTGCCAAGTCCATAATTATACTCATCCGCAACATCAACTGGACATACCTCGATACATTTGTTGCATCCTGTACATGTTTCAATGTCTACATATCTTGCGTTTTTGAATATCTTTACAATGTACCGACCCACAGTACCTCTAACTTCAGTCACTGTAGAAAGAGTCATGATCTCAATATTTGGATGCCTTGCAGCACGTGCCATCATCGGACCTAGTATACATATACTACAGTCGAATGTCGGGAAGAGTTTGTCCCATTTTGCCATATGACCTCCAAGAAAACCCTTCTTCTCAACGATAACAGTTTCAACACCAGAATCTGCAAGTTCCAGCGCTGCAGTTAATCCAGCAACTCCACCACCAACCACTAGTGCCCGTTGTGTTACAGGTAGTTCGTATGTTGGTATAGGTTGTGAACCCATCACCGCTTCCAGTCCTGTATCTATGATTGCAGCAGCTTTCTTTGTAGCCGCATCTCTATCATCATAATGTACCCACCCACATTGTTCTCGAATATTTGCCATGTGAAGGTGACCTGGATCAATTCCAGCCTCTTTGACTGCATCAGCGAATAATTCTCGATGTAGATTAGGTGAACAACCTGCTACAACAATCTTCTCAGAACCACTTGAACGAATTCGATCAATGAAATCGGAGACTCCTTGTTCTGAACACAAATGGTCGTCAACTTCGACTAAGGGAATACCCCGTTCTTCATAACGTTCTCTTAAAGCCTCAACATCTAAAGGTTCAGCAATGTTCGAGCCGCATCGACAAAGGAAGACTGCTACTTTGTCTTTCTTATGTTCGTCTGCTTTCTTTTTCTTATCGCGGCTCACGTGATTGACTCCTTCAATAGTCAATGACTCTTTGTTCATTTTGAAATCTGTGTAATATAACCTATAACATATAACCTATAACGATAATCCTTTTGGATTTAAACAAATTTCAAACTTATTCGTGGTGCATATGACAGCGTCACCAAACGGAGACATGACACCTTGAAGCTGAATCCAATGGAGCTATATAACTTACTCCCCAAAACGAATTGCCGAATGTGTGAACCAAAAACTTGTATGGCATTTGCCACACATCTTGCTCTAGGGACTATCAGTCCAGATGATTGTCCACCCTTGTTGGAGGCAGGATTTGAGAAGAACTTAGAGAGAATTAGAGAGCTGGTCGCACCACTACAATCGGCGGCAGAAACTGGTGTGAAGCTTGATGAATCAAAATGTACAGGCTGCGGAAATTGTGTAGTGGTCTGTCCAGTTGATGTTGCATTAGAACCAGGTACAGGAATTGGTAAAGCTGCAAAGAGTGATGCAACTGTATTTAGAGTTGAGAATGGGATTTCGAAGATTATCAATCTAGAGAAGTGTCGTAGATTTCCTCCGGATCGCATGAACTGTAGAGTATGTGAACAATACTGTTGTACGGACGCGATTGAAATTTGGTAGGTGTTACTCGTGAAAGATTTTGTTTGTAACGGATGTTCTCTTCTTTGCAATGATGTTTCAGCGACGATTGAGAAGAATGAAGTTTCCTCGTTAGGTGTATGCAAATTGGGTCATGCTCATCTAACATCTGCAGCTAGTGAAGCAGAAACAGGAATAGTCCGTCGCAATGGAGAAGAAAAACGAATACCAATTGAGGATGCAATTAAAGAAACTGCTAGAGTCCTTTCAGAGGGAGAAAATATACTCGTATACGGCTGGACCACAGCTTCTAATGAGAGTATCAAGCATGGACAATTATTAGCAGAAGAACTCAATGCTCATTTCAACACACTGGCAAGTCTGAGTGCGTATCAATCTATGAGCCACGAATTACATTCCATGACTCTCGCTATTGATTTAGATTATATTCGTAACAATGGTGAGTTTATAATATATTGGGGATGTAATCCAGCTGAAAGTCTACATCGTCATCCTAGTAGGTTTGCTGTCTTACCAATTGGAGATAAACTACCCGAAGGCGTTGAGAGTAGAACAATTGGGGTTGTAGATGTTCGTGAAACAGAAACCATGAAAATGGCAAATCATAGGTTCAAAATACCAATTGGTCAAGATGTTGATTTATTGAAAGCGCTAGCGTCAGAATTGAAAGGGACATCTTCAATTACTGAACCTTTGTTTGGGATTCCTGCTGTTGAAATCCTAGGCCTTGTCAGAGCATTCAAGAAATCAGATTGCACTGTCATCTTCTATGGAAGTGGCCTCGTAAATTCAGGGAATGCAGAGGAGAATCTTTCGGCACTCCTAAATCTGATTGAAGTCCTGAAGAATGATGGTAAAGAAGCCTATGCACTACCAATGTTTCCCGAAAGCAATATTATGGGCGCTCTTCAAGAAACCAAGAAACAGGATTCCCAGCAGTCCATTCTGACAAAGATAGCTAATGGTGAGTTCGACACGGCACTGATTGTTGGTGATGATGTTTTTTCAGAAATCCCAGGGAGAGCTGCTAAAGCTTTAAGAAAATCGAAGATTGTATACATCGGCCGATCAGGAGGTCTCACTGACAGTATTGCGGATATTTCCATCCATACAACTGATCCAATAATTTCCGGAGCAAGCACAATGATAAGGATTGACCTGAAGAAGTATGAGTTAGTTACATGGAATGCTGAAGTGTTGACGATAGATAAAGTACTTGGAAAAATTCATGAACTTGTTAAAAAATAATCCAGGAGAATACAGAAATTTGAAGGTCGCAGTAGCAGGAAAAGGTGGAGTTGGTAAAACAACAATTGCAGGAACTCTAGCAAGATTACTTGGAAGAGATGGCTTGAGGATACTTGCAGTAGATGCAGATCCAAGCTATACTTTATGGTCTGCATTGGGTATACCGGTCGATGTGGCGAAGAAAATCATTCCACTCACACAGAATGAAGCATTGATTGATGAACGTCTCAAGATTCAAGGAGCTGAATCGCTAAGTGGATTCTTCAAACTTAATCCGCGCGTTGATGATCTTGCTGAGAAATTCGCAATACAGGGACCAGATAATGTTAGTTTGTTGGTAGCAGGCACTGTTGAAATTGGAGGTTCAGGATGCATGTGTCCATCCGCAACTCTTCTGAAGACATTGATGCGTCATCTTGTTCTTGGAACAGACGAAGCTTTTGTAATGGACATGGATGCGGGTGTTGAAAATCTGGGAAGAGGAACAACTAAAGGAATGGATGCACTAATTGTAGTTACTGAGCCTAGTCGACGCGCATTACAGATTCTTGGAAAAATCAAGGACCTAGCTTCAGACATAGATATCGGCCGAATATATGCGGTTGGAAATAAAGTTGATGGACTGGAAGATGAAGAGATGATTCGGGAAGCTATCAAGAATGAAGGAATTCCCCTTCTTGGCAATGTACCTCTTGATCGCGAGATAAAGGAAGCAGATAGAAGAGGAATGGCTCCTCTAGATATGAATCCAGATTCACCAGGGATGAGAGCTATATTTGATATCAAAGAACGACTTGTTTCAGAAACACAAGATGTAACATAAGTCCAACATATAGACAACATTTTGAAAAACTTGACCGGAAACTAGAAGTATCGCGAAACTAGCACGCGGCTAGCACTGCACGATTGTTTATGAACATATTCACAAAAAGTGTGGTCAATACGTGACACTTTTATGTGCTCACGAAACTCGAAAAACATTACGTCTTAGGACTGAGCAAGCCATGAAAAAGAAAGCTTACATCAAAGCTGATGACGCTGAAACTAGTCTAGGCCACTTCAAAGGTCTAGAAGTCAGGATTGGTGAAATTATCGATGATGAATGGGACGAGCCAATGGGTCCAACTCCGAAGCCTGGCCCAACAACTTTGAGATCTTGGGATCACAAACTTCTAACCCGGTATCAGCCCTCATACATGCCCTATTGTCAAGTCTGTTGTTTATGCACAATGGGAAAATGTGACTTATCACGAGATAAGAGAGGTGCATGTGGTTTAGACATGAAGGGTCAGCAAGCGAGGATTGTACTAGCTGCAGCAAATATCGGAAATGCTGCACATTTGGCTCATGCAAGACATCTAGTGGATCATCTAATTGAAGAATTTGGACCACGAGAGCAACTCAAAGTAGGACCAGGAACAGAGATTCATGCACCAGTAAGTCGATTAGTAACAGGGATGCGGCCTCGTACTTTAGAGGATGCAAGCATTATTCTCGATTACTGCGAAACCCAATTAGCACATACACTCTCCGCTATTCACACAGGTCAAGAAGGGAGTTGGTTGGACTTTGAGAGTAAGGTGTTCCATGTCGGAATGATTGATCAAGTGAGTATGGAAATTGCAGATCTAGTTCAAATTTCAACGCTCGGGTTCCCACAAGCAGATCCAGAGGCACCTCTTGTTCAATCTGGAATTGGAATGATGGACACAAATAAAGCAATCATTCTAACAATTGGACACAATATTGTCCCAGCTGCCTCGATTACAGATTACATTACTGAGAAAAGACTACATGAAGAAGTGGAAGTTGGAGGAATGTGTTGTACTGCATGGGACATCACTCGAAGAGACCCAAAGGCAAAGGTTGTCGGACCAATCTCCTGGCAGCTTAGGTTCATTCGAGCTGGCAGTGCGGACCTCATTGTTGTAGATGAACAGTGTGTTAGAACAGATGTTGTCCAGGAAGCTCAAAAAGTTGGAGCCCCTGTTATATCAACCAGTGACAAAGCCGTTATGGGACTCCCAGATAGGTCTGATGATTCAGTGGATTCCATCGTAGAAGACTTGGTTTCAGGAAAGATTCCTGGTGCGTATATTCCGGATCATCATAAAGTTGGTGAAGTAGCAACCAAAGTTGCTCTTGCAATCAAGCCAATAAGACGCAAGAAGAAATACTTCCCAAGTAAGAAGCAGATACAGAAGATGGCTGCGGAATGTAAGAAATGTATGGAATGTGTGAGAGCCTGTCCTAATGACCAACCTATTCAAGAAGCTGTACTCGCAGCACAGGTTGGAAATTTTGAACCACTTCGTGATCTATACCAAAATTGTATAGGTTGTGCACGATGTGAGTCTGCTTGCCCCAATGAATACGATCTTCATAGCTGGATGGTTGTAGCGGCTCAGGAAGACTGTAAGAAAGAAACCTATATGGTAAGAACAGGGAGAGGAGCAATTCAGGATATTGAAATTCGACGTGTAGGTCAACCAATAGTATTTGGTGAGATTCCTGGAGTGATTGCTCATGTAGGATGTGCAAATTACCCAGGTGGAGGAAAGGATGTTCACGACATGGCAGAAGAATTTGCTAAACGCAGATTCATAATAGTCACATCAGGATGCGCAGCAATTTCAGCTGGACATGTTCTTGATGAGAACGGTCAAACAATTTATGAACGCCGTGATGGCGCATTCGATGCGGGATGTGTATTGAATGTTGGATCTTGTGTTTCAAACCCACACATCGCGGGAGCTGCAATAAAGATTGCCGCTATATTCGCAAAAAGGAACCTAAGAGGTAATTATGCAGAGATTGCAGACTACATCCATAACAGAGTAGGTGCTGTGGGAATATCTTGGGGTGCATTTTCACAGAAGGCTGCGTCAATAGCAGCAGGTTTCTGGCGATTAGGTGTTCCTGTCATTGTAGGTCCACATGGTTCAAAATATCGTAGAATGCTCTTAGGTAGAGCTGATCAAGATCGTGACTGGATGGTCTATGATGCAAGAACAGGGGACAGGGTTCAAATTGCACCAGCTCCTGAGCATTTGTTCTATGCAGCTGAAACAGTTGCTGAAGCTAATGTCATGACAGCCAAACTATGCATCAGACCAAACGATACTGGTAAAGGACGCTCGATAAAGCTCAGTCACTACATAGATATCCATGAAACGTCCTATGGGTTCTTCCCAGATGATGTTTGGAGATATATAAGACGTGATACAGATATTCCAATCACACTCAAGGATAAAATCCTAGCTCAAATGAAGGAGAACAAGTGGAAAGAGAAACAAATTCCCGATCCAACGCTTCTGAAAGAGCAGGTCTATGGGGGAGGTGTATAATAAATGATGCGAGCAGTACCCTGGCAGACAGGAGAGATTTGTGGTCCAGATAGTGCGAAGTCATTGACAAAAGCGGATATGCTGAAAAGAGACTTGAAATTGGCAAAGAAACCACTCTTGATTGTAGGACATGACGCAGTTGGTATGCAACATGGGAAGGGTGACATGATCGATTATGCGATCGCCCTATCTGAAGCAGGTAATATTCCGATTGTTGCCACAGGTGGTGCAATCAAAGCATTCATCGAAAAGGGCTTTGTGGGTGCAAAATCCATGGGGGCAATGGAATTAGCCTATTACCTGCAAGATCCAGATTGGAAAGGACCTCACGGAAAGGGACCTCATGATATGATAATGATCTACGGAATTACATACTATATGCAGTGGACTCTATTATCAGCTGTCATGAATTTTGCAACCCAAATCACCCCAATTGCTCTGGGGAGATACTTCCAGCCTCATGCAAAATGGTCCTTCCCGAATATGAAAGAGAAGCAGTGGCACGAAATCCTAGACGAAATCGTAGAACTCGTAAAAGGAGGTAAATAAGATGTCATTTGAAGACGTTCCAGTAGACATTGGTGTAGTATATGAAGGAGAGAGAGTGCGTGGTAAGGATATGTTCGTCGAACTTGGCGGACCCAAAATAGAGAAGAAATTCGAACTCGCACTTGCGCGAGATAAAGGTTCTATAGAAGATGAGAAAGTAGTCATTATAGGACCTGATTTGAAAGATATGGAAGAAGGAAGTTTTCACCCATTCGGCATCTTTATCGAGGTTGCTGGGGCTGAAGTTGAACCGGACCTTGAGGGAGTTATCGAAAGACGAATCCACGAATACGTGAATTTCGTCGAGGGAATGATGCATCTTAATCAGCGGTATGATATATGGATGCGGCTGAGTAAGAAATCATTTGAAAAGGGTTTCAATTCCTTGGAATATCTAGGTAAAGTTTTGATTCGACTCTTTAAGAGTGAGATGAATATCATTGAAGAGATACAGGTGACATTCATTACCGATCCAAAAGAGATTGAAGTAAGATATGACGAAGCAATTAATCGGTACAATGCACGTGATGAGCGCGCTAGAGGGCTTAGTGATGCTGACGTAGATACATTCTATGGATGCTCGCTCTGTCAATCATTTGCGCCAACCCACGTCTGTACAATTACTCCTCAGAGATATGCAAATTGCGGTGCAATCAGCTGGTTTGACGGACGAGCCGCTGCACGAGTTGATCCCAAAGGTCCGCTCTATGAGATTTCAAAAGGTGATACAATTGACGATTTCAAGGGAGAGTACACTGGAGTAAATCAGGCTTATGTCGAGAAGTCTCTCGGTAAGGTCGCGTCTGTAGTTCTCTATAGTGCATTTGAGAGACCACATACAAGTTGTGGTTGTTTTGAAGCCATTGCTTTCGTAATTCCTGAGGTGGATGGACTTGGAATTGTTCATAGAGATTTCAAGGGAGAAACAGTAAATGGACTTCAATTCTCAAGCATGGCTGACTCTACAGCAGGAGGTCGTCAAGTACCTGGATTCCATGGACTTTCTATAGAGTATATGCGTTCACCCAAGTTCCTTCAAGTAGATGGTGGTTGGGATAGAATAGTCTGGATACCGGACAACATCAAGAAACGAGTCTATGACTATATTCCAGAGGAAGTTCGTGACAAAATACCAACTGAAGAAGATGCAATGACGATTCCGGATCTGAAAGCATTCCTCAAAGAGAAGAATCATCCTGTTGTTGAGAGATGGGTTGAAGTCGAAGAGGAAGATGTTGCTTTAGACACTGTTTCAGGAGACTCGGATTATGTTGCAGTCCCTGGAGAAATGACAGCCTTTGTAGGCGGAGTCGGTGGCGGGCTTGAAATTATATTCAAGAATGCAAAGATCTACGCTGACAGGGTCATCATCCGGAAAACAGGGAAAGGTGACAAAAAGAAATGACTGAGAAAAAAGATAGTGGCACTTCATCATTGGACGACTTGTTCGGCGATTTTGCTGAACTAGTTCTAGAGAATGTGACAATAGAACTGGATGAGTTAAAATTAGCATTGCGACCAATGGTTCAACAGATGGCTAAATCACAAGCTGCAGCTGCTCTATCCATGCCTAAGTCATTAATTCCAGCGTCGTTTACTAAACCCTTGGGTGAATATACGTCTAGTATTCAAGAAATAACACTTGGCGCAACGAAGGGACAAGGCGGTACAAGAGGTAACACTATAACAGTTGGAGGACACACTGCACCTGCATGGGATCTATTCCAAGCTCCTCCAAAACACATACCTGTAGTTGCGGCCGATGTCTTCGACATGCCCATCTCACTCGCAAGTGTAGTCAAGACTCATTATAAGGAAGTTCTTGATGATCCTGCTGCATGGGCAAAGCTATCTGTTGACAAGTTCGGTGCCGATATCATTACCTTGCATCTTATCAGTACTGATAGACAGCTTGGTGACACGTCACCAAATGATGCTGCTAAAGTCATTGAAGAAGTTCTTCAAGCTGTCAAGGTGCCAATTCTCATTGGCTCTGCTGGAGACCCTGCAAAAGATGGTCCCGTTTTAGCGAAAGCAGCTGAGGTGTGTGAAGGTGAACGAACTCTTCTATGCTCAGCGACAGTTGATGTATGGGAACCAATTGCAGAAGCTGCAAAGAAGCACGACCAAATTGTACTCTCCTGGACATCTATCGATATCAACCAACAGAAGGAGCTTAATCGACGGCTGTTAGACTTTCTGGAACCGCGTCAGATCATAATCGACCCTACAACAGCAGCCCTTGGTTATGGTCTAGAGTACGCATTTACGATAATGCAGAGAATGCGTTTGGCTGGTTTGTTAGGAGATACGGAACTCAATTATCCAATTAGCTCAGGGACTACCAATGCTTGGGCTGCCAGAGAAGCATGGCTGAAAGATCCTGCTCTTGGGCCAAGAGAGTTACGAGGTCCTATTTGGGAGAGCGTTACTGCACTTACATTGATGTTAGCTGGAACTGACATCTTCATGATGATGCATCCCGCAGCTATCAAAACAGTGCATGACCTCATAGATTGGATGAAAGAGAGACGTGATGTAAAGCCAGAGGATTATGTTGATTGGACTAAAATGACAATTCCGGAGGGAGTATAATGGTCAATCTTCCAGGTCCACTCGAGATATATCCACTCTTACCAGGTACTAACTGCAAAGAATGTGGAGAAGCCAATTGCATGGCATTTGCTACAAAAATGGCAGAATACACAGTCAAGTTACAGGCATGTACTCCGCTTTTCAAAGAAGCAAAGTATGCTAAAAAGCTAGAGAAATTGAAAGTACTTGTTACACCTTCAGTCAGAGAGATAGTAGTTGGTACAGGAGAAAAAGCAGCTGCAATAGGAGCTAAACTCGTACTCTATAGACATGACCTTAGATACTTGGACCCCACCTCATTTTTCATAGATGTAGCTGATAATATGGACACTGAAGCTCTCACTAAGAGAGTTAAGGAAATTGAGGAATGGACCTACATGTACATTGGCATGGATTTGAAGCTAGATGGGATTGCCTTACGTGGAGTATCAAAAGATCCTCAAACATTCGCTAAGGCGGCAAAGAAGATTGCAGAGATATCGAGCTGGCCAATCATTCTCTGTTCGCTGGATCCAGCGATGTTAGCTGCTGGTGCAAACGCAATCGCAAAACATCGACCATTGCTTTACGCTGCTACAATGGATACATGGACAGAAGTTGGTGAAATTGCTATAAAACACAATCTCCCCCTTGTTGCTTATGCTCCAGGTAGTTTAGAGAACCTATCTACTCTTGCAAACACCCTTAGAGCTATGGGATTAGAAGAGTTAATCCTTGATCCAGGTACAATTTCAGGTTCTCTTCTTGGTACAACAGTTGACAACTTTACACAGTTGAGACGTTCAGCAATCAATATGGAGAACGATATACTAGGTTACCCACTACTTGTAACACCACTATCAGTTTGGGCAGATCATCGAGATGGAGAAGCTCCTGAATTAACGAAGTGGAATGAAGTGATTACAGCCGCAGCTATGATTGTCAGGTACGCAGATATCGTAATTCTTCATAGTCTAGATATGTGGACAAATCTACCATTGACCTTTCTGAGGAGTAACCTCTATACAGACCCAGTCAAGCCTGTTGCAGTTGAATCCGGATTGATGGAATTTGGGAATCCAGGTCCAGATTCACCAGTCATGTATACAACGAATTTTGCTTTGACATACTTCACAGTTGAGAGCGATATCAAACAAGGAAATGTAGCTGCTTGGTTGCTCGTCGTTGATACTGAGGGAATGAGTGTACAGTCTGCAGTAGCTGGTAGAAAACTTACAGCCGACACTGTAGCTGAAGCAATGGAGGAATACGGTGTAGCAGAGAAAGTAAATCACAAGATCCTCATCAGTCCAGGAATGGCTGCAAGAATCAGCGGTGAAACTGAGGAATCGACAGGTTGGACTGTAAAGGTCGGACCTAAAGATTCGTCGGGAATTCCCAAATACATCCAGCAGGAAATGTGGAAAAAAGAGTAGATGAGAAATCACCGACTCTTTTTTTCTTGCATAAGTCATAGGTGACAACAGTATGAGAGAAAGATTAGTCGTTTCCGTTTCAGGGAAAGGCGGTGTTGGTAAAACAACCATTGCAGCACTGATTACAAGGGTAGTTGCAGAAGCAACAAAGAGAAGTATCTTTGTAGTTGATGCCGATCCTGTAATGAACCTCCCTCGAGCTCTAGGATTAGATGTTCAGACCTCAGTGGGAAAAATTGCTTCTCAGTTGAGAAAGAGTATCGATGAAGGCACAATAGCGCAATCGGTCACCAAACAGGATGTTCTCGAAGGTGAGATTTACGAAGCACTTCTTGAAGGAGATAGATTCGATTTTCTAGCAATGGGTAGAACTGAAGGAGAGGGTTGTTATTGCTACGTGAATCGACTCTTAACGCAGATCATCGATACACTTAGTTCAAATTATGAATTCACTATTCTAGACATGAGCGCAGGTTTGGAACATCTTAGTCGGAGAACTGATAGAAACGTAGATGTACTCATCATTGTTGTCGATCCGTCAAGGGCAGCATTTGAAGCTGCACTTCGAATAAGAGACCTAGCTAAAGAAGTTCATATCACTTTCAAGAAAATAGTCATCATCGGGAACCGTTTTCCAGAGGGAATGAAGGCGGAGTTAGAATCCAAGTTTGCTGAAGAAGGACTTACTCTTGTTGGAATGATTCCCAATGATGATGAATTAGCTATGGCAAATTATCTCGGTAAGTCCCTCATGGAGATTCCAGCTGAATCCCCTGCAATGAAAGCGGCTGAAGAAATTGTTGAGAAGCTTGGCCTTACGAGTGAAGCAACCCTGTTGAAATTACTTGGGAAAAGTCCGTGATGAGATTCGAAATGTCTATATGTCAATTATAGAACCAGATAGTTTACACTGAGGAAGAACCAATGGCTAACGAGGCAGATTGGATTCAGAAATACAAAGACAAGATAGTGTCAGCCTCAGGTGCAATTAAGAAAATAAAACGTGGCACACGAATCCTGATCGGTACAGGTTGTGGTGTGCCAAATCATCTGGTTCAAGAACTTGTCAATAAAGCACATCTTATGTCAGATAACGAGATAGTGCATCTTTTAACACTAGGAGATAACCCAACTTCGGATATAAAATTTCAGAATCAATTTAGACACAATACATTTTTCGTATCAGATAATATCCGAGATGCAGTATCAGAAGGACGAGCAGATTATACTCCAGCACCATTATCCGACATTCCTGGTTTTATCAGAACGAGAAGAATACCTCTAGACGTAGCACTCATCCAAGTCAGCCCACCTGACGAGCATGGCTATTGTTCATATGGTATATCAGTTGACATAACAAAAACAGGTGCTGAAAATGCAGATCTTGTTATTGCTCAAGTTAACGAGAGAATGCCTGTCACGCATGGAGAAACATACATCAATATCAGAGATATCGATTGTTTAGTTCCATTCACAGAACCCTTGACAGAATTTTGTTGTCCAGAAATCAGCGAACGGACATCTCAAATTGGAAAATACGCTGCGAGATTAATTGAAAATGAATCTACAATCGAAATTGGGATTGGTACATTAGCACAATCTGTGACTAACGAATTGGTTACCTCTAAACTAAAAGATCTTGGGGTACATACTGAGATGTTCAGTGATAATATTATAGACCTATTGGAACTCGGAGTTGTTACAAATAGGAAAAAGAGTATCAATCATGATAAAGTAACTGCGAGTTTTGCAATTGGCACTAAGAAGCTCTATGATTATGTCCACAACAATCCAACCTTTGATTTCAGGGAAACAGCATATGTGAATGACCCAAGAGTGATTGCTCAAAATAAGAAAATGGTAGCTGTTAACTCAGCTCTAGAAATTGATCTTACTGGACAAGTGTGCGCAGATTCAATCGGGCATGAATTCTACTCGGGAATTGGCGGCATGGTTGACTTCATTCGTGGAGCTTCGCATTCAGAAGGAGGCAAGTCAATCATATGTCTGAAATCAACTGCGCTGGGAGGAACTGTATCGAGAATCGTCCCGCGTCTGAGTGAAGGAGCAGGTGTTGTTACTACACGAGGCGATGTCGATGTAGTTGTCACTGAATATGGATTTGCTGCTCTTAGAGGGAGAAGTATACGCGAGCGAGTTCTGTCTTTGATAGCTGTTGCACATCCTGATTGGAGAGATTCACTACTTGAAGCTGCGAAGACAATGAGATACATCTTTGAAGACCAAGTACCATTTGCAAGAGGAACCTACTTCCCAATTGAGTATGAGGTTAGTGATACATTTGAATGTGAAGTGGGAATGATAGATGTTCAATTTAGATTGATTCGCCCAGATGATTCGGATAAAATCAAGCATCTGTTCTATGAACTAGGAGAGGAATCCATTTTCTTCAGGTTTCTAACACCTCTAAGGTCATTGAGGAGACAGACCTTACAAGAATTCTATGCGGTGGATCAAGAGTCAGACATCTCTCTTGTTGCAGTCATAAAAGAAAATGATTCGGACTGTGAGAGAGTGATAGCAGCAGGAAGATATCTATTGCATCGACAAGTAAACCAAGCAGAGTTCGCACTTCTCGTTCAGGATGATTACCAAAATATTGGAATCGGTACGTTCATGCTTAGTCATTTAATGAGGATTGCAAAAAGTAAGGGTGTTGATGCGTTCATTGCGTATGTCCATCCAAAGAATATACCAATGGTCAATTTCATACATAAAACTGGCAAATTAATCCAAAGTAAATTAAGCATGGAAGATGAGCAATATACCTTCATTCTACAACTGTAAATTCATACTCACATAAAGCCACAGGCATTGCAACCTCTGTTGACTGGTATCATAGCAATAATGAAACCGCTATCATAGAAACTGCAAAATTAACTCTGAAATACGCTAGCTTTGATATTGAAAGTCGAATAATACCATCGATTCTATCTTCTCGTAGTTTATCATCTGCGTCTACTGGTCAAGAACCCACAACTTCAGGAAACACAAACTCAAATGGCGTCTTTATTCCAGATAATTTGATTTTGCTAATCGGATGTGCTGGAGTGGTTCTGATAGTCATCGTTGTGATCATTTTGAAGAAGAAGTGATAACCTCAATAACTAATGACCCACGACACCAATTGCCTATCGAAAAGAAACCACAACGGTTTTATGAAACAACTAGTGCGTACTGCAATTTAGGAGGAAACCAAACTGTCAGATATCAAACGAGTTGGAATATTAAAACTAGGAGCGATTGGAGCTGCACCACTTCTTGATCTTCTTCTTGATGAACGAGCAGAAAGAAAGGACATTGACATTAGAACAGTTACGTCAGGTGCAACACTAGACGAAGAGCCTTGTATAGAAGTAGCAACTAAAATGACCGAGATGAATCCAAACTTGGTTGTTATCGTTAGTCCTAATGCGGCTCTGAAAGGTCCTACAAAAGCTAGAGAGATTATCATGGAAAAAGGAATCCCTATTCTTTCAATTTCAGACCAACCATCCAAGAAAGCATTCTATGCTAAGAACGAGGAGGGAAAGTCGGTACCATCAGTTCCTGATAGTACGGGATTCATTGTTCTTCCAATGGACCCTATGATTGGAGCAAGGAAGGAATTTCTAGATCCCACAGAGATGGCGTTGTTCAATGCTGAACTTATCAAATTACTCTCTTGTACAGGAGTATTGAGGTTCATTCAGCTAGAAATAGAGAAGTTGATTGATGGGGTCAAGTCAGGAAAGTTGCCTGATTTACCGAAAATTACTCTAAAACCTGAACAAGCGCTAGAAGCAGCTGGTTTTGAGAATCCATACGCATATTCGAAAGCTTTTGCATCATTGAAAATGGCTGAGATTGTTGCTGATATAACCACTACAGCATGCTTCAAGGAACAAAATCCGGACAAGTACATACCAATGGTATCAGCTGCCCATGAAGTTCTAAGAGCAGCAACATCTTTAGCTGATGAAGCCCGTGAAATCGAAAAGGGGAATAACACCGTTTTACGCACATCACATTCTTCATCCGGTAAGATTCAACGGAAGAAAAAACTTCTTGATAAACCACAATAGACTAGGAAAATTAACGTAATCACCTGCTGAAGAGAACTTCAGTCAGGTGATACATTCTTCTTTTTGTAAGTAGTATTACATCCCAAAGGATTCTTTTAGTACGTCGGGGTTGAGTGCACCAGCCTTGAATGTCTTCCCATTCACGACGTCATTGATTGTTATCTCAGCAGGTGCAAATAGATGAGGATCTACCTTGTAGAAATCAAATTCCACACTCTTGAAGAGTTTGTAGAATGGCTGACCATATTGCTTTGAAGCAGATGATGGTGCCTTTTCAGTAAGTGCTGCAAGGTCATCTCCTTCTTCAGGTCTAATGAAATAGAATGTACGACCTGCATAGAGAATACAGTCATTTGTCATGCCCATAGCGCGATTATCACTCTTACCAACAGGAGCAATAGGTGCAACGCCATGACCTGCCCTGATCTTCTTTGGGTCAAATCCTAACTCATGCAGTTTATGAATACCAACCTCAACAATCCTTGCAGAGATCTGAACAGAACCTACAATACATGCAGTAGGAGCGAGAACACAGTATAAATCAGAAGTTGATATGCCGCATTTTTCAGCAATGAATTCAGTGACAAACTCTAGAGGGGGTGTGCGAGTTTCAAGTACAATAACTCCAACTTTCGCTTCATCCTTGTAATCAAGCTCGGCATAGAGTTTCTTTTCAACTGCCGCGGACGCTCTTGCTGGTCCTGAACCCATAGCGAAGTACTTCTCCTCACCCTTTTCTTGTTGGATGATCCATCCAGCATATTGCGATCCCAATGTAGCTATCGCAGGTTGGTCAGTACTAACTATCACCGCGGGAAAGGTCAAATCACCAATATGCATACTGCTAATTCGCACTGTACCGTAACCACCAAGACAGATTTCACTGACAAGACGCCCAGCTTCGATTCCGCCAGGAACATTGATTCCAGCGTCAATTAGAGTGGTTCCATTGCTGAGTTCAGAAACAGCACAGTTCAGATCTTCTTTCTTATCCATCATCTCTTTTATAATATCAAACGCTTTCTCATTCACGCTTATTCCCATTTTCATTCACCTCTAGAGTAAATGTTCGTTGTTTTTCGCTAGAACGTAAATCTCCTCTTTGGGATCACCCTCAGCTAAATCTCCCATGAATTTAACCCATTTTTCAGTGTAGCCTATATCATCACTAAGAAAATCAGGTCTACGGTCCTTTAGATAAGTTAGGTAGTAATTTGTAAACTCTCTCTCCGAAGTCCCACTGAATTTGTACGTAGGAAGTAGGGTTTCTATTTTTCCCAAACAAAGAATCATACCCTTTGTTGCTTCAAAACCTAAGCGTCCCGAGATATTTCCTACAACAATAATTGTTCCACCCATCATTCGTACGGCTGCATGTTCACCCACGTTACCTTTGACTGCGATGAAACCCTTACGCATATGGGAGGCCATCTCACGACCAACATCACCAGCTACATAGACTCTACCACCCTTCATGCCATCTTTACTGCCCTGATAACCAGCACAAAGAAAGTCAGTAGCATCACCTTCAATTTGAATATTGCCGCCCTCCATCTCAGCTCCAGTCCAAGCTCCCACCGAGCCTTTGACATGAATTCTACCAGCAATCATCTCTGAACCAAGATGCATTCCAGCATCTCCTTCAATGATGATTTTACCACCATTCATCCCTTTGCCAATCATCTTGACCTTTCGAAGATCACCAGTAATTATGATCTCGGTGTCATCTGCAGTTTCACCAGCACCACCACTGATGCTAAAAAAATCAGAAAGTTTCATAGATTGATTTCCTTGAAGAATAGGTAACGCACCAATATGCGTATTTGTTTTACTAGCAAAATGAGTTGGGGTTATACTATCTGCTTCAATTGGGATTTCCGGGTTTTTTATTAGTTTGAGAGTGACAGGCATCTTGCTCCCCTTTGCATGTGCGGTATATCAATCGGTCTTATAAATTGACCATTTTTCTCTTTCGATTATCCTATTTACAAAATACGGTGTTTTTAAATGGGACGAAATCTCTCGAGAAACTAAGAGTGGTGTATGAGATTGGAAATTAACGGCGTACCTATCGAAGACACATTCGCTGAAGCATTCTCAATGCACATGAACCGCACAATTATCACTGCATATAGTGAAGAGTGGGCACGAATCACTGCATTGGAAACTACAGGATTTGGGACTTCTGTAATAATGGCACCCGCGGAAGCTGGAATTGAGCGAATTCTCACTCCAGAAGAAACTCCCGACGGACGACCCGGCGTTAGTGTAATCTTCGCCGTGGGTAGCAGTAAGAATGTCGAACCACAGTTACTTGCTCGTATTGGACAATGTGTCATGACAAGTCCTACAGCATGTGCTTACGATGCGACCCCGAATCCAAAGGAAACTTATGAAATTGGTAAGAAACTATCACTATTTGGTGACGGATTCCAAACAAAGAAAGGTCCAATTAATGGACGCGTTCTATGGTTGATACCGCGGATGAGCGGTACATTTGTTTGTCAGAACGAATTTGGAAGGGTCAAAGGTGTTGCTGGCGGCAACATAATATATTGCTGTGAGGATGTAAAAAGCGGAATGGAAAGTGGAATAGCTGCAGTGGCTGCAATTGAGAAGGTAGAAGGTGCGTATACACCATTCCCAGGTGGACTTGTGGGTTCTGGTTCGAAACCGTCTTCAAAATACAAGGTGCTTTTTGCGTCAACCAATGAAAAATTCTGTCCATCTCTTCGTGCCATTGTACCTGATACTCTTGTGCCAAGAGGTTCAGAATTTGTACAAGAAATTGTGATCAATGGTCTTACAGAGGAAGCAGTCGCAAAAGCCACAAAAGTAGCAATTGAGGAAGTATGTAAACATCCAGGAATCGTGAAGATGACTGCAGGAAATTATGGTGGAAATCTGGGCAAATTCCAGATACATCTCCATGATTTGTTCAAGTAGGTGAGTGAAGTTGAGTTCTGTAGGAGTTAAGGTTTTACTAATATCTGGACGTACTCTCAAGCAGGGTCGTGGAATGGAAATCGGAAAATTGACAAAGGATTACTTCGATGCAGTCGCAATTTGTGAAATGGACAATAGCACAATGGAAGCATTAGGCATAGAAGATGGTGAACCAATCAAAATTGAAACTGAAGTTGCTAGTGTGATTGTATTTGGAAAACTAGACAGAAGAGCTGAGCCGGGGATTGTATTCATTCCCGCTGGACCATATGCAAACGCAGTTACTAATTCCGATACGTTGGAAACTGGAATGCCTGAATTCAAAGGAATTCCAGCGATATTATTTCCCGCAAAAGGAAAATCGGTTCCAACAGTAAAAGAAGTATTGAATCAAATAGTGGAGGGAAAATAGATGGCTGTGTTTGAACATATTGTTTGTCCGTTCTGTGGATGTATGTGTGATGATCTTGAGATAGAGGTGGAAGATGGGAAAATCATCAATAACAATAATGGCTGTGCCATTAGCAAAGCCAAATTCCTAAGTCATACTGAGGACAGAATATTCAAACCTACAGTAAACAAGACCGAGGTCTCTCTAGAAGAGGCTATTCAGAAAGCGGTAAAATTACTCGCATCCGCCAAGCGACCATTAATTTATGGATTGAGTTCAACAGAAAATGATGCACACAGAGAAGCATACAAAATCGCAGAGCTGCTGGGGGGTGTTGTTGACAATACATCCTCAGTCTGTCATGGTCCAACAATATTGGGAGTTCAGGAATCTGGTGAAGCAGCTGGATCTCTTGCTGAAGTGAGGAATAGAGCAGACTACATTATCTATTGGGGATCAAATCCTCAATTTGCCCACCCGAGACATATTAGTAGATATGTTCGAGCTCCTGGTGCGTATATCAAAGACCCTAAGGGAGACCGGAAGATTACCGTTGTAGATATCAGAAAGACAATCTCAGCAGGAATTGCAGATGAATTCATGAAGATCGAGCCAGGTAGTGATCTAGAAATTCTTGGAACACTCAGAGCCTTAGCAAGAGGACATCAACTTGAGGTTGAAGAGGTTGGAGGTGTTCCGTTAGCAAAACTTGCAAAGCTAGTTGAGGAAATGAAATCCGCAAAGTATGGGATACTCTTCTTTGGTCTTGGTCTGACACAATCAAGAGGGCGATTCAGAAACATTGATGCTGCAATCAGATTGGTTCAAGATCTGAATTCTTTTACAAAATGGAACATGATGCCGATGAGAGGGCATTATAATGTTGCAGGTGCCAACAAGACATCAACATGGCAGACAGGATATCCATATGCCGTGGACTACGCAAGAGGATATCCAAGATATCAACCTGGAGAGTATACAGCTGTAGACATGTTAGTAAACCAAGAAGCGGACCTTTTACTCAACATCGCTGCAGATCCAGCAGCCCACTTTCCACGTAGAGCTATTCAACGTATGGCATCCATCCCAGTCATCAACATTGATCCAAAACAAAATATGACTTCACTCATAGCTGAAATTAATATTCCCACAACTCTATCGGGAATCGAGAGTGATGGTGCAGCTCAGAGAATGGATGGTCTCCCAATGTATCTAAGGAAAGTAGTTGACCCACCTGAAGGTTTTTTGCCAGATCGGGATATTTTGAAGATGATCTATAAAGCTCTTGAGAAGGAGGTTGGTTAAAAGTGAGTGATATACTCCTGAAGAATTGTCGAGTCTATGATCCTATGCATAAGATAGACGGAGAGATAATGGATATCGCCATCTCCAATGGAAAAATAGTGGAGAAAACAGGTGATAATGCCAAGGAGATTGATGTTAAAGGTCGCATGGTCATGGCGGGTGGTGTTGATATGCACTCGCATATTGTAGGAAGCAAACTTGGCTTTGGAAGGGCAATGTGTCCCGAAGACCATCGTAAGGATCCGGTACCTAAAACCAAGACGACTCGAGGGGGTGTGGGATATACAATGCCAAATTCTTATGTCATTGGATATCGATACTCAGAGATGGGATATACAACAGTTGTTGAGCCGGCTCTTCCTGCACTCAAAGCACTGGGTAGCTGGGAGGAGTTAGAAGATGTTCCCTGTCTGGATAACGCTCTTCTTCCATTGTTCTGCAATAGCATGATTACATTCAATTATGTGAAGGACAATGATCTCAGCGGTCTTGCAGGATACATTGCATGGATTCTTCGAAAGGTTGGCGGTCTCGGTGTAAAGGTTGTATGTCCGGGAGGCACTTATGCTTGGGCTCATGGTAGGAATATTCGTGAGCTTGATACAGAAGTACCAGATTGGGGTATTACTCCAAGAGAGATAATCAGAGGGCTGTGCCAAGCCACTGAGTCTCTAGGATTACCTCACATGATGCATTTGCATCCCCTGAATCTTGGAAAGGTTGGAAACGTTGAAACTACAATCGAGCATATGGAAGCGATAAAGGATATCAGAGGACATAATGGTCGCAAGCATGTTTGTCATCTGACACATATGTCATTTGAGAGTCTAGATATTTTCGAAGATGAAAAAGCCAAACCCGATTGGAAATGGGTTTCATCAGGAGGGCTCAAGTTCGCTGAGTATATGAACAAGAATGACCATTTTACTGTGGATCTAGGTCAGATAACTTTTGGACCAGCAACGACGATGACAGGAGATGGACCGTTCCAGTTCAGCCTTTATCAAATGACGAAGAACAAGTGGGGAAATATCTGCGTTGATGTAGAGATGCCAGGTGGTGCAGGAGTTGTACCCTACTTTTTTGACCCCAAATCACCAGCGAATGCAGTACAATGGACTATACCGCTTGAATTTGCATTGAATATCAAAGATGTATGGCGTGTGATCATGACTACGGATCATCCCAATGCAGGACCATTCACAAAATATCCACTAGTCATTTCTTGGTTGATGAGCAAGAAACAGCGAGACATCTGGTTGGAAAAGGTTCACAAATTTGCAACAGAGAGATCAACACTAGCTGAAATTGAAAGGGAATGGAGCCTTTACGAAATCGCCATCACGACAAGAGCAGGACCTGCAAAAATCCTTGGCATGCATGATGTAAAGGGTCACCTGGGAGTCGGCGCGGATGCAGATGTTACTGTTTACGATTATGACCCGACAAAAGGAAATCTTGCTGATGACCCTGAGAAAATAATCAAAGTATTTGGTCAAGCATATATGACTGTGAAAGGTGGAGAGCAAGTTGCTAAGAAAGGCAAAATTGGAAGGACACCCACAGGGAAAGTCTGGACAATACATCCAGAGCTTGATGATGCGCTTTGGGATAGGATGAATAAAGAACTAGAGAAGATGATGAACGAATGGTATGCCCATTCATTCCATAACTATCCGGTCCCAGATAGGTATCGAGACCATCTTGAAAAGAAGGTCAAGATAGATTCGACTCGCGTATCAGCATAGACTAATAATAATCTCAGCAGGCATTGTTCGTGAAGATGCGGTGTGATTATTAGTCGGAAGCTCTCAATAGAATCCAGAGTCGGAGAGAAAATGGTCAAGAAAACAACACCAATGAAAAGACAGTATCTCGAGCTGAAGAAAGATTACAAAGACTATATACTACTCTTCAGACTTGGTGACTTCTACGAGATGTTCAATGATGATGCTGTTACTGCGAGTAGGGTGTTGGATATAGTATTAACTTCAAGAGGGGAGGGAGTTGATAAATGGCCAATGTGCGGAGTGCCGTATCATGCAGTAGAGAGTTATATAGCAAGATTACTAGAAGCTGGACATACAGTAGCAATCGCAGACCAAGTAGAAGATGCATCTGAAGCCAAGGGATTAGTCCGAAGAGAAGTCGTTAGAGTCATCACACCCG
>CAYWJO010000007.1:0-110469 GCA_964458565.1 uncultured archaeon | reverse complement strand
ACTGTAGACCGCTCTCTGTATTCTACCTCTGCATCAGCAATTGTAGTCCCACATTCAAAACACCAATTATTTGGACGAAAATCATTGTATACGAGACCTTTGTTCCAAATATCTATGAAGGTGGCTTGAGTCACAGCACGGTATCGTGGACTATCAGTGCGATAACTACCTTCATCCTCATACGTGTTAAACTGAATACCAAGTCGTTTGAAAGCTGCAAGGGCAATAATCTCGTCCTCATCAAGACGCGCTTTACACAAGTTCAAAAACTCTTCACGGGGGGTTTCATGCATACTGATACCAAGTTCCTTCTCAACCCTCACTTCTACTGGGAGTCCATTTCTATCAATACCTAGTGGGAAATTTACTTCCCATCCCTGCATTCGTCTGTAACGTGCGATGGTATCAATCTGAGTATAGTGAACGACTTGCCCTACATGCATTGGACCTGAAAGATAAGGAGGCGGAGTATCAACTGTGTAGATTCTCTTCTTTGAGTTCAAGTCAAACTCATATGTCGGTTCCTTATTCCATTGCTCAAATAACTCTGCCTCTGATGCAGGCTTCCATCTCTTGGATTCGATACTGGGTTTATACTTCGACAAAAGGATCATTCTCCTTGATGTCAGCAAGGGTCGGCATTAGCCGCTCAATCTTTGAAAAATGAGATTGACCTAAAAGGGTTATGGGCAATTCTGTTTGTCCAAAATTAAGACTATCAATCTGAAGGCGTTTTATATACGAAAACGATTTGGAATTGACATTGTGTAATGACAGACAAATGACTTGATGGTCCTGAATGAAGTGCCCGATTGGACCGAGCTAGACTATCTAGCTCGGTAGTATTGACTCAAAAAATGTGAGATTTAACCCCACATTCGTTTGCCAATCAATAAACCAATCAGAAGAGAAACTGGTATAGCTACTCCTACAGCTAATAGAGTTGCATCGAGGGCTAGACCACCACCCAAGCTTGGTCCGGATGTACGAGAAACACTCCACGAACTAATCAATCTGCATGTGAAATTCTCGTTAGAGAAAGAATGTGTTGTGGTAAATAGATAGGAACTAAGAATTCCATCATCATCATACGATGCAGAGAAGTCAAATTGAGTCGTACTTGTAGCATTTTCGGGAGTGTCATCGATTTCCCAGATTGTTTCCACATCAACAATGATTGAGAAATAGAAGGTGCCATCACCTGGTGCACTGAAGGCACTTTGCTGAACCGTTGGGTTTTCTTCGACAGCATCTACAGAACTTTCCCAGTCAGTTTCATGAGTTGACCAAGTAGGATTTACAAAGACATATCGCCCTGGAGTGTGAGGTGCATCTGTTGGATATATAGTTACAGAAGGTGGAGCTGAAATACTGTCATTATCAGGATCCCAAGTGAATAAATTGAATTCTACAATATTGTCTTGGAAATACACAAATTCTGATGAAAATTCGATTTCAGATCCCTCAGACCAATGATAACCCTCGAAGTCATAGTACAGAATATCCCTGGTTATATTTAAAGCATCAACCTTGAACCAAGCATTTAATTTTGATGTATAGATTGTGATGCTATTCTCTTCATACGTGTTGGTAGAGCTTGTTGTGAAATAGTAGGTGTTTCCTTCAACCGCAGCTTGCGTAGTTTGAGTAAATGAAACCAATAGAAATAGCCCAAGAACAAGTGGTAATAGCTAAATCTTCTTCCTCAAAGTTTTCACCAGGCAAATGTTCTACTCATCCTGTAAAAAAGGTGTGTAGTTTGGTTGAAAATGGTAGAATAAGGTCATAGTCGATATTTCGACGGGTGTTTTCATTCAGGAAAACTTCTTATTCAACGAGCCGCATCACGAAACCCGAAGGTGCACAGGAGAACAGTAATGCGTGTCGTACTAAAAATTGGCGGCTCACTTCTCTATGATGAAAATGGGAATGTCGTCTTGGATATCATCCGAAAATATTCAGAGGTGATACTCGCACTACGTGAGTCTGGGCACAAATTCATGATTGTTGTGGGTGGAGGAAAACCGGCGAGAGAATTTATAGCCGCAGCAAGGGCGTTAGGAGCAAGCGAAGCTCAATGTGATTGGTTAGGGATAAAACTGGCTAGGAACAATGCTGAGCTTATGTCAGCAGCGTTGGGGGAGAGTGCATATCCTAAAATTGCCGAGTCCTTAGACGAACTAGAAGCGTCTATGATATCTGGCAAAATTGTGTTAATGGGGGGTCTCATTCCTGGTCAGTCCACCAATGCCGTAGCTGCAATAGCTGCAGAGCTATTGAAAGCAGATTTACTTCTTAATGCGACAAATGTTGATGGGGTTTATGATAAAGACCCAAAGGAATCAGGAGCAAAGAAAATTGATTCCCTACATATTGGCGAATTGAAGAGGATTCTGGCTGGCGGGGGAACAAAGGCAGGGGAATACAAATTATTTGATCCGGTGGCACTAAGAGTCGTTGAGAGATCGAAAATAAAGACTATAATCTTCAATGGTACAATACCCGAGAATGTACATCGTATCCTTAATGGAGAGAAAATAGGAAGTGTAATTACGCATGTCTAAGAATGAGGAAACCACCACCAAACCTGTAAAGGTAGACCGATTACTTGAGAAGGTTTTCGCCTCTAGAGCACAAACGAGAGTAGTACAACATTTCCTTGATAGACCAAAGGAATTCTTCAATCTCAGCCGCATAGCTAAGGAAACTGAACTAGCACATTCTACAATTCATAGAGTAATGCAACCACTTGTTGACATGGGATTGGTGAAAGAGATTAGAGTAGGGCAACAAATACGACTCTTTATCCTTGAAACTGAACAGGATGTAAGTAAAATTCTTGCTAAATTCTATGATGAGATTAAACCATATCTTGATGAACTCTAGTCAAACATTAAGATAAAGGTCAAAATATTAAGTAAGCAGTTCATTCTCCACTCATAGAGTCTTTCAGGAGTTGAGTGAAGAGTTGTCAGACGATCCACGAGATGAATTAGTAGATGATATTGATGAGGAAGATAAGGAATCCCCTCAACAAGAAATTAGTGAAGCAAGAAGTAAGAGCTCTGTAGAAGAAATTATCGGAGTTAGCGAATCAGATTTACAGGTTCACTCTCTTATCCTTACACTTGGTAATGTTACCAAAGGCGATTTAGCGCTAATGAGCGGCATGAATTTGGAGAAAATCAATGATTCGATTACCCATTTAATCAGTAACAAAATGGTTACAGAGCTACCTGGAGTAGTACCACGATATCAAGCAGTACCGCCATTTGATAAATTATCGGAAGAAGTGAAGTCAATTACTGATGGAATGGAACAGCTTCGAAATGATATGAAAGAGGAACTCAAATCTGCATCCACAGCTATCCGCGATTCTTTGTTGAAAATAGCTCATGATAATTTGGTGGAAGTACATCGCATTGAAGAACAAATCAAAATATCAAAGGGAGAAACAAGTGGAAAACTGTCTGATATTCTGACTAGTTTTGAGAAGGAATCAAAACAAGAGATAGAAAAAATGAATGAGGCTCTGAATAGCTCATTCTCCGAGTGGAAGGAAACAACAGAAACATCATCAAATACATCAATCACGAAGATACAAGATCAACTCTCTTCAACTGGTGGGGCAGTTACATCCGAAATGCGAAGCTGGGTTTCTTTGGCAAGTGAGTCGTCTGAAACCATGAAGTCAAACATGATAAACCAAATCAACATCTTCATCGAAAAAATCGATTCTGATCTTAAACAGAAAAACACCGAGCTTCGAGAGGCGGTAGGGAATACGTTTGAATCACTAACAACTTCTTTCAGCGATAATTCGAGCTCATTACAAAACGAGTTCGAAAATCTGAAGACTCAATTGGAAGAGATAGTGAGATCGTTAGCTGACCTTATGTCAACGAAAACAAAGGAAACAAGTAATAACATAGACAATTCAATTCGAAGAGCTACGGATGAGATTGGAAACAGTCTTGATATTTTTGGGAACAATATCAACTCAATAGTTGCACAAGCCGAGTCATCAGAGGAACAGACACTAGCTAGTCTTGAGGCTGAAGTGGATTCTATTTCTTCAAATCTAAAGACTGACACATCTAGTGCTATTGAGAGGCATAGATCAGTATCAGAGGAACTTGTTGATACGTTCGGACATTCTGCCACATCAGCAATCGACTCAATCAATAAACAGAACGACACACTCGAGAGTCATGCTATAACAACAGTTGAATCAACAATCAATTCGGTGAGAGATGTATCGGACAATGGAATTCAACGAATACATGATAGGGTTGCAGAGTTATCTGAAGGGATGGTTGAGGAGGTCACTAAGGTTCTAGCAACGAACAAAGCCTCATTCAATGGGAGTATTGAAAATACACAGAATACTATGCAGAATATCAATCGAAAGGCTCTAACAACATCATCAGACCTTCTTGGAAATACAAGATCATCTCTGACAAGCCAGTTAGAAACGATCTCGACTAATGCCAGAGATCGAATAGATCAGATGCTAACTGAGGTGAAGACATCCGTTTTTGATGAAATTGAAAGAACAATCAATTCAGCTAAACAGAATCTGGATTCTAGCATTAGTGAGGAACTGGAACGAATCAGGATTCACTACAACGATCTTGATAGTCGAATAATAAGTGAGATGGCCTCACAAAGAGAAGCCCATCACCTAACTATTGACCAATTAGTTGATTCAGTACAAACTGAACAGAACACTCTCATGGAACGTGTGGATTCGGAAAAACATGCAACCTTGGATGAACTGAGAGTCAAACTTGACCAGCATAACAATGAGAGTAAGATTTCAATTAATGGAATAGCCTCGGAATCGAATGAACGTATAGAGGGATTCTCTCATCAGCTTGATTCCACAATCAGCTCTTTGAAGAATAGACTAAATGAAACAGAGAGTGAATTGAATCATGCAATTATGTCAGGTATCGACAACCTGATTCAAGCCACTGAAGCTCTTTCTACATCAATGAGAAACAAGTCAAGTCAAGTCAAAGAAGAGGTGAGAACAGCCATTGATGCTAATCTTGTTCAGAATAAAGAGCACATTCATTCAACTCTAACAAGTAGCGCCAGTCAACTCAATCAGGAGTTATCAGAAATATCAATGACTGCAGCAACTGACATTTCAAACATTGGAGATAGGGGTAAAACACAACTCGGTGAGATTTCGACACTCGTTCAGAACAACATGATTAATGCAGTTTCAGAGGCCAAATCTAGTCAGAACGAATTTGAACAACAATTAGATGATGCGATTTCCAAACTAACGAACACTCTCTCTGAACACATGGAAGGCCTGAAGACAGAGGCTTCGGACACTGTAGACAACTTCGCTATACAAGCTAGAGCTACAACTGATTCAAAGGCTGTAGCGATTGAGTCTGCGTTTACAGCGGTGGCAAATGAGATTAGTTCCGCATCAAATTCAATGGTCAAGAGCACTATTCAGAATGCAGAAGAATCAAGGAAAGGTACTGCAACAATGGTCAATTCGATTCATCAATCTCTTATTTCAAAACTAAATGAATATGGCAGAGATGCTCAGGATGCAACTGTAAAAGGATTCGATACACTATACGATAGAGGAACTGATCTCAAGAACGCCTTGAGTTCAATGCAGACCAATCTTGAGAAAGATGAGATGATTGGCCTATCCGAATCTCAAATGGACAAAGCATTTGCAGGTACCAAAGGTGCAGAAGTACCAGGGGCTGAAGTTGCTACATTACTCTCAAAAGTTTGGGAGAGAGTGGGAGCTACTGACTTTCCAGGTGCAAAACAGACTTGGACTATTGTAACAAGAGCAGCAGTTCTCGCTCATATCAAAGATATGCTTCAGAGAGCAAAATCGAAGGTCACACTTATCGTTCCAAATCCCCTAGAAGTACCCACTCAGATTCTGACCGAACTCAAGACGACTATAGGTGTTGAAGTAGTTGTCACAGAAGGAAATCTTGGACCGGTGAAACCCCTCGTTGGTAGAGGAAATATCCGGCTACGAACACGCTCTGAAAGGGATGTTTATGCATGTGTACGAGACAGTGAGGAAGTTCTCTTAGCACCAGCGGCACCTAGTGATACAGACGTTGTAGGAGTTGCAACTGAAGAAGAAGGATTCATCAAATTCATTATGAGTATCATAGGTCCTATCTTTCAGGCAAAGACGAAGCTCATACGTGAAGGTGACATCTAATCTAGGTAGTCCTACTACGACATAAAACCAGATATCTGCTGAGTAGAGAACCTTTACCACTAGGAGAGGTCAATATGTCCCAATTTGCAGAATCCATCAACCAGCTCTATGCAGAATCATTAGAAGAGAGAGAAATTGCATTCGTCTACTTCGATTATTCAGCAGTTATAGTACGCAGTAGATATGGTTCTTTCGCTATAGATTTAGGTGATGAGTTTGAATCTGATGCAATTTCTGAAATTAAAAGTTTGGATTTCTTACTCATAACACATTCACATTCTGATCATTTCAGTAAAAAGAATATCATGAAGATAGTTGAATGTACAGATGCATTAGTAATTGTAGAACCCCAAGTTGTTGATGAACTTGAAAGAGCCATATCAAAGAATCGATTGGTAATTGGGGATTCAGGCAAGACACGACGAAAATTGTTCAAATTCGATGACACTGAAATAACCGCAATAATGGGAGTACACCCGCGGCCAATAACAGTCTTCAAAATAGATTGGAGAGAGTTAAGCATTTTTCATGGTGGCGACTCAGGGTATATGGCTATAGGAAGTCAAAAGGTCGATGTTGCATTTCTTCCTGTAGAATCTCCCTCACCAACTTGCTCACCTGAGGTAGCTCTGGCTATGGTAAAGTGGTTGAACCCTAAAGTTGTCATCCCAATGCAGGGAAAAGAGAAACAAATGGTGGAGTTTCAAAAGCTTATAGAAGAGAAGAAACCTAAAACAAAGGTTGTCATTCCAAAACAGTTTGAAGTTATGAAAATATCACTCTAAAGGAATGTTATGAGTTCCAAAACAGATAAAGAAGGAAAATGGAATAATCAGTTTTGTATTGCTTATTAGTTATTAAATGAGATTCATATATCAGGCGAAAAGCAGCACTCTCTCAACATAACTCACAGAATGTATTGATGTATTGGAATTCACAATCCCACCTACAATGATAGTCCAACTAGAATCAAGGTGAGGTTGACTCAAAGAAAATGTGAGATTTCCACTTCCATCCGTTATAGTAACTCGTTGTATTCCCATCCATAAGTACATGATTTGAATTATCTTTCCCTTCACAGTCACATTTGTGCCAATGGGTATCAGATTCTGGTTGATGTCTTTGATTGATGTGATTTCTGTTGGATTATCGTGATAATACACTACGGAGAGTAACAATGATAGAGATATAATCAATGATAACACAGATGCAAGGACTAATCGTTTCGTTGCATATATTTTCAGATTAAATCCCTTCGGTCATAATTGTATAAACTACTGAGTTCATTTATATAAAAGGTTCAATCATTAAACTATAAAAATCATACATCATCATGGTGATGGACTCCAAAACGACTATATACTGATATGATTTCTTTAGAGAATAAGCCGAGATAGCCAAGCTGGTCAAAGGCGGTGGACTCAAGATCTATTAAGCATCGCTTGACTCGAGGTGATATCCACTCTCGTAGGGGTTCATGGGTTCAAACTGCCATACCCTGCGTATGGCTGGTACAAATCCCATTCTCGGCACCATTTCATTCTGAAACTCATGTGATTTTATTAAACGATACTTCTCTGTAATTCATCGAATTATCGAGATATATCGATGATTTATTAAGTAGGACAGACTCACCTCATTTCATTTCGAACTGTTCAGGAGATGGAACTGATGTCAGGTAATGATGGATTCAATCCGGACTCACAGAAACAGAATGAAGTTGTAGATAAACACGAAGATTCGGAATCTAGGGAAGGCCTTGGTACCTTTGAGAGATACCTACCATTGTGGGTTGGAATCTGTATGGTTATCGGTGTAGTTCTATCACTAACTATACCAGGGATAGGTGAAGTAATTGATTCTTGGCAAGTTGGAGGAATATCAGTTCCTATTGGAATTTGTTTGTTCCTTATGATGTATCCTGCAATGCTGAATATACAAGCATCAGAATTAAAAAAATTAAGAAAAAACCCGAAACCGATTATCCTAACATTATTCTCAAATTGGATTATCGCGCCACTCGTTGGTTTTGGCCTAGCAAATTACTTTCTTATTGGTAACGAGCAGTTGATTGTAGCTATAATCCTTTTATCTTCAAGTCCATGCACTGCAATGGTCCTTGTATGGGGATACCTTGCAGATGGAAATCAAGAACAAAATGTCGTTAATACCAGTCTAAACACTGCCACCATAATTATACTCTATGCACCAATAGTTGCTCTTCTCACGGGAATCTCGAATATCCCTATCGATCGTTTGATTTTGTTGGTAACTGTATTGGTATTTATCGGAGCGCCACTTGTTTTGGGATTGATTAGTAGGAGATCGCTAGTTAACTGGAAAGGTTCTGAGTGGTTTGAGAATAGGTATCGACCTGCAGTTGGAAAGGCTGCATTAGCGGCTTTATTGTCAACATTGATAGTTCTTTTCTCGCTGAATGGCAAAGAGATGCTAGAACACCCTGATCTTCTAGTATTAGTATCAGTACCTCTCCTAATCGGATTCGCAATGGTCGTTGGTTTCAATTTATTCATAACAAGAATAGTAAAACTCGCATACAGAGAAGGAATCATCACTGTAATCATCGGTTCTTCAAGCCACTTTGAAATCGCAATTGCTACAGCAATTGCCATATATGGAGTGGGGTCTATTGCTGCTCTTGGCACCACGATGGGTCTATTTTGGGAAGTTCCAGTGATGCTTGGTATTGTCTATCTCGGAAAATATCTGCGAAAAAAGAAGTTCTGGAAAGGAGAACCTATGTGAGGGAGTTGTTGAATGGGTAATGATAATGGGATAATATGGCGGGTTGAATTTCACAAGGCACTTGGCAACCCGATACGATTGGAAATTGTTGATTTTCTTTTAGATGGAGAGAAATGTCAATGTGAAATATTTCCCAAGATTGGTTTAGCACAATCCACAATTTCGTCGTATCTGACTCAGATGGTAAAAGCTGGAATATTGCATGTCAGAAAAGACGGAACTCGGAAAATGTATAGTATCAAAAATCCCAGAATAATGAAAGTATTAGAACAAGTGCAAAATCTCGCAAAAGAACTATTGAAACATTAGACTGATCCGTTGTCACGCTTTCATGACTTCTGATTCTATCCTTAACAAAATATATTTTCGATAATCCCTACAAGCTTAGATACAAAGGGTATCACGAGTGCAAATGAATAGGAGATATTTGTGAAAATTCAGGATTATTCAGAAAAGACTGCTGCTTTCTTGATTTCATGCCAAGAGTACTCGATTTCTTGGATTTCTTAGAGGGCTCACAGAACATAGTTGATGTTATTGATAGGCTCAGAAAAGCAGAAGATAAGCGTGAAGGTTAGAACTTGATGGTTCCGAATTGATAATGAAACTGAATTAAGATGCTGGTGCAAAAAAAGTCATGTGCTCACGTAGCTTCTAACGCGAGCACTTCAGCCAGAGTTAGTGCGCCACTCTCTCTGGTGTTCTTTTCGGATGCATCCGAATCGAGATGGATGCTTGACGAGTCACGAACGTCGGTATTCACAGAATTCTACCTCCGATAAGTGTAGGCATGTGTGATAGCCTCGGTTGTGATTCGAGCCTTGTACTTGGTGTTTGATGTTTTCTCATTCTTAGCAATCGCCATTGTAGGTATCACCTCCGAGCAATCATGTAGGCGAACACAATAGCATCCGTTGATGGAGCTCTTGTGATTCTCTTGTTCTTCAGCACAGATTTGTTCCGGGAATTAGTCGTCAGAGCCATTATATTTCACAAGAATTACTACTCAGATTTAGTATATATAGCGAAGCCACAGTTTAGGGTCACTCTTGAGGGTCACAAATTGTGACTAGTTTCATAGCTATTTTGGCTGATTTTCCATGAATTGCACCTCTCTCTGTTTCCGTCTCGTATCGTCTACATGATTGCTAATAAGGTCCTAAAAAAAGAGCCAAATCTACTTCTTGAGAAGGCGTTGAAGATCTTTCAATGAATAAGTATTCAACACATGAAACTTCTCTAACCATCCACGACGCGCTTCATAGATTCCGAATTGCATATTGTCTAACTCAGCTATTCGGTGTGCATCTGTGTTGATTGATATCTTGATGCCAAGCCTTGTTGCTGCACGCAGATTACCTGAATTTAGATCAAGGCGCTTGGGATGTGCATTCAACTCCATGGCCACATTGTTTTTCTTAGCTGTTTCAAAAACCGCTTCTAAGTCAATCTCGAATTCCGGTCTCTTGAGGAGAAGTCTCCCAGTGGGATGACCTAGTAGGTGGACATACTTGTTCTCTAAAGCATGACAGACACGCCCTGTCATCTTTTTCTTATCGTCCTTCATTCGACTGTGGATAGAAACTGTAACAAAATCAAGCTGACTGAGTACATCATCTCTGATATCAAGATCTCCATCAGCAAGAATGTCAACTTCAGCCCCCTTGAGTATTTTCATTTTCCAGCGACCTGCAGCATTCAGGTCATCAATCTCATCAATTCTTCTCAGAAGTCGTGTTTCATCCATTCCGTTTGCAATTGTGAGGCTCTGTGTATGGTCTGACACGCAAAAATACTCATACCCCTTTTCAGCAGCCGCACCAAGCATCTCTTCGATGGTATTGGTGCCATCTGATTGGTCAGTGTGGCTATGTAAATCGCCCTTGATATCATCAAGTGAAATCAGGTTAGGTAACGTACCATTTTGTGCAGCCTCTATCTCTCCACGATCCTCTCGCAATTCAGGGAAAATCCACTTTAGACCGAGTTTTTCGTAAATTTGTTCTTCGTTTTCACCTGCAATTTTCGTTTCATCTTTATAGAGACCATACTCATTCAGCTTCAATCCTTTTTGGCGAGCAATACCCCGAAGATGAACATTATGATCAACACTACCGGTGAAGTATTGCATTCCCGCCCCAAAACTCTCGGTTGGAATTATCCGAAGGTCAACCTGCATGAGATTCTCAAGACGTATTGACGATTTAGTATCACCCTTGCCAATGATTTCAATAACACCCTCAAAATTAGTAAAAGCCTCCATTACGGATACAGCATCTGGTGCATCAACAAGAATGTCTATGTCTCTAACTGTTTCACGTCTTCTGCGAAATGAACCAGTAATTACTATTTGATTTACAGTTGGATGCGCTTCAATTCTTTTTCTCAGACTTTCAGCTATTTCCATAGCATCAGCGAGAAGGGTACGACCAAGTCCTGCTTTGAGAAGTTCGATACCTTCAATGATCTGAAGCTGTGTCTTTGTCCCCATTCCGGGTAAATCTTCCAATAGTCCATCTTGAGCAGCCTTTTCTAATGATACAAGGTCTGTCACGCCCAATTTTTCATAAATCAATTTGATAGTCTTGGGACCTACTCCTGGAATCGCTTCAAGCTCCATTACTTTTACAGGTACTTTTTTCCGGAGTTCATCAAGAAGCGGAATTGATCCAGAAGCCAAGAAGGCTTCGATTTTTTCCGCGATTGCTTTACCTACTCCAGGGATATTCGTTAGTTCACCATGTCTTGCAACAGCCTCGATATCTTCACCGTAAGAACCGACAGATCGCACAGCTCTAAAATACGCTCTAGCTTTGTATTCTTCTGTACCTTCAATTTGAATTAATAGAGCGAGTTCTTTCAGTGCTTGTGAGACCTGTCTGTTTTTCAAGTGTATTCCTCCCACTCCTTCTGCCAAGGTCGAATAGCTTTTACAGATTCGACTACTTTTTCAATGTTCTCTATAGGAGTGTCTTGAGTAACTACACAGCCCGGTGCCACAATGAGTTTCTTCAATCCAGCTGCTTTAACTGCATCAAAGACCTGGTCTCTTGCTTCATCAGGAGAACCGGTTCTGAAAATATCATTATGGTCGATGCCACCTAAAACAGTCTTTTTGGATCGTTTCTTGCCATCTTTGAGGGATAACGAGGAACTCTGATCTTCCCAATTAATTGCATCAAGTCCAGAAGTGGATGCAATCTTATCGAAGCGAATTTCTTCATTGTCGTCTTTTGCGTGTAGGTGCATTACAATGAACTTGGCCTTTCCCCGAAGTCTAGATAACAGCTTTAGGTCGTATGGTAAAACGAATTCCTTGTACTGATTATCAGTCACTGATGAGAATGTGGAATGTTGTGAAGCAATGAATAGACCATCTGAGCCAGCTTCAATTGCCGCTCTTCCAAAATCTATCATGACATTGGTAATCATTTCTAGAACGCTCTTCATGATCTGTGGTTCAGATTCTATATATTCAATGAAATCTCGTTCACAAAGCTTGTCTGCAATCATGGGAGCATCAAAAATTGTAGCCATAATGGGAGCTTTGTCCTGAGAATAATTCTTAATTAAATTGACAGCACGTAATTGTTCCCCAAATTCACCTGCATTGACATCTAATGGTTCAAGGGTTTCCCAGTCACTTGCAGATGTAATTGCACATTGTTCACAAGTCGAGGAGCCCGAATTTGCGCCATCATATATGGCAACACAACCCCAATCCACAACGGGGTACCGTCCATGAAATGATATCTTCAGCAAATCGTGATCGAATTTCTTGTGAAAATCAATCTCAGCCTTAGCAAGTCCTTCTGCTGTGCGGTCTTTTTCAGGATGATGCATCCATACAGAAATTGGTAATCGTTCATCTAGATTTCCGATGAACGTTTCTCTAATCAAATCAAACTTTGACATGGTAGTCTTGACAGCACGTGCTAATACAAGAGGCTTTCGAAGTGACCAGATACTCCAACAAGCTCATTAACACTATTTAACCACAATAATATCTAAGAGCTGATTATCTTGGGTCTAAAGGATTCTATTCGGGATTACTTCAACCATCATCCGCGTGCTAAAAAGGCATTAGGAGTAGCAACCGCCATTGCTTCTAACTTTACTTTGATTGTCACCGGTAGTTCACTTCTTGCTGCTGCTGCAGGCACAATTGTAGATCATAGACAGAACCAAGAGAAACTAGACCCAGATCAATTGATGGATTTCTTCAAACAAGCAATCCAAGAGCCTGAAGTTCAAGACTCGATAAAACAAGCTGTAAGAGAGGGAGGTGCGGATGTTGCATCTCATGTTTCAACAGCAATGAACCAGTTGGGAGTGTATAGTCCAGATACAGGTCAATTCGTCAGCGTTATGAAATCGGACCTCTCGATTATTGCAAGAGAACTTGGCATCATTAGAGATATGATTTCGTATTATGAGATTCCTGACTCTCGTGAACGTGTCATGAATGTATGGCGTTTGCCAGCCTACCTTGATGATGTGATTGTACTTGATACGGGTAGAAAATCTGTAATTGATTTGGCAATAAAGAACATCAGAAATGAAGAGAATGTAGTGATTTTGGGTGCACCAGGTTCAGGTAAGACAACTATTATGTATGCAATTTGGAACCAGCTCAATAAAGATACGGATACTGCATTGGTATGGGATACTGCTGATATCTCAAGAGAACATGAGAAGAATGGAATAATTCTATTCACGGACGATTTACCCGAAACAAGAAAACTTGCAAAAACAATCGCACAGAGAGATGTCAAGGGAGTTGTAACTACAGCACGTGAACAAGATTGGTCAAGACTACCTCTTGAAATACGCGAGAAATTCAAGACCATTTCTTTACCAAACCTTGCTGACAAGATTATGAAAGAGATTACGATTAATCATCTTTCAAGTCAGAATGTGGAATTTGACAATGATGCAATTGATGTCATTGTGAGCAACGCACAAGGAAGTCCGATTTATGTCAGGTATATTACTGAGGAAATTGGAGTAGACTACAGAACTGGAAAGCTTACAAAGCTCATTGCAGATAGAGCATCACGAGCACCCAAGGGAATGACCAATTATGTTGCAGACATCCTTGCACGTGTGTTATTTGATTTAAGAGGGACAATATATACACCAAGAGACGGGGCACTTCCTGTAATCAAAGCTTTACTCTGTCTCGCGGATATGCCAAATTATGAAACACATGAAGTACATCTCAATCAAATGTTTTTCATTAGTAAGCACCAATCAGATGGTCCAGGACCATTCAATGCAATTAAGCAATATCTCTCCAGAGACCCAAGATTCTTTTCACTGAAGTTTATGCATGATACTCTTGCAGATGTCTTGAGAGGTGGAGTCAGTCATCCTATTGTGGGAGATATTAGAATGATTGCGCAGGAAATGGGAGTAGCAGGAAGGAAAAAATTAGAGAAACAAGCATTGAAAGAGGGATGGGACCATGTCAAGGAAGAGTATCAAGTAGATAATTCGGGAGGGCTTGAACCACTTCTTGCGTATTCGTATTTTGCTGCCAAGAATTTCGGAGTTGGAGAGATTGATGAAATGGTACTGCAATTGGCTAGTGAACATATTGAAAGTCCATTAAGTCAAGGATTGTTCGCCATTACAGGCCCTATTACTGAAGTACCCAAACAAGATGTGAAACCAGAGATTAGTGTTTCTGAGCCAAAACACGAGTTAAAAGAGGAAAAATCGATTCCTGGCGCGATAGGACAGCTAATCAGAGATAAGGTAAAAGAAGCTGTTGGCGAAGATGTCATCAAAGATCTAGAAGCTACTCTTGGAAATATTCCACAGGATTTTTCGAAAATGACTACTGATTCAATAAGACCAATGATATCAAAGTTCATTGAGGGTCGTATTGGTGGAGAGAACGATAAAGTAAGCAATATCGATAAACTAGAAGAGATGATAGCTCAAGAGGATGTTGATACTAAGTCACTAGCAAGAGTTCTTCGAAAGGTGGCAAGAACGGTTACAATTCTCGATAAGAAAGGAAATCTGGAAGGAAAAGAAAGGTATGCTGAAGTAATGAAAAGTGGTTTGGAGATTTTGTCTAGGTCTGACCCAATGATGTTTACCAAGGTAAGAGAAGATACCGGCAAAGGGCTATCAATCATAATTGGGAAAAATGAAACAAAACAATTTCTCAAAAGTATCAGCCTGTAAAAAAGAAACACAATAAATCGGCGACAGGATAATCGTTTTATGTTAATTTTCACGGGATGAATGCAGTAGTCTAAAATAGTTAAGCAATACATCATATGTTCGAATTGGAGGTATTTAGTTGTCTAGGTTGACTGCATTGTACGACCCTCTTGAGTTTTTACTTATGGAGGGGATAGATGACCTAGAGAGAACTAGACCTGAACCAAACCCATTTTGGAACCGTGCACGCTTTGAAATCACGTGGAAGCTTCCAGTCATGGCAGGGATGACTGAAAGTGAAAGTATATCCCTACAACTGATGCGATTGGCGACAAGGGACGAATTAGGATTATACCATGACCAATCATACATTGAAACAGTGGAGCTTTTTGGTAACACGGGTTATGCATTTTCCTCACGTCTCGGGTTGGATACTGATGAAAATCCAGTCTTTACTGACATGCACAAATATGCAAGCTATCCTGTTGGTGCTACAATAGATGCAGTAATGGGAGTAGCAGAGGGAAGATTTGAGGATGCTATGTCCTTCTTTGGAGGATTTCATCATGCTTCTCGAGATAATGCGGCTGGATTCTGTTACTATAATGACTGCGCGTGTGCTCTCAAAGCATACAAAGAGAAGTTCCCAAACAAGAAGGTTCTGTATTTAGATACTGACGTGCATCATGGTAATGGAGTACAAGAGGCATTCTATGATGATCCAAATGTACTAACTATCTCAATGCATGAGCTGAGCTTGGGATTCTTTCCAGGAACAGGTAGACCGGAAGATATGGGGATTGGAGAAGGCAAGGGGTACTCCGTAAATATACCGCTACCACCCCTGACAGATGATGTTGAGTTCGCAAATGCATTTGAAGATGCTGTGATTCCCATCTGGTTGGCGTACAAGCCTGATTTTGTAATGTGGAATGCCGGTGCTGATGCACATATGCAGGACCCACTTGCAGACCTCATGCTGACTTACGAAACATATCGTCGACTTTCGATGACAGTGAGACAACTTGTACATCTTGGAAATAGACAATTGGTCATTCTTGGCGGGGGCGGTTATAATCCAGTGCCAACTGCTAAGATATGGACAATTTTACTTGCAGATCTAGCAGATATTGCACTTCCGCCGGTTTTACCTGCTGAATGGATAAAACTCTGCCATAGTTATGGATTTGATGTGCAACGTGGTGGATGGACAGATCGACCACAGCGACTACCTGAAACTCAGCATACCAAGGTGCAGAGAGCAGTAGATGAATCGATTGCTAAAGTAAAGAATCTTATTTTTCCATATTTCGGACTTGAGTAGGTTCATCTCTTAATTCCAAGAATACAACGATGATTATTGGAGTCAGTGAATAATTCAATTATATTGAAATTTCTGAAAACATCATTAATTTCATCTATTGTGAAGTAATGATGTGGAATACCACTTTCGGGTCCTTTCATTGGCAAATAAGTACCTTCTTCGATTTTCTCAAGTGCCCAATCATCATCATCATTCATAGGTCCGGTCGTGAGAATGGGTAATGTAACAAAAAAGAAACCACCACTCCTAAGAACACGCTCTGTTTCTTCCACAGTAATCAAGATATCTCTTGTGAGGTTATGATGAATGACCTGAATAGAAATCACAGCATCAAAGAAGTTGTCATCGTATGGAAATGGCTCTTCCATTCTATGCAGTATAATTGGTACATCAAATCTCTCAGTTTTTACCCACTGAGATGCAATCTCTATTGCTGTGGGAGATGAATCAAATCCATACATATCAAAACCACATTTTGAGAGATAGATTAGATGACGTCCAGTACCGCACCCCAGATCGAGTATTCGTCTAATATCTCGTTCCTGAAACATCTCAGTAATGCGCTTCATATCCGGATGGGGGTCTGTGAAAACCCGCCCTTGTTCCTTGAAGATAGCATCCCATTCAGGCACTCAAAATCACCATCGCATTATACATTCAAGTTAACCCAATGAGATATATCTTGGCAAGCATAGAAAGGGGGCACGATTGCAGGAGTCGCACAAGATGAAACTAAGGTATGTTGTTCTAGTTGTCAGTATGGTGATTATGCTATCTGGCGTTGGACTAGCAGGTACAATTCAAAGTGGATTTGGTTCCGTCATTGTTACGGAGGCTGATTTTCAATCCTCTGATGGATCCATGATCCATAGCACTTTGCAAAAACCTGTTGAGGCAACTTCGTCAAATCCAATGCCTGGAGTGGTTGTAATCCACGGGATACTTCAGAGCAAGGAGTGGCTCATGGCATTTGGAATCGAGATTGCTCGAAGGGGGTTTGTCGTGCTTACAATAGATGCTAATGGTCATGGAAATTCAGATCCGGGTTCAGGGAGCGGAGCTGCGGCAATTGACTATCTGGCAAATCGTGACTTTGTCGATGAAAGTCAATTGGCATTAATAGGTCATAGCATGGGAGGAGACATTTCATGGAGTGCATTAGATGATTCGGAACAAACAATTAATGCAATAGTTCTTGTTGGAAGTCGGGTGCGAGCTATAGCCAATTCGACTTACCCGAACAACATGTTGGTCGCAGTGGGAGAGTTTGATGAGTTAATCTATCCCCTGAATATCACCGCCTTGGAACCATCGTTTGGAGTAACTGATATAGAGGTTGGAGTGACCTATGGTGACTTTTCAAGTGGAACAGCGCGAAGACTAATAGTATCACGGACAAATCACCTGTTCTCCACAGTTGATCCACTCTTTGTGAGTGAAACTGTTGAATGGGTGAAGGACAGTCTGAAAGGTACAGAGGATTCCTACTGGATCCCTTCCGAGAGCCAAATATACCAACTATGGTTGGTTGGGGGTTTTCTGAGCGTACTTGGTATTGTCTTGACGATCTTTCCTCTCATAGCCATTCTAATTGATTTGAAACCTTTCAGTGGTCTCAAGAATGAGCGTGAAATGGAGTATACCGCAACAACAAAGCTATACTTAGGTTATGGTTCAGTATATGCAATAATTGGAGCGGGTTGTTTCCTTCCGCTGCTTGCAGTTGGTATGTTCCTTCCATCACCACAGTATCGTGCAACTTCAATTATCTCATGGATATTGGGAAGTGCACTGATTGCTGCTCTGGTCCTATATATCATTCTTAGAACGAGGAAACCGTCGGGGCTCGAGTGGAAACGACTCTGGACAATGGGAGAAGGGGTGAAATTTGTTCCAAAGTTTGTGAAGACACTTGTGCTTGCATTGGTTGTGTTTGTATGGTTATATGCATGGACACTTGTTGTAGATATTGGATTCGTCTTAGAGTTTCGAGCTTTCTTACCAGGGTTAAATGACCTAACTGCGCTTAGAGCAATCTATGTTCCGTTATACTTTGTTGTCTTTATGATATATAGTCTAGTTGAAGGAATGTGGTTGATGGGCATCATGAAAACAGATGCTCCAGGAAGCCCTGTCAGATCGATAACAAAATCATCCATTCTAGCAGGATTTATCAAATGCATCCCGTATCTCTTACTCATCGCTATGCAGATGGGAGTGGGACTCCTCACAGGATTTCCAGTGGCACAAGGACTGATTGGATTTTCCTTCCTCTTCTTCTTCGCATTCACACCCTGGTTTGCTGTAGGTGCAGTAATCATAGTATTTTGCTACAAAATGACAGGTAACTACTATCTCGCCGCCATCCTGAATGGACTGATTTTTGGATGGATGTTAGCTACAATATTACCATTTACATGATAGAAGAAATCTAATACTACCGGACGGAGGAAATATCAGCCCCCGTCCGGTTTTTGCAGTGATTGTGGAATAAGGGAGGGAGTAGTTATTTTTGAAGGGGGTTTTTAACATCTATCTATAGATGTGTGACTGTATTGGATTATACAAAGAGTGAGCGGCATTCATAGCATGTCAAATAGAATTCCACTCTATTTAACATGTAAAACCATATGAGATTTTTTGGTGAGTTTATTACCAATAAAATTGTACGATTTTTGGATAATTTGCATAACTGTTATTTCATTCACTCTGTATAGGTGAATAACCATTCTAAAAGTCCGGTCCCATCCTCATCAAGTTCTTCACAGTAATGATGTGCCATATTCTCGAATAGCTCAGTACTTCCACCCTGAAATGCACGTTCAAATCGAACGAAGCTCTTAGGTGAAAGCGTCTTTGATTTGATGGTGTATTGACTCTCATCTGCACCATGTATAGTTGTAGTCGCGGCATAGGGTATCTTTTGCGGAGAGCCTACGTATTCAGTATCCACATCCACTTTTTCAATTGGTACATGTCCATCTACGGTCGAGATTCCACCAGATACAACAAATTCTCCCTTCACTTGATCACGTCGAAGGCCGAATGATATGTCTTTGAACTGAGCGTGAAATGCATACCATGCTTCGATGTGCCAATCTCTTGATCCCCATGACTTATCACGCTCACCATAACCTTTGAAGGCAAGTATGGGACCGGTAGGTAGTTTTATCGAGCCTTCAACAAATCCAGATTGCTCAAAATGTCCATTCCATGATGTACCGGAACCACCGCCAAAGTCGTATGCTGGAAAACGTGCTTTCCATTTGATATCCACCTCTAGATGATCAAGAATGTATTTTATTCGCCATTCCTTCAAGGGTTCTATCATCTCAAAGGATAGTCTATCAAATGATAACGAGTTACGAAAATCAGTAGGTATTGCACCATCTGGTTCTTCCCAATAGGTTTCACGCTCATTATCATAGAAGAGTGCAAAGACAAATTCCCTTTTGTTCGCATTGGGGAGAAGCCCGACTGTAGAAAATCCGGATATACCCCGCTTAAGGTCAACCCAGTTGAAGTAATAGCTCTCACGCCAAGCAAGTTTTGCATCTGGCTCATGTGCGTGGTCGTCCTTTTCTGATAGAGATGCCATCCGATTCACCATATCTTATTCAGGCAATAAGTAGAGTGTGGGGTCCTCCTCCATATCCTCGTCAAAACGTCCAAATCGAATAAAAGCTGGATCTGCATCATTATCCATAAAGAAGGGTACGTATTCCTCTTCAATGTCCTTCGATAGCATCCAGTCAATCTTATCGCTCACACCAACTCGGTCTGTAAATCTCATAAATCCTCGCCAGTATGCAGCAGCTCCTGCAAGCATAAGCTTAGACTTGTCCCACTCTGCAAACTTCATGTAAAGCTCTGTTTGAGCTGCATCTGCAGCCTCAGCATAAGCAGGCAACTCATCCAGACCAATAGGAACAATTTTTTGACCTCGATTAGTATATGCACATACGCTTGTTACAAGACCAGAATAATCACCGGGTTCTATCATCATAGTTCCGATATCATTGAAGAAGGCTGTCACATTTTTGATAGTCATAGCTATTCCCATTGCAGAAGACGGCAGTTTTGACTCTGTGTCAGACCATGGCATCCAAGGCTCTCCCTTACCATCATTGAGGCGAGTAAATTCTGAGATGACAAGGATTTCGTCATCAATTGGATATGGACCGTGATCTATGAGCTTGGCACGTGCTTCACATTCATCCAAGAAAGCATAGAGTTCCACCGAACCAAGAGACCTTCGGATTTTCTTTACCTGTTCTGTATCTACAGGTTCAAGATTATCCTTCAACCATTCGATAGTCTTTTCCTCAAAAGCTAGATTCGTACCTCCTGAAGCAGCTACAGTGGGTTCATTAGTATTGAAATAGGACTTCGCTAGTCTGTACCAGTTCTCAAGAATCCATTTCCACTGATTGCGTTTCTCCTCAGGCTCTTTTGAGGCATCACTCTCTAACTTGTTATTTATAATACCCATCCGTCCCAGACCATAATAGAGCCATTGGTAAGTGATAGAGAGTGCATGTACCTCTGAAAGTAGCACCTTGCTCTGCTTGGCTAAATCCTCAGGAGTAATCCTATCCCAGACTAGTTTCATTAAGTTGTATAGATGGTCATATGTGTGATAACAGGCTACTGAGATGTACTCATTTACCGGAAAGAGTTTAGATTCCAAAAGGCCACGCTCAGCAAGGATATCACTAAATACATTGGAAACATGACGTAATAGAGGATTGACTTCATTCACCTTCACTGCATCTCACCTGGCACTCTTGCAGCCTGATTATTCTCAGACTAGACAGCCCATTATGTAAGTATGGTGGTTTCACAATCAAATGCGCAATATGATTAATTGTAAAACAGAGTATCAAATCTTATATCTCCCAGTGGATTCAATTGCTGAAGCTTGCAAGGTGACTAATGAGATGCAAAAGGTTGGACAGGGATTAATATCCCTAAAATTAGAGGCTGATGGAGAGCTACGATATATTACATCCGTACCAGAAGTTATTCAATTATTGAAGGAGGGTGCAGAAGGAAAGATCGTTCTCGTCGATGATGCAGGTACAACTTTTCTCGCACCTGTACTTTCAAAGTTAGCAGGTGTAGTTTGCATGTCTGGAGCTCTTGGGTCACATCTTGCTATAGTAACACGTGAGTTTGAAATCCCTGCATTAATGGGTGTGAAAATTGATAATCCTCATGAACTGAACAGAAAGCAAGTTATCATAAAGCCAGATGATGGCCTCTCCGGATCATTATTCCTTACTGAATGAATGTGGTGAGTTGGTCTTGAACGAAGGAGATGACTCAATACGATGGGTAGTTCCCTTAGCTGAGATTGATTCGAAGGACGTAGTGAAATATGGAGGAAAAGGGGTCAATCTTGCACGTTTGCATGAAATGGGTTTTCCAGTTCCATTGGGTTTCTCAGTAACTACTTCATGTTTTCAGAGGATGTTAACAGATATACCTCAGCTGTCAGAGTTGGTTATGAATATTGAGAGATGTGATGATTATGAAGAGATGCTAGAGCTTGCAGTAGGTCTTCAAGTACTAGTGAATCGATACAGCATACCACGGGATATTGAAACACAGATAATAGAAGAGTTTCACAATCTTCAAACAAGAACAAGAAAGTTAGAACACGGATGTGCGGTCCGATCTTCAGCAACAATAGAAGATCGTACTGATATTTCATTTGCGGGTCAGGCGGAGAGTTTTCTGTGTATTGTAGAGCCTAGTGATGTTATCAAAGCAATCAAAGATGTCTGGATATCAGGGTTTTCTCCAAGTGCAGTCATCTATCTGAATACAAAAGACATCCCCCTAAGCCAGATGATGATGAGTGTCTTTGTACAAGAGATGATTTCTGCAGATGTGTCTGGAGTCACGTTCACTGCAAATGTGGTCAATAATGATATAGATGAGATGTTAATCAACTCAACGTGGGGACTTGGAAACACTTTGGTTTCAGGAAAAGTAATCCCAGATACATTCATTCTCTCAAAGAATCCCCTCAAGGTAACTGCAAAGAGCATAGGAACAAAGGAGAGATTTTCTCGACCCGAAGTTGTGGATGGTTATGTTCAGTCGGTAATGAAGGATACGCCCATAGAGAAACGTTCCGAGTTCACGTTGACCAATAATGCCTTGATGCAAGTTGCGGAGATTGGTCTTGAAATCGAGAGGAAAATGGGTGGGCCTCAGGATATTGAGTGGTGCATGACAGGAAACGAGATTATCATATTACAATCACGACCCATCACTACCTTACGATAGGAGATATGTCATGTACCTACCTATGTAGCTCTGATATATGCCAATGAGTCACCCGGAAAGACTTCAATTGCAGACTCTGGACATATTTCAGAACATTTCATACAACCTGTACATTTTGATAGCCATATGGCATCAATTACCCATTTTTCTGGATTATGAGGATCGGGGTGTTGCTCGAGTGTAGGATGAAGGAGTAGAACCGCGGGGTCGCAGACATACAGGCATTTTCTGCAGCTTCTCGGGTCGATATTGCCAGCAAATCCACATTTCGAATGGTCTATCTTGATTTTTGTCTTCTTTACCATATCTACCACCCATCATCAGTACTTACCAGCCTGTCCTGGAACAGACTCACGGGGGACGAGATTGAGTGCATCATGCTTACATGCATGTCTACAGACTCCACAGCCAAAGCACTTGTCAAGGTCAACTATCACTCGGTCAACTGAGGGGAGATATCTGAGAGCATTGAATTGACACATACTTACACAGCTCTTACAACCTTGACAGTTATCAATGTTAATTTCAATGATATATTCACCCTTGTATACTGTTTCCAATCCAAAGTCGTTTCTCAGACGGAGACCACCACACTCAGGAGTTTCGCATGAGCAAATCGCATTGATGTAGGGAACTGGTTGAAACCATACCGATGCAACGTAACCTTTCTTGTTCTGTTCCATCAGTGCTTCAATAGCTTCCTCTCTATCTAGTCGGTATTTCACACCCTCTGGGATGTAGCGGGTGTGTTTCTCGATAACTTCGGAAAGCTGCCCAAAATTAATGCACACAGCATCTTTTACTCCTCGCTGCATGTATCTGCATATGCAGTAGTTTTTGATTATAGGTTCGGCTGCCAAATTACCAAGGATATGAACTGCATCCTCCATTGGTAACACCTGACCAAAGTGACCATCCGCACGTACAGGATTCCTGTTCTTCTTTTCACTATGGATTTGCCCCTCAACGACTTTCCGTATTACTCTGCCAATGATTGGCATCTGCATCTTATACCCGAGACCAATGGAATTGAATCCCATGATTTTTCTGATGAACAAAGTTTCCATATTCTTCCATTGTTCTTCAAGGTATTCTTGAGCGTTGTACTCATCGGCTAATTCGTTGGAATAGAGACGGGCGTTCTCATACCACTTGCCGCCATCACCGTGTTTGAAGCACCATTTACACATACAAGTCACCGCGTTTGTTCTGAAGGCTTGAAAAAAGATTAGGGATATATAAGAATCGCGTATGTGTTGATAGATAGCTTCAAAATCAATAGAATAAGAAAAAGAGAACCCCTTGAAGGGGCTCTCGAATCAATGATTAGTTATTCGTTTCCCGTATAACCGTCAGTGTAAGTTGTGTATTCTTCTGACTCATTGTCATCTTTGGCAAAGAATCTCTTATACCAGCGACTACGCCTGTATTGTGGCTTACCCCAGCCACCTTGCCACCACCAACCTTTTCCATCTCGCAGGTATAGGGATATCTTAGATACTGATACCAATACTCTCCAGACATTGGTCACTACAAGAATGAAGATGAAGATGCTCCAACCAATTGCGAAAACAATTGTGAGGTCAAATACATCAATTGGTACAAGAGTAGTAAGTTCCTCCACAGTCATAGTCATCCAGACGCCATTAGTATTGTAGTAGATTTTGTCCATAGGATATGGAACTCCAGCTAGAAACAATGCAAGGATAATCCATGCAATACTCAATAGGGCTTCAAACAATAAGTTGAGATTGTTCTCGCCGGCAGTGTAGAAGAGAGACCCCTTTACGGAACCGATGAGCAACAGAAATGCTGCTATGACCATTGGGAGGAGGATAGCTGGATTTAGAGCAGCTAATACCGGAGGAAGAATGATCACTAATGCCCAAAGGAAACCAAAGAATACTTCACCAGCTGCATCCAGACGACCTTTAGGTTTGAAACCTTCACTTCCAGCACCAAAGATAGCCTCAAGTGTAGTTCTCTCTGTAATCCGCTTGTCGCGGTCCACGATCAATGAAATCAGGGCAATTATGGATACAACGATAAAGACATTCAGAACGACTACTATTGGGAAGTAATACGGGAGAACGCTAAGATCGATAAATGCATCAAATGCTATCCCGACTACATTTAGTCCAATAATTAATGCAATACTGATTGCAAGAAGAGTCAACAGAATTCTAAATAATGGTTGTACATATTCAGCAGGAACCGGACCTACTTTCTCGCCTGTGCCTGCGTATTCATTAGCAACTCTTTGGGGTTCACCAATTCGTTCAATCGCCATTATAACAGACCCCTCAGTCACCTTGCCTTCGCCTATTCGTTCGGCTGAATCTAAGATGTGGGTCCGAATCTCTGTCAATGTATCTTCGCTGCCTAGTGGCAGATATACTTTCACACGTTCTAAATATTCTTCAATTACTCTATCTGGATCTCTTGTCATAGTGCGTCACCTTCTAAAATGCGTTCCATTTCTCTCCCAAGTTCATTCCACTTTTCCTTCATCAGTCGAAGTGCTTCCTTACCCTCCGCGGTTGTGGTATAGTACTTCCTCGGCTTTGCAGGATCATCGTAATTCCATTCAGCCTTCAAAAGATCTCGTTGTTCGAGCCTCTTAAGAAGAGGATACACTGTACCTTCTTCAAAAGCGAGAAAATCAGCACCTTTCCGTTTCAGAGCATTTACTATCTCATAACCATAGTTGCTTTCGCCTTCCAAGACTGATAGTATCGCCAATGATGCAGCACCTCTCTTGACTTCTTTCGACCAGCGGTCAAACTCATCAAGGGCTTTTCGATGCAATTTACTCATTCGTTGTTACCGCCATTGAAACGATTTATGTTGTTTACCATTGTGTAACACCATATACTCTATGTTATATAGTACTATACATAATTTAGTTATAAATGTTACTGAGTACGCTGAAACATATCAAATACAATAGCAAACGGACTCCTAGGAACAGGTTATTCTGGTTTTGTCCATCGGAGGAAGAAAGAATGTTCTCCAATGTCCTCCTCAAGAAGATCAAATCCAACGTTCATTGCAAAATCCTTGAAATCAGAGAAGTTTTGTACACGTTTGGCCCAAGGACAGCCATACCCCGTTTCAATAGTCCTATCAGGCAGATGAATTTTCAACAATATAGCGTACACACGTTTAGTTTCATCGAATTGTTTGGGAACAACTAAATCCCAGATGAGGAATTCTCCCTTTGGAGCAAGAACTCGATATATCTCTCTGAAGACTTTCTCCTTCATTTCATTATCCATATACATCATCGAGAAGAATGCCGTAACAGTGGGAAAACTCCCTTCCAAGAATTTAAGGTCTGTAGCATCCATTACAACCCGGAGATAATCGCCAACATTAGCTTCCTCAAGTTCATCTTTGCGAATATCAATTGCAACAACTCTTCGTCCCTCAAGTTGACCAATAACACCCTCACCGCCTCCACCAATATCAAGAATGTAGCCATCACCTTTGATTCTCTCAACATTTAGTTCAAGAGTGGTTGCAAAATGAACATCCTTGTGCTTATCATCTTCAGTCAATAATCACACCATCCGATTTACAGTAAAGCAGTCTACATAAATTAAACGAACATACCAGGGGAACCAGAGAATTCTTCAAAGGGTTCAGTCTTTATGATTTGGGAGTGGTGATATATGTCGAAGAAGAGCAGGATACTGCTTTTGACAGGAAGAATGGCTCAAGATGATGTTAGAAGAAGTGTAGAAGCGTTTGACAATGTGTATGTTGATGTCCTTCCAATTTCAGTAGCTGCTTTCACAACGACCAGATTGGTGCTAAGACATGGATTGGAGTTCATATCCAAACATGATCCGGATGTGATTATTATCTCTGGAATGGCCCAAGGAGATTTCACCCAGGTCGGAAGAGAACTTAGAACACGTGTACTAAAAGGTACTAGAAATGTTTCGGGCTTGCCTTTACTCCTAAGAGGGTTCGAAGATTTTGCACACCTGCTATCACCAATTGAATCTGCTGATATTATAATCAAGGAGAAACAAAAGGAGAATCTTCACCAATATATCCAAGAATTAGAAGACAAAGTTAGTTTCAAAACCCGTAACTTTAAGCTAATATCAGGCATTCCAATAGGATTGGATTTCCCTCCAAAAGTCATGGCGGAGGTTGTAGATGTCACCACTCGTTCGATTGATGAGTCACTGGAGAAAGCAAAGAAATTTGTTGAATGGGCAGATATCATAGACCTTGGTACGAACATAGAGAAAACAGACCCTGAAAAGATAGCAGAACTAGTTACTGAAGTTAAAAAACTAGGACTGCCTGTCAGTATTGACACACTGAATCCTTCAGAAATTCTAGCAGGAGTTGATGCGGGTGCTGAAATCGTTCTCTCAGTTGACCATGGAAACATAGGTGTAGTACAACGACTTCCAGAAGATGTAGCGATTGTCTGCCTTCCAACGAATGTGTCAGAGGGTGTTTTTCCAAATGAGCCGTCAGAACGAGCTAGATTGTGTAAAGAGATTTGTGAAAAGTTAGAAAAGAAAGGCTATACTAAGCTATTTGCCGATCCACTGATGGAAGCTGCGATTCATCCGGGACTAATGAAATCATTGACTGCTTATTACATGTGTCGTCAATTAGATTCCGATAGACCATTTTTGGCAGGTTTTGGGAATGTTACAGAGTTCATAGACTCGGATACAACAGGAGTTAACGCATTACTTGCTTGTTTGGGCATTGAATTAGGAATCTCAGTGTTTCTCACAACTGAGGAGAGAGCTTCTACCGTGTATAGTACAAAAGAACTCCATCTTGCCAGTCAGATGTCCTTTGCGGCTAAGATTTTGAATGCTCCACCTAGAGATATAGGATTCTCAGCATTTTATATCAAATCTCCGCAATTTGATCCACAGACATTAAGCGACAATGATAGCTTTGAAGTTGTCATGAAGGAAACTTCTAAGCATCAAACTGATCCTAAAGGTTGTTTTAGGATTGCAGTGGATCGGCGTAGAAGAAGAATACTCTGCCAGCATAAAAAGTCAGACAACTCAACAATTAACTTGAAGTCCGAGACAGCTAATGCTCTGTTACAGGCCATATTGACCAGAGGAATAATCAGTCATCTTAGTCATGCTTCGTATCTAGGGTGTGAATTAACCAAGGCGGAGATTTGCATGAAATCAGGACGTAACTATGTACAAGATGAAATATGGGATTCTACATGAGAACGGACAACATCGAGATAGTAATCTTCATCGAATTGGTTTGAAGGCGATAATTTCATGGAGAGTTTCAGGGTCCAGCCATGCATCTATTACCTTGGAATTTATTATATCGACCATTCTTGATTTTTCTTCCAATGCGTGGATCATTAATTGCAACAAATTCCCTCATGGTTTCCAATATTACCAATTGACAGAAATAACCTGAATATAATGGTTCGGCGAGCTTTAAATGGGTGTAACATATGAGAGTACCTATGGAGAATCTTTTTCGGGGGGTTTACCAAAGTATTGTCGAGCTAGAAAATAATTGGTGCTCCTAATGATACGTCTGATTGGTGTTCTTTCAGAAGGCGGCATTTCAGTCCAGGTCAAAAGCAATTTTGCAACAAGAAGCGATATGCTAGTTGGAGCTCTAATTGAAGCCACTAAGACATTGAGTTCAACGATATCTTCAGGTAATGTATTGAAGCTCGATTTCAGAGAACAGAAACTGCTTATGACAGAGAGTAAGAAGGGGTATACTATTGTAGCCCTTGTTGACAGAGCAGAAGATTACATGGATATACTAATTCGTATTATTGCTGAAGAGATTGATGAGTCCCGCGTGCCTCCTGCTGATGGGAGCGTTACGGACTTGCACAAAGATCTAGTATGCGCAATTCTTGATTCATATGTGAAGCATAGTCTAGAATTCAGTTTGAGTGATATATTAGAAACAACATGGATTCCGATTTTAGAAACTTTGAAGAAAAATCCCACATACAAACAGATACTTGATGATTTAGAGAACACTGTTGAAACAGTCGAGCTTGAAGAAGAGTGGAAAAATCTAACAGAGAGCATTGAAACTGATGTTGACAGTGCAATGCGATATGCAAAAAATGGAGCGTTTGACAAAGCGTGTATAGCTAGTTTGAAACATGACAATCCAGCTGTCAAGTTATTTGCACTGAAAATGGGAGCCCTTGCATCCACTATGACTAAAACACGAGCACCCCCACGAGAGATATTCCGTGGTATTGCGAATTCACTTCCATCTGGAACGTTATACCAGCTTGGAAGGAGTATGATAGGTAGGATTTTTGGTGAGATTGCACCAATTGATTATGAACATTCATTTGAACACGCAATCAAAACCTTCCAAATTGAAGATAATGAAGACTGTCTACTCAAATCCTTTGTTTTTCTTGATTCGAGAATAGGAGACCATCCTGATTTTGCTAAACAGCTCTCGATGCTATTTGAAAAACATGGATTCGATGTCATTTGCAGCTATTTAGATGCGGTCATCGAGAGAAGTGCTTTGTTTCAAAAATTATACAGTATGACTAGTATGGATGACTTCAAAGATGAACTTGGTTTGTGGAAGGTTAGAATAGGTACTACGGTGAAACTACTTGATAGCGTAATCAGTCAGAATAACAAAGAATCTATTGAGAGTGAAATTATCCGTGCAGGCCAGACAGGATCCTTACAGCTTCAGAATTATATCACGCTATTGACAGCTATAGCTGAGTCCCCGGTTCTTTCAATTGGAGAAAAGAGAGGGTTTCTGAAAGAGGTCATATCACTATACTCCATGTATTTCAGAAAACTTCTCAGATTCAACATACCTCTCTTCTCTTACACAGTGGATAGTGTCTTTCAAAGTTTGAGTGTTGCTTACGCAGAATACTTCCATCTAACTACAGGAGGTGAGAGAGACAGTAATCTTGCTGATATTGCCGATTTCCTGCATGATATTGTGTTGGTTCTGGAAGAGGAGTGGCCAAAACTCAGAGGCCGTCTTTCTCTTGATGTATTTATGAATGCAATATCACCTGTACTTACAATTGCCGGTGAATTACATCATGACGAAATCAAGCTGATACTAGCGACCATTAAGACTCTTGACGTGGGAGATGTTGATGCACTAAGAATTCTAGACCCAATGACATTCGCTACGAATGTGGGAAATATCATGATGGCATTGGCATCTCTTGGATCTAAGGTTTTGGACAAGAGTTGTCAGTCAGAAGTGCAATATAATGCATTGAAAACGGTATTGTCAGTTCACCAATTTTTCATGACTCAGGGTCTTGTCTGCAGAGATGACATAATTGCCTTAACATACCTCTTATCAGAGGCAACAGACTTCATCGAAATGAAAGAACTCAGACAATTTGTTAGCATTATTGAGGTATTGAATCGTGTTTCCCTACAAGATATGAGCAAACACGATTATGAAGTCGCAATGATGGGGTATTCGCTTCTAAGCCTGTTAATGAAAGCTTGGAAAATACTGGGTGACGATAAGTTAAGAAGTAACGCACAGGAGATTCTTGAGATTGCGATAGGGGCTTGGAAGAAGTATGGATTCCATGAAAAAGCCAAGGAATTTGAATCTCTTTTTGGTGAGGTCAAGAGATAGTAGAAACAAATGTGATAGGCAATATTGGATTCACTCAAGTGATCTTGAGAGAGCATTGGATTTCGACATCACGTGGTCGCCAATAGATTGCCCATAGGTTTTGTTGAGCTTTAGTGATGTATACATGATGTTCATTAGATAGCTCTTTCGCCAATGCAACTGCATCTCTTGGATCGACAAATGATTCAGCAAGCTTGTAAACCTGTCCACCTACTAGTGTGTACTTGTCAATCTCGTCGGTCATGATGGTGTGTTTGAATCGGTGCTAATATGCTCATAGAGAATGAGTTCCAAATAGAGAGTATATGAAGCAAGTAGTTATAGGAGCTATATTGCTTGTACTCTTGTATGTCAAAGGAGAAAATGCACATGCATGAGCAATCTGATAACATGACAGATGGTAAGAAGAAAAGTCATGTTCTTGTAGAACAGAATAAGTTGCTGAGTGAGTTTGTTCATGGTCTGGCGCATGATTTGAAGGGGTTCCTACATAATATCATGGGATATGCAGAACTGCTTAGAGATGAATTGAATCCCGCATATATAGATAAAATAATTCAACTTTCAGAAGGTCAATCGGACATTCTTGATAAATCAGTTGCGCTTATAGATGCGGGTTTGGTTATTGAGAACCCTAGTAAGATAGATCTAAATCATATGTTAACAACACTGGCAAAATTAATCATTCCAGTCAATATTGACTATGAACAAGATGTTCTACCTGAAGTCATAGGTGATGGACAAAGAATTCAACAGATATTTACTCTACTCCTAGATAATGCCATTAAACATGGAGCTCCAACTCGAATTGAAATAAAAGCTGAGATCGTAGAGAATGGAAGAGAGATACATGTCTGTAATGATGGTGAACCATTATCAAGAGAGTTCCATTTAGAAACTTTTGGACAGGAACTTACTAAAAGGAGATTTGGAAAGGGTTATGGACTAGCGATTATTCAAGGAATAGTGAGTGCTCATGGATGGAAGATTCGAGTCAAATCTGAACCGATGACATGTTTCATCCTATTTATTCCGGACAAGTATTAACATAATTCATGTTGCTCGGCTAAGAGTAGGCAAATAGGCTTTGAATTCTTCAATAGACCGTACACCATTCTTGTATACAGCATCATATATTCTTAGACTCAGTCCGTTTCTAAGAACACCCAGATTGTGATAATATTCTTTGATTTCCAGAATCGCACTTCTTTGTTCAGCCGTTAAACTTTCGAGTAAAATATTGGTGACTTCGAATCCTGTAGTAGAAACATCGGAAGTAATCCAGATGTCTATATTCCAAGGACCTGTAGGACCGGGATATGCATCAATGGCTAATTTTACCGCACTCTTGCTTGAATATTTATCAACGCGAATGTTCCGGACCCATTTTTTGTCAAGCAAGACAGGAAGGACTTCACCAGCCATGGCGTAAGGGTCCTGTAGTAGAAGATGTACATGGATATCAATATCTCTCTTTACAATCAGATCTAGGGCAACACTTCCAACAATCTCAGCATGACCGTAAGCACGGAGTAAAGCCATTACATCTAGATCCTCTACAACTTGATGCGCTTCATCTTTGAGAGACAATGACATCACTAATCAACAATCGATGTTAACACGAAAGATAGTTTTACGTTTCGGTTTGGATGATGATGAAATAAAACACGCTGAAAAGATTCACACTGAAGGTTCAGCGCAAACAATTGCTTAAATCTCAGAACCTTTTGTTAAGGAGAATTGTAGATTGCACAGGTGCATTTACTGTGCGATATAATAATGGTAGAGCGCTCACATTGGTGGTTCTCTGTATAATGACTGTTTCATCATTTTCTATATACACCCATGCTAATGGGACATTATTGCCAGAAACTGTTGAAGAGCAAATCGAGATTCTTTTCTTGATGGACCATGATTATGGTGCTAATTATCATTACATTCGACCGATCTTAGAGAGTTACGGTTGGAATGTTACAATAGCAGGAACAGCTGAAGAATTAACACCATGTGATTATCAAAATGATGAGGAAATAGTGATTCCAGATGTTCTGGTGTGGGATATTCAAAACATTACTGAATATGATGCCATTTCCATTATGCCAGGGGAATCACATGAGATACTACGTACAGATCAGGATGTTCTGGATTTAATTGCGGATGCGGTATCAGCTGAATTGGTTGTAAGTGCATGGTGTAAAGCGGTTCGTGTCTTAGCCGCAGCGGATGTGATAGATGGAAAGAATGTCACAGGTGATGGAGGATTTATCGATGAATATGAAGCAGCAGGTGCCACATATATGGGAGTTGTACCACCTGTTATCGATGGCAATATAGTTACAGGTGTAAGAAGTAGATATTATAGAGAAGAGATGTGTATCGCGATAGCAACTGCGCTTGGTGTCTATGAAGAAAATCCACCTACAATCTCAAATATCACTATTAGTCCCATTGTGGTTGAACCATATGGCACAATAGAAGTACAAGCAGACGTATATGATGAGACCGGGATAGAATACGTCTATGTGAGATTTTATCCCTATTCATATGAAATTGGAGCACGTACATCGAATTCTTCAATCGATGCAGAACCGATGTATGATGAGTATGAAAATGGAACCTATTCTGCTGAAATAGATATCAGTACAAAGAACAACTACACAGTAGATTTCTGGTTAGTAGATATATTTGGCAATGAGATTACATATTATGATATGGCCATTATCGAGGTCACTAATATACCTACAACTACTACAAAGACTGAATCCACTAACACAAGTGGTTCTTCCACTATGGTTTCATCAACTGGATCAAGCACAAGTAATACCATCCCTTCAAGTGAGTTTCCAACTATCATTGTCATTGTGACCATTGCTGGTGTTACGGGCCTTTTAGTGATCACAGTAATTGCGATTAAAAAGAGAAGTTAGGTAGAATCGTGGAATAATTGGTTCTTCAGTTGATCCCCTAGTATTCATCAGCTGAGGTTATAACGAGGATTTGTAAACAGACTAAAGTAGAACCAGAACGCGGTGTCTACTAGATGGTGTTACAAGGGAATAACATCAGCCAGAATATTGCATATCTAGCCATGTTTACTGCACTAGGAGCAGTTCTCGATGTGATTCCGATAATCCCAGGCTTCTATAGTGGAATTTGGGACTCGTGGCTCTTTCTTCTAAGTCCACTTATTGGGATATTGCTCGGACCCTTTTATGGTGCGGTATCAGTGGGTATGGGAAGTGTACTCGGACATTTGATATATTTCAGAGACCCATTTGAGTTAGTCTTCATGTGGGGAGCACCCCTCGGAGCTGCAGTCGCGGGTTTCGTTTCTCAAAGAAAATGGCAACCTGTTTGTGGAATATATATGGTATTGCTTGCAGCATATTTCCTATTTCCAATATCTTGGATGCTGCCAATTTGGGGAATTTGGGACACATTAGTTGGATTTGGACTCGTCATTATATTTTCGCTATTGGTAGAGATGAACAAAAGGGATTTGCTAGCACCAAGACTTGATTCACTGACGATTGTATTTGCGGCAGTCATTGGATTAGAAGCGGACATTCTCTTTCGGATATTTGTTCTCGTACCAGGTCAGGCATATTGGTTATTCTATGGATTGACAGTAGAACAGTTACAATACATATGGGTAGGTGCGAGTATCATAACTCCAGTCAAGGTAATCCTTTCAGCAATAGCGACGCTCATGATAACAAAAGCAGTTCTGAAACAAATAGTGGAACCCAATGGTGGACAGATACAACCTGAATCTGATTTAGGCATTATCCGATAATTGGATTCCGGAAGATTTCAGTAATTCCAGTGTTTTGTCCCAGAGGGTATGTTGCAGTGTTTGATTGTACGATATCTCAGACGAGGTGATCTGCTCTTTTTTATGAAAATAAGCACCATTGACACCAATTAGATCCTCTGATGTCGCCAAATAGATGGAAGTTTCTGCACCTTCTTCGGGTCTTATCTGAAATGGTTTCATCATTTTGAACATTATTTTAGATGATGTGCTTCCTGAATTCTGACCAAGGTTAGTAGCCACAAATCCAGGATGGAGAACATTAGCAGTTACTCCGGTTCCTTCCAATCGTCGTGCTAGTTCATATGTGTACATAATAACATAGAGTTTAGCCTGGCCGTATACCTTTCTTGATTTGTATCCATGCTCATTTTGAATATCGTCTAAATTTATCTTTGCGGATTTATGAAGTCCAGAGCTGATGTTAATTATTCGTGAGGGTGAACTTGTTTTAAGAATTGGAAGGAGTTCATGTGTTAGAATGAAAGGTGCGATATAATTCACAGCGAGTGTTCTTTCGAGTCCCTCCTCAGTTACTTCGCGTTTTGAAAATACAGCCCCGGCATTATTGACAAGAACGTCCAATCGACTATATTTATTCCCGAATTCTTGAGCAAATCGCTTTATCTCACTTGTAAGTGCAAGATCACAGAGCATTAGCTCGATTGAATCATTGCCGGTATTCTCCACGATTTCGTTTCTTGCAGCTTCCCCTTTCTCTTTATTTCTCACAAGCATTATCACTGTTGCACCTTTTTCAGCCAATGCAATAGCTGTTTCCTTACCAATCCCGGAATTACTCCCAGTGACAATACAGATTTTTCCTTGCAATATGCTCCAATCCTTTTTTTCTATTAATGTACTACCTAATACATAATCTGAATCATGTTTCAGTAATTATTGTAAAATGATGTGATCCTAATGAAGACTTCTCATGTATTTCAAATCTAGACGCCCACCACATCTTCTGATTTCTTATAGGGATTTGGAATAGCTTCAGACCAAGAAAGAATGCCAACAATAATGAGAATGATGACAAACCATGATCCATAGACTATCAGTTCATATACAGGATAGGTTATTGTTGTCAAAAGAGTTGGAAAGATTATCATATCTACTATCACCCAGAAAATGAATAGTAGAATTGCACCTAACACACCTGTAACATTTCGTGTATTCACATTGACACTGACCTATTATCTGATTGTGGAAACAAAATTTGATGCATTATTGTATATTGTGTTAGAGCCGTAGAAAGTATGGTTGATAATACCTTCGAAGAAAGGAATAGTGAATTATACTACACCTGGAACCTTTGGAAATGCTGAGCATTCCCAAATATGGTCAATTCCACATACATATCGAGTTAACCTTTCAACTCCGACACCAAATCCCGCAGAGGGAGAGATACCTTCTTCTATCATTTTCATATACCATCCATATCGTGATGGATCCTCACCGGATGCAATCATGGATCGAACGACTCCTTCTTTTGTGTATTCACGCTCGCCACCACTTGACGCTTCTCCAAATCCTTCTGGTAGAATAAGGTCCATCGAGCGTAGAACAGAAGGATCTTCAGGGTCTTCAGCATAATAGAAACCTCGAGACCCACGGGGATAGTGGGTTATCCAGAAGGGTGTTTCAAACAGTTCGGAGAGTTTTTTCTCTGCAGTCCATGAAAGTTCTTCATCATGTGGAATATCGTACCCTTCAGCACGAAGCATCTCAATAGCTTCGTGATGAGTCACCCTAGGAAGATGCTTGGGTGGTTTTGATAAATCACGTCCAAGAAACTCTAAGTGTTCGCTGCAATGTTGATGAATAGAATCAATGACCTCGTATATCAGCTTATCACCCAGAGCCATCAAGGAGTCACATGTGCCATAGGCGACCTCAAGATCAACCTGATAGAATTCTGCTAAATGCCTACTGGTTGTGAGACCTTCAGGAATTTCAAGTCGAACATTTGGAGAGAACGAATAGATTTTCGGAAATGTTGCCACTGCCATTTGTTTGTACAGAATCATACTTGTCATGACTACGTATGGTTCGCCATAGTAGTCCATTCTTGCAGTACCTGCTCCTCTGACTCCCGGATCCGTCACCGGACCAATCACAGGAGGGAGTAATTCAACAAATCCTTCCGAGTCAAGACACGCTCGAATTGCTCGTGATAAGTTGTGTTGAACTTCAAGTATTCTTCTTGCTCGTTCTGTTCGAATGGAGCGATATCTGTAACGCACCCCATCTTCAATGGATGTTTCGTCTGGCATCTGTGTGGATATTAAGGTCATTTCTCATCATATTGCCAATATGTAAAGTGGGTATAAGCATTTTGTCAATATTATTGGCATAATGACGTAAATAGACAATATTATATTGCTATTATTATCAACTTGCCAATATGTTGGATTCCAATGATAGAAAAATCCTCACTGTGCTTAGAAGGGATGCATCTAAGCCTGTGACCAAGATTGCACGAGAATTAGACTTGCCAAGATCTACTGTACAGCATCGAATAGAAAAGTTGAGAGAAACAGGTGTGATTAGGAAAACCGTAGTAGTGCCGGACTATGAGAAGATTGGCCTGCCGGTGACCGCGATTATCTTGGTCACCTTTCTTCCAACTCACAAAACATCTCAACATGATGTGGCAAAGACGATTGCTGACATTGAAAAGATAGTAGAGGTCCATGTAGTGGCAGGTAGCTGGGACATCATTGTCAAAGCAAGAGGTGAGTCGCTCAAGGAAATCGGAGAGTTAGTAGTTGACAAACTGCGTCAGATACCAGGAGTGGGACAGACTGTGACATGTGGATGTTTTTTCACCCTTAAAGAGGAACCCTAGTTATTTCTTATCAGGCCAATATACGATGTTGTGTTCTACATAGAACTTGAGAAGAGTGAGTGCTTCACCCCATCCCGTAGCACACCCAATCATTGCTCTTAGACCCTGAGGTGTGTCTTGGAAACCAGATTCTACCACCCTCATGATAGTCCCATCTTCATGTGGCTCAAATGTCAGCTTTACGAGCGTTGCATATGATTCATCATCAGGATGCCATTGGAAGACGAACCGTTTCCCACGATCTGCCTCAATAACTGGACCTCCATCCTCTATTATGCCCATGTCAGGTCGCCAGTCTTCCCATCGGAACTTGATATGTCCACCGGGACGGGCATCTACCTCTCCACCTGTGCAAAACCACCCGTTGAGACCGACTGTGGTAGAAATAGCATCATAGACCACTTCAGGGGACTGTCTAACAAACGTGGAATGTCTTATCTCAGCATCAATTATCGAAGTCATTTTAATCAGATAGAATGAGATGCGAATTATCTTAACTATAGTGGAATGGCTATTTAGCTGACTGTTCAGATATGACTTGATTGAGTATTATCTTCGATAAATGCTCCCAGGTTCTCTTTGCTTCATCTATTTCAGCTCCAAGCAGAGATGACATTATCAATCCATCACGTAGAGCAACTAATCCCCTCCAAATTAGAGCTATGTCTGCATCCTCTCTCACAACACCGCGCTCTTTGAGCTTCTCAACTTGTTCAATGAGATCGCGATAGGCTGCATCATACAACTCCTTGATTCGAGTCTGAAGATGTTCATCCTTAGTCGCTTCAAGAAGTAAATCAAGTCCGAAAGCTCGTGTTTCAATGGCTCTTCGTATTTTCATATCAAAGAAATCACTTGTTGAAATGAACATTGGATTTTCAGATGTGAGTATCGTCATCACCTCATCTTTTTTGGATGTGATCATGAGGTCTATCACTGAGTAGAAGAGCTGTTCTTTGCTCCTAAAGTACTGATATATTGCCCCTTTACTCACCTCCATCGCTGATGCAATGTCATCCATTGTAGATTGATAATACCCTCGCTCTATGAAGACTGCTCCAGCGGCTTCGATAATTCTTCTTCTTGCTTGTTCTTTGTATTCAGGTACTACTCTTGGCATTGATGTTTAGACATCCAATTCTGGTTCATTTGACATATCTGCTTAGCTGGAAAGGCTTATAAAAATGACTGTTAAGTATGTATACTGACTATTGAGTATGTATTAGATACTCCGCATGGATGTGACAAGATGGCAGATGATATATTCTACAGAGCACTCTTCATAGGTCTCTATGCGTTGTTCTTCACTGTTCGTGGATATTATCGATTCGTGAAACCAAGACGAGAAGAACCCGATACGGAAGAGAGTGAAGTAAGAAGAAACCTAGGACTTGGTGGAGCATTAATCATCATTGGAATATTGGGCTCTTTTGGATCTTACATTCCTTATCTCATTGGCTTTCCTCTGATGGACCTATTTCAGTATGATCTGTATCCGGTCGTTCTGAGATGGAGTGGAGTTGTTCTCGTACTTATTGTGATTCCACTGCTCGCATGGATACATAGAACGCTCGACCGTCAATACTCAGCTCAGCTAGAGATAAAATCCAAACATAGGTTAATCACTGAAGGACCCTATACAAGAGTAAGGCATCCAATGTACACAGTGCTTGGTTTGTTCTCTCTAGGGATGGCTCTGGTCACTGCAAACACTCTGATTATTATATTCGCATTCATCATACTTGTTGCGTTTCCATTCGTAGCAAAACAGGAAGAACAGATGCTTACTGACGCATTTGGAGAGAAGTATCTGGAATATATGAAGCGAACACGACGGTTCTTTCCAGTCTAATTTCTAGATGTGAGAATCAAAAGATGATGAATTTGGAGGGTTCTTCACGATGAGATAGATTGCAATCATGGTGCTCATGATTCCAACACCAAGTAGAATGTAAAGCACAAGTTGAAAATCGTAAAAGAATGAGGTATTACCAAGAAATTCAATAGTCGATATGATGAGCAGTATGATATAGAGTATAAAGAAACGTCGATAACAAGTTCCTGATTGAGAGTCACATTTATTATAAATTGGCCAATTCAAAATGTGACATACCCATTATCAATTAGTCTTTAAAACCGATAAACCTTTTGAAAAATATTCATTAAAAACAGAAGTGTGGAGAGAGGATAAAACCTCTCTACACTTTAATTGTGCCATTTACTCGATTCTCTCACGAACGAGGGTTTCGACAACTGTTGGATCTGCGAGTGTGGAGGTATCTCCGATGTCCTCAATCTTTCCAGCAGCGATGCGTTTCAATATTCGGCGCATTATCTTTCCGCTTCTGGTCTTCGGTAGCGCGTCAGCAAACTGTACTTTAGCTGGTGTAGCGATTGGTCCAATTTCAGTCCTGACGTGTTTCCGCAGCTCTTGGCGAAGTTCCTCGGTTCCTTCGACACCTTTTCTGAGTGTACAAAAGACATAGATATCTTCTCCCTTTATCTCATGTGGGAAACCTACAACTGCACACTCTGAAACTGCGGGGTGCTTGACGAGAGCTGACTCAATCTCAGCAGTTCCAAGTCTGTGACCAGATACTTTCAGTACGTCGTCGATTCGACCCATCACGAAGAAGTAGCCATCATCGTTGAAGCGTGAACCATCTCCGGTCATATACATTGGATTGCCTGTTTCGGGATCTTTGTATTGAGTCCAATAGGTATTCACAAACCTCTGGTGGTCTCCGAAGACAGTACGCATGAGACCTGGCCATGGTGATTTGATACAGAGGTATCCGCCCTCATTAGGGCCTGTTGCAGAGCCGCCTTCATCTACGATGACAGGGTCAACTCCAAAGTATGGAAAGGTGCAACTTCCGGGTATTGTCTCAGTTGCTCCGGGAAGGGGTGTAAAAATTACTCCGCCTGTTTCTGTTTGCCAGTAGGTGTCCACAATTGGACATCTCTCTTTGCCTACTACCTCGTGATACCACATCCAAGCGGCTGGATTGATGGGTTCTCCTACTGTGCCCAAAAGATTCAGTGAGGAGAGATCGTGTTTCTTAACGGGTTCTTCGCCGAATTTCATCAGGGCACGTATGGCTGTCGGGGCTGTATAGAATTGGTTTACTTTCCAGCGCTCTACCTCCATCCAGAATCGGCTTGCATCAGGGTATGTTGGCACGCCCTCAAACATCATTGAGGTTGCACCTGCACCGAGTGGGCCATATACTTGGTAGGAATGTCCAGTTATCCAACCTATGTCCGCCGTACACCAATAGACATCACCAGGATGCCAATCGAAGATATTCAGGAATGTGTGAGCGGTATAGACCATGTAACCACCGAGTGTGTGAAGCACACCCTTTGGTTTTCCGGTTGAACCAGATGTGTAAAGGATGAATAGTGGGTCTTCAGCACCTAACCATTCGGGCTCGCACGTTTCCTCAACCTTCTCAAGTTCTTCATGGAACCAGAAATCGCGACCGGATTTCATTGGTACGTCAAGGCCATCAATACCACGTTTGACAACGAGGATTTTCTCAACCACTGAGATATTCTCAAGCGCGGCGTCAGCGTTTTTCTTCTGTGGAATGACCTTAGATGCGCGATAGTAACCATCAGCAGTGATGAGAACTTTGCTCTGACAGTCCTCAATCCTGTCTTTCAGTGAGTCTGCAGTGAAGCCACCGAAGACGATACTGTGGACAGCACCAATTCGAGCACAGGCAAGCATGAGAATAGCTAGTTCAGGAATCATAGGTAGGTAGATTGTGACGGTATCACCTTTCTTCAGACCGAGATTTTTTAGAACATTGGCAGCTTTGCTTACCTCGATTTGAAGCTGCTTGTAGGTGTAGGTACGCGACTCATCAACGGGGTCACCCTGCCAAATAATTGCGACCTGGTCACCACGACCCTGCTCGACCCACTTATCCATGCAATTGTAGGCCATATTGGTCACGCCATCGGCGAACCATGTGAATTTAACATTCTGTGTATCTTGCCATTCGAAACCCTTTGTCGGTTTAGTCTTCCAGTAGAACAAATCCGATGTTGCTATATCTAGCCAGAAGCCATCTGGATCCGAGATGGACTTCTTCCACATCTCCATTCGTTCCTCGTGAGACTTGATATATGCTTTATCGACAAAGCTCTTGGGAGGCGCGAATCTTCTTGCTTCCGCTTCTAAAACAGTGATCTTTTTTTCTTCAGACAAATTAGTCACCTTAAGCATCGATGCTTTGAGCGCCGTCCGCAGGTTTATCTATATAACGCTTATCCAAGGGCACGATATTTAATTGAAAAACGGATTTTCATCAAAGTATCGTTCAACTTGTCAAATCAGGGAGTGCTAAAAAGAATTGAGAGAGGTATGGGAAAATATCCCCATAACCTCGTTTTAGTATACTACTCGTATTTCCAGTATAGGTAGAGTGTTAGCAAGATAGCGAACATAGCAAGAAATTCTGTTGTTATGAATGCAAGGAAGTAGGAGCCAGTTAGACCTACAAATGATCCTGCAACAAGACCACCAACAATACCTGCAATACCATATGCTGTAAAGACTACACCATAGTTCTTACCTACGTTCTCTGAACCGAAATAGTCAGCTGTTGCTGAGGGGAAGAGGGCAAAATTCCCACCAAAACAGAATCCTATCACTGAAGCAATCAGAGTGACGGTAATCCAAAGTCCCTCTGTATCAGGTAATAATGCCACGAATGCAAAACTGTACATTGCAATCATGAGGAACAAGAACATTAAAACCATAGTCCTAGCTCGACCAAGCTTATCTGATGTAATACCCCATACAATTCGTCCTATTGCGTTAAAGATGGACATTATTCCACCTATCAATGCACCCAGACCGAGTGGAATCACTGTGGGGTCTACTTCAGCAGCGGCACTTTTCACATTGCCAAGGGTCATTAGACCAGCGGTTGCTGCAAATATAAACGAGAGCCAGAGAAGCCAGAATGTTGCCTTCCTAATCATTTCACCAGGCATCATTCCACCACCAGAACCATCAGCGATTGTGATGGGAGGTGTCCATCCTTCAGGAGCCCATCCTACTGGTGGATTGACAAGTATCTGTGAGCCCAGTACTACGCCAATGAGATATACGACACCAAGAACCAGAAATGCAAAGCCAATATAACCACCAAATACTGTATTGATCAGGAAATCTTCCACAAATAGAAAGATAAGTGCACCACCACCAAACCCTGCAACAGCAATTCCAGAAACGCTTCCTTTCTTATCAGGGAACCATTTGACTAATGCTGCAATGGGACATACGTATGCGAATCCAATACCAGCACCACCAATTATACCATAGGTGATGATGAGGTAAATGGTTCCGGTGAGTTCATCTAATGCTAGTGTATCCACCAAAGATGCAAGGAGATAACCAACACCAAGCAGAACACCGCCCACTGTGGCTACCTTTCGAGGCCCAGCCTTATCCTGCCATCGTCCTGCAAAGACCATGAAAAGGGCAAAAGAAGCAAGACCTGCGGCGAACGGCAATTGAGTGCTTAGAGGGGTCCACTGATACAGACCGCCTTCAAGTTTCAATGCATTCTGAAACTCGGACCATGCGTAGATTGTACCCAAACATAGTTGCACGATAATTGCACCAAGTATCACCAAATATCGATTACCAATTTTTTCTTCAGACATGAGAGTGTTCTCCCATAATATGTTGTCAAACAAGACTGAGCCCGAACATGGTGAGCAAAAAGGTTTCTGTCGTGTCATAATATCTTGTACCACTTGGAAAGTCCTATATGCAACCTCTAGCGGAATAGACGCATCAGGATGTTGGGATTATGACTGCTGAAAACTGGATTGAGAAATACAAAAAGAAGACTGTTGACTCTAGTACAGCCATTAGAAAAATCAAGCGAGGGACTAGAATATTCCTAGGTACAGGATGTGGAGTACCATATCATCTAGTTCAGGAACTCGCAAAGAATGCAGTAAAGATGGCAGATAATGAAATTGTGCATTTGCTTACTCTGGGAGATACACCATCAGCAGACCCTCAATTTCAAAATGCATTCAGGCATAACACGTTCTTTGTCTCTGAGAATATCCGAGAGGCAGTCACTGATGGACGTGCGGATTACACACCCATCATGCTCTCAGACATCCCACGTCTGTTCAGACAAAAGAGAATGCCACTTGATGTAGCCATGATTCAAGTGAGCCCTCCTGATCAACATGGTTATGTTTCACTAGGAATAGCAGTAGATATCACCAAGTCCGCAGCTGAAAGCGCAGATTTAGTAATAGCACAGGTCAACGAGAGAATGCCAATCACACATGGCGATTCGTTCATGAATGTGAGGGACATTGATTGGTTAGTATCGTATAATGAACCACTTCGTGAATTTGAGCCTGCAGAAGGATCAGATACTATAAACAAGATAGGAAGTTTTGTAGCCAGGTTAATTGAAAATGAGTCAACCATAGAATTAGGAATTGGTGCGTTGCCTCAGGCGGTATGTAATAGTCTCCTTGAAATTGGTGTACAGGACTTAGGAATTCACACCGAAATGTTCAGTGATAGTCTCATTCCACTGATCCAACAGGAAATTGTAACAAATAGGAAAAAGAGCATAAACAAGGATAAGGTAATCGCATCATTCGCTATGGGTTCAGAGAAGCTCTATGAATATATCAATGATAATCCAATGTTTCATTTTTATCCCACGGAGTATGTGAACGATCCGTATGTGATTGGACAGAACACGAAAATGATAGCCATCAACTCTGCGCTTGAGATTGACCTCACAGGACAAGTGTGCGCAGACTCAATTGGACATCGCTTCTTTTCGGGGATAGGCGGCGCAGTAGACTTCATTCGTGGTGCTAATAGATCAATTGGTGGGAAGGCAATCATCACAATGCAGAGTACAGCAATGGAGGGTACTGTTTCACGCATTGTGCCCCAACTCAGTGAAGGTGCGGGTGTCGTTACAACTAGAGGCGACGTCGATGTTATAATCACAGAATATGGTCTCGCGACACTACATGGAAAGACTATACGTGAACGTGTACTTTCATTGATTGCAATTGCACACCCCGACTTTAGAAACGAATTATTAGACGCTGCAAAGAAAATGCAATACGTCCACGAAGACCAAGTACCATTTCAGGTCACAGGTACGTATTTCGCTAGTGAATACGAAACACAAGAAGAATTCAAAGGTCCCGATGGTCCGGTGACTGTTTATTTCCGTCTTGTTAGGCCCGATGACACTGATAGGATTAAAGATCTGTTCTATGATCTCTCTGAAGAAAGCATCTATTTCAGATTCCTCACACCATTAAGAAGTCTACCAAGAAAGACGTTGCAAGACTTCTATGATGTTGATGCAGACAGAGATGTGTCCATTATCGCTGTAATATATCCAGACAAAGAACACGAAACTGAGAGAATAATCGGTGCAGGGAGATATCTCCTAGACAGAAGTACGAATGAGGCTGAGTTTGCACTATTGATCCAGGACGAATATCAAGGAAAAGGTGTTGGAACGTTCCTTCTCAATCACCTCATGAGAATTGCAAAGAGCAAGGGGATTGACGCATTTATAGCATATGTGCATCCAAGAAATCTACCAATGATTAGATTCCTTCATCGAACCGATCGTGTAGTGGAGAGTCATCTCTCAAGGGCTGATGATGAGTACATCTTCAAATTGAAACTCTGAGAGTACCGAAACGTACCTGAATCACGGATTAGAAGCATAAGAGATATGTGGATTTGATTGGCCATAGAGATTGTAAGGGAGATTGTATTGACAGATAAGTCAGATTCAGTAGATGAAGGAAAAATGACATGTGCTTGGTGTGGAGCTCCTGTTGAAGAGAGAACTTGGAAAGACGGAAAAAAAGTCTATTGTTCTTCATCACATCACTCTGCTGGAATATTCCCTGTGATGTTTGTTGTAACTCTAACCATGACCGCACTCATTTTAGTCACCATGCTATTCCCTCAGATTATTCTTGAGGCAATTCTTGGTCCATTAGCAGAGTCGCTCATCATTGTTGTAGGACTATACCTTGCAATGATCATATTCTATGGGATATTCTTGTATATCTGCTATGATGGATGGCGTGTTCGAAGCGGAAGATATCCTAAGCCAGATTCATCAGATATTGCCATAGAAGGCAGCTCCGCTGATGATTAAGAAAAGTAGTCGGGTCTAACGCGTTTTAGTTGAAAGCCCTAGAATCATCCCCATTGGTCTGAGTCCTCTATGAATGCTATCAATCCACTCATCCAGTGTTTCATAGATTTGGAGACCCTCAGCTCTCCCCACTTCTTGTCCTTTTTTGAAAACAATGAGCTCTGGCACTCCTAAAATGGAGAATTTTTCTATAACGGTGGGTATGTTCTCAATGTTAACCTTGGCAAAATAGACCTTTGACTTGAAGCTCTCTGCGAGCTCCTCAAGAATAGGTGTCATTTGTTTACAATAGGGACAATTTGTGGTATAAAATTCAATAATTGCAGTATTTAGACGCTTAATATTCTCAAGCCCTGTTGTATCTTCAATCTCATTTAATTCACCATTAGCGAGCTCCTCTTTCTTGTCTTCAAGTGCAGCTTCGAGTTTTTTTGCGATTGAATCAAATTTATTCTCGTCTTCGTCTTTCATTGCGAGATGATAGACAGAAAACAAATTGATTGGTTTTACTATAGATACCAAAATTAGGATTGGAACACGTGTTCCAATATATCCGTACTACAATTCATTGAAGTTGGGCATACCAAATGGTCCGGCTTGTAATTAGCCGATGCATAGCAATGTCTATAATATGGTTTGAAAATCCTCAACAGGAGCCCGCAATGTCAGATCTTCTATTTCTATCCATTTCGCTTTTATCAGGTCTACTTGCCATCCTTGTAGCTCTATACACATATCGCGTAGTTATGAGAGCGGATGAAGGTGACAAGAGAATGCATGAAGTCAGTCGGTTGATACAAGATGGAGCTGACTCTTTCATTAAGATACAATATCGTATACTTACATTCTTTACTCTGTTCCTAGCAGTTGTCATTGCAATTGTCTTTGTTGACTATGGAATACCCATTGCAATCTCATACATCATAGGATCCTTTGCTAGTATGGGAGCGGGATATATAGGTCTGGCAGTGGCAACACAAGCGAATCGACGAACAGCAGCTGCAGCCGCAGAAGGAGGGCTTGGTCCTGCATTCAAGATAGCGTTTAGATCGGGTTCGGTAATGGGGCTGATGATAGCAGGCATTGCTCTTGTTGGATTATCAGCTCTTTACTTGATGTGGTTCGTGATATTTCCAGGAATTGCGGCCCCATTCCTATGGGAGATGATTACAGGCTTTTCATTTGGCGCGAGTACTGTGGCGCTGTTTGCAAAAGCAGGTGGAGGAATCTTTACCAAAACTGCGGATATGTCAGCAGACATTGTTGGTAAAATCGAGCAGCACATTCCAGAGGATGACCCGAGAAATCCTGCGGCAATTGCAGACGCTGTTGGCGACAACGTGGGAGATGTTGCTGGAACAGGTGCAGACATCTTCGATAGCAATGTCGCCGCAATTCTGGCTGCTGCCCTTCTAGGAGCAGGACTTGATGCAACATTTGCATTACCATACGCCTTTGGACTCCTGCCTCTAGTAATAGCAGCATTAGGTACCATCGCATCAGTGATTGGAGTTTATTTGGTAAGACCTAATGAACAGGATGATCCTGGTCCAGCCCTTAACAGAGGCACTTACATAACAACTATTCTCTTTGGTGTATTGGTTGTAGCTGTAATTCTCATTCTTGGAATTGATATTGTAATTGCAGCCTCTGCAATCTTTGGACTACTTGCTGGTGTGTTTATAGGATTCACCTCTGATGTCTTTACAAATGATAAAGGTCTCTTCGGATTTCAACCAGTAAGGAATATGGTAGAAAATGCTGAGAAGAGCACAGCGAACCTCATACTGTCAGGATATTCATACGGTCTTCTCAGTGCCGTACCTTCAGTAATTGGAGTTATTGTAGCACTTGTGGCATCATTCATCCTCGGTTCGACAACAACATCTCTGGGACTTGGAGGTTGGATGGGGGGAATTTATGCGGTAGCAATTGCTGCAGTTGGACTCCTGGCAACAAATGGACTTACCATGAGCTCTGATAGCTATGGACCTATTGTTGATAACGCGAGAGGTATTATTGAACAATCGAATGCTTCAGAAGAAGCCATTATAGCTTGTGATAAATTAGATGCAGCAGGTAATACGGCTAAGGCAATCACAAAGGGATTTGCTATTGGGTCTGCAGCTATATCCGTTCTTGCCTTATTTGCAGCATTTGTTGAAGCAGCGGAGATGCTCATTGGAGAAGAGATTATTGTCAATATAGCAGATCCATTCATCTTGGCGGGTGCATTCATCGGAGCGTTAGTGCCAATTACATTTACTGCGATGCTCATTCTTGGTGTTGATCGTAATGCAGGACGAATGATTGAAGAGATTCGTAGACAGTTCCGCGTAGATCCTGGTATTCTTGAAGGAACCTCAAAACCAGATTATGACAAATGTATTGAAATAGCAACATCTGGCGCTATAAGAGAACTCATGCCATCTACTATCATCGTAATAGGTGTTACAATTTTAACTGGTTCAATCTTGGGGCTTGAAGCGCTTGGTGGATATCTTGGTGGTGCAGTCTTGGTCGGCTTTATCATGGCCCTATTGATGAGTAATGCTGGAGGGGCTTGGGATAATACAAAGAAGATGATTGAGTCTCCTGAGTATGACCATGACCACCCACGATATGATCAAATACACCGGAACTCAGTACGTGGAGATATGGTGGGCGACCCATTCAAAGACACTGCAGGCCCATCAATCAATACTTTGCTTGTCGTGATTTCCCTGACTGCTACACTCTTCCTTCCTGTTATTGCGCATATTCACCAGTGGTTGAGTGGTATGTTCTAGAATCCCATAGGAGATGGAATTCAATGCAAGTTGTTGCTACTGCGGTCGATCAGGTCATTTCTGTGTGAATTCAGTACGACTCATCCATACCTCATTGAATGATGATACATTTGCTAACCTGCTCCCTCCAATCCAAGCCATGTAGAGCTTTTCTGGAATATCAATTATTGAGAAGTTTCTATCCGAGGCTATCCGTTCAGCAATCTCTTTCTCAAGGCTCTCTCTGAATTGAGGTGTTGTTGTAGAACTACCCGTAAGTACAATGTTGCTGTATAAATCATCGTAGATGTCTGGATTTGTATTCTCAACTGCAGCTATTAATCGTTCTGCAAGAAACGAAAGCTCAAATCCCGTTATGACCGGCAGATTCAGGATTTCTTTTACATGTGGAATGGCAAGACCTTCGAATATTGGTACGATTAATGCATAGTCTGGCTCGAAATCGATGACAACACCTGATCCTTTCCGGACAGCATATAGAGCGAGTACCTGTCGAAGTGTCACGTAGAGATGACTCACACCGAATTTATGAAACATCAATTGCATCAGATGTTGGTGAGTTTCAGGGGGAGAAGATATTGATTCTGTTATCAAAACTTTACTCTCAGAAGATTTGATTTCAAGTGATTTGAAAGTAAATGCCAAGATAGCCTCAATTGCATCCCAATCTTCGATGATTCCAGCCTTTAACGGATAGACTAGCATAGGGGATAACGAGTCTAATGCATACTTGCCGATCTTGTAAGGAACTGAGGAATCACTATCTATCATACTATGATCTATTGAATATCCAACAACAGTGGGCCAAACGAAACGTGGAGCTACTTCTCCTGCAAAACCAACCATTGTTAGACGTGTGCTAATATCAATGACTACTGGTAAATTGTTAGACTTTGTCATAGCAAACAACAGCAAATAACATGAGTTGTACTTTGTGAAAAAGGATTGGGTTCAATTCAATAGAAAGTGGTGGGCCCGGGGTGATTTGAACACCCGACATCCGCCTTATCAGAGCGGCGCAATAAAAACCCGAAATGACCGTGGTCGATTTCACCAGGCTATGCCACGGGCCCATGGGTGATAGTTGGGGGAGAGCGTTCCGATAAAAACGTTACTGCAATATTCGTTGACCATTCACAAGCCAGTCAAAACCCAATAACTTTAGGCAAATTTGATTTTCATGATGTCATGAAGAGACAGATAGGTATCGTGGTATTCCTGATAGAGAATCTGTCCTAAATCGTCTTATTCCAGAGGTATTCGCCACCGATTATTTGGAAACCAACTGATTTGTAGAGATTCCGCGCCCCCTCAGTCGCTGCAGCACCAGGTATGCATATCGCGGAAGGATTGTATTTCTTAACACGATGTAGTCCCTCTAGTACCACAGCTCTCGCAAGGCCCAATTTCCTGAACTCAGGATTTGTACCAACGGGTTCTAGTTCAGCGATTTTGCTTACGGGATCTATTCGCACTGTACAGAATGCAGCAAACCTGCCATCTGGAGCTACAGCTACAATATCAAGTTCTGCGTTGTAGAACGAAGCTGAAGCATAATGCATCAGCAACTTCTTAGTCATATTTTTGCAGTGTGGAAAGACAGATCCTTGTACTTCTGTGTATTTCTCAAAATCTTGCTCCATGAGAGCGTGTGTGATCGAGAATCCATCAGGCACTGTATAATCAGGAGCAGGTAAATCAGTAGGGCGTACTTGTAAGTCTCCATATAGCTCAATCTCTTGATAACCCATTTCGTTCAATAGTGAAACGCGCTTCTCATCTATGTCACGCGTGATGAAGCTGATTTTTCGTTCACCTGCATCGGGTTTCATCTCTTTTGCATGATTCTCAGTCCAGAGAATGATCTCTCTCTCAACGTGCTTGTAATCAGGATGTGTATGAATCCAACATTCCAGTGATGGTTTCATATAGGATACAGCTATTATCTTTGTACCTAAATCTGTAATTTCCTCCCAAATTTTGATATATTCGTCCTCTTCATCTTGGTATTCGGGCCCACAAGGACCAAATCTTACATTTTCGAGTCTTGAAGGAATCCAGTTGTGGTACGGAGTCAACTCAAATGTCTCAATTAGAAAGGACTTTACTAATTCAAAGTCATCCTTCCAATGAAACGAGCGCATCTTGGTAGTCATTATAGTTCACAGTCCTCAGAGTTTCGGGCTATGTCAGTATGTGCCTTAGCAATCACGCTCGTAGAACAGTATCTTAAATTGCCTCGGGTATAACTTCATGAATTTTCTGTAAGGATTGACGAGCCTCTTCAGCGGTAAGCTCAAAGATCATAGGTCCGTCAAAGTCATCCTTGAGTAATTCAAGAAGAAATTCCCTTACAGGGAGCTCTCCAGTTCCAAGGGCAAGATGATCGGCATGAATAGGGACCCCGTCTACCTCTCTATATGTACCATCATTCAGGTGGAGTTCAGTAATACGGTCTTTGTGCTCTTGATAGAACTCAAGTACAGACTCGTTACCAGAATACTTGGTCAAGAGGTGTCCCGTATCAAAACAGATGCTCAGGTCATACTCATCAATTATTGCACGAGTTGTCTCAAAGGGGAATTCAACATTTTCCACAGCAATTCGTCGAGGGTCTATCTCACTCTGGGCCAGAATTTCTTCAACACTTGTAGCTGAAAATCCTGCCATTGCTGTGCATATCACGTTCACCATCTCTTTAGCAAAATCCAACCTTGCAAACTCTGCGGCTAGTGAGCCTGTAGAATGTAACACGTAGAATTCGGGTTCAAGAGGCTCAACCAGTTTGATGGAATCAACAATACTCCTTACACCACCTGTTCTAACCGGGTCATTAAACGTTGCAAGTTCAATAGACCAGAGAGGAAGATGAGCAGTATAGGAGTGTCCATAGTCGTCCTTGAGCTCTGCTAGCTGATTTATTGTATCAGGAGTAAGAGCTCCAGGAATCACATACCAAACGTCCATCGTGACCTCTATGACACTAATGTGTTCAATCTGTACAGCATCTCTAACCATATCAACAATGTTGAACCGAGAGAAATCAGGTTTACCGTCAGTGATTATTCGGTCAACAGTGGGTTTGAATTCAAGGGGGACTAATCCGTATCTCAAGCTCATCCCTCAAGTGGACTATGTAACTATCTCCAAGATTTGAGTTTCTGAAGTTCGTGACTTTCAATCTCAGGGTCTACTTCAAGTACTTCTACTTTTAGCATCTTATCACCCTGTTTGATCTTCTGGACAATGTCAAAACCTTCTGTGACCTTACCAAAGACTGTGTGTCGACCATCAAGGTGCTTAGTGCTGTTCTTGTTTAAAACAATGAAGAATTGACTACCACCAGTGTCGCGGCCTGCATGAGCCATTGAGAAGGACCCATCTTCGTGCTTCTGTCTATGACCTCGGGTTTCACAGGGTATTGCGTAGCCAGGACCTCCACTACCAGAACCGGTTGGGTCTCCGCCCTGTATAACGAAATCGTCAACCACTCGATGGAATGTCAGTCCATCGTAATAACCACTCTGGGCAAGCACGATGAAATTCTTGACCGTGTTTATAGCATCATCATTCCAGAATTCTGCATGAATCGGACCATATTGTGTGTCTATTCTAACTTTTGTAGCCATAATCTACCACCACTAAATGGTATTCAATTTGCATGGGTATCTAATCCCACTTAGAGGTTGTGGATTGTGAACAAATAACTAGGACTTCAAAAGGGGCTATGATAACAGAGATATGTCATGGTCCTCTAAGAGCCTCCAATATACTCATTTTCCCCCACTTGCTGAGTAGCGGCTTCTTTTCTATGACAGGTGCGGTTTCGGGCCATGACACTTACTCCCACTCGTTTATTAATGCAACAGGGTTCTATCAGAAAGAAGACCTATGGTGAAGCTCAAGGAGTATTATGAAGGAAGAACACCCTTCTTCAGTGCAGATCTTGATCATTATAGTGAGAATAAGACACAGCCAAAAGCCTCGCTTCCCATCTTCTATAACCCTCGAATGGTAGTAAATCGAGACCTCTCAGTACTGTTTCTCTCAACCTATAATCAAATGTATCCCATCAAGAACTTTTGTGAACCTCTTGCGAGCTCAGGAGTGAGAACTCTAAGATACCTAAACGAAGGAATAGGTGATTATGAAGGCCTGATGTTTGACATCAATCCCGAAGCATCCAAAATTGCCAAACAAAATATAGAACATAATAATCTCCAACATCGTGCAAAAGTACTGACGGGGGATGCTAAATTGCTCCTTTTATCGGAATCAAGGGGGAAGCGATTTGACTATGTTGACGTCGACCCGTTTGGTTCACCTGCTGTGTTCATCAATGCAGCAATCCAATCACTGGTTCCAAAAAACGGACTATTGGCTGTCACAGCAACAGATATGCCGGTGCTATGTGGAGTGTTTCCAAGAGTTGCACTCAGAAAGTATGGGGGTATTTCCATAAAGGCACCATTTCTGCATGAGATTGCAATACGTCTGCTCATTGGTCTGATATACCATGTTGCAGGAATGAATGACCGAGCAATCAACCCATTAATTTCTCTCAGTACAGACCATTATGTGCGATTATGGCTCAAAGTAGATGCAGAAAGGAAAACTACCAACAAACAGGCGAATCAGATTGGGTTCATCTACTACTGCCCAAAATGTATGAGTGGATGGAAAGTATCATTGTTAAATTCGAAAAGTTTGCATAGCAGATGCGATAGATGTGAAGGTAAGGGTAGAGTAGCAGGTCCACTTTGGATTGGAAATTTGTATGACAAAAGGATATTGAGCAACGCGTGTGAGCTATACAGGGAAAACGATTTCGTTTTTGAAAAAAGAGCAATACGCATATTGGAGCTGATGATTGAGGAGCATAATCTAACAGATAACCTCTATGTTGATATTCATGAACTCTGTGATCTTCATGATAATAGACCACCAAAAACAGGTGATATCATAGAAGCATTAAGGAACAATGGATATGATGTGAGTAGGACCCACTTCAGACCAACAGCAATTAGAACCAATGCAGATATCGAATATATTGCAAAAACTATCGAACACATAAACAGGGCGAGTGAATAAATGGGAAGACCAAGGCGACCAAGAACAAAAGAGCATTACTACCAGGCTGCTAAGAAACATGGTTATAGAGCTCGTTCAGCCTACAAACTAAGACAGTTGATTGAAAAATATAATCTGCTCAAGGGTGTTGATAAAGTAGTTGAACTCTGTTCCAGTCCTGGAAGTTGGACGCAGGTACTTCTCGAGTTTGATAAAGGCCTCGAGATTGTGGCGGTTGATTTGGACCAAATGCAGCCTATTGAGAGCGTCAAATTTGTTCAGGGAGATATAACAGATCCAAAAGTCATTAGCCAGGTTGAGGAACTGATAGGAGGAAAGGCAGACCTTATTATATCAGATTGTTCACCGAAGGTAAGTGGTCATTGGGAGTTAGATGTTGCACGACAATTAGAATTGGCAGAGATAACTCTGGAAATTGGAATCACATTATTAGGAGCAAAAGGAAAAGTTGTGACAAAAGTCTTTCAGGGTGCAGGATTTCAACAATTCCTGCAGGAAACTCGTAATAAATTCGGATCTGTAAGATTAGTAAAACCTCATGCCTCAAGACAAACTAGCGCGGAAATATATCTCCTCGCAGCAAATCCAAAGAAGCGTGTGGAGAATGAATAGGTTCCTAGCTGGAACCCATCCAAGACTCTAGTTCTCTACAGTCAGCTGGAGAATCAGGTTGCCTGAGACCGCATCGGCCTATTCTGAGACAATGGAAACACGGACAGCCATTCAAATCTGTCATGCTGCTTCCATCAGGTTCATTGCCAATATGTGCTCTAATCGTGGGTTGTTCATTTTTTAGTTCTTGTTTCTGCATTATTAGTCCCTCTGTTGATAACTTGTCTAAGGTTTCTGTAATTGTATCTGCGTCGACGCCAATCTTGTCTATAAGTTCATCAATTAGCAAGCCACTACTACCTGCAGCGCGAAGTACGCTTAGGATTTGGGTTGCTATCTCGTTCATTGGTATGACCCTTGATATTAGACACATGGCAATACTAGCCATAGTATATGGAGGATTATTTAGATTTCGGAAGGTGCCAAACATAATCGCATCCTTTATGATATAGAATGTTCCCTAATGTACATTTGTGTACGTCATTTTTCTTTCTTCTGAAGGTATAATACTTGCCCTATCAGAGATTCGGAATTTGTGTTATTGAACGGTCGAATTGCCACGTAGGGATTTCCAACTGGACCAAATACATCGATTATGGTACCAATTCTGTTTGCCTTCTTATCTAGAACAAGAGCATGGTGTCCAATGGGAGGAGTCTTCTCAGTTCTAAGGATCAAAGAGCCACGTTTTGAAAGATGTAAGACTTCACCAAGACGCCGCATTATACATAAATCTCCTACTTTCGTCGTTTTTTACTCTTCTTCTTAGATTCCTTAGTAGCAGATTCGCGTTGTGCAACAATCTTTCTTACACTCTTAGCCAGCATCAAGAGTAATCTTTTCTTGGGATGACTTGTTCCCTTCACGACTATGTAACCACTATTACCGCTTATCCATGTACGTGGATAGAGTTTTGACTGCTCGATTTTATATTCCATTGCGGAAGCCTCTGCTGCCTTTGCCAATATAGAGACCGTGACAGTAGGTGCAGCCAGATTTTTAGGAATCCTTCGTCCCTCTGAACGAGACAATGTTGAGTCTATATATGCAGGCCAAATCACAATACCGTCTTTCTTACGCATCTTTGAAATCATCCATCTAATTGAGGAGATATCTATTCTCAAAAGGTGTGTTCTTTTTATCTTTCCCATCTATGACTAAGGTGAACTTCTTAAGAGGAATTCAATCACACACGAGTGGAATAATCAAGGAATGAATGACCATTGAAACGAAAGAGCAAGGATGTATACTTTGGTGAGATTTCAGATCTGGTTTCATCTAGGAGTACCTGCCTAAGAAATCAAGTAGGAGCCGTCATAGTTAAAGACGGCCAAATTCTATCCACTGGTTATAATGGAGCTCCAAAGGGATTACCGCACTGTGATGAGGTTGGATGTATCAGAGAGCAGTTGGGAGTAAAACCCGGTGAACGCCACGAACTCTGTCGAGGACTTCATGCAGAGCAAAATGCGATTATTCAAGCTGCTTATCATGGTGTGAGTGTTCGTGGTGCAAAGATTTACGGTACAACCAAACCTTGCAGTATCTGTACAAAGATGATAATCAATGCAGGTATCAATGAGATAATCTATATCGAAGAATACGATGATGAACTTGCAGCCCAACTTGTCAGAGAGGCAGATCTCACTGTTAGAAAAATAGACATAGTGAGAAAATATGGGAGAAATGCATCTAACAATCAGGAAGGTTAAAGAAGGTATATCTTAGTTGAAAAATCCCAGATAGTCTAGGATTGTGGCTATATGGGTAAGCTTCATAATCTAATTAGTATTCACGACCTGAAAAGGGAAGATATCGATCTCATTTTGGACAATGCAGCAAGTATGGAGAAAATTGCAATCGATAGATCTAATGAGCTAAGCAACAAGATAATGGCAACTCTCTTCTTTGAAGCATCTACAAGAACCAGACTTTCATTTGAGAGTGCGATGCTCCGGCTTGGTGGTAAGGTGCTCGGGTTTGCTGATGTGATAGCAACTAGTGCCGGGGGGAAAGGGGAAACACTTGCAGATACAATAAGAACTGTAGAGCGTTATGCAGATATTATTGTCATTCGTCATCCACTAGATGGTTCAGCACGAGTGGCATCTGAGTTCTCTAAAATTCCCGTTATCAATGCAGGAAGCGGATCTGAAGAACATCCAACACAGGCACTCTTAGACTTATACTCGATAAAGAAAATGAAAAACTCGATTGACGGAATTACGATATCCCTCTGTGGAGATTTGAAGTACGGACGAACAGTACATTCCCTCGGTCTTGCGCTTAGATATTATAATGTCAAGGTCAAACTGGCAGCACCTCAAGCTCTCAGAATGAAACCCACAATCATTAATGAGATGAAAGAAGCTGGAATCGAAGTGGAAGAAGTGGAGAATCTGGAAGATGCGGTGAAAGATGTTGATGTAGTTTACATGACACGAATACAGAAAGAACGATTCCCTGATATTCGTGAATATGATTCTGTAAAGGGTAAATTCCGCATTACGATGAATGAAGTAGAACAGATGAAACCTGAAGCAATAATCTTGCATCCACTCCCACGAGTAGATGAAATTGATCCTGATGTTGATGCTACGCCCCATGCAAAGTACTTTGATCAAGTCTACAGTGGTGTAGTTACTAGAATGGCGATTCTTAAGATGATTCTCGGTTAATTAGGGTCTACACCTCTGAGTTCTTTAACAAGAGACTCAATCGGTCCGATTCTGCTGACTGCAAGGGGGATTCTCATCTGTTCTGAGAGGTCCAAAGCTAATCTGTCAACCTCACTCGCACCATGTAATATAACGAGTGTGGGCTTGAATTCTTGAGACTTGATTGCAATCAGAGGCGCCCGGCCAGTACTCACTTTAGTAAATAGCAAACAACGTTCAGTTGTCGCCCCAAATAACTTGAGAAAAGCCTCATTATCAAGTTCCTTTACTGCACGTTCAACATCAACCAATGTGTAGCCATAGAGTTCCTTATCTAACATGGATTCTCCCGTAAGAATATCACATTTCAGTTGCTTACAGAATTCACGAATCGTGATGGGGGATCGAAAATCACTCATGGCTAATACTATGTTCATGTCGACTAAGGAAACATCCATCAGACGAAGGAAAGCCGAAATGACTTGACCCCCATTTCGCTCATCCAATGCAAGAAGTGCCATGACAAAACGACGTATTGTTGCAGTCCCAGGGGATTTTCTTCGCCCTGACTCATAGTCACTTATCACACTGGGGCTGATATTCAGATAGTCAGCTAGTACAATCTGGGGGAGCCTGAATCGCTCTCTCCAAATACGCATAGTTTGTCCGGGCATATCAGACAATGCAATCTCGCCAGCAATCCTTTTGGCAAGCCTTTCCCTAGCTGATGTCTGAGTTGACATGTGGAATTATTTCCTCAGAGCTAGAAGATAAGGATTTCGACTATTGACGAACTCGTATTAGTCGGATGCCGGATGATTCTGTATTCGCCAGATTTCCTGCATCACCATTGGATCAGGTACGGATAGTTCGAAAGTGAACTCATCTCCGACCTCTAATTCTCCCACTAGTTTTGTTCCAAACCGGTCTTTCAGATACTGTAACTGTTTACGACCCACGCAATGACCAAGAGAGAGATTTGGAAGCTCAAGTTCCAATTCGAGTTTGTCCCCAATATATTCCATTTGATCACGAGAGAAGGATCTGGTGTGAGTCCCGCCTAACACATGGATGATTCTTGAATGAACCATATTCTTGACATGGTTGCATGTGTTAATCAAACCAGCATGGCAACACCCACAAATTACAATTAGCCCCTTTTTGGTACTCAGGACGATTGATTGGTCATCCAATATGGGATCTGTGGACCAATGTCCATCAAACAGATGTTGCATCACCCATCCTGTGCCATCCTTTTCGCTACGGTCAGAGATTTCCCCTGTTGTGAACACAAATGGATTGATGGCGTATGGGGCATCAGTCATCTGTAACCGAACCCGTTGCTTAAGTTCTAAATCTAGGTCAGGTAATCCAATATTCAACAAACGAGCAGCACGTTTTGGTTCCAGTACACTTGGATGGGCAATAACTAGGAGTTTTTTTGCAGTAGTTCGAGCTTTAAGGAAATCAGGTAAGGCACCTGTGTGGTCAATATGAGCGTGTGATAGGACAAGTATATCGATATCGTCAGGACTAATTCCTATTTGTTCCATATTGTGTAAAAGTGTCGATCCCTTCAATCCCAAATCAAATAGAATATGCTGGTCTTCAAACTCTAAATACCAACTGAGCCCGTTTGAACTCTTGAAAGGACTGTTAGCTGGGGCTTTGTTGTTATATAAAACTACTAATCTTGCATTCAAGACTATACACCAACTACAACTGAATGTGATTCTATCTTGGCTCGTGCCTGTTTCTGATGGTACCATGGATTTGCCAATGCGAACCCACCAATTACGGCAGATAATGCAGCAATACTAATCGGAATGAAATCTAGACCCATCGATGTCATTGGGACACGGATTACTTGGCTTACAAAACCAATGAGTAGCGTCAGGACCATGAGGTCGCTCCGGACTTCTTCTAATCGACCCGTCTTCCAAGTAATAGAGAAGGTAACCATCATGCCAATGGTGAATACAAGAAGCAGGGGAATCAAAAGTGACATTACTAATGCTTCTGTTGGACCCAGAACAGATACAAGGATCCAATATCCAATGAGTGACAACATGATTTGTACATGATGTTTCTGATATTTTGGAAGCCAGATATTGAGTAATGCACCAAGTAGAGGGAATGCAGACCCACTGATTACTAGAGCCCGAATACGAAAAATATCCATCGTGGCACCAATAATTTCAGATATTGTGATAGCTTGAATTAAGGCATTCAAAGCCATCGATGCGAAAGTAATTCCAAACATCAACGGTAGGTCAGTGTAGATTTTGTTCTCCTGTCGATACCATAGGCGAAGTAAAAATGCTGCAACTGCTGCGGATACAATGAAAGCCGCAATATTAGCAGTGATGGCAAGTTCTTGTCCAGTCTGCATAACGTTTCTCTCGGACATTTACTTGTATGATACCTAAAAAGCACCACAGAGAATCAAGAAGAAATGGTGGGCCGGGGGCGATTCGAACGCCCGATCCCTTGGATCCTTGCTAGAGAGTCAGATTGACTCTCGGACCCAAACCAAGAATCATAGCCATTCTAGCCAAGACAGAAAACCTGACCTGGTAGCTAGACCACCGACCCATGACTATACATGCCCTTTTTATTTGATTGATAAACTTATTCATAAATATCGATGAAAATAGATAGGCAATGAAGATGTGATGCAAATTAACTGGTCTTAGATTCATTACATTTCATCTCAGACAAATGAAACGTGGGAATGTAAAGACTGTAAGACTCTTCAAGGACACCCATAAGAAATGGTGGGCGATTTTTACAGTCACAATAGATGTTCAAAAAATCGAGTCGGTTGGAAAACCCTCTGCTGTTTTTGGAATCGATTTGGGTATTGATAAAGCAGCATGCACTGTCTTATTGACAAAATCTGGATTCAAACATGTTCAGTATTGGTATCAAGATGACAAGCTGCAAGTCATATCAAAATATGACGAGAATATTGCTAGTCTACAGAAAATGAAGGAACGCCTGATATCACAAAGAAAGGATTCAAGCCAAGTCGCTAAACGATTAAGAATCTTGAGTGGGAAACGAGATAGAGTTAGTAAAGAATTCGATAAGAAACTTGTGAGTGATATTGTTTCCAGAATCATTGAGTTAACAAAAGACTATGACATATGGATTGCCATAGGAAAACTTCGTGGAATTCGTGAATCAGCGAGGAGAGGTAATCTGAGAGGTAAGAAATATCGAAGAATGATACATCGATGGTCTTTTGCTCGTATAAGAGTCTATCTTGAACATTCCTTGGTAACTAAAGGATTTGACAAAAAAAGATTCTTGGCAGTCAATGAAGCTTGGACCTCGATTATATGTCATAGATGTGGGAACAAGGGAGTACGACCAAAACAAAGTCTTTTCATTTGTCACACTTGTGGTTTCAGAGCAAACGCAGACCTTAATGGAGCAATCAATATTGGAATGCGTGTCATCAAGCTCATCAATTCACTAAGAGATGAGAAGAATGGACTAGGAGTTTGGCTTTGCAAGTCAAAAGCCATCCCAAATACCTCAAGGAGTAAATGCTCTAAAAGGGAGTCCATATCGTCTTCGAAGTCGTCAGATTCAAGGAGACGATCCGTGGCTGAGTGTGAGAGTCAGACATCATTAGCTATGTTTGATAACACTAAAGACCCTGCCATGGAAAAGACTGTGGAAAACCCTTCTGCTATCATTAGAACAAAAAATGTATCTGACGCTAATGAAAACAAAATGCAGAGGACAGAAACCTGGTGTCAACAGATGGACCATGTCCAAATGAAGTTGGAGAAAGATTACGTCGCTTCTAATGAGTCAAAACAGAAGAAGGCTGGTGACAGTAGTCGTAAGAAAGGTGAAACACAGAAATTTCTTACAGTTCACTCAACACATGTAAGAGATAGGTCCTCATAGCCAAGCTAACCAAAACAAGATGATTGAATAATAGGTTTATTTGGAAAAATCGAAATTCTCTAAGAAAACCCAGAGAGTTGAGATATTGGTATCTCTAGATTCATTAGTCAAGTGATTGGTTAATACGTAATTACATCAAGCCCTTGAATCCTCTTGAAATGGTCATCATTACGGGTTATTATTGGAATTCCACTTGATTTTGCTATACCCGCAAGAAGAATATCAATAGAACCTATCAGTTCTCCACGATGCTTCAAATTAACATATATGCTTCCTGCTTCTTTCGCACTCATCTCATCAAATTCAGTTGTTAAGAGTCGATTAAGTAATTTGTTAATTTTTTCTTCTTCTTCATTAGGAAATTCAGCTTTTGATACTCCTATAAAGAGCTCATATAATGAAATCGTAGAAATAACGGTACTCTGATTAGTAGCAGTATATCTTTCTTGCAGCTTTTTCGCTTCTTTATTTCCTCTCAATATATCAATGATAAAAGAAGTATCAGCTAGAATCATCAAACATCTCTCTTGTTCTCTCTCTAAAATCGTCATCCATTTCCTTTCTGATTTCAGAAATTAATAGCTCAAGCTTCTTTGCTGAATCTTCATCTAGCAATCCGAAAAGTTTGTCAAAAACATTATCACTTTCTCTCATCAATGTGATCCACGTTCTTCCTGTATCCGATTTCCTTTCGATGCCTTTGGGAGATACTATTATATCAAACGAAATTGGTCGCGAGATAGCTGCTGTGCCTTCAATTCCATTTGGCCTATACCATCCAGCATAGGTTGAACCGGTTTCTTTACGAATGCTTGAAATCCAATTCTCCTCTGACATGACTAACCCTCCTCTTCTATGATTCCTTCTTTGTTCATTCTTTCTTCAAGTTCTTCAATTTCTTTGACTTTTACATTAAGGAAATTTGCTAATTCTTTCACAGCATTAAACGATAAATTAAGACCTATTTTGAAATTACGTTCAACAACTTCTGGTCCCTTTTTAGCTTTTCTAGGTATAATGACTCTTTTGCCTTTTTCGTCTTCAACCAAGACATCCTCCATAGATCGCAGTCTTATTCTCTCTGAATAGAAATCGAGTCTTAGATGGTAGATATTCTGAATCCCACCTCTTGCTCCTGTAACATAATATTCTTTGAAATCAGGGGCATATTGGTATTCAAATACTACTAATTCTTTATCCTTGGATGATTTCTTCGAAGACATCAATCTCACTCCCTTTTCTCAGATTTAAATAGTATAACTGCCTATAGTCTTTTTCATTGTTAAAGAATTGAATATTCTCATTTATTTTTCTAATGTTGATGTAGCATTGGACAACTATTCATCCGTATTCATTATGTTGAGTGTCCTATCTGTTTCGTATTTCATCAGAGCGAGGGTGAACTGGATAAATTTAATCTTAACCTCTAGTACGATCCCCATGCTTTGACAGGCACAATCATAGAGTGTTATAAGAATAACGCTACGCATCAATGAGATCGTGTCATATACATACTCATTCGATAACTGGAGCTTGAAATCTAACCGAGTGTTTTCTCCTATATCTTACAAAAACGAGTGAGATGCTGATGACAGCAATAATCGCAAAGCCAACACCGTATACAAGAGTAGGAGTCGATGTGCTCCATGAGAATTCTCCCAGCTCGCTTCCTATGGTCGTTCTAAAAATGCGGCCATCTCTACCTGTCGCCCAGCCAAGAGATTCGTTATAGAACCATATTGCATAGATTCTCCCATCTTCAGCAACAGACTGTTTATACCAGTCAACTCCCCCATTCTGAGTGTGAGCTATCTGAGGAGTGGAACCACCAATCCAGCCATGAGTCTTATTTAGAAATAGAATATCTGTAAAATACGGAGGTCTACTATACTCATTTGTAGGGCGCGATTGTTCAATCCAGTTTTCTCCATCAACCATGTGAGCGAGCATGTTGTCTCCCACCACCCAAGCATCAGTTGCACTGATGAAAGAGAACCGCCATCCACCCTTGCTGTGTTCTCGCACCCATGTGATACCTCCATCAACACTATGATAGATACCATAGCCCCCTGTGATCCATCCATTTTGTTCGGTTGTGAAATGGATATCAAGCGGAATATCACCAAAGGGCCATGTTGTAATCTCGTCCCATGATGAACCTCCGTCTTCTGTCTTGTATATCCCCCGATTTGAACCTGTCCACCCAACAGTATCGTTGATGAAGCATATTCCTCTGAATCCATCAGTATCCTCACCAAGTGCAAGGTATTCCCAGGTCTTTCCATCAGTGTCAGAGCGAAACAGCCCACCCTGTGCAGTTATCCAGACAGTTGTTTCAACAAATGTGATTCGTGAGAACCACATCAGTTCCCTGTATACTTGGAGATTCCATGAGTATCCACTATCATTTGTGAATAGGATGATTCCATCACCAAAACTACTCTCATTCTGACTGAGAACCCAGCCATGTGTTATATTCTTGAATTTTATATCCCAAGGCATGACATCCTCACGAATATAGCCATGAGTTATTTCTGTCCAAATCGTGTCCATAGAATGCTCAGTAGTTGATTCTCTGCAACAAGAGATTGCATTAACTGAGGGACTGATTGTTATAATGAATAAAATACTTGCAACTATGATATTGGCTCTCAGTATTGATACCCGACTATTACTCATGTTAGCCATCTTCTCCCATACTGACTTCGTGTATATGATGATTTCCATCTTCTAGATGCAAATTAGACTCTATTACAGAGGCGGAGGGTCACCTCCATCAGTCTTTATGTTCGCATAGTAGACATCACTCCCTATGAAGTGAGCACCAGAGTCATAGGCTTTGACATACACCTTCATCTGGACATAGCCATATTGAAGGGTCCAACACATATAGTAATCCTGATAGACCGGATGTACATCATCGACCCGACCCAGGTAATAATAGTTCGTCCACCAACCAGAACTGTCCTTGTATTTCACGTACACCTTTACATAGTCCACAGCAAGAGGGTCATTCACTCGGACATACCCAAGGATGGACTTGCTCCATGCTGAGGCGATGAGTTCTGTAGCTGTTATTGGGTCGTCCGAGTCATTGGGATCATACCCCCAGGCAATCTCCTGACCATCGCTCAAAAAATCTGCATCGGTGCTCCATGCCAGTGGATTGGTTCCATGACTGTTGATCTCAGAACCATCGGTCAGAGCATCATTGTCAGAATCATTGTCAAGCGGATCCGTTGAATAGGTATAGATCTCTACCCAGTCGGATAGGGCATCATTGTCACTGTCAGAGTCCTGCGGATTGGTGGAATACTGATATTCCTCCAGATTACTCAGTCCATCTGCATCTGTGTCCTGTTGTGCATCACTAAACAGCGGATTCAGACCGTTTTGTACCTCCCATTCATCTGGTATGGCATCATTGTCACTGTCAGAATCGTCTGGAAATGTTTCACAGATATATTCTTGAACATTTGTTAGATCATCTGAGTCTAGGTCGGATTGAGAGTCATCAACGAGTGGATTCAGACCATATTGCACCTCCCAGCCATCAGGCATTTGGTCTGAATCACTGTCACAGTCAATAGGGTTTGTGGAGAGAAGGTATTCATTTAGATTGGTCAATTCGTCATCATCGCAGTCATAATATGCATCAGGATACATTGGGTCTAGGTAAGGCATATACTGCACTTCCCACACGTCAGGCATCTGATCAGAATCTCCATCACTACTCATAGGGTCCGACCCGGCATCCAACTCAAATCCATCAGAGAGCGTATCATCGTCGCTGTCCCAGTCATAGGGATATGTATGTGACGTATTGATTTCGTACCCGTCACTAAGTTCATCATCATCACTATCAGAATCCATCGGGTCTGTAAAGTATTGATTAACTTCATTCCCATCAAACAACGAGTCACCATCGCTGTCTATATTGAAGGCATCACTACCATACAGATACTCATCTAGATTATCTAGACCATCACTATCAAGATCATCCTGTGAGTCATCATAATTTAAGTAAAGCAAGTCGTAATATTGTGCCTCCCACTGATCTGGCATTCCATCATCATCAGAATCGATGCTCAGGGGGTCGGAACCATAGATATCGATTTCATCCCCATCCAATAAAGTGTCATAATCCGAATCACTATTGAGAGGATCTGTCAGATAGTCATCAACTTCCTCTCCATCGTAGAGATAATCATCATCACTATCAAAGTCCAAAACATCAGTTCCCAGTAAATACTCGTTTATGTTATCCAGATCATCCGAATCACAGTCAGCATGTGCGTCATCTGTCAGAGGATTCAGGTCAGGAAGGAACCGTATTTCCCAATCATCTGGCATTCCATCTCCATCACTATCTGTATTGTAGGGGTTTGTATGATAGACACTAATCTCTAAGGCATTGGAGATGTCATCACCATCAGAATCAAGAGGTCCAACGAGCCATTCGTCAATATATCCATAAGTGCAATACAGAGTATCATTGATTAAGTTTTCATGAGCGATATCCTCGATTGTAAGCTGATCTGAAAAAGATAGATGAGCACTACTGACAGCAACAATCCCGTCGTTATCACCTTCGAATATACCCATAAATTGTGCATTGACGGCATAGTTTATTCCAGCTATGGTATACCATTCAATACCTTCTGAGTAAATCATGGGGTTGTAATTGAGAAAATACATTAGAGCACTATCTGGTGCTAAAGAGCGAAAGACGGGTGTGTCCCAATTTTGTCCCATTAATGACATGATGAATGCTACCAAATCTCCAACAGGATTCACCGCTGCAACTGTTCCCAAATGAGGTGTTCCTAATGTGATGATTTTTCCAATTCCAATTCCAGCTAAATCCAATTCTGTTCGATTAAGATTCAATAGTTCTCGTGTGATGATTCCACCCATACTGTGTGCAACGATGTCAATCTGATCTCCTGAATTATGAGAACTAAGAATTTTGTTGGCAAAATTATTAGCATATGCTGATATACCAAACTCGACATTGTGAATCTCAATTGGAGTTAGACTAGGATAGTCTTCAAAATAATCGAAATACCTGAATCCATCATACTTCAATAATAGATCAGGCTGGATTATATTTATCATATGATCAAATTCACCATTATTTCCATAGTAACCATGTACAAAGTATAGATAAGTGCCCAACGGATTTGCCATATTCAGTTGACATTCAAAAATACGTTGACGACAAGTAGTATCCATTATATCATAATTGATAATCTGGCGGATATGCCATACTGATAATAATGCCCCTGCTTCAGCATCGATTTGCCCAACAAATCCATAGATGTTGTATCTCAAATCTGTAGGCGATTTGCATGCAAGGACTACTGTTCGCGTTGGGTCAATCACAGAAATATCTGTATAGAGTTCAGTCCATGGAAGCACACCCGAAGGGGTTTCAATTCCGTCTGTTCGGCCATGACCTATGATGACTAAAGCATCAGGTTTACCTCGTATTTTATCCCATTGGCTCAACAATATCTCAATTACTTTTACTCTTACAGATTCAAACTCCTTATGAATTGTAGTTGATGCCAAGTCCACTCTTACATCATAATTATCCGATATTACAATATAGACCGTTGGTATTTCCTTCTTATTGCTATAATACAATCCAAACATTGGTAGAAGAAAAAGAAGCAGAAATCCAACGATTTGAACATGTTTTGATGATATCATGTTTCATGCCCCTAATTTGGAAGAATTCGAATATGAAGCGGCGGATAATGCACTTGTAATGGATACATTCTCTAACGCTTACGATTGATGTTATCCAATCATCAAGCCCGAATCCATCTCCAACTCACAATATCCTCGGATTGGAATCAGAGGACTCATATGTTAGTCATACGATTAACTAATAAATTCTGCTCATCACGTAAACTATACCTCCCAAATAACGAAGAAAGGTTTGTTGACGGGTAACTCATCCGAATCAGTCTACAATCTCTAGAACAATTCCCTGATGAGGTTCTAGGTACAAACTATCATCACGGAGTGGAGTTGTACTCTTCATCGTAGAAAATCTTAGTTTACAGGAAATCAAATCCTGGGCAACTTGAATTGATTTATCTGAAAGATTTAACCAGATTTCTACTATTTGTTCTGATTCGTCACTGCTGAATATTCGTTCATACATTAGGAGTGATTTTTGACCATTATGGAGTTGACTAAATCTAAGCGCTCCGGAATGCAGAGCGGGTGTTTTGCGACGAAGTTTCAATAATTCCTTGTAACAATTAAGTAAAGAAGCAGGGTCACTTTCTTCTATGTCAACATTAATCTCTTCATAATCTGGTCCTATAGGCAGCCACGGGTTGGTTTCTGATTGGCAAAACCCTGCATTGGGTCCTGAATCCCATTGCATTGGTGTCCTGCACTCATCTCGATTCAATGAGATATCCCCAATTTTCTGAAATAAAGAGGTAAGTATGCGGGGCAACAATGCGAGTTTCTGAGCAACAGGGTCTTGTGCACTTTTAAGAGGGATTTTAGACTGAAGCATCCCGATTTCTTCACCATAGTAGATGAATGGAACACCTCGGGTCGTGAGTTGCAATGTGGTATTGAGTTTGGCTTTTTCCACATTCCCATTCAGTCTACTTATCCGTCGTTTTTGATCGTGATTGGAAAACACCCAGGTTGGAATATAGGGCTCCGAGAAGACCTGCTCATAGTCTTGGAACAGAGTTCTAAATCTGCCAGCTGTTAACTTTGCACCTAATGATTGAAATTGAAAAATCAAATGAAGTCCATCGGTAACCGTTTCATCAACGATATCACCACAGTATTGTTTCAGAATAGCCAAAGGAGCTCCTACTTCACCCACCAAGAATCGTTCTGGATCTGAAAATTCGTTCATAACACTACGTAGTTCTTTTACAAAGATGAAGTTGTCAGGATGATTTATTGTGTAGATGTTGTCCTTGAAGAAGCTCTTTGTGTGTTCTTCTGAAGGCAGGTAAGTCCAAGCAAAGGGATTATCTCTTAGAGCGGGGTCTTCGTATATGGTATTAATTATATCCAAGCGAAAACCATCAACCCCTTTATCCAACCAGAAGCGGACTGTATCAAACATCTCTTCCTTCACTTCAGCATTACGGTAGTTGAGATCTGGCTGAAAAGGAAGGAACTGTGCCCAGTACCATTGATCGGTCAATTCATCATAATGCCATCCAGAACCTCCAACCATCGAATTCCAGTTATTCGGAGGCTTTTTTCCACCGGGTTTCTGTCCATCATGCCATATATACCAATCACGTTTCGGGTTATCACGGCTTTCCCGAGATTCTAAGAACCAATTGTGCTGATCACTGGTATGGTTCAAAACCATATCAAATACTGCATACATTTCACGATTATGAATCTCATTTATGAGCCGTTCACAATCAGACAGTGTGCCATATTCTGGCGCGATATCGCGGTAGTTACTGACATCATAACCATGGTCCGCTTGGGGACTAGAGAATAACGGTGAAACCCAGATTGTTTCAATCCCCAAGTCTTGCAAGTAATCTAATTTGGATATAATACCGGGAATATCTCCAATTCCGTTACCTGTGCTATCTTTGAAGCTTCGGGGATATACTTGGTATACTGTGGTCTTTTTCCACCATTGTAGTTCCTTTCGGCTTTGCCTTGGCATATAGAAAATTCCTGTTTGCTATAATTTCACTAGTAGCATTCCAACACCCTTTTTTATCTACTTATCAAGCGTAATGTGGACTATATTAGATGATGATTCTAACAGCCAGATGACAAAGGTCAAATGTTCACTTTATGATAGTCAATGTTGGTGTATGAAAATGAGCCTTTTGGGACCGGATGATTTTGATCTTGGAAGAAAGGAACGAGCTAAAAAGTTAGCGAAAGACCTCTCGCCTGAGATGCAGAAACAGATAGAAAAATGGCTGGATAAGATGGAAGAGGATGAGGTCTTAGAGAGACTGTCTGAGTTATATGGTCCTGAACAAGCTAGAATTGTTTTAATGAAAATGATGGGAAAAAAACGTAGACAGACCTGAGAAAAGTGAAAACCATGGACACCGAAGTTCGATTCAATCATTCAGATGGCAATGACAGACATATCACAACTAGATTAGCAATAATTCGTACTATCGAGGCGGAAAAACGTACCCATCTCGCAGAACTTAGAACTGGAATTGGAATAATTACAATTCCTATGTCACTGCTCACGATACTCATTGCTACTTCTCAATATTATGAACTAGAGAGTGTTCTGCCATTTATCCTGGGGCTTTCTGCAGGAATAATCATTCTCCTATTGGTTGGGGGTTATCTCGTGTTTAAGGCATTCAAAGATATGCAAGGAGATCATCTACTGATAAAACAGTCTGGAATAAACGTAGACGATATAGTTAATGACTATTGCAACAATCATGAGAATTAAAGATTATGGAGCCTTAGATCGGATTTTCAACAACCACATAATTTGAGGCGCTGTTATTGTGATTTCTGATTTCATCTGCAACTGACAACATTGATTCTGTCTATACAAAGTTATCATTACACGTTAATTCCTAAACATCCTTTGCGTGAGTGGGTAAATCCTAAAGACAAGAAGAAGTGGCATCAATGTAATTCATCAGTCGAGGAGAGAGTGGAATGAATACAAAACTGAAAGTTACAGTTGTTAAAAGATTCAGCCCGGAAGACGTCTTTGGTCACACAATGAAGCGTGAAAATGGAGAAATCATTGGTCCCTGTAGTTATGAGGACGGAGAAGAATTCATTATAGACCATCATCTTGATAGACCCAAGGATTTCTGCGGAAGAGCTTGGCAGGACCTCTATACCACTCTAATGGTCTATTATAATGGAGGGGATTACAACTACCCCAAATCGGGAGTCACCTATCAACCCTGTGGTGATGGATTAAGACCAGTCATCTTCAAGATAGAGAAGTTGGAGAATAAGTGAGAGATAATGGAGCCCCAGGCGAGATTTGAACTCGCGGCCTCTTCCTAACCAGACATGTGGGGAAAGCCCACACATTTACCAAGGAAGCGATCTAACCGGTCTAAGCTACTGGGGCTTGTGTAACCAGCATCCTCGATGATTCTGAGATAAAGTTTTCTGATTGAACGTCTATGAGAAATCGGATAAATTATTCTTGATTGTAAATGGTTTTAGCTCCTTTTTCCATTAAAATAACAATGACTAAGTTACGTCAAGCTCCTCTACCACTTCAGCCTCTTCGGCATCAGCAACTTGAATCTCAGCTTTTACGATTGGATATGTGAATGCTTTCGCAATAAAGACTATTCCGAAAAATGCGATTAAACCACACAATATGAACGGCAGTGTGAATCCGCTTTCTGATGTCAACCAGCCAAAGAAGAGAAGAAGTGGCATAGATAGAAGCATTACCAATGTAGGTTGGAGTGAGTACATGCTATTTCTAATTCTGTTTGGAATCACATCTAACATCACACGTTGGGTCAGTATCTGTGCAAATCCTCCAAACATACTTACTCCTACAAAGGTTGCAAAGATTAGGAATACAGGGATCAGTGTGGAAATTGGAAAATCTAGGAAGGGAATCACAGCTACTCCCTCCACAGCTCCTGGAAAGACATGAACAATTGCTGCTATGATAATGTAGAAAACTGGACCTCCAAACTGTAGAAATCTAAATCGGGGAACCCATTTTTCGGGACTGAAGCGCTTTGACCAGACGCCACTGCGTTCATTGGCTATCGCCTGTGGAATAAACACCAGAGTTCTGAAGGAGGATACAGCTACCTCGGTCAGGAGGAACCAATAATAAAATGGGAAAAGATGGAGGTTCCACCAAACTGGACCCACAGACCAGAGCAGTACCTCACCAAGAATTATGAATGTGACAAATCGTGTAGAACCCAGGAACCTCACACCATCTACTAGAAGGTTTTTGTATTCACCAAGCGAGCGACGAGCTTCGTCCTGATCTCTTACTCCAGGTAGGTCCTTCACAACCATCATGACAACAACTGATAGAATCAAGCAGAAGATTGATTGTAAAAAGAATACCCAAGTTCTATCCGTTATGAGAGCAAGATAAGAACCAGGTATTAAAACTAAAGTAGATGAGACCTGCCATACCATCCCAACACGTCCCCAAAACACACCATACTGTTTTCTATCCGTATCATGAGGCATAGCAACACGATAATTATTGTCGAACCATGCATTGAATGCCCCACTTTCCTGTGACGATCCAAGACCAAATAGAACATATATTACAACAAATAGACCGAAAGGGGTTTCAGGTGTGATTTGAGCTGTAAGGAAGAAAGCCACAGAATAACAGAGCAATGCTGAAGCAATCACATACCTTTGTCCAATCCAGTCACCAATGGCACCTGTGGGATAATCGAGGAGTGTTTGGATTGCGAGTTGGATTGTCACCAGAATCCCAACGTAGGCAATACCTGTTACATAGTCACCACCAAGGGTTTCTGCAATGAAAATCATATAGAACGTGGTTGAAATCTGAAAAGAGGCTGCAAAGGATGGCATGAGAACTGATAGTATCTTCACAAGACGAACTGCATTTTCGGTAGGCTGCGCTATACCGAATACTTTTGCAAAAGTGCTCTCTATGAGCTCTTGTGATTCGGACTCCTCGGCCATAAATCAGAAAACCATATGCTTTGCTTGATAAGATGATTGCTCTAGGTATTCGAGCTTGGTGATTCCGTCTCCTTTATTTTCAAATACTCTGACAAAATTTTAGGTCATCCGTCATGGTCAAGATTACGATACGAGGCCCAATTGCTGCACGATTGGGAAACCGACAAATCGAGATACAAATTAAAAATCCAACCAAAGTACTGGATATCCTTCAAAGGTTGATTGATGAGAACGAAGAGGTGCGAAACCTTTGGTTAGAAGTACAGACCATGGACCGTGAAGCTTTGATATTAAGAAATGATGCAGATATAGGGCTTAGTGGTGGGTTGGAAACCAATGTGTATAATGAAGAAACAATTGTGATACTTCCACTCATTCATGGAGGTTAGACAAAGTTAGCTCCAGCCATGATTGCATTCTTGTTAAGTTCAAATGTGTTAGGAGGTACCATATCAGCTACTGCCCTCTCAAGAACGTCCATTGGTATAACGTTAGACTTCTTTGTTAATGCACCGAGCATGACCATATTCGAAATCATTCGACGACCTAGATCATCAGCAATTTGCATCGCTGGTACTTTCACAATCTCACAGGTAATTGGAGAATTTGAGGAGTCTACAAGGTCTTGATCTACAATCACAGTACTACCCTCCCTGATATCTGGAGCGTACATATCAAATGCTTTTTGACTCATTGCAATCAGAAAATCTGACTTTCGTACCTTAGGATATCGAATTGGCTGATCGCTTATAATTACTTCACTTTTGGCTGCAGTACCACGTGCCTCAGAGCCGTAGCTCTGTGTTTGAACTGCATCAAGCCCGCCATAAACTACTGCTGCGTGACCCATAATTACTCCTGCGAGGACTACTCCCATGCCACCCGTACCTGCAATACGAATTTCTATCCTCACACACTCTCACTCCTTCAGACCTGAATAGATCTCATTCATTGATTCTATGAATTCCTTTTCATGTCTGTCCGCAAATACACCGAGGTCTATACCATCCTTTGTTGGTACTTTATACTCGATTGGATCATCCTTCTTACGTACAGGCAAACGCTTGAACCATTCTAAGAATTCAATAGGACCTCCAGTCTTTGTTCGTCGTCCATATGCAGTCGGGCATTGGCTCAACATCTCAATGAAAGAGAATCCCTTTCGTTGAAGTGCGGTTCGTATTGCACGTGCTGCTTGAATTGGGTGAGCTGTAGTCCATCGAGCTACATAATTGGCTCCTGCTGCAGTAACAAGTCTGGCAAGGTCAAATGGACGTTCAGGATTCCCATAGGGGGTAGTAGTAGTTCGATCATGAGTGAAGGTTGTTGGTCCAACCTGTCCCCCAGTCATCCCGTAGATGTAATTGTTACTGCAAATAACTGTCAAGTCGATGTTACGTCGTGCAGCATGAATCAGATGATTTCCACCTATAGCAGCAAGGTCCCCATCTCCACTTATCACAACCACCTCCAGCTCAGAACGGGCCAGTTTGAGACCGGTAGCAAATGCTACTGCACGTCCATGGGTAGTGTGCAATGAGTCTGCATTGAAGTGTGGGGAAGGGATCCAGGCTCCACACCCAATTCCAGAAACAAATGCAAACTTACTCAAGTCCTCATGACCCAAATCACTAACTGCCTTGAGGAACGAATTCGTGATTGTACCATTCCCACATCCAGGACAGAATGCGGTGGGTAAACTCTCTTCTCTGAGGTAATATCTTGCAAAGTGCTTTTCGGATGTGGACATGAGATTCACACAAGCTTTTCAATGAGAGAAACTAATAACACATTCTGTCTAGCCAATTATTCTTTCAATAGTCCATCAATGATTAATTGTCTTCTTGCTTCTGCTACTATATCCGGTTTCTTTGACATCCACTCAAGAAGATTCATTCGCTTAAGGTTGTCATGTGGTAGTGCTAATAGACCCCATTTAGCAATTGAAATCTGATCGCTCACATACAAAGTCCATGTTGCTGAAACACGGTTGGTCTTTTCAAACCAAATAAGTTGCACAATCCGTGGTTCTTTACACCTTAAACCTAATTTCCTAATGATTCGATTTTCATCAATGAGTAATGAATCAGGATTATCAAGAGCGATTTGCATCATCTCAGTAGCATATTCCGAAATCGATTGATTTTCCGAACGGATAAGATTGCGTAGGTTTCCAATAGACAAGACTTTTCGGTCGTCACGCTAGTTTCTTTTACCATCTTTTTATCTACTACCGATCGTCGAATCAAAAAATCCATTAATGCAGCTTCTATTGTAAACATGGGTAGTTTTGAGTTTTTGAGTCCTTCTAGACCATTTGATAAGGCTTCTGACACCTTCGCTTTCTGTTCATCAGACAAGCCCTTCTCATAATCAATAACATCCAATTGAGGTCTATATCCAGTATCTCTCTTGGCAATACATCTCTCTTTTATATTCCAGATTAACACCGAGTTGATTGTGTGTGATATCTCAGATTCCTCTCTAAGATACTGCCCAGATAGATGAGTCAGCAAATACACAATTGCCATCCCTGATCCCACAAACCAAGACAACATCCAAAGAAATTAAACGGAATCTGATATAAGAAGGGGAAACGAACTGATAAAGTCAGAGATGAGATTCAGAGTGAGACCGAAAAGGATTCCTGTAATTAGGATCTCTTTCAATGTTCTTCTATCACTTTCAAGGGTCGTACCTTGTTTGCTTTGATTGGATTGACCACCCGGTTCGCTGAACACAATAGCTCCCATACAAATAATGGATTATCGGTTTTTATGGTTTGAGTTTGAAAAGTCCGTTCTATTATATGACCAAGTCATCTACTAGGACACACATTTGAATACTAAATTCAGTATATAGCTTTAATGTCTTTACGGAAACAGCATAAGTCGTGTATACTATTTGGAGGAAAAAGAATAAGATATAAATTTCGGAAGAAAGGCTTAGTTGTAGCACTTATACTACTCATTCTAATTCAATTAATTACTAAAGTGACAGACTCGTGTGTAGCATTCCGTTTTAATAATGACATTTCATACTAATGATGGATAATGGTTGCTCTTCAGAGAGAGAATTGTTGTCAAAATGAAAGTTAGCTGTATTCTATCTGATAAAGAAGATTCTTAAATGAATATGTCCGAATTAATAAAGGGGATTTGTTATACAAATGAGAGAACGTTTTCGGTATGGCATCAATATATCAAAGCTCGAACTTGATGAGTCTTGGCCTCCCTTCGCACTATCTTCTCTAATCGCCTTGATCCTCATCGTATATTCTCTCCTATTGTTGACTGCATTTGCAAGTGTTTACACTGGATTTCAGCTTGGAAGTCCTAGTAATTTGCCAGGGACTGGGCAATTCACTAAGATTATGAATAGAGTTACGCTTAATGCTATGTGGACATCAACATATATTATGAGCTACCTCATTGTTTCAATCATCCCTCTTGTAATTTCCATCACATTTGCTAGTTCCTTTGAGAATGGAACTCTACGGAACCTACTTTCACTCCCCATAACAAGAAATTCAGTTTTATTTGCTAAAGTACTGATCGTGTTCTCCATCATTGCAATTCCTTCTGTCTTTGGTCTATTGCTTGGTACTTTTTGGTTTCTACAAAATTCAATCTCTGTCACCACACACATATTATTGAGTGTCTCCTTACTACTTGTTGTCTTTTTTAACATCGCAATTTCTATATTAGTAGCAATTCAGACAAAAAGTCTGATGAAGGGCACATTTCTTAGTCTTGCGATATGCTATGTCTTATTCTTGGCATCAAATGCAAGGTTACTTCCAATACAGCTACTCGGAATCGTCAATCCAATTTATGCAACCAACATCTACATGGGAGTTCAATCTTATTTATCAGGGATGTCTTTAGGTCTCCCTCTGCTTCTTCTCTCAATGGAATGCTGTTTTATATTCGCTCTACTCCTCCTAGTTATATCAGTGGTCAGGTTTAATAGTGTCGAGGTAGAATGAGGTGAGAGATATTGCGTAGTTTGAAACTAATTTTTGGTCTTGGTGTGACCTTTTTGATTATCTCCTGTCTGCCCAGTGGTTCAGCTACCTCAGGAAAGTTAATATCCTATGGAGAGTATCGTGGACATTTCGTAGCAGTGACGGAGGGATTACATATTCAAGCATGGGGGGTTGATAACAGAAATCTAACATTGTACATTCTTGATTTTGACAATGGTTATAGAGCAATCAATGAGAGCTCTCTCGAAAATGTCTCATATTTGTGCAGCTTTGAGAATCTGTCATATATAGATACTAACATCATTATCCCCAAACCAGGATGGTACACTATACTCGTCACATCGTCTAATGCAGAGTACACAGTCATAAGATATGATATCAATATCAGTAGGAATATTCCCCACATTGGACCTCTCATACTAGGTTTATCTCTCATTAGCTGTTGTATCTTCTTTAAATTATATAAGATGGTTTCAGAACGAAGAGTAATAGGAGATGTATCTCATGTTTCTAAAAATGGTCAAACCTAGAGCGGGCAATCGAAATTGAGCTTTGATATAATAAATGAGTGGCTAATCAAATATGGTGCCAAGGTGATATTATGTGTAGCGAAATAATGGTGTCAACTCATGAACTCGTGAAGCACTTCAATGATGTAACTGCATTGAATGGTGTAACAATGGAAATACCTGAAGGAATTTTTGGCTTGATTGGACCTAACGGTGCTGGAAAAACGACTCTATTTCGAATCTTGATAGGACTCATTTCTCCCGATTCTGGAGAAGCATATGTGTGCGGACAAAGTATTCATGACCATTCTTTGGAGATCAGAAGAATTATGGGTGTTCTTCATGAACGTCCAATATATCCGAAGCATCTCTCTGCAAGAACATATCTTCAACATATATCTGATCTCTACGATTCGTCAGGAGATCCAGAAGAATACCTCGCACTAGTGGGATTATCAGAGGCTGCAGACAGAAAAGTAAAGACATTTTCAGCAGGAATGATCCAACGTCTGGGGCTGGCACAGGCACTCATTGGACATCCAAGACTCATCCTCCTTGACGAACCTACTTCAAATCTGGATGTTTTAGGGCGTGAAGCTATTCTTAATCTAATAGTTGAACTTCATCAGAAGTCAGGAACCTCTTTCCTTATTGCCTCGCACGTTCTGAGTGATTTAGAGAAGGTGTGTACATCTGTTGCATTCTTGAATAAAGGACGGATAGTAAAACAAGGAGATATCCTTGATGTCGTATGGGCAGAGGTGCCAAATGAGTATATCATCGTTGTATCAAATCCTACACTACTTCAACGAGACCTCAAGAACGAGGAATGTATCAACAATGTACAGATTTCAGGGAGTAGATCTTTGGTTGTCGAAATAGGCTCGGAGTTCACAGAACAAGACCTCACTGAGATAGTTTCAGCTATATCGGATCGCGATGATATCAGAGTTTATTCAATAGAGCGAAGAAGTTCTCTCGAGGGTGCTTTTAGAAGGGTGGTTGATAATGAGGAATAAATTCAAACATCTGAAAGCACTTTTCAAATTCGAGCTAGATGTCTCGTTTCCCTTTCCTCGAATAGAATTACTACTTATATTCCTTATTTCCCTAGCTATTGTAGGTGTTTATAGTCAGTTTCGTCTTGTTGGTATTTACTTGGTACCTGAACTTGACATATCCCAAGATTCCATAACGGAAGTATTGCATAAACTTGAAGATATAGATATCTTTCATATCTCAGCACCGCTTAACGCTCTGACTCTTGTTCTATATGGCATCATCCCCCTCATGGTGTCCTTTCAAATCGCGCATGATTTTGAATCCAATCTATTTCGGAGATATATTTCATACCCAATTGGTAGAATTGAGATAATACTAATTAGAATCTTTATTATCTGGGCTCTTACTTGCGGCCCCTCAACATTAGGAATTATAATTCCCTACTTTCTTTTGGGAGGAGGTAATAATTTCATTGTATTCATCATCTTACTTGTCGCATTCAATATCAGCGTAATCTTTGTTATTTCTGTCTCTGTGCTGATTGCAATAATAACCAGGAAGTCTTCTTACACAGCACTTGGAGGTCTGAGTCTGACCTCACTGTTTCTATTTGTGAGCTACTTCATCACTTATCAACCCGCAATTTTACGTGGAATATTGAATCCAGTTTATTTATCCACTGCTTTCTTTCAAGGCTATGCCTATATTGGGGTGTTCGTTTATGAGATCCTACCAATGGATTTACTTTATGGTCTGTTGGGAAGCCTACTGTTGGGAATATGCATGTTTTTAGTTTCTTTGGTATTTGTATGGAGGATGGATGTATAGAATGAAATATATGAGATTACAAACACTATTCGTTTTGACTGGGATTACTTTTATTATACTATCCTATACAGTGGCTTTTATCGATATTTCACAAATGACACGTATCCATATCGAGAATCCAGAAGAGTATGAGGGACGTTTTTTTGAATGTAGCAATATGAAATATATCAGAGTTAGAGAAATCATGAACCATACATTCACCCTTTATCTACTAGATTATGAAAATGGAATAAGAGCGTTCGCGGAGCAATCTCTGGAAAACGTAAGTGTTTATGAAATTCATCAAAACATTACTTCCTACGACGGTCTTATTAGAACTCAAAATAATCGTTGGCTTGTAATCCTGCTGAAGCCTGATAATTCTACTGAGGAAATAAATTGCATTATTACAATTACACCAACTCTGCCTGATGTAGGTTTGTTCTCTATAGGTTTATTGCTATCTCTATTAGGAGTGTTTGGTATTTTGGTGGTGTTATATACTAAGCATAAACGTAATTCTAAATCTATTTTGATGATTTAGGAATAGGGGTATTTAACTAATATTTGAATTATCCGTCAATCTAATCGTACGTTATCTGGGCTTGAATTACAATCAATAATGACAAAAGTACACAAATCATTTAAATAAGTAGATGTTTAATTAATTTGCACAATATTTCTAATATTGTGAATAATGAGGAATTTACGATGAGGTATAGGAGATTCAAATCCATACTTTTAGTAGTTCTTGTTTTTGGAATGATTGCTCCAGGTGTTTCAGCTTATTCATTCACAGAAAATGATAGTACCGATTATAGTACAGTTAACGGTGTTTACTCCATCTGGGCATTTTCATTAAGAACAGCTAGTTATCTTACTGGTGAGATTGAGGTCTATGGTCAGTGGGATTCTGCAAGTGTGCACTTTGCAAAGTTGTTTGTTGCAATGCAGTTCACTCCACCTTCCACCGGGAGAGTCCATTGCTCTGCAGATTGGAACTTGAACTATCATATCCTTGCTGGTGTAGTGTCTGGAGGTTATGCAAAAATATGGGTTAGATATTATTTGCTGTCCAGTTCTCTGAATGAAATAGAGTTCAAGAAGAATATACTCCACGATGAGGTGACATGTACTGATCCCGGAAACTATGATGAATCAACAGATTCAGTATCTGAAGATGGAAGTAACAGTGTCTATTGGAATTGGGAACTACAAGCAGATACAACTTACTATGCAGCAGTGACGATTTACATCAAGTTATATTATGGAGGATATGCTTATGGTGAAACTGGTGAAATAGGAGATCCTCAATATATCAACTTTGATGTAAATGAGATAAACGTATGGTCTTGATATAACACATACAACATACTATTGCTGAGAAAGAATAACTTTCTCAGCTTTTTTTCTACTATTTCAACTAAGATTCAAGAGTTAGTTGAAATTCTTTTCATGTGGAGAGTTCCTTCTCTACAGCCATTCGGAAGGCATATACTGTCTACCCATTACTCTCACATCTCTGAGTAAGATCAGAGGAATGCACAGGTCTTCTGTTTCGAAGGTGATGGATTTGTGTGCACAGGATTCTGTTAGAATTGAAGCCTCTCATACTAGTACAAGATGACTCATATAGTCTAAGGTGCTTCTTTCAGTTGTTTTCCTATCGAGAGAATGCTAGGGTCAGGGACAGATACACGAAACTATTCATACCACCTTTCACTAAATAGAACCCTCCTGAGTGCCAGCTCTTCCATTATATTTAACTTAATAGAGCTTAATTTAAGATAAAAGTATCATCCGAATAGAAGAAGTTGTTAGTAATGGGTGAGTTTGAATCTTCTATACCAAGAGTGTTTCTTGAGTATCATCATAAAGATAAAGAATATGGCAACCGAATAATAGCAACTTTAAATCATATGAATAATATCCTTATATTTTTCAGGAACAGTAAATGTCATTTCCAGCGCGTTCTCCTGATGATGATGCGGTAAATACTACAAGCCCCTGAATATCGATCGATGTCACTGGATCGCAGTGGTCTTGTTCGTTTGATGTGAAAGATTCCCAATCAAGTTGGGTGTGGACATCAACATCCTTCTGTAGCTCGTCATTCCATATATGATCTAATGTTTTGGAGTCCGAATCTGTGGGAGTAGATGCTATAATCCTCCAATCCGGATTGCTTTCCTCTGGGTGAAAATACGTTATTCGTACTGCAAATGTCACTAAACGACTGGATTGGTGTGTTGTGACAATGCATTCGTCAGGTACAATTGAAATCCATGAGGCACCCACAGAATTATCGCTTGAGGAGAATTCCAAATCATCCATGACTACTGACAGAGCTCATTTCCATTCGATTCCTTTAGACATTGCAGCTCCATTCTGCTTATTGTATTCCCGCCATCTGCATCAGTGGCAGAGAACCTGAATTCGTAAAAGGAATTTCCTGCTATTCCCTTTCCAGGATACAGATTGTCATCGTCATATAATGTGGTCACCTCAAGGTAACTGTTGACATAGGTGTACGCATCCGAGAATCGTAGTCGAATGTAATCTAGATACCAACAGCTATGTGCTCCATCCGTTGCTGTATACTAACTATCGACAACTCGGATATATATTGAATCGTATCCAGTAACATCTATTGGCCATGACTTTTGAATAGGGGTGATTTCGTCGATTTCAATTGTCCCAAGTAGAGAATCTGTGGTTGAATCGGAAACACCCCAGAAGAATTGAAGTGGTTCAGGGCCCCGATCACAATAACCTTCAACCTGTAGTTCATATGTTTGATAGGTGGACCAAGAATCACACGGAATCCTGAATGTATATTCGAATCGTTTTACAAAAAGAATTGATGCTTCAGAGAGTAAAGCATTCATGTTATCGTCAGTTTGGAGATTCGGAAGGCTGAATCCGGGTTCTCCAGGGTGCTTCTCATCGATATATCCATAGTTCCAAGATGATACCTCATTAATATAGGTAAATGCTTCTGCTTCACTCAAAATTGAAGATGGTTGTATAATGGAAGGAGATGTATCAGTTACATCGAGGCGGTTTTCTGAGAATAAGAATGCAAGCGATAGAGATAGGAAAAACACAATGAAGATCGCTTTCTCTACTTTCATCTACACAAACACCTCTTTGTTCATGATACGGTTTCTGGCTGTCTTAATGTGGTGTTCATCCCTAATGTACTCCACAGCTTTTCCTCAGGTCTGTATTTGGTCAGTGTACTACTCGAATTAGATACACAAAATAGGCTTTGGATATATCGAGAGAATTGAATACTAAATATTTGGTTCTCTTTCTCAAGAAATAGCCTTATGAGCAGTTCCTGTTAACTTTTGATGTTATTATAGAGTTTAATGACTGCTTTTGTGGTTTTAAAACATTGATTACCTATATATTGTGTCCATAAAGATGTAGTCTAATCGTCTTTTTTTGCAATCTGGTAAACAAAGATTCTATTTGCCATAATAAGTTGGGAGCGCTTCCTCACGAAGATAACGCCTTGAGAAGTGAACCTCTGTTGTCACGATTATCACCTGATTTCCTGCTGGCATTGGATTGCATTGCCGTATCATATATAGAATAGCATGACTGCACTAAGAATAATTCTATGCCGCAAACCACAGTACTTTTAACAAAGTCGCCACCGAGCCGTCCTGTTTGACGTTAACCTGTATTAGGTGATAGAAGATGTCTGATGCGGCAATGAGAGCTTTCAACAGAGAGATGGCAACTATTGTGGGTGCCACAGTGAATGTCAGATTAGCTGATGGTACAGTGTATAATGGTGCCTTGAAGGGTGTTGACCCTGAGAGTCTTAGCATAGTAATGACCGATGTGGTCATTGAAGGAACTGAACAGAGAGTTCCAAAAATATTCGTATATGGAAGTCATATCGTTTCATTCTCCGTAGCAGAGGAGGAACTCAGTCTTGAAGGACTGGCAAGAGTACTTGAGAGACAGTTTCCCCCTGGAGGTGTACAATACTTCCAAGATACAGGCATAATAGTTGTAATGAACAAGATTCGTATCACTGCAGACGGTGTAGATGGCACGGGTCCTTTGTATGAAAGAGTGAAACTGGCTTACGACGAATGGATGGAAGAAATGGGTTTGCTATAGTAGAAATGCATGATTGAAAATGCCTTACTTCAACACCCAGATAGTAGGAATAAGGTCTCATAATCCAACGCTGCATCATTGACTCCAACTGTAGTAAATGAACACATCTTCTCTCGATTCATAAATAGATTAGAAAGAGCCGCTAAGCTCTTGAATTAGAACAATCGTTTGAGGCCAAGTTCCTCAAGACTACGTTTCTTCAAATCTTCTTGGCGTTCTGGTGTTTTCTCCTTGAAGCGTTTCTCAAGTGGTTTCAATCGTTCTTCCCATGAGGATCTTCGAGATATTGACGGCAATTTACCAAACGCGATTGCCTCGCTCTTTGCCTGTTGAGGATATGTTCCACCAGCATGAGAGCTAAATAGCCCAAATTCAGCCAGTCTACTCTTTCGTCGATCAAATGTACTGGATGACTCCTCATTCGAACGGGCGAGTAATTGAGGACTCTTGACACCTGTAAGGATAAGCATGACACGCAGAACACCACTGAGCCGTGGTTCTACTCTAGCACCCCAGATAACATTGGCATCTTGCGACATTTTCTCTGAGACCAGTTCACCAACATTATTCGCTTCTGCTAGTGACATATCTGGTCCACCTGTAATGTGAATAAGCGCTCCAGTTGCACCGGACCACTCTACTTCGAGAAGAGGACTGTTCAGAGCGTTCTTGATTGCTCCTGCTGCACGATTTTCACCTGTTGCTTCACCGAGACCGACTAGTGCTACGCCACCATTGCATATGATTGAACGGACATCGGCATAATCGAGATTGATCAGACTCGGCATAGTGATTGTTTCTGTGATGCCCTTCACCATACCTGCAAGAACCTCATCAGCTACACCAAAGGCTTCTTCGATGGGAAGGTCAGGGACTAGCTCCATGAGTTTCTGATTATCTATTACAACACAAGTATCAGAATACTCTTGTAAACGCGCGAGACCTGACTTTGCCTTATCAATACGAGTCTTTTCGAGAGCGAAAGGCATCGTCACAACACCGACAACTATGGCATCGTTCTTCTTCGCAATTTCTGCCACTACAGGTGCACTACCTGTACCAGTGCCGCCACCCAATCCAGCAGCTATGAAAACTAAATCTGCATCTCTGAGAAGCTCAGTCAGCTGAGGCGTTGATTCCTCTGCTGCAGCTTGACCTACATGAGGGTAGCCTCCAGCACCAAGACCCCGGGTTATCCTCTCACCAATCAGTAATTTTCTATGTGCAGTGGTCACAGCAAGATGCTGTCTATCTGTATTGACAGCCACACATTCAGCACCTTGAACTCCAATTGTCATGAGACGTTTCACGGTGTTGTTTCCAGCCCCACCACATCCAACAACAAGTATTCTCGCTTGGCCCATATCTAGGGGGGGTTGTGAACCACGTTCTCTCTGACTGTGTTCTCTTGCATCATCAATAAGTGATCTCATTCTGCTATGACCTCACTTGATCTCTTGGTCGGCATTCGTCCATGCTCCCACAACTCACGTTTCAGCAGGTCGCGAATAGCAATCCGAATGACCTCGGAGCGATTTGGATACAGGTTCTTCTCGACAAGTGCCTGCAGATCATCAACGTATCGTTCTGGGATGTGCACCGCAATTAGACGCATGGCTAATCCTCACAGTTGTGTTACAAATACAGGGATATGGACGTGAGTATTATCAGGGTGTGGTTCAGTACATTGGTCCCAAATTGAAAAAACAAGGAATTGGAGGAGTCCGGGAACTCCTCCTTTAAATGCTAAGAAGTCGCAGGTGCGAGTAGTAAGCAGAAGGTTATTTCTTTGGCTTTGGTTTTGGCTTTGGTTGCTGCTTCTTTTTGTCCTTACTCATTTTTTTCACCTCTGATGATATCGAAGTTAATTTGTCTGGACAGCCGCGCGTTCCGCCCCTTTTTGGCGATAGACGTTAAAGCAGTCGGTTCAGAAAAAACCTCGCCTTTATTTACGTTTTAATAGAATATAAACATAGTTAATAGAATTTTAAGGTATTATAGGCCTCTAAATGGGAAAATTAGCCAATAGAAATATAAAAAATAGGGGTGGAGGGAATACTTCCCTCACTTCTTGGATTCAATTGCCTGCCAGCAACGCTTGCAGATACCAGGAGCAGGCATGGTGTTCTCGTTCATCCAGCCTTTGCAGTTGGGAGCTATACCTGCAGTGCATCGAACCACTCGGTGGGGGTATCGAACACCGCCAAGCTCGCGTGCTCTGGTCTTCTTCTGGCCTCCACGGCCTTTCTTGTGAGGCAAATTAATACATTAACCTACGATGACCCGTTCTATGGGTAGCATCGCTATGATAGACCAAGAGTGTTGGAAAACAAGTTGTTCACGAACGCATCGAATATTTGAACGCATATAAACATTGACACGGAATATTGTATGATTGGAAACTAATTTGGATTATGAATCAACCCTGCACGCTGTGGAATGCCTCTTTGAACTTCGCGAGCCACTTGACCTATAAGATCATCACGTCTAGTGAGATATTCTAGTAGTATTGTTCTCCCATCTGGAGAGAGTTCTCGTTTAACAATCAGTTCCACAAGTCTATGCCTCAGCGAGGTTTTCATCATTGTGTCATAGTTAGTATAGACATTCATATCAACCTCTAGATACCATGACCGACTTGGTTTCGCTTTTGGACGGTTCTTCAATTGTGCGGCCATGTATTTCTCGAGATTGGCCTGTATCCCTTCTATGGGATTTAGTTGCTCAATCCAAAAACTTCGATTCCACAAAGCGCGACCGATACCTGAAGGTAAGCCAATAATGATGACAAATAGCATATAGAATAAGAAGTCAACAATACTACCCTGATTGAATGCTGAAATCAGAAAAACACCTGAAAAAAAGGGAACATATGTCAGACCCCATATGATCGATGCGATATCCCACTTACGTTGCATCTCAGTTATTGTGTCTATTCGTTCTACGTTCTCTTCATTAGGGTCAAGCAAAGGAAGCTTGAGTGCATCGGTCTTTAATTGATCACCTAGTGCTTCAGCACGGTAACCTATCATTCCAATGATTATCAATATTGTAAATGATGCTATCGTGCTAATCAAAAAACCTACCAAGTTCATCTGCATTACAATCTTCCCGAAGAAAATTCTGGATTTGTCCTAATATCTTCTCCGAATTTCATGATTGTAATTGATAGAAAATGAAAGATAAGAGATATCGTTCTATTTTCAGTATGGCCATGATAGAACCTAAAATACTGGTTGAATGATGGGAAAAAGAACGTGGAAGACTCACCATGATTCGTCTTTCACCAAATACAATCGACGGAATTGTAATTGGTAATCAATGGTCAACAATTTCTCGCATTGCGAAGTCTTTCTGGATTTCTATAGCAGTCTGGCCAATCATGTCATCGCGTCGCGCAAGGTGTTCAAGAAGTAATTGTCGATCATCAGAGGATAATTCTCGCGAATATATTTCATTCATGACTGCTTGGTTAAGTGCTGATTGAAAGGCTAATTCCCAGTTAGAACGGATATTCTGTTCCACCTCAGGATAGAATTTAGGTTCGTAGAGTTCTGCGGGTCGTTCTTTCAATTTCTTCTGGACAAATCCCTCAAGATTAATTTCTATTCCCCGTACTGGGTTAATTTGTCCATTCCAGAAGCTCCTCTTTCGTACAATTTGAACGATACCGATGCCAAATCCAGCAGTCAAGTAGAGCAGGAAGAGAACATACAGACCAAAAAACATAGTGGGGTTAAAATCTTCGATTATAAGGGTGGAATTACCCATAAGTATCCAGAACATCCAAGACTCGGATATTATGGAAAAACCACTAACTAGGGTTGTTTTCTGCCACGTACGCTTCATCTGGAGAACCTTAGACTTGTGCGATTCTTCGATTTTTTCAGGATTAGTTAGTGGGAGTTTCAAGGTTTCCTGCTCCAGTCTAATACTCGCTTTTTTCGCACGAGTACCAATCCAGTAAAGAAATACAATGCTTAGAAGAAGTATAGATCCAACAATGAATATCTCTGGAATAGTTTGAAGCATTATACAACTCCTCAGTGCAATATGATGTGTCGCCTAATATCTGCTTTGGGAGATAATACAGTTGAAAAAAGGGAATGAGAGAAGAGAGCTTGCACTCTCTTCTACGATAATTTTACTTGCTCTTGCGTCCGGTACTGTTGGTGGTTCTCATAGCTGAGTAAGGTGTGCGGGAGATTCAAAGGTCATCTGGAAGGCAGTAGCATGTCTGGAAGTATGTGGGAGTAGAACAGAAGTGAATGAAAGCAATGTTCTCAGACATCTATGTCGCCTTTGCACCAGCATCTCTCCGACGTATAATGAATAGAAACGCAATAATCTCTGACGCTATAGCTATCACTGATATGCTCAAAATCCAAATATCCAGACCCTGTTCTATGTCGGGAGTGGTCGTCTTATTAATTGAAGGAATAATTCCAGTTGTTGTAGATGATGTAGAAATCGTTGAGTCTATCGTTGAGATGGGGGGACTACTCGTTGTAGTTTCGAATCCTGTTGTTGTAGTCGAAGTTTCTGGATTATATAGACTGAACAACTCATCATCGAATACCTCCCAAACCCCATAGATACCCGCAGTTCTGAAGATTCTGCCTTCTGCTGGGAGTAGCAATATCTCACCGGGCTCTGCTTCTAGAATCCTCTCATCCTCTGTTGCCCTTGGAAAATACGCAGGAAGACGAAGTGAAACCAGCGTACTTCCAAGTTCCCCATGCCCCTCTAAGACGTCCTTCATGTCGATAGTTGTCGAGTATGTATCTCATCGCATCCAAGATGACCTCAGGGGATTCTGCTTTGCGGATTTCGTCAAAGACATCATTGACGGTCTTCATTTCATGTTCTCCTTGTTCAATTAGAGGGTTATTGATAAGTCAGTTAATACAAGGCCTACTACTAACACTTTGAAGCTCCACATCGCAAGAGAGTTTACGACTTGAAGCTTTCCTAGTGTCGTCAAAGACCCATAAGCACTCGGTCTTAACATCTTTACGGATTCAATCATATTGTTGAATCCACCTGTATAGATATCACGAATCTTCCCTAGTAGGGTCCGTGAAGCAGCTGCTTCGGTGTTATCACCCAAGAACTTTGCATTCTTTCCGATATTGAATGCGCCACGAACCATCATTACAATCCCTGAAGCCATTAAGGAGCTGGAAGAACAACTCACCCCCTAGACCACCTATTCTTGTTCCTTCGCTGCAGGCCAACAAGAATACAAATGTTGTACCAGTATGCAATGACAATCTTGTCATCCATAGTAAAGTCCTAGCCAATGCGTTCTTTAACAAACTACTAGTCGTCTTGAGAGCAATGCTCCCTCATATCTGGCATTGTTCAGTGAAGTAAATGCTGAATCAATTAAGAACAGTGCTGAGAGGATTCTGAAGACAAGTCAGTTGATTATTCATTACATTATTAAAAAGACAGGTTGGGGAATAATCCCTAACCTGTTAACCAATGGGGAGCTTGAGAGGGCGAATGGATGAGTCTGGAATTGAGAGTTTATTTTCTCTTTCTTCCTGTACGCCTAGCTGCGATATTGCCAACTTTTCTTCCAGGAGGTGCATGACGACTGACACATGTAGGACGACCTGGGCTCTGATGTGAGCCACCACCGTGTGGGTGACTACAGGCATTCATTGCTGCACCACGGACTACAGGCCACTTACGAGCTTTCCCACGTGTGTTATGCCAGACAGTGCCAGCCTTGAGGAATGGTTTCTCAGGACGACCACCACCAGCTACAATACCGATTGTTGCTCTACAACGTGGACTGAACATCTTCTGAGTACCAGAGGGGAGCCGAACCATAGCCTTTGTCTTATCAATTGAGATTATAGTAGCTGCAAGACCAGATGAGCGGACGTATTTGCCACCATCTCCGGGACTGCCTTCGATGTTGTAGATCGGCGTACCTTCCGGGATATATTCCAATATCAGAGTGTTCCCATTAGCAAGACCTGCTTCCTCACCACACTCGACAACCTGACCGATTGCAAGACCCTCAGGAGCCACCATATAATGGAGTTTATCCTCCTCTTCATATCGTACTTCAGCAATGGGTGCACCACGACCAGACTCATGATAGAGGTTGATCACACGACCGACATAGGTCTTCTCAGGAGCCCATTTGGGATGTCTAGCTGGGGCAATCTTCTTGTGACTGGGTGACCGCCATTGCGTTGTTCCGCGGCCTTTCCTCTGCACTAATATTCGACGACCCATTTAGAATACCCCCAGTTGTGTGGCGACTTCGCCTGCGCTGTATTCAGGAGCAAGTTTGACAAGCGCCTTCTTTCTGCCATCAGGAGTTATCAGAGTATTCACTTTCACGACTACTACATTGTAGAGGCTTTCTACAGCCCATTTAATGGAGTTCTTGTTCGCCCTGATGTCGACATAGAAGATGAGCTTGTTCTCATTATCAACAGCTTCCAGACTGGCTTCTGTGACGACGGGACGGATGATGATTGTATTTGGATCTCTCATCATTTCTCACCTCAGATAAAAAGTGCCTCCTTTTCGAGCCGCTCTATAGCTGACTTACTCCAGACCGCTAGCCTTCCCGCATGAGTTCCAGGAGCTAGGAGTTCTGCGTTGAGTCCATGAACTTCAACGACATCAACACCAGGGAGGTTTCTGCCAGCTGCAATAATTCCCTTGTCCTCTCCTACTACGATGAGTAGTGACCTTGGAGTCTTCATCTTCCGACCACGCATCTTACCCTTACCAGCACGAACGCCACGACCTTCTGAGGCACGTGCGAGGTCATCTTCGAGACCAAGTTTGCTTAGTGCTGTGGCGACCTCTTTGGTTGTCAGCAGTGACTCGATGGCGTCATCAACTACTAATGGAAAGTCAGGAACACTATCAGTTCTATGACCGCGTTCGGTGACAGTTTGTTTGTTTGCAGTAGCTGCAATAGCAGAGCGGATTGCAAGTCTGTTTTCCTTCTTGTTGATGCGTTCGACAAGTACCTTGCGAGCCTCAGGAGGGTGAGCAACACGTCCTCCTATAGTACCTGGAGCAAATCCAGCTTTATTGGCTGCACCTGTACCTGACCCTTTGATACGGGGCATTCGTGACCTACCATGGCCAGTCTGCCAGCTCTGAGCAGTATTTCTCTTACCAGCCAGCTCATCAACACCATGAGGTTGGTAGCGGCGTGATTGCACTGCAAGAACTGCACGCTGGATTACATCTGGACGATAAGGTGTATCAAAATGGGATGGGAGATCTATTGGAGTACCCGCTTTTCCTTTCAATGAATATGTCTTTACCTTACTCATTTTCTCAATCCTCCTATTGTTTGGATGCTGTGCTGATGTAGCTTACCTCGGTCACTTGCCCGAGGTGTGAACGTTTAGGACGAATTGCAAATCGCAGTCTGAGGGGACGCTTCACAGAGCCGGGAACTGAACCCCAGAGAATAACATAGTCACCGCGAATTACTCCATAATTCACAAATCCACCAGATGGTGTGATTTCTTCTCCACGCTCACCCATCCTTAGGACTTCATTGTTAAAGCTTGTACGTTTGTGGTATCCAGTCTGCCCAGGACGAGGTACTGTATATCGGATGTTTGTTGGTGACCAAGGACCGATACATCCTACGCCTCTCTTTGTCTTTCGGGATTTGTGTTGCAGTATTCGTATACCCCAACGTCGTACGGGACCTTGGAATCCATGACCCTTTGTTACTCCAATTGAATCTACGAGAATACCCTCATTAAGGATGTCTGCAACTCGTACATCAGTACCCAGAATAGTCTTGGCATACTCAAGTGCTTCTTGCGCACTTGATGCCCCTACCAAGTATTCTGAGATGTCTGGTTTCTTTTTGGATACACCAGCCAGCCTTGGCTGAGTATGAACAAGCATTCTAATCTCAGATAGTTCTTCGATTTTTGATTCTAGCTCGGCTATCTTAGCATTATGATCATAGTTCTTTGGCATTGGCATAGCTTTCTTCAGGTCTTCTGAGAGATTGTCAGCCAAAACCTCAGTAACCAGCTTGTGACCATAAGGAGTAGCCTTGTAACCACGTATGCTGAATGGTCGAACTGGAGGAGTATCAATAATCGTGACGGGAATGACTGTTTCTTGACCCCTAAACGGGCTCTCGTCATGCTTGATAGTCATGACAGCATGAGACATGCCAGCTTTATATCCCATAAATCCAAGTAGACGTGGTTCCTTGCCCTCCCAAGATGGCCAATTCTTGATTCTTGGCAAAAACTTGGATGCCTTCCCTCTTGGAAGATATGCCAGGCTACCTCTTCTTGGAGCGTTCTTTTTCCGATGTGCCATTAAATTTCACCAGTAGTTTTGCAGCATAGATGTATATTTGTCAGCTAAAACAATAGTCACTTAGCTATGCTATTCGTACTACTAGTGCGCGTCAAGAATAGGTCTGTTTTTAAAACTTGCCCACCGACCAAATCGTGTAATATAATGGAAAATAGTAGAGAAATTCGGGATTTATAATGTATTATGCGTTGTTCTAGCTATGATCTCATCTTGTAAGCTCTTACCAAGATTTACAAAATAATCGCTGTATCCAGCAACTCTCACAATCAGATTTCCATGGCTTTCAGGATGCAGTTGTGCATCTTGTAGTGTGTCATGACTGATAACATTGAATTGTATATGATGTCCACCGAGTTTGAAATATGATCGAACTAAAAATGCGAGTTTCTCACGTCCCTCATTATTAGCCAATACATCAGGCATGAATTTCTGATTGAGCAATGTACCACCAGTTTTTGAGTGGTCTATTTTTGCTGCTGATCGAAGAACTGCGGTAGGACCGAGTTTGTCTGCACCATGACTTGGGGATATCCCATCTGAGAGTGGTTCACCCTTCAGTCGACCGTTAGGTGTTGCACCTGTGACCTGTCCAAAGTAAATATGCACAGTAGTGGGGAGAAGATTTACTCGATACTCACCACCCTTGGTGTTGGGACGTCCATCAAGGTTCTCAAAGTAAGTTTCAAAGACCTCTTGAGCGATACTATCTGCATAGTCATCATCATTTCCGTATTTGGGGGTCTTATTGAGAAGCCGCATCCTCAGTGGTTCATCCTCAAAATTGGACTCAAGTGTTTCCAAGAGTTGGCCCATCGTGAGATTTTCGTCATCATAGACGTGATATTTGATTGCCGCGAGTGAATCTGTAATTGTACCCATTCCCACACCTTGGATATACGTGCTATTGTAGCGAGATCCACCATTATGATAGTCTATTCCCTTTTGGATACAGTCGTCCATTAAAAGAGACATAAATGGTGAGGGCATATGCTCTGCATAGATTCGTTCGATGATGTTATTGCCTTTGATTTTCAAATCTATGAAGTACTTCAGTTGATTAGTATAAGCGTCAAAGAGTTCCTCAAATGATTTGAAATCACGAGGATTTCCGGTTTCAAGACCCACCAGCTTGTTAGTCCGCGGGTCAACACCATTGTTCAATGTTATCTCGAGAATCTTAGGCCAATTCATGTAACCTGTAAGGATGACGCTCTCACTACCAAATGAACCAATTGTGACACATCCACTAGGTCCACCCTTTCTTGCATCCTCAAGGGTCTTTCCCATCCGAAGAAATTCTTTGATTATGACATCGGTATTGAACATTGAGGGTTGTCCTAGGCCTGTGCTAATAACATCAACGGCTTTTAGAAGGAAGTCATCAGGATTGTGTTCACTGATTTGAATGCAGACACTTGGCATGATCAACTGCATCTCTTCACATACTTCGAGAAGTAGGTATGAGAGCTCGTTGACTGCATCAGTACCATCGATTGTAAGGCCACCTGTGTTAATCAAAGTAAAGTCTTGGTACGTTCCACTCTGTTCCTCAGTGATGTCAACCTTTGGTGGAGCAGGTTGATTATGGAATTTTACCCAAAAACATTGTAGAAGCTCTTTTGCGGAATCCCGGGTTAATTCACCAGAGTCTACTCCTTTTTTGTAGAAAGGGTAGAGATTCAAGTCTACACGACCCGGATTAAATGAATCCCATACGTTGAGCTCGGTAATCACACCCAGATGAACAAACCAATAGGTCTGTAGGGCCTCCCAGAAGTCACGTGGTGCATTAGCAGGAACATGTCTACATACCTCTGCAATCTTCTCGAGCTCCTTCCTCCTTGTAGGGTCTTTCTCAGACTCTGCAAGGTCGCTTGCCAACTCTGAATGTCGATGAGCAAAGTCAATAATCGCTTCCGCCACGATACGAATTGCCTTGAGTTCTTCACTCCTTGCGAATGCGAGAGGATCATTATAGAAATCAATGTCTTCAAGTCTAGTGTCAATGTCCTGAATGAAATCAATTAGACCTCGTTTGTAGATCTTATCATCAAGGATAGCATGTCCAGGTGCTCTCTGTTCCATGAATTCGGTGAATATTCCAACCTCAAATGCAGTCATCCACTCCTCAGACATGGACGCAAAGACGCGTTCACGTATTGTCTTTCCAAGCCAGAAAGGAATGATTTCTTCACGATAGACATCCTTAGCATCCTCACTCACATTGAATCGAGACCGTACCCGATTATGGCAAGCCTCCAAATCATCAATTGAATGGCAGCATAGTTCAGGATATGTGGGAGTTGCTCTTGGTTCAGGACCACGTTCTCCAACGATTAATTCGCCATCTCCAATATAGATCTCTCTGTGCTGGAGAATATATTTGAATGCCATGGCGCGCGACACAGGAACTGATAGGGTATCTGCACCACCACTCTGATAGAAGTCTGTGATCAGTTCAGCTCGTTCTGTAGATATGTAGGGCTCTGTGTTCATGCTCTTTTCTCTGAGCCTTTGTACGCGTTCTGAGAGCATAATCACACCACAGTTTTGACTTGTTCATGGATACAGAATCGAAGGTCTATAAACTATGAGCATGAGGAAGATACTCAACTATGATATCCTGATTTTGAATAAAGAACACCCAATCTATCGTTCAATAGTCCTAAACTCGAAAAAACAGCCTCTTCGAGTCGAACGGTCTCAGTTCCTTGATCATGAATTGTGTTTATCCAGAATTCAATATTGGGTTTTATCGTGTCCATAGAGTTCCTAAATAAATCGCGAATACCTGATTTTGGCGAACCAAACAGGGCTAATACAGACCCATTACCACGTACGGTGGATTGAATTTTATCCGCAATCTGATTGAATTGAACACCGTTTCGCGAAAAGACAATCCGAGTTGATGAACCGGACTGCTCTAGTGTTTTTTGCAGATTGTCAACTCGCTCTACTTCGAACCCAAAGTAGTATTCGATATCCTCGCGTTCAATAATTTCAAGTCTGAGGGGTTTAGAACTCTTGACACGAAAGATTGCAGGCGTGTGCCTATTTACTTGTTCATCACATTTGACAGACTTATCGAGACCTAGGTCAATCATACCTTTCTGAGTCTGAATGCCCCAACGGATATCGCCCTCCATGAGATCGGTAGTCTTAGCAGCAAGAGGATGACTCTTTATTCTTAATGGCGGCAGGATTCCGGCATATTTCAGTGAAGGAGTATGAGCGAATACCTGTTTCCGGAGATATTGAGGTGTATCCATAAAACGCAATAATCTAACAAGTAAAGCTGCATCGCGGTTATGGGACTCTTCGGATTGCGGAGTTGAATAGATGAAAACGCGCTCGACTTTGAATATTGCGAAAGCACGTGCTAACAGACCTACCTTTACAGTCTTGTCTCTAAGGCTTGCACAATCCTCCAATGAGGCATCAGGTATTGCTACTTCAAAAGTCATTCACTCACTTCCAAATACTAGAGATCAAGTGTGAACCAGAGTGTTGTTCGCTCTTCTTTTTGTTCAATCTTCATGTCAGCATAGGTCATTGCCTTTACTTCTGTATGTGTATCATGACGCTCATGGTTGATGTCTTCGCCCCAAGCACGCCCTCTGATATGAAATCGTCCTGAATCTTCTTTGATTTCAATCACCTCGAACTCAGAGTAAAACTGTGAGTTGATATCGATAAGCGAAATGAGATGACCTATCCACTCAACTAGAAGTTCCTGCAGGTCCGAGCCTTCAAGTTCTACTTCCACTGGAATAAGAGGTTCAACTGTGGAGGTATCCATCATCACCTCAAAAGTACCCAATGCGGCTTGTTCGAACGCTTCCTCCAAAGTCGGAGCCCAACACTCCAAGGTTATATCTGCGGTGTGCTCATGGAAAAGAAAGCCGCGATCCAATGTCCACTTCACCTAGTATAGACTCCACTCCACGAAGCTTAAAAGGCGTTCTAAGAGGAGAGAAGAAATGTAAGATGCCGAGGTAGCCAAGCCCGGATTACGGCGCCGGTCTTGAAAACCGGTGTGCTTTGCACGCTGTTAGTCAAGTTAACCGGTGTCCTAGGACGCGTGAGTTCAAGACGCCCATCGTATCGGTGGGTGTGAACACATCTCACCCTCGGCGCCACTTTTTCATCATAGGGATTTTTCGATACTGAGTAATCTCATTCGACAGGATTTATAATTCGAGGAATTAGAAGCACAGCCGCTATCTAATGCAGCATTGAAACATAATTCTTAAGGCAGGTAGTATTCTAAAAGCACATTATTAAAAATCGTAAATGTGTTTTTCACAATAACGGAATTTAGTATGGTGGTTAGGAAATGATACAAGGTGGAACCCTTGAAGCTATAGACGAGTTTCTTGAAGACTCTGTAAAGAAATTTGATGCCCCAGGTCTTGCTGTAGTAGCTCTAAAGGATAAAGACATCGTGTATTCGAAGGGATTTGGATATCGCGATGTTGATAAGAAACTTGAGATGACCACAAGTACAATACATCCCATTGCCTCATGTACAAAATCGTTCACCAGTACAGCGATTGCCATGCTTGTGGATGAAGGTAAATTAGAGTGGGATACTCCAATTAGGGAGTTTATTCCTCAATTCAAAATGAAAGACTCTGTTGCCACAAATCAAGTCACCATTGTCGACATGCTTTCGCATAGAACTGGTCTACCGAGACATGATTTTGTATGGATCAATGATGAGTTCACCTATGACCAAGTGCTTAATCGATTGCCCCATTTAGACTCGAGCAAGGAAATTCGTACAACCTTTCAATATTGTAATCTCATGTATCTAGCAGCTTCAGTAATAATAGAAGAGTTATCAGGGATGAGTTACAATGATTTCATCACAAAACGGATTTTCAAACCATTAGGTATGAAAAATTCCAATTTCTCAATCACAACTATGCAGCAGACCTCTGATTATGCTACACCCTACAAAATTGACTTCAAAGATGAGAAGCTTGGATATATCGAGTGTGATTATGTCGTAAACGATGTAGCAACTGGTGCGGGGTGTATCAATGCAAGCATTGATGATATGGGAAAATGGTTGAAATTTCATCTCAACAAAGGAATGGTTGCCAAAAAACAACTTGTATCTGCAGACAATCTGCGGCGTACCCATGATTCTGTTATCATTTCTTCAATGACCATGGGACTTGACTTCTGGGTACCGGATCAGAAATGGTTCAGGATGGATACATACGCTCTGGGATGGGCGGGAGTGATGTACAGGGGTCATCGTGTAGTAAGACATGGAGGAGGTATAGATGGGTCATCATCCTTAATGGGATTCCTACCAGATGAGGACATAGGAGTCATGGCGATTGTTAACAAGAGCGACTGTGGGATAACAGGCGCAGTATTCTACAATCTTTTTGATAGATTCCTGGGTTTGGAACAAGTTGATTGGAATGATATATACACTAAGATAGATGTGGAAATGATAAAGAGTATTAAAGAATCGGGTGAGATATCACAGGGTCTTCGTATCAAGGATACAAAGCTAACACGCCCGATTGAGGAATATGTGGGAAAATATAACCATCCTGGTTATGGTAACTTTGAATTCTACATACAAGATAATGAACTCCAAAGTAAATTTGGATCAGTTGAATATCCACTTACTCACTTTCACTATGACACCTTTCAATACGACATGAAACGCTTTGATGTTAAAGGACAGCTAACCTTTCATGCAGATGATAGTGGAGAGATTGTTGAATTTTCAGTAAAGCTGGAGCAGCTCACACCTTCTATTACTTTCAGTCGACTTCCTGATGAACAGCTGCGAGATAGAGAAGTTCTCAAGTCATTAATTGGTAAATATGAAGCAATTGGAATAGTTTTGGAGATTGGACTGAGGGGAGATGATACAATTACGTGCAAATTCCCAGGTCAACAGTCAACTGAACTGAAACCGATTAGGAATATGAGATTCAGTGCAAAAGACGAATCATACTCTATCAAATTCAGGAAGGACGAATCAGGGGTGATATCAGAATTTCTATACATTGATTCTATGCAAGTCATTCCTGCAAAAAGAATTGAATGAAGAATATCAAAGTGTGGATTATCTATCTTAGACATTAACTAGACTTTGATTTGCTTAGCTAAATAAGGTCCAATATCAGTAAACCCAAGATTCCGATAGTATTCTTTGACACCGATTCCACTGTTGACCAGCACTCGTTTTGCATCAAAGTCCTCCTTGGATATGGTATATGCAGCATCAAGGAGCTTCTCACCAAGTCCTAGATGCTGCCAAGCATCCGGATCATGTTCTCCAATATCAACAACCGGGCCGTATACTCTCAGCTCTCGGATTACTGTACATGGTTTCTCATTGATTTCAGATCTATATGCCTCATCGCTTGGATATCTCAATCGTAAGAAACCAAAGATGACATCATGCTTAGGCACTTCGAATGAGAGAAATATCTCTTTTCCATCAGCAGCCTCGTAATCGCGTCTAATGAGTTGAGGGGAGTCAGGAGTCATATGGAACTCGGATCTCATTTGCTTATGCCCAATCTCACGATATCGAATTGTGGGATTTCTCAATCCCTTTTGTTTCATTTCTTGATGGACAAGCTCACGTAAATTACCTCTGCTAAGACCTGCCTCAATCTGATGAAGAGGGATATCTCGTTGCATTCGTTGAATCCGAACGTATTCAGGCATTCGACTCACTGCTTCAGATACGAGCGATATTATCTGTTCATTTGTGTATGGAGTGTAGGTACCCTCCTGCCACCATTCGTAGAGTTTTGTGTTCTTTACAACGATTGTAGGATATATCTTGAGCATATCCGGTTGAAAACGAGAGTCGGTAAACAGACGCTCGAAGTCTTCCAAGTCCTGCTCAACTGAACTACCTGGAAGCCCTGGCATCATGTGATAACATACTTTCAGTCCGCTGTCACGGAGTAATTTTGTTGCTCTCGCAGTGGTTGCTATATCATGGCCTCTCTGAACTTTCTCTAGGATATCATCAGACAGGGATTGAACTCCTAATTCAACTCTTGTTGCACCCATCTGAAGCATATCATTAGTAGTTTCATGAGTCACCCAATCCGGACGCGTTTCAAAGGTAAGTCCAACATTTCTGACATCTGCAGTTTCGTTTATTCTCTGAGCTTCAGTGAGAGAGGCACTTCTCATTCCATTCATTGCATCAAGACAACCTTTGACAAATCCCTCTCGATATTCGGTTGGTTTAGAGCACCAATCACCACCCATCACAATTAACTCGACTTTTTGAATCGAATGACCAATCGTACTGAGCTGGTTCAATCTACTTTCCACTTGCCCATAAGGATTAAAATCGTGCTGTAATCCGCGCATAGTAGCTGGTTCGTGACCTGTATAGCTCTGTGGAACACCTAGATCAGGACCTCCGGGGCAATATGCGCATTTGCCATGAGGGCAGGCATGGGGTTCAGTCATGGTAGCAACAACGGCAACTCCTGAGATTGTACGCACAGGCCGTTTCTGCATCAGAGGTATCAAGACCTCCAATTCTTCAGGAATTGCATCCTGTAGCACGTCAGCATTTGAAGGAACTCTTGATCTTTTGAATTCCGCGCATATCTTATTTTTAATCCGATTTATGCTACGCCTATCAAGTACCTGATCTGAACTAAGAAGTGCGTCTATAATCGCTCTATGAAACTTATAATCCTCATCAGGAACAGGCATGATGGTAGAACTAGTTCAGGAATTACGGTTAAACCAATTGGTTTGACACTGTCTGTGTTCTCAGCTAATCAGGGAACATCTCTAGCACAATTTCCACTGATTTTATGATAAATTTCGGACATATCTCTTCGAAGACCCCATCATTGATGGCTTTCTTGAGCGCATCTTGATCACTCATATTCACACCAGTCAAGTCGTCACATCGTATTGTACCAAATTCTTCTGCGAATTTTGTTAGTAACTCTGAGGTGAGGTCGTATGTCATCGCCTTATGTTCGCGAACATCGTTGATTTTTCGTCCGGCTAGTACTCCAATAGCCATCATTGCTCCTGAAAGCGCTCCACATTGCTGACCGCTATGAGTAATTCCGCCACCAAATCCTGCAGCAAGCTGAGTAGCTTCATTGAAATAAAGTCCTTTATGCTCTAGAATTGCTCTAAACACGGACTGTGCACAATTATACTTGGACTCAAAGTATCCCAATGCCTCCTTTTCTGTAGATTCGGTCAAGATTGTTTCCTCCATTAATCAAAAACTGAGTTCCTGTTGAAATAAGGCTGCTTAAAATCTATTAGGGCACTATAAATTGACTGCCCCACATGACAAGCCTTAAAACGCCATTAATTGGATTTGAATATACAACCAAAGAGGATTGACTATTTAATGCCAGGTTCACATGGATCACTTACAAAGGCAGGCAAAGTCCGAGAATCAACACCTAAGGTTCGAGCCCGCGAGCGTCATACTCCCATTCCTCGAATTCGCAACAAGAGGAATTATCACAAACGGTTTATTCGCGGTCAGGTCGTCGGTGTTCGAAAATAGAGTGCCCTAGAACTTTTTCTTGACGCCTGTTGCGTCACGATGGTACTCTCCGAACTCACTTATACTATCAAGCTCTTTTCCTGAGAAGATAGGTCCATCTTTGCAGACTAAATCTCCGACTGGGTCCATAGCACATGTTCCACAAATTCCACATCCGCATTTCATAAAACGTTCAAGAGATGCTTGAAATTTTACTCTGTGCTCTTTTGCAATTTCATAGAGCCCTACCATCATCAATTCAGGACCGCAGGTGTATATTGTATCGAATTCGTGATTCTCCAAAAGCCGCTCAGTAAGCTGAGTAGCAAATCCTTTGAAACCCATAGACCCATCATCGGTTGCTATCTCAACCTTGAGATTGGAGTCTTTTCTTTTCATGAAGTCATAGAGTATTAATTCGTCCTTTGTCTTGGCAGCAATCACCAGAGTTGTCTTGACTTCCTTTGAGAGGAGACTATCAACAAGGAATCTTAGAGGCGGCATTCCAACACCCCCACCAACAACCAGAGCGTTGTAAGAGTCAGCATTGAATGAGCGTCCAAAGGGCCCACGTATACCAATCCAATCACCAACATCTCTCTGAGCAAGTGCTTCAGTTGCCTCACCTACGGACTTGACTGTGATTCCAACGATAGGCGGGGTCCATAAACAGATGCTCATAGGAATCTCATCAACACCCGGAATCCAGACCATAAGGAACTCTCCTGGTAATATGGGGGAATATGAATCAGATATCTCGAAATACAGGCTTACAGTACTTGGGTTTTCCTCAACTCGTTTGGAAATCTTCACCGAAGTGGGATTGCCCATAAGGTGCTCGATTTTCATTCCGCGAGCCTCCCTGCTAATCCGACAATCTCCTTAACTGAGGAAAAGCCCTCATTTTCGAGATACGTTTGTACACCTTGTTTGATCTCCGTAAAAATGTCCATCTTGCGAAGAACACCTGTCCCAATTTGAATTGCACTTGCTCCAGCAAGATGCATCTCTATTGCATCCTGCCATGTGTTTACCCCGCCAACACCAATTATCGGAATAGAGAGCCTTTGGTGGAGGTCATATACGCAACGAACTGCAACTGGAAATATTGGAGGCCCAGAAAGTCCACCTACCTTATATCCCAAGACAGGACGCCTTTGATAGATGTCAATCTTCATTCCTCGAAGTGTGTTTATAGCAACTATAGCATCAGCTCCTGCTCTTTCAGCAGCAAGACCTACATCCACTATATCGGTCGCGTTAGGTGTTAATTTTGCGAACACAGGGCAGGTAACTATATCCTTCACCGCACGAACATAGTCATGTGTGAGATCCGGGTCGTGAGCAATCTGCCCAATTTCAGCATGGGGGCATGATAGATTTAGCTCGATAGCAACAGGATTCATACCCTTACCTTTGTTTGCAACACGCATTATATCATCAATTGTGTTTCCGAATATACTGAGGATAACAGGTAAACCATCTTGTCTGAGAGAAATCATTTCGTCCTTGAATTCATCTATCCCGGGATTTGTGAGACCTACTGCATTTAGGAGACCTCCATGCGAAGTAGTGAGAACCGGACCCGGATGTCCTTTACGTGGTTCGGGTCCAACTGATTTGGTGACAACGGCATCTGCACCTGAAGCCAGGACACGTCGCATTATGGATGCAGTCACACCAAGTACGCCAGAAGCTAGCCAATAACCTTCAATCTTCACCAGAGCACCTGGGAGATATGTGGATGTGTTGTAAGTAATAAGCCCAATGGATTGACCAGAGATGTGGGTTCAGCCCCCTATGGAATGATTTATTCGACAAATGCACTTCCAAAACAATACTAGGGGCTAACATCATGACACTTTATGTGGCACTCACATCGTTAGGCATCTTTGTTATCAATGAAAAGAGTGAGGTTGTTTCGAAACAACTCACCTACCCTGATACAGAGAGAGCTGCGAGAGAGATATTTCAAATCAACGAAGGAGAGAGCACATCTCTAATCAAGGAAACTGCTCAGAACATAGATGAACTTGATGAGAATGAATTCATTGTCGATCATATTGCGTTAGGTAAGCGTCTCAGTAGCCTTTCAAGCAAAAAAATCACAATCGATGAAACAGCAGCCCCTCTTAGATGGTTCCGTGACAATGAAAATGAATTCATCCAGAAGAGTGGAATAGTAGAATCAATAGAGTCGGTTAGATCGTTTAGACATCAGATGGTATTGAACCTCTCAAGAATCACTCTGAGTGCTGCAAGTGAACAGAAGGATCTACTCGTTAAGAACGCAATTGATGCAGTATCTGAAACTGACAAATCAATCAATGTCCTTGCAATGCGCCTGAGAGAGTGGTATTCGCTTCATCACCCTTCATTGGACAGTCTAGTTGAAGATCACGAACTGTATGCTCGCATAGTTAAGACATGTAGGGGTCGTGTTGAAACCACAAAGGAGAACTTGAGTAAGATAGGAGTTCCAGAGAAGCTTTCTAAGTATATTCTCAGTGAATTACCAAAGGATATCGGGGCGGATTTAGAAGCTGGGGATCTAGATGCTGTATCTGGACTCGCTCAGAGGGTCATTGATCTTTATGATCTCCGACGTGAGATGGAGAGGTATATTGAAGAACTGATGTCCAACATTGCACCCAACATCAGCAAGCTTATTGGACATATGGTAGGTGCTAGATTGATTAGCCTAGCAGGTTCGTTGATGGATTTAGCTAGAAAGCCTTCTAGTACAGTTCAAGTATTTGGCGCAGAAAAAGCGCTCTTTCGTAGCCTAAAGACCGGCGCGGCACCTCCAAAACATGGCGTAATCTATCAGGTTCCGGAAATACACTCAGCACCATACTGGCAAAGGGGAAAGATAGCTAGAGCTCTCGCGGGTAAAATCTCAATTGCAGCAAGAATAGATGCCTATTCTGGTAGCGATGTGGGAGACAAACTACGAGCGGATTTTATGAAACGTGTTGAAGAAATCAAATTACAGAATGCAGAAGAACCACCTGAAAAACCAAAACCCCCTCCAACTCAGAAACAAAGTAGAGGTTCTAGAAGAGATAATACGAGGAGGAAAAGAAAATGAACGAGATAGAGAACTCGAAGTTCCCTGGAGTGTTCAGAGTTCAGGATGGAAAGAGGTCATCACTAGCTACTCGCACCCTAGTCCCAGATCAGAGCGTCTATGGTGAGAAACTAGTGTCCATAGATAATGAAGAATTCAGATTATGGGCAACAAGAAGGTCAAAACTTGCTGCGGCTATACATAATGGATTGAATGAGATGCCTATCCAACTAGGCTCCAGAGTTTTGTACTTAGGAGCTGCATCGGGAACAACTGTGAGTCATGTTTCTGATATTATTGGCCCAGAAGGTGCTGTCTATGGAGTGGAATTCTCACCCAGAACTGCAAGAGACCTATTCACACTTGCAACTACACGAACCAACATCTATCCTATTGTAGATGATGCTAGGTATCCATCACGTTACAATCCGATTGTGACCGGACCCATTGATGTGATATATCAGGATGTTGCACAATCAAACCAGTCTGAAATCTTCTACGAGAATCTCCGAACATTCTGTTCTTTTGGTGCGTGGGGAATGATTGCTATCAAAGCACGAAGTATTGATTCTGCAAAGGATGTTCAGAGCATATATGATAAAGAAATCACATATCTAGATAATCATGGCTTAGAGATTATAGAGCGAGTGGATCTTGAGCCGCTTGAGAAAGATCATATCTTCCTAATTGTGAGAGTTACGGAGGAACTCAGGTGACTTACTTCGATAGGATTTTAGAACATGAGATTGACACAGCGAATGATCATCTTCCTTCAAAACGTGTGTCATTAAAGGATATACTTGCAAAAGGGGATTATTTCTATCAAACAAGAGGCGGAGAGCCTTCGGCATTCCGCAAAGAGGAAATCGAGAGGCTTTTAGAACTAGTACCAGAACATCTTCATTCTGAGATAAGACTCCCTTTGATTATCCTCAGAAGAATGGATCTTGGACCAGGTATGTTTACCTTATCAGGAGGAAAGACTGAGCTGTATTTGCTCTGCAAGATAATTGAAGGAGAGGTAACAATTGAATGGAATGGAATTAGTGAATGGGTACTGGTTGAACAGTTCGTAAGGCCACAGATACAGATTCTAAGACGATTGTTTCCATCTACTACTGTAATAGGCTTCACACTGACTTCCTCAGATGATTGAAATTTCGATGTTAGTCGCACATTTAGTAATCCTGAAAAGGATTATAGACCAAAGAAATGGTGGTCAATGTAATGTCACAAGCTCGGAGCCAGCTGATTCAAGAGGTCATTTCAAATCTAGAGGAGGCTGGGTTCGACCTTTCTTCACAATGTGATGTCAGACCTAGTTGTTTCGATTTAGTAGCTCGGAAGGGTGATCAGCTAGTTCTGGTGAAGGTTCTCTCGAACATTGATACCCTAACCAGAGAAGATGCTGAGTCCTTGCAACTCGTTGCACATTTCTTCAGTGCCACTCCCCTCATCATTGGCAGACAGACAAGAAGGGGAACTTTGGATGAGGGTGTTGTATACAAACGGTTTGGTGTTTCCACAATCACTCCACCCACATTTGAAGGATTGATCTCTGAAGAGAAAATGCCAAGAGAGTTCATTCAGAGAGGCGGCAGATTTGTCGCAATAGATGGAGCGAAATTGAGAGAAGTGCGCATCTCATATGACATGACGAAGAAAGAACTGGCTAAATGTGTTGAAGTTTCAACTAGGGCTATTCTTGCATATGAGAAAGAAGAGATGGATGTGAGTAAGGGCGTTGCGGATCGTTTAGAAGAAGTTCTTGAAACGGACCTGATAATACCGTTGGATATCTTTAGAAATGTGTTAGTAGAGCGAGAGCCAACACCAATTTCACGAACATCGGAAATTACGTATTTAGAAGAACAAGTGAATCAATTCTTTGAAAGATTAGGAATGAAAGTACTCTGGACTGACCGTGCACCATTTCATGTTGCAGCAAAGGAGGAGGGCTCACCAATAATGACAGGTGTTGGTTCAATAGCTAGTAGAAAATTGCAGAAACGAATGAGTATCTTGAAGAGTGTATCAGATGTTACAGATTTGGATTCTTTAATCATAGCAGAAGAAGGAAGAATAGAGAAAGATACTATCGAATTGCCAATAATCAGACAACATGAATTGGACCACATTGACAAGAGTCAAGAACTGAAGAAAATAATCAAAGAACGGTCTCAAAACTAGTTCAAAATCTATCTAGTCGTGATTGATGCGTACTATATTTGTCTACAAGTTTTTTAACAGAATCCCAGCTAGTTCTGACGAACAGGGGTAATTCTTTGCCTTCCATGATATAGCCCTTGACATATTCTACAGTCTTGGGATCAGAAGGATACCCAGAACCAAAATCACCATATTCGTGATGAAGGGATTCGATTATACTATCACGCTCGTGTTTTGCGATGATTGATGCAGCGCCTACGATAGGATATTTCGCATCTGCTTTATGCTCCGAGATAATCTTACAACCAAGCTTAGTAAGACCACTTCGTTCCCCAATTGTATCACCGAATCTATCCGCTTTTACATCCGCGGCATCAAGATAGGCTTCAGATGGCATGAGTTTTTTCAGGATGGAAACGAATGCTCTTACTTCAATCTCATTCAGTGTCATCTTTTTTCTCATGGTGTCAATATCATATGCGGAAACAATCTCCATTTTCACATGACTAGCAATTTTGCGGATCGCAACTGAGAGTTCAGCTCGACGCCTAGAAGAAAGTGTCTTAGAATCCTTTGCACCCATTCGTTTCAAACTGGGAACGTCGTTTTGGTCTAACAGGATTCCGCAGACGACCATCGGTCCAATCATGGGACCACGTCCTGCTTCGTCAACTCCTGCAACTCCTCTTAATCTGGCCGTCATACTTTTGCAATGATATGCATCCCTTTTAACTCAAGATGTTCAATGAATGATAGATAGAAATCTTTGTTGTCAAAGGAGATAATCATCGTGCCTGACAGTATCTATACGAGAAAGGGAGACAAAGGAAAGACGGGATTGTTGACCGGAGAGAGAATAGAAAAAGACAGCCCCCAAGTTGAAGCATATGGAACAGTTGATGAACTGATAACAGTCTTAGGTGTCGCAAAAGTACATTCAGGCGAGAGAGTAGCAAGTTTTCTTCATGCAATTCAGCAACGTCTTTTCAATGCGGCAGCTGAGCTTGCAACATCACATGATGATAATGAGATATTCGGTTTTTTGAACCGGATTAGTGAAACAGATGTAACCGACCTTGAGCATCTTGCAGATGAACTCACTGAAGAACTTCCACCAATCTCAAACTTTGTTATTCCTGGTGGTACAAAATCAGCAGCGTTCTTGCATCAGGCTCGTACTGTATGCAGGCGAGCAGAAAGACGAGTAATTTCATTATCTGAGCAAAAACCTGTAAGTCCAGTGATAATCAAATATCTCAATCGTCTATCGGACACACTCTTTGTAATAGCACGGTACGCAAATGTAGGGGAAGGAGATGGTGAAGACATCATTTCAAGAGATGGCGTATCTAGACAAAAGAAGTAACAGAAATAGGACTCACGTAAGTAGCAAGCTCGAGAAAAGCACTGACGATTTTTGCAGCCACCCAGACAATGAATAGGATTAATCCAACGCTCTATCTTCGCATCATAAGTGATTTATGATCTAGAATCTATCCATACCAATGGAGCAGCTAGTCATACATCTCGTTATCTGCTTCATCAACCTGTTGTGTATTCACTTCATCTCCCCCCAATAGCTTGATGACTGAATGTATCTCCTCTTGTTCGTGCTCTTGTTCTTTTCGCATCTTCAGTTCTTCCAGACGCGGACGCATGAGGTAGTATACAGCCATTCCTGTACCAGTAACCAACACGGATAGAAGGAACGTGACATGCATGTTGTAGAGGAGGAACTCTAATATTGATACCTCGGAATCAAGTGGGTCGAATCCCATCGAAACCTCCCATGCATCAGGTATCCCATCAACGTCGCTGTCACTCGACTGGGGATTGGTCCCTAGATTATACTCCTGTTGGTTCGTCAGTGTGTCCAGGTCAAGGTCACTGCTAGCGTCAGATGGGTTTAAGGGGTTTAGGTCGTACAGCACCTCCCATCCATCTGACATCAGGTCCGAGTCCGTGTCGTTGTCATTCGGGAGTGTACCGTTCTGTAACTCACCAAGATTTGATAGCATATCATTGTCAGGGTCTTGTACAGCATCTGATGGATCTAACGGGTCAAGCAGGTTCATGACCTCCCACCCATCAGGCATAAGATCTGAGTCTGAATCGTTGCTCAATGGATTAGTGAGATGTATCATGAGCTCAGCATAGTCATCAAGTAGGTCGAAGTCGCTGTCATTCGACAGCGGATTCGTGAAGTGTATAAAAAGCTCCTCGGAGTCAGTTAATCCATCTTGGTCAGAGTCTGCAGAGAACCTGTCGGTCCCATAGAGGGACTCGTTGTAGTCAGGTATTCCATCAGCATCGGAGTCCCCCATGTCAGGTAGTATGAACACGAAGACATCGCTCTCACCGTTCTGTGTCGCATCATACGGATTGACCAGAGGGAAGTCATCCGAGTACGTGTATCCGGCAGCATAAACTGTTCCATAGGCATCAAGGGTAAGAGACTGCAAGTTGTCAGCCAAGGTTCCACCCACAGTGGTTGAGTATGTGAGTGTATTTGCAGTGAGATTCATCTTGAGGACAAAGCAGTCCATGCTCCCGTTTCCTTCATAATCAGCACCATTTACAGCAGGAAAGTCAGGCGACCAAGTAATCCCCCCGAGATAGATATTGTTCATGACATCATGCATGAGTGTCTGTCCTGAGTCGGTTTCAGAGCCTCCTATATATGTGGAATAGAGAAGCTGGTTTCCATCTGATGAGAGCTTGGTAAGAAAGGTGTCCGACGTTCCATTGAGAGTGGTGTCATAGGCATCGCTCAGGGGAAAGGCATTTGATTGCGTTGAACCTGTGATGTAGGCACATCCGGCTGAATCAATAGTTATGTCAGCACCTCGGTCTTGACCTATATCCCCAATATAGGTAGAATAGACCAATCCACTTCCCGTGGCATTCAGCTTGAACACGAAACAGTCATCTGTATTCCATGAGCCAAGTGTGTCATCATATGCATTGACTGTGGGAAAAGACTGTGAGTTGGTATACCCTGTTACGTAGGCACACCCTTCTGAGTCAACAGTCATAGCTACTGCGATATCATCACGGTCATCATAAGGTGGTGTTTCTGAGAAAGTCCCTCCTACGTAGGTTGAATATATAAGACCGGTTCCGGTTGAATTCATTTTGAGAACAAAGCAGTCATAGCCATCATTCCAGGTGTCATCATAAGCATTCACGGTAGGAAATGAACGTTCGGAAGTGGTACCTGCAATGAATATATTTCCATCATCATCAATTGATATAGCATCACCCTCATCATGCATATCTCCTCCCATATACGTCGAGTAAATTAATCCAGTTCCTGTTGAGTTGAGGACTAGGATGAAACAGTCGTAGTTACCCCCTCCGCCAAAACTCTGATCGTACCCATTCACAATTGGAAAGTCGTAGGAAGTTGTTCTGCCTGTGACAAACACATTTCCCTCATCATTTACAGCGAGAGCGATGCCTTCCTCCCACAACAATCCTCCCACATATGTGGAGTATATAATATCTCCCAATGGATTTAACTTCGTGATAAAACAGTCATCGGTAACGGAAGCAGTTCCTGAATTATATGTAGAATCATATGAATTCAGGGTAGGAAAGTTCATTGATCCCGTCCGACCTGTGATGTAGACATTCTTTTCATCATCCACAACAATATCCCTGCTGATATCAATACTTGACCCACCGATTAAGGTGGAATAGAGTAGGGGCTCAATTTCAAGCACTGAAGAATAATCATAATCATCCATTCTAAAGCCATAGACATTTACATCCCTCTGTGTGAATTCAACGTGTATTGGTTGCTCCTCTTGAAAGGCTTTAAGCTGATTGTCAATGATGGAGTACGAGTCCATTCCTACAATGATCTGCTCTCTCGTAATATAGAGGTTTTCATGGCCAGTGACTCCAATCTGGATATCCGATACATTTCCACCGGGATAAACAATATAGTCATATTTGAGACCTGCTGCAGTAATACGCAAGTGTAGGTCAATTCCTAGCCAGATATCTCGGTAGACAATTTCTGAATAGCATTTTACATTCTGGAATGTCCCTCGGTTTCCCAGAAAGAAGTTACTAAGCATGTATTGTTGGTCCACACCCAATGGCGTACATGTTCGTGCATTGATAAACACCAGCTCGAGGATAGTTCCAACCTTTGGGTCTTGTAGATAGATTCTATTGGACTCGAGAACAACACATGTTAGTCCTAAGTGTCCATAGAAGAATACTTCTGGGGATTCCACTTGCCCTATATTCTCAGTAAAGAACAAGGGCATTTCAGACATATCAAAGACCATCTCTTCTTCAATAAGTGTGGTAGCTTGTGGTCTATCATTAGGTTGTGACTCGGAGTAAGAATTGTAAGTTATTTGTGCAGATAACAACAAGGAAGCGATTATCAACAATATGGGTACACTTATTATAGTCACATTATATTTACCTTCTGAGCGTATCGATAGCATACCACGGATCCTCAAATACACTAAAATGATAACTCATATCAGGTTCTTCTGCATATAGGTCTTTATTTCAAGCTTAAGAAGTCAAAGAAGAGAATACTCCGTATCAAATTCTGATATGGAGCATCCACTTTTCAATATGTCTATCGATAAATCTCCCAGACTCGAACATCATGGATATTATAGACCAGAAAAGTACCGGAGCCTTTTCTACACTGTATACCAACATATCTTATCTCCCGATCATCATTCTGAAAATCTGATGATTTTGCAAGCTGTTGGTAACTAAAATCTTCGATTAATGACCAAATACCATCCAGAGCATCATCCCTAAAAATCCAAAAGACCCCATGCCACGAGGACCCCGTATAATCTAATATGTTATAGTTGTTTGTAGTACCGTTGTTAAAATACCATCTCGTTTTCAAATCCATGTCAATCTGACCTTCGCTCCACTCATAGAGAATGATATAGCAAATCAGTTCTTTATCTTCATCATAGAGTCCAAGACCAAAACAACCCTTGTAAGCAGCTGACGGATTTGAGAAAGAGATTTCAACTTCTAGCTTCCAAAAGTCATCAATGCTTAGTGGGTCATCAAGTTCTCGATAGTAAAATGGACCGGAACCATCGCTATAACTTGAATATGATTTTAAATAGCCATCAGACGTACATAAAGTTCCACTTTTTATGGCAAACAAGGGATTTGGCCAGTTAGCGTCATAGGTCCAGACTGATGCATCCTCACATACATCAATGAAACTAAATTCATAGTCATTAGGACCATCATATGAAATTGCATATAATGCATCATAGGAGCTAAGATTACCATCTGTCTTACTACCATCTCCAGGAGAATAGCTATCGTCCCAACTCGATCGCATCTTCAACTCTGTATAATTGAGGATTTTGATGTTTGAAGGATTGTTATATTGATGTCGAGTTGGATCAGTATGTACCCACGACCAATCACCATTTTCTTCACCCCAGTATTCAGGCCAACTGTGACCACCAATCCCTGGTCTATAACCATGTAGCTGTCTTGTTGGAATCCCAAGTGCCCTGAGACACGATGTTTCAAGACAGGCAAACTCATCACATTTTCCAAGATACCCTTCGTTCATAATCCTGAAATCTGACCAGTAACCTTCACCAGAATCGTAAGTCATCTTCTCAGTAACTGCCTCAGTAATATGTTCTGCTGTTGTATCAAAAGTCATTGATGAAGAATTATCAACGAGAAATCCCGCAAGCCAAGTGATGTTCCACGCATAGGGATGATACATTGAATACTCTGCTGAAATATTAAATCCATCAATGTCTGGAAGACCCTCCCAATAGTAATTATTACTTTCCGATGTATAGGACATTCTATCATCTTCAGGAAGATCATTCGTATCTGAATCACCAAATTTTTGAACAAAGATGTAACCCATGTCATCACTATAGGAGGCATCACCTGTTGCGGTAGCAAGACCTCGCTTTAGTCCTACTGATTCCGCAGGTACCTCCACTGTGAGGTTCTTGTTTCCATATGACTCAGGACAGACATTGACGGAACCACTGACACTGAACTCTACCATATCAAAGCCTGTAGAATTATCATATCCATAGAAATTACAGGATACAGTTGCAGTCTGCGAACCTTCATTGTACATTTTAAACTGTATGTCAATATCCTCACCAATTGCCCATGTTGTAGGCACCTTCACCCAGATGATGACGACTTGATCAGAGAATAACGTCCGTTCATACTTTACATCGGAAAAAGATTTGATTTTACATATACTGTCATATACATCTTCAAACTTGGGTGCGTCAGGTATACTCTCCTCAATTGAACTCCCAACTAGACTGATGTCCGCATCTCGTAGTAATTCCCAAGGAATGTTAGTACTAATGTAGCAACGACCTAGTTCATCGTCCCAGAACACGTGTGGAGTTTCAGGAATATGCTGTGGGGTCCTTTCACCTTGCGATAAGACCTCAGCTTCCACCCGAGGATCTGGAACCGTTTCCCAATCAATGGGGTCTTCATCTTGAGCGGGAGGAATATTCTCAGATTTATCACCGTCTACCCGAAATCTATTCCCAACGGGGGTTGCATATACAGGTATAGAACCCATTCCAACCACAACCAGTATTATTACAGATGTAGTTACCACTGTCTGTACAAGTCGTTTCGTTTTCAATTATCTAACTCCTGACAATAAAGTCATCAATCAATTCTTTTTATCACTTAATAAACTCGTAGAAGAAAGGAATGAGTTCGATTCCATTATTCAGATGAAGACATCATTTCAAGAGATGGCGTATCTAGACAAAAGAAGTAACGGAAACAGGCTATAGTCGAAAGCTTCATATCAAAAACGGTTTTCATTGTGATATCACACGGGGACGTGGCCTAGTCCGG
>CAYWJO010000006.1:0-116891 GCA_964458565.1 uncultured archaeon | reverse complement strand
AGTGCAACGATGATGGATTTGCCTCCAACTATCGATACAGGTGGCCCTGATATCATCATCTCCGTGGATGATTCTGATTCCTACATCGAAGGCGGACTGACTCTACTCCCACTAATTGATATCACAATTGTTCCAGATCGTATCGGTGAACATCATGCTTCCCTCGTTGGACCAGGTAGAGTTGTCATTCTGGACCGATTTGGTGATATCGTTGCTCAGAGAGAAGAGTCATCCCATACTGTCCACAAACTCATGAATTCAACAACAGTAATCATGGGAGGGCAAGAGGGTGATATGCAGCTTTGGAACTATAAGACAGACACGCTTCAGACTCTTGCAGTACCTGCAGGGCATCACGATCTTGACTACAATCCAGAAACTGAAACCTTCATGCTCCTTGAATATGTCTTCGGAAGTGAAGTATATGATGGCAAGCCTGCAATCTATGACTTTCTCTCAGAATATGATATGAACGGTGATTTAGTATGGCAATGGGACCCTCGTATATACTTCCCATTCAATGAAACCAGACATGCAAATCTTGATTTGAATGAGACCTTCAGAGGTGGGACTGACTGGATGCATTCAAACAGCTTTGCTTGGGACAAGGAGAATGGTGTTATCTATCTCAATGTTCGCACTCAGGACACGATTCTGAAGATTGACTACAACACGAAACAGGTAATTTGGGATGCAGGTAGACAAGGTGATTTCACACTCCTTAACGCAACCGGTCAGGAAGTGGAATCAATCTGGCACCACTCTCATGGTCTTGAATGGATTGGTCCCAATCGATACATTATGTTTGATAACGACCTCTACGATCCTGCCAAGATGACCGTCATGGACCTAAATAACGCCACAGGGGATTCTAGACTACTAGAGATTGAGATCGACGAAGACACTATGACGGTGCAAGAGGTCTGGTCTTGGACTCCTGATGACCCAGAGTACTACTTCCCCGAATCAGGTGGTGATGCTGACCGACTGCCCAATGGAAACACATTGGGCATCTTTGGAGATAAGGGTCTAGTTCTCAATTTACCAGACCCTGTCATCATTACCGAAGTGACAAAGGATGGACAGATTGCTTGGGAGATGCGTATAGAAGGCGAAAACACATCGTATTATTGGACACAGTGTCTCGAACGATTCTACGAGAAGCCCATAATTCAAGTCAACCATAAGTCAATTCACCCTGAAACGGGCACATTGTCTTTGAATGTGTCAACATGGAATTGCTATAGAGAATTTGCATCAAGTTCTGGAACGATCAGAATCATTGCAGATGGGAGACCACTGTATACAGAAGATTTCGACTTCCTACCTCAGTGGCAAGACACCATCTTGGAGATAGAACTTGACAATGTCCCTCCAGGTACAAGCCGGATTGAAGTAGTGGTGGAGAATGCAGATGGTCTCATCAAATCACTGCTTATATTTGGTCAACCAGTGGATAATCTTCTTCCAATTATAGGATTGATAGCTGGTATTAGTGGGATAATTATCATTATACCAGTTATATACTATCTACGAAAGTCTGGTAGGCTTGGAGGCACAAAAGCAACAGAACCATTGACCACCTAGTCTATCCTTGTAATGCAGATAGAGTCAACCCCTATAGTGGTTGATTCTATCACTCCCACCTTCCCCAAAACGATTGCCTACTGTTTTTTCCGCGTGCGTATTCTTTTTTAATGGGTATCTAATCTTCTCCCTGAATAAGTACCGCGATTTCCTCGGAGTGACATTGTTCAATGAAGATCATCGTGCCAATCAAACAGGTACCTGAAGTAGCTGAGGTCAAAGTCGACCAAGATACTGGTACTCTTATTCGTGAAGGTGTTCCCAGCATTCTGAATCCATTTGATGAAATAGCTGTGGAGGAAGCTATTCAATTGAGGGATGCACATGGTGGTGAAGTCATCGTCATGACTATGGGACCACCTCAAGCAAAAGATGCAATATGGAAAGCGCTTGCTATGGGTGCAGATAGCGCGGTACATCTTACTGATCCGAAATTTGCAGGTGCTGATACATGGGCGACAGCGTACACCTTGGCAAAACAGATTCAGAAAATGGGTGAGTTCGATTTAGTCATTTGTGGTAAACAAGCAATAGATGGAGATACAGCTCAAGTCGGACCTGAGCTCGCAGAATTTCTGGGCATCCCGCAGATTTGTTATGTTAGAAAGGTTGAGATATCAGAAGATGGAAAACATATCTCTGCTCATCGTACAACTGACGAAGGCTACGAGGTAATCAGAGCAAAATTGCCTGTACTACTGACAGCTGACAAGGGTCTCAATGAACCACGTTTACCAAACATCATGGGTATCATGAAGGCTAAGAAAAAGTCCCTTGAGGATGTCGATGCAGATGCTCTAGGAGCTCCTGAAAACGAAATTGGTCTTATGGGGTCTCCTACAACTGTACGAAAGACCTACCCTCCTGAATCGAGAAAGGGCGGTATTAAGATAGATGCTGAGGACCCGAAGGAAGCCGCGAAACAACTCGTTGAATTCCTCACAAAGAAGGGGGCGATCTAATAGTGGGTCTTCATTATGATAGAGATACATGTAATGGATGCATGCTCTGCCCCAAGGTATGTAACTTCGATGCGATTGAAAAAGACGGTGACAAAGTCAAGTTCGATCTTGATAAGTGCGTCCTCTGCGGGTCATGCGAGGAAGTCTGTCCAGTCGATGCAATCAAGATTGAACGCAAGATAATCGATGAAGCGCAAATTGCAGAGTATCATGATGTATGGGTCTTCTGTGAGACACACGAGGGGCGACTTCGAAGTATAGGGCTCGAGCTCGTCACAAAAGGGCGTGAGCTTGCTGACACTCTTGGAGAGAAATTAGTCGCAATTCTCATTGGACATGAGATTGAAGGGCTTGCTGAGAAGTTGATTCATCAAGGCGCAGACAAAGTACTTGTTGTTGACAAACCGATATTGGAGAAATTTACAACTGATGCCTATACTATCGCATTGACTTCACTTATCGCTCCGCGAAAGCCCGCTGTCGTTCTCCTGGGTGCAACCAGCAATGGTAGAGATTTCAGTCCTCGAGTTGCTGCACGAATGGGACTTGGTCTCACTGCTGATTGTACAGGTCTGGAGATTGATGAGAACCGACAACTCATACAGACTCGTCCTGCATTTGGTGGAAACATCATAGCTGAGATTCTGAGCCCGTATACGCGACCACAGATGGCGACTGTACGTCCAAATGTCTTCAAACCAAGCGAACTTGATACATCACGAACAGGTGAAATAGAGAAGGTGGATATAGAGATAAGTCCCGTTCAGGTAAGAACGCAGGTTCTTGAGCGGGTAAAGGAAGGCATCGAGGGAATGAAGTCTGTTGAAGAAGCTGATATTGTTGTCTGTAGTGGTCGTGGAATCAAAGACCCCTCGAATCTAGAGCTTCCCAAACAGCTTGCGGGGCTGCTTGACGCTGCAATTGGTGGTTCTCGTCCTATCGTAGACCTCGGGTGGTTACCACCCACGCAGCAAGTGGGTCAGTCAGGGCGAACTATCTGTCCGAAGTTGTACTTCGCTCTTGGAATTTCTGGAGCTGTGCAACATGCCGCAGGAATGTCAAGTTCAGAAATCATCGTGGCAATAAATAAGGATCCTGATGCACCAATTTTTGAGATTTCGGATTTTGGAATCGTGGGTGACCTCTTTCAAGTCATTCCTGAACTCATCAAAGAAATTGAAAAGGTGTATTCTGAAAGATAGCAAATGAATGCCTATAGTAATCGAGTATGCATTTCCTTCCTATTTTATGCCTTTTTCATTAGCTCTTCTCTGTATTGTATAATATGGCCAAGTGTAACCATATCTATCATAGAATTCCTCAGAGATTGCTACCCACGATTCCCCGTGTGGAGGTCGTGTATGCATGAGGTCGATATTTTTAAGTCAGCAGAGGAAGATGTATGTATATTCGTTCGTGAGTGTAATGATAGTGGAGGCTTTCTAGTGATTAACCAAAGAATGACGAATTTGCTTCTTCTAGTGATACTACTCTCAGGTGTATTTACAATATCACCACAATCAGTAGGAGTATCTTCAGATTATAGCAACTGTATACTCATGATGAATGCTTCATCTTTCAGGAGAGAGCTTGAATTTTCAACCTATCTAGGGGGAATAGATTATGATTTCTTTAACGCAATGACAATTGACAATCAGGGTGATATCTACCTTGCTGGAGGTACATCCTCTGCTGATTTTCCTACTACAGAGGGGGTCTATGACAGATCCCACAACGGAGGGTCAGAAGGTTTTTCGACTGATGCTTTCGTTATGAAACTTAGCAATGACGGGCAACATATTATATATTCCACATTCATTGGGGGTTCGGATGATGACGAGATTGTGACAGATATAGCTGTTGATGAACAGGGTAACGCGTACATTGTTGGATACACCCATAGTACTGATTTTCCCACAACACAAGGATCTTATGATAGAACATACAATGGAGGTGAGGCGGACTGTTTTGTAGCGAAACTCTCTCCAGACGGAAGTGAATTACTCTTCTCTACGTTTGTTGGAGGTTCAAATTATGATGTTCCCTTTAGCATAGCTCTAGGAGGTCAGGGAGATAGCTACGTGGTTGGCTACACCCACTCCAATAATTTTCCTGTGGAAACACCAAACGAGCAGGTTTCCTGTCACACACTTGGCGGAGCGCAGGATGGATTTATTTTTGCACTGTGCCACAATGGGAGCTTACTTGGATACTCAATGTATCTTGGTGGAAATGGTGTGTCTGATGAAGTTTATGACATAGCAGTCGATTCCGAAAACAATTCAGTGGTTGTTGGATTTACTTGGTCATCAGACTTCCCTATCGTGAATGCGTTTGATGATGAGTTGAGCGGGAATACAGATGGAGTTATAGCCAAGGTTCATCCCAATGGGTCATTTCTATTCTCCACTTACTTTGGGGGGTCAGATGCTGATGCTATAAAGGCTGTTTGCATTAGTAGCTCTAACCAAATACTCATTACCGGCTCAACAATCTCGGATGACTTTCCGAAAGTTGGGGTCACTAGTCAAATATTGAACGGATCAGAAGGAGTGTTTCTATCAGTTCTCAATGAACATGAATCCACAATCAATTTTTCATGCGTTATAAAGGGCTCAAGGCAGCCGAGTATTTCTACAAATGTTGAATCCATTGTCACTGTTTCAGAACACGAAATCTGGTTGTGCGGGGGAACTGAAAATAGTCAGTTTCCGATTACTGAGAATGCATTAGACAGATATCTAGACCTTGGAGAGGGATTCTTAACAATGATTGATCCTATCAGTAGTACGCTTAACTACTCTACCTTCTTTGGAGGTAGTTCTAGCGAGCATATCACGACCTTTGTAGTTGATGCATCAGGAACTATCATCTCTTGTGGAAGTACGGATTCTCCTGATATTCCAGTGGAGAACGCTCTTTACCCTTCAAAGATCAGTCCAGAGCATTATGATGATGGATTTGTCTTTAGCCTGAAACCAGGCGTTACCGATTCTCCTGAGCTGGTACCAATCTTACCACTTGTGGGAGTTGGTCTTGGAGTCGCTGTATTGGTCCTTGTGATTGCAGGAGTCAAGAGGTCCCAGAGAATCGGTTAGAAATGACCACGCACTCTTTGAATATATCACCCTAATCAGTTCGCTATGACCTGCCACCAAGTCAAGCACGGAAATCCGGGAATCGGAGCGACGAAGAGTTCTGCTTACGTTCCATTGAAATAATGGATTTTTTGAGGAGCGAAGGATCTTTACAAGACCTTCTTACTCCTCATTATTATTGCTTGGAATGAGTTCTAGTGACCTCATCGTAGCAGTCAACAAGGACCCAGATGCGCCGATATTCGAGTATGCTGATTTCGGGATAGTTGGCGATCTGTTCAATGTAGTTCCCGAAGTGATAAAGGAGATAAAGAGGGTCCATTCAGAACGCTGATCATTCTATTCGGTTTTGGAATTTGGAAAGAATAGTCCTTCATCCCAATAATAATCACCTCAGATTAGATTCCACTTTGTAAGGCTTATTGTTAACATGAACCTATATTGCAAATTTGCGTGTCTACTGCAAATGCAATAGGAGGTGAAACTATATGGGAAAAGGAGAAACAGTGAAAGGGGGAATCATAATTGACGGAAAAGACCTTCCAAGAATTGCCAAGTTTGCAGAAACCGATATCCAGCTTCACAAGGAACTAACTGCTGTGTTTGCCAAATTTGGGCTCGAAGGTCGACTCACCCGATTCGAATTCCAATGTGGTACTGTACCACGCCCAATACCAAAACTCAGATGTTATAGAAGTTGCACCTTTGGTCCTGATGATAGACCTATCTGCATATGGGTATGTTATTGAAGGTTGAGAGAGCAAAACCCGCCTTGTTCAAGGCTGGTCGCTCTCTTCCATCAATCCTCCTATTAATACAAAAGATCCTTCAGCTCAACATTGAAGTTATCAAAGCACTTGCCTTGACGGAAATATCGGAAGGGATTCTGCAACTTAGTGACAATCTTGAATCGTGCAGATTCCTCAAGATTCCACAATCGCAGAAGTTTACTATATGTCAGACGAGCCTTCTTTGAAGTATAGTCTTCAATCTCTTCCTTCGGAATCAAATCAAACTGCAGTTTCATCACTGCAAGTCCAATGACAATAAAGAATGAAGGAAAAACAGCGTACGACAGATAGACAGTTAGCAGTTGTAGATTAAAAGTGCCCGTTGGCAATGATACTATGAGAAAGAACAAATTCATGGCAATCAGATAGACTTGAACTAGAAACACATGCAATCTATTCTCGAACCAACTTCCTTTTTCCATTGCATGCCAGTTCTCTGACATATTCAAGAGAACTCGGTCTGGATTCTCGTTCATCTTTGGTATTTCACAGAATCTCATTGTCTTCACATGATAATGAGCGTAGTCCCATGTGGCATACATTGGACGCCAGAAGTCGTCTATTCTCTCAATCCAGATAAAGACAGGCACGTAGTCCATTTTATGTCCTGATGGAAAGAGTTCAACTTTCTCAAGGATCCATACGATGAGAAATAGACCTGCTGCAACCAAGAGCAGAAATCCCATAATATCGAAGATAGGATAGAGTGCCATCATGATTGACAATGGAATCAGCACTGTAGTAGTCCTGAACCTGGCCCCGCCTTCTTCAGGCCCTCCAGCATAATCAGATATGTGTGGTGATATTCCTACAACAAAGACAGGGATTGTTACGATCATCCAGATTGAAAACCCCGCAATCGTCATCAACCACTCCTCTGTTGTCAGATAGATTGAAGGGAACCAATCGAAATTCTCGAATACCAGCTGAATATTCCAGCCTAGATTCGTCAGTGTAAGCCATCCCCATAATGCCATGAGTGTAGGAATCAGGACGTTCCATACTAGACTTATTGTGCCTCTTTGTCTCGTATAGACGTAAATGTATTGCAAGCACCTCCAATTACCAGGTGAATCCTCTAAGGTGCGTGTGTAAACTCCACCCCAGCTTTGAATTTTCGAATAGTCTTTACGACTCTTTGCACGAACCTTCTTCCAACCTCTCTGAACTCTATCCCCCATCTTGGACGTTGCACCAAATCGTTCCCTCCATAGACCCAGCCCCACGAGTTTCACAGCTGGTGCGAATTTTTCCACCTGCTCACTTGTTTCATCCCATGGCACAACTCTATTGATCTGGTTGTCTTCTCTAAGAGTGATTGAAACTGGTGTCTTCTCACTCAGAATATTGATTGCTTCCCTCATTGCATCCGTCTGCCACATTGCTTTCTAACTTCCCGCTATACCTGTATCAATTAGGGTTGACCAGACTACCTAGAGATATCCCTATCAATTCTAGATACACAGCTGACATAAGACTGAATGTAGGTAACACAAGCTGTAACACAACACCGAACAATCCAAAAACGACTATTACGAATCGCACGGTGTATCTACCCAGACCAAACACTGTATCCACTCCACTTGGGCGTGGAGTCTGATCTGCCGCATAGAATGTCCCAAATGATGCTACCAAGATTTCAACCAGTGATTTGCTAATTGTAGTAGCTACATCCTCAGATCCTGGAACATAATTGAGCATTATTGGCACTAGATATGATATCAATGCTATAACTAATAGCACCGCAGCTGCAAAATCCCTCTTTGTTTCTAAGATACCCATTGTTTGCTAATCTCCTTTTTCAACCTTGTTTACCCACCACACACGAAATAACATGCCTAGCAGATTATCGTTAATACTTTGATTAATGTTTTACGTAAAATATTTCATTGATTAGGTTTCATACTCAAAATAGGTGTAGGTATGGTAATAGTTGCTCTATCTGATATTCACCTTGGACATGATGTTAATTCCAATGCCATGCTCTTCAGAGGTTTCTTAGAAGCCATAGAAAAACAGGGCAAAACCATTGCACACTTGGTCTTGGTAGGGGACATTCTTGATTTCTGGAGGCGACGCAACGAACACGTTCTCATGGAATTTTTTGATATCTTGCATAATCTTGTTAGATTGAAAGAGCAAGGGAATATCGGTGAAATACATTATACTTATGGAAATCACGACTTCTTCATGAACAAACTCATTCAGAGTTCACCACTAGAAAATAAGGATAGTCTTATTTCATTCGAAAGAATTCATACTCTGCAATCTGGTGGAACCAGATATCACTTCATTCATGGACATCAAATCGAATTCTGGCCAATACTAGACTTCTATGAGGAATTTAGCGAAAAATTCTGCTATGGTGGTGAGATAGAGGGAAAGGTACGAAGTTCACTATATAGTTACGGGAACCGTGTGATGGACATTCTATCAAGAAAATCTGTACTTCTAGATTATCTCGAGTTGTCGAATACAGAGAGATATTCATCAAAATTCCCAGATAACAAAATCAAACGACTAATGAAATCCTATGCCGATCCTATGAAGAAGAATGAGAGCGAAAGTGAGATGTTATCAGAACTCGAGATATTTAATCCCAAGACCATTTTGAATGAGATCAAAACTAGATGGAACGGTCTCACTGAAGAAAGGAAATCCAGTCTTGAAAACAAAGTCCGTACTATTGCTTCAAAAGTAATCGACGGATGGAGTGGTGAAGATTGTTTAATTTTCGGGCACACTCATCACCAATTCAAGGGGACTAGAGTAGCAAACACTGGTAGCTGGACCTCTGGTAATATTGGCGAGTATCTAACCATTGGTGAAAAGGAAGTCACAGAACGACAGTGGACAATAGGATCCGAACTAGATTGGTCTTGAAGAGAAGAATCTGTTCTGAGATACAAGTGTCTACTAATCACTCGCATTGATTCTAAATGGTACATAATCGGTTACTGGCACATCTTTGCCTAGCATTCGTAGACACATCACGATCTGTCCGCGATGGTATGTCGCATGATTCGTTAAATGAAATACAAACTCCTCGAGTTGCATTTCAACCGATGAGGTTTCGGTATCAAATGAGAACTCTTGCAGTGTTGAGTCGTCGATCATTTCTTCAAGTTGCTCCACATATTCTGAGATACTTTCAAAGAGCTCTTTTCGTGACATCTTGGAGAATACTATCTCGTTTTCAGGAACTATACCTGTCCAATCATGATACCATTCCCAGATATCCTCGGCGAGATGGACGTACCTCTTGCGTATGCTTCCCCCTCTTTCGTCAAAGGAATGATTGAATTCATCATCACTGAGGTTCTGGACTATTTCCCATATGGTCGCATCTGCCCATTTGAGATAACTAATGATTGACTGAATAAATTGCAATTTCGGTCACCAAGCAGTAAGTGATGTTTGTTATCTTTCTATTACATCATTGACTTTATTTAGATTCTGTTCAACTGGTGTCAGGCAGCAACCTCTTCGTGAATCTCCTCCATGACAGGTGTGTGTTCACCATGATAATGGAACTGAAAGAGAGGCCTGATTGTTGTGCCAACGCTGCATGCTGCCATTGGTAGGATTATCAGACCTGCAAAAAACATGGCAATAGGAATGAGTTCAATGCCATATCCATGAATCGATGCTGGGGCCATAAGCAAACCAACAAGCAAGAAGTACACAATGAAAAATGAAACATAGTACCAGAATGGTCGACTTCCTGCATCTATGTGCTCAGGCATGGATAGACCTCAACCATACAGAGTACGCTCCGAATCAGATAAAGATAGTTTTCTCAGCACATAAAAAAAGCGGATATTTAGGGACGGCAAGAAAGTGCCGCCCCTACATAACAAGTGCACTCCAATAAACGTGGGAGATCAAATTGTTTTGTTCAAAATACAAATAAAATGAGGTTCGATTTAGAAATCGTACGCCTTCAGTGTCTTCCTGCCGTTATTCTTGCAGCGTTCTGCTGCGCCTTTTAGAGCTGCCTCAACTTTCAAGTTAAGAGCATCATAGGAGTCACTGCCAACCATCATTTTGTTCTTCTTTGCAAATTCCTGAACTGCGCTCTTTACAATGAAAGAGGCTACAGGTTTCTTAGCTGGTTTCTTCTTAGCCATAATATATTGCACCTTCAATGTGGTGTGTTCTCAAATGACTAGTTAATCTATTAATAAGGATATTTTGCGTCAATTGGGTCATTAGAGGCTGTTTTTTATCCAATCTTGTGAAAAGACAGGTTCCTATCTATGAAATAGGCTCAATATTTTGGCTTGCGAGAAAATACACTACAATAACTTGCCAAATCGATAAATCGGATAAATTACAAGATGGTATGTTTCACTTATTAGCGCGAACTTGGGGGGCGACCGTCTTCATACATAGTTACTTGCTAGTTCAGATCTGGTGACTGCTCGTGTATCGATATATGTGGCAACTCTGAGATCATGGTAAATCCCATCTTTGACAATACCACTCAGATGTTCTTTGTATATTGCCTCGTAGAGAATTTCTCTTACCTTCTTTACTGGACGCCCAAGATCCTGGGCTATGACATCTACCGGAATCACTCCGTTGGCATAGGCAGCTGATATCACGCGATTGTATCTTCTGGTCTGTACAACTCCAACTATCAATATGCCAATACTTGGGATAAACAGAAACCAAGCATATAACGCGCAAAGGGCTGCTAAATTAATTCCTCCTCTTTCACCGAGGAATAGACCGAGCCATATAGACAAGAATACCGTGGCAAGGAGAACAACTCCAGCTACTGTTGCACTAGTATATTTCTTCATTTTGACCCTCACTACTACAATCGAATTATTTCGATATAAGTCTAATTAAAATCTAGCTGAGTGGGTTATTTAGTTTAGATTGCTTCAAGTGCATCTCCAGAGCTAATTTTCAATATTTCTTCTCAGTCATGATATACACACCTCTCAAATGTGGTGTAGGTTCAAATGACTCGACAGACTAGTAATACGGATATGTTGCCCCAATTTTGCCTGTATAAGCGGTTTTTCCTAATCACTGTTATATGAAACTGTGATGATTGGAAGAATTTTTTTGAGAATTAGGTTATGAAGTAAATGAGGCTATGTAGATTTGGAAGGTAATGTAGAGAAACCAATGCTTACTATCGATGGCACAACATTGATGCCCACTGAATCAATTCTTCTCGATGCGATTCGAACACCTTATGATGATGTTTTCGTATCAACAGACAACCTCATTCAATTGTACATGGATATAATACGAATACGAATTGCGTATAGTCTAAATATCATATCACATATTGAACTTCTCAATGCATTTAATTCACTGAAGCAGAAACCAATGTCCCATCTCTTTCTTGATTATCTTGAAGCACCATCAAGATATTCGTACCCTAAGGAAACCATACTAGAAATTGTCAATAACTTTCACTTGGCATCTAAGATTGAACAACCGAACCTACATCACTTCATAAATGCTAAAGATGAGGCTCTTAGAAACCATGTAGAGTGTTCTCTCCCTGTTGACTTGGAACACAAGCTGTTCTGCTATCTTGTACACAATCCATTAGCAACCTATACCCAAATCGCCAGAGATCTTCAGATAGGCAGAGGGAAGACTCGTAGATGTTATGCAACTCTTGTAGAGCATAATTCCATCAGACCAATGGCTCTCCTTGACCGGAGTGCTTATGGTATCGAAACCATCTTGTTCTTGTTTAAAATCAAAGATGATATTGATTGGGATTGGTTGAACGCTGCATTATTACAATTCCCATTTACAATGGTTGTTCATAAACCCTCTCTCAGTGAAACTGGCTATGCTTCATTTGCTATACCTGGAAAGAAGAAGACGGTTCAGAGATTTAAGTCAAACCTCCATGATGCTGCTACATCTCTCTTTGACTCCTTCAGTATCCAACATCAACATGAGATCGGAAAACATAGCTGCCCTACTCTGATTCAAAATGGAAGTTGGCAGCTACCTGCTTGTGTTGAGAGCGGTGAATATTATGTATCTGAAATCATTGGAGGTCATACAGCGCGTCTGAAGCATAATGGATACCGTAGCGGCATGAGGCTCAGTGATTTTCGAATACATGATGTAGGACGACGCTATCTGAACGGAACCCTGGAGGAAACAAGAGTAGCTCTAACACATTTGGGATGGCATTATTCATCATCGAAAATCTCGCGAAGTCTAAGACTTGGTTTTGAGAGGACAGTTTTGGTTCCTATTCTATTCTTCAGAGCTCGACTCCACTATAATATCAGCTACAACTTCACTTGCAATCGGGAATGGCGAAAACGCCTTTTCTATATCTCCTCCCATTTTCCTGAGGTCTTTTATTCGATATCCGATTGTGGTGCAATGATAATGCTTGAGGCTCCTATGAATCATCTAGTGGATTATCACACATATTTTACAGGTCTAACGGAAGAGGATGGAGTGGAGAATGTTAGGGTGATTATGAATCATTGGCGACCATCAACACGGTCTCCTATCGAGATATACCAACACTATGAGTATGGTAAGAGAGGTTACATCAATGCCTCCGATGATATCGAGATATCTGAGCACCTCCTGTAAACATGGCCATTTGTTAAGTCGCGTTTTCCATATGCTCAACAAATATTGCAGTGGTAAACTTTAGACATGGATGATTCTTTCTTTAATGTCAGTCTACGTCCATTCTGTTGAGGTTCTCTGAATCCTTATATTAATTGAATTGGACAGACAATCATTCAATTTTTTTTGAAGGTTGAATAATATGGAGGAATAGTGATGAAAAAAAGACTCATTTTAGTAGCTTTGATAGCAATCATTATTGCTATGCAACCAGCGTCGGTGAATGCTGAAGAGCTCTGGTCCGACCCGGATTACACGTATTTCAATACTATCGATTACCATCAATACTACGTTTCAGGACCGCTTATCAATGTGTATCTTGGATTTATGGCTTATGAAATAAATATAGAGTATCTGGAGAATTCAGATTCTACATATGATTACTATGCAATCTATGTCATTGAAACCATTAATCCCTCATACGCGCAAGGGAACTGGTGGGCTCCTAGTTATATAGAATCAGCTTGGACTCAAATTAATTTCCTGAACTCACACCAGATGCTTGTTGATTCACTACCTGATCGTTCTGATGCAACTGTACAATGGCAAGCTAGTGTTGGTGTAAATGGTGATGGCGTTGGATTTAGTGCTACTATGCAATACGCTCTACCAGATGTGATAATCACAAAAGATCCAGATACACACTGGGGCGGAGATGTAAGTTGGAATCTCGATATGACTTGGGGTGCAATTGGAGCTGCTCATGTTTTTCGAGCAACTATAATTGTTAGAACCTATGAAGGCGAGGCTGTGAATGTGAGAATCTCTTTCCACACAGATTGGAAGTTTCGTGTATTTTATGGGCCATACAATATGGTTTCTAAATCGGATTATGTTTCGACCTATTTTGATGGGACTCCAAATAGTGGCGGTGGCGGCGGCGGGGGAGGACGAATTATCCGGTGATAACCTCTAGGCACTCACTGTGATGATATTCCGAATCCTAAAACATCTGGCTGTACTATCAAGTGCAGCCTTTTCATTTTTTAATCACACTTAATGTGACTCATCATGCTATCTAATGAAAAGGCCAAGAATGAGAGGGAATCACAAAATTGGAGGTAGTGGGAGCACTAAAGTAATCCCACTCTCCAGTATCATTGAACTAGGTCGCTTTAAAAGTCGTAGGCTTTGAGGGTCTTTCTGCCATTGGACTTGCAGCGAGCTGCTGCCTCCTTTAGCATTACCTCTACTGCCTTGTTGATGGCTCCATATGAGTCGCTACCAACCATCATGTTATTCGCTTTAGCGAAATCTTGGACTGCTTTTTTCACACAAAAATCTGCCATAATTTATCTTATCCTCTCTTAACTTTCTAATTGCACCTTAGCAATCGTTAAATTGCTCCCCGGCAATTGTATTTTTACATATGCAGAAGTTGAATATAAGGCTTCGCTTAGCGCTTTCCGCGTATTTTAGAAACCACTGAAAGAGCGCGTTCTTTTTAATACTCGGCAAAAATGCGCATTTCTTTAGATTCCTACCATTTAACTGTATAAAAATCACTGTACTATTACCGAATTATTTATATAGAAAACTGTACATTATTACAGTGTAATAAATTACAGTTTGTGAAGACAATGAGCGATGAACTTGACGCGATTAGACGTGAACTCGAGGAAGTGCGTAGACTCAAAGAGAGCCTGAAAGAGGAGCTCGAGGAAGTCAGAGAATCACGTTCGGAGATTAAAAGACGTGAGCGAGAATTACGTCACCATGCACGAGAGGCAGAGCGGGTCGGTAAACCGCCAAAACCGCCAAGACCCGTTCCTCCGGTAAGAATCGACCTGAGTGGTCTTACTGATCGGTTAGACTCAGAAATGGAACGTATTGGTGTTGAGCTTGAAAAGAGCTTTAAGGGATTGGAAACTGCCTTCTCTGTTCCAGGATTGTTTGGCACATCACGAAAACGTGCCAAGAGAAGAGATCGTGATATAGAACGAATTGGTCCTGAGAGGGTTGCAAAAGTCATCAGCCCCCTTGGCAGTGAGGAGCGTCTGAGAATTTTGGACTATCTCAAAGACGGTCCAAAGACATTCAATGATCTCGAACTACATACAGAAAAGACAGGAAGCTCCCTGACGCATCATCTCAATCCTCTCATCGAGGCAGGATATGTCATAAAGGGTGAAGTACGTGGTACCTATTATGTGACAGTTGAGGGAAGACTAGCCTACAGACTTGCACAATGGATAACCAGTAAGGTCGAAGATGAGGTTGTGCGACGAAATGGTAATGGTGCGAAAGACCAAAAGGACAGTCCTAAATCGGAATCTGTGATCATCCGATTTGATGACGAAGAAGACCTTGAAGATCTTGAAGACATTGAAGAGATGAAAGGAGAGAAATTGGATGAACTTCAAGATCAGCTCCACGATGAGCTCGATGAAATCCAAGGACTGGAAGAAGAGCTAGAGGACGCTGAGTCAGAGGAGGATGAGTTCTAATGAATAATATTACCGCCGATGATTCTGTCTATGTGATTGCACAGAGTGCCGCTCTTATCTCAAATGATACCGTGATTCTTGAACTCTATCCAGGTACCATCTGGACGCATCTAAAGCAGGATGATGTTTCAATTGGTATAGCATTTTCTGGTGCTACTCGCTTCATAGTTGATGCGATCACACACACGAGATCAGGTGCCATAGGAAAGAGTGTTAAACCTGAGCTTAAAGGAATCCAAATTTACCTGGGCAATAAAGAATTGGAGTTTATCTCAGCGAGTGCAAGTGATTCAGATCTTAAAGATCTTGGTTATGAAAACTCTGATGGGTTCATCTCTGATATAGAGAAACGCTTGAACAAATGGACTTCAAATGAGAGTTCAGTAGATGTGAGTGAGAAGACGGGTGATGTCTTTTTCGGATATGATGTTAATGAGAAGGGGATTGTCTTGGTTTCAAAAGATGATAAACTCGTCTTTACCTATGATAAACAAGTCACAGTTTTGGGTGACAAAAAACAGGTTTCTGTAACAGAGGATGGTATTGCTATTGGTGGAAAAGGAGGTCAGACATTGACAATAACAAAGGATGGGATAGATGGACTAGATGATTTGATTGATATCGGTTCTGTGGTTCGTACTGCAGCACATGGTGTTAGACATGGAATGAAAGGACTGAAGGCTTTAAAGAAGATGAAGCACCGTCAAACATCACACTGGCTTGGTCCACGCTATTCCGGGAAATATCATGGTGCCTATGAATCAGTTGATGATTTTGATTGGGCCGATTAAACATCTGTAGGAAAGTCCTCTAAATTCGGAGGACATTCTCCTTCTTTCTATACAGAAACTTCTGCCGCTTCTCTTGCAGCTCTAGGTCGAATCTGTAACTCATAGAGCGAATAGTATTTGCCTCTTCTCGCCATGAGATCATGATGTTTGCCAGACTCGACAATCTTGCCATTTTCAATTACAAGAATTCTATCTGCCTTGACAATAGTTGATAGTCGATGTGCTATCACTATTGATGTTCTACCTTCAAGTAGTGCTTTCATTCCTTTCTGGATTGCATGTTCTGTGTAGACATCAATGGAGCTTGTTGCCTCGTCAAGTACCAATATCTTTGGATTTGCTAAAAGTGCCCTAGCAAAGCTGACTAATTGACGTTCTCCTTCTGATAGTCTGTTACCTCGTTCTCCAACCTCTGTATCAAGACCATCTTCAAGATTCTCAAGTAGGCGTCTTGCACCAATGGCCTCGGTGGCTGCTAAAATCTCGTCATCAGTTGCGGTTGGATACCCATATCTGATGTTTTCACGAACCGTTCCCATGAATAAGAACGGGTCTTGAAGCACTAATCCTATCTCGTGACGAAGTGACTCCTGTGTGACTCCCTTGATATTGATGCCATCAATCTCGATAGAACCATCCCATATGTCATAGAATCTATTTAGTAAACTGACTACAGTAGTCTTTCCAGCTCCTGTATCACCAACAACGGCGATAGTTTCACCTGGCTGTATTTCCAAGTTAAAATCTTCCAAAATTGGCTTGTTTTCGAGATAACCGAAGTAAACATCTCTGAAGGCAATATGTCCCTCAATCTCTGGCATTTCTATGGCGCCTGGTATGTCCATTACCGTTGCTTCTGCATCCATTACTGTAAATACACGTTCAGCACCTGCAAAGGCACTCTGAACAGATGTGTAGAAATTAGCAATAATCAAAATGGGTCGAAAGAATTGGTCGTTGAATTTCATAAACAATACTACGGTCCCTAGGGTCAGGGTTGCATCAATGATTCTCCCAGTCCCAAAGAGTAGAATGAGAAAGATGCCTAGGCCTCCTACAAATCTTATTCCTGGGAAAAAGCCTGCCATAGCTTTTCCTGCATCTATATTTGAATCGTAATCTGCTTTATTTACTTCATCGAATCTCTCAATACTGACTCTCTCCCTGGCAAAGCTCTTAGTCACCTTAGCTCCAGAGATGCTCTCAGCCAAGTTTGATGTCACATTGGATATCGTTTTTCTTGTTCTTCGATAGGCATCGCGAAGTTTCTTTCTGAAGTATATCGTTGTTATTAGAAGGAGTGGAATAACAGTAAGTGTAATTAATGATAGGGTAAAATCTACGGTGAAAATCACAAACCCTATTGCTACGATAATAAATATTTGAGCAAATGCACTAATCATTCCACCACTCATTAGTTCACTCATTCTATCAATGTCATTTGTCAGTCGGGAAATGACACGTCCACTAGATGATTTGTCATAGAAGTCTTGAGACATCACTTGTAAATGCTGGTAGAGTTCCAATCTGATATCGTAAATTGCCCGCTGTCCCATGATGCTCATCGAGTATTCACTTGCGTAAGCAAAGAACCAGGAAATGATCTGAAGTATAATAAAAAGCAATGCAGTTAATATCAGTGGTTGAATGTTTTTAGTTACTGAAACTGTTTCAAAATCCACATCAATCGCTTGACGAAGCACAAATGGCATTAAAATGCCCACTAGTATGCCAACTGCAGTGAATAGACACACTGCAGCGAATTGAAGTCTGAATCTCAGTAAATATTTCACCATACGTCCCATAAGCTGGGAATCGGTGAACTCGTAGGTTCTAGCATCGGGATCATCCTGAGTATCTAGCGAACTTCTACTCAACCGTATGCCCTCCCTCGATAGATATTGACTCTCTTTCGGTAGCTAATGTATCCATCTCTGCAAGAGTGTTGTATACGCCATGATATATTCCCTCCATGGCAAGTAGTTCCGAGTGCGATCCAACTTCGATAATTCTACCTGATTCCATCATTACAATTAGATCCGCATTTCGTACTGCACTTAATCGATGAGTGATGATGAATGTAGTCCTTCCCTTCATCAAATTCTCAAGTGCTTGGTTTATTTTTGCAGCAGTTCTTGCATCGACTGAACTTACCGAGTCGTCCAAAACCAGAATCTTAGGGTCTGAGAGTAAAGCTCTAGCAATAGCTATTCTCTGCTTTTGTCCCCCACTCAATGTGACGCCTCTCTCACCTATAATTGAATCGTAGCCCTCATCGAGCGTTACAATGAAATCATGAATCATCGCTGCTTTAGCTGCATTTTGAATCTCCTCTAATGATGCATCAGGTTTAGCAAATGCAATATTCTCACGAATTGTGGCTGAGAAGAGAAATGGGTCTTGATGAACCATTCCTACTGATTTTCGCAACTTATCTAAGTCGAAAAAGCGTACATCAAATCCATCTATTTGGAGTAGACCCGACGGATTGACTTCGTATAGATTTCCATCTATCTCTACATGGTTGTCCTTGACACTATATTCTGCTTCATGAATTCTAACTTTGCCCTTGTTATCTACTCTGTATAGATTTCCCTGATATTCAATTGTACCATCCGTATCTACATCATAGAATCGAGGAATAAGATTTACAAGACTTGTTTTCCCTGAACCCGTTCCTCCCAATAATGCTACAACCTGACCCGGTTCGACCTTCAACTTGATATTCTTCAGGATGTATTTATTTCCTCCATAGCTGAAATTGACCCCATTAAACTCAACCTCTCCTTTTAACTCCTGAATTTGTACAGGGTTCTCAGGATTAAGAAGTTTATCTCGATGATCTAGAATATAGAATGTCCTCTCTCCGGCAGCTGACGCGCGTTGATACATACCTACGCCCCAACTAAGGAACCTGGCTGGTAAGATGAGCATCCCGACTAATGTCAGAAATCCAACAAAAACGCCGTATGATAAATCGCCAATTATGATGCTGTTTCCTGATAGGTATATCAGTGCCCCAATAGCAATTCCAAACACTGCTGGTAGGAGTGGTTGATAGAACGACAGGAGTTTTAGTGATTCAATTCGTTTTTCCAAGAAGCTTTGATTCTCTTTCTTAACACGCTCGAGCTCCCTATCTGCAGCAGCATATGATTTTACAACCTTCATCCCGACAATATTCTCTGCAAGAACAGAGCTCAAAATTCCGTATTGAGAACGGGCTTCGTAAAATACTGGTCTTACACGTTTCGCAAAGACATAGATGAAAATGATGATGAACGGTATGAGAGTAAACATATAGAGTGTAAGAGTAGGGTGAAGGGTCCACATCATTATGTACGTGCCTATCAGTGTCGCTACACCAATGAAGATGACCCGATACCCCCAAAACAGAAACTCCCTCATGGTTGTAACATCTGTGGTGGCTCGAGCTAGGAGCTGACCAGTCTCATTCTGGTCATAGAATGCAAGGTCCTTCTCCATTAGACTATCATAGAGTTCCCGTCTAAGGTTATAGATTACTTTCTGTGAAAGTACTGCTGCTCCATATCTTCCAAGAATATCAAAGACGGCATATAGTGCTCCCAGAGTGATGTATAGGAGTGAATAAGGTAACACTAATTCGTATCGAAAATTAGGAATGATGTTATCGATAATACCAACCAGCACCAACGGAGACAGCACATTGAAGATTGTACCAATGCCTGCAGCTGCAAGGAAGCCAACGAACAGCGTTCTATGTTTGAGGCTGTAGTCATTCAATCTCGATATGTATCCCATCTTTCACTCATAAAAAACGCCATGTATACATATGATAAGGATTGCGTCATGTGCCTTATCCTTTGGAATGGATTCTTACTTCAATCAAGATTAATTACAGGTACTAACTAAAGACCTTCCCAGCTCTCTGCATTGCTCAAGTATCTCTTCGTTTGGATAATCCTTCGCCTTGATTGGTTGATCTAGGATAAGCGTTGCTCCTGCATCAGTAAGAAGCTGGGCTAACTCGTCGGGTGCTTCGCCACTCCATCCGTATGATCCATATGCAGCCGATGGTATACCATCCAGATTCTTTAATTCTCCAAGAATTTGTCTAACTTTTGGTAACGGACGTTTCATTCTAGTGGAACTACCTATTGCAAAGGCGCATGCATCACCAAGCCCCTCAAAATCTTTAGCATCAATAAAGTCACATTCAGCTCCAGAACCTGTGGCTCCTTCACATATGGCTTCTGCCATTGCTTTTGTCCGACCCCTTGTGCTTTCCCAAATAACAACAACACGCATAGTAATCAAATTCCGGATGAAATCATAGAAAAAAAGGATTATGAAGTGTATTATTCTGCAAATATCAATTCATTCTTATCTACTCAAATAGTCAATTTGTACTTGTTGTCATCTGGAGCAGATATTTCAATGAATGAACAAGTTCGAACAAAAGCAAAAGAAGTGTGCAAGATCCTCATCTCTGTTTATGGTGATAAGACTCCATACAATAGATTACCTCCAATCGATGAGCTTGTTTTGACAATTCTATCACAGAACACTTCCGATGTCAATTCCGCTCGTGCATTCAAAGATTTGAAAGACCGGTTTCCAACATGGGACGAAGTACTTGCGGCAAGTGATGCAGACCTCGCTGATTCAATAAGCTCGTCTGGTCTATATAACATAAAAGCAAGGAGAATCAAAGCAACTCTTTCGGAAATTGTAAAACGGGTTGGGCGACTTGACCTTTCATTATTGAAAGACATGCCTCTTGAAGACGCTAAGAAATGGTTGACTTCGCTTCATGGAGTTGGGCCAAAGACTGCTGCCATTGTGCTATTGTTCTCATTCGAGAAACCTGTCCTTCCAGTCGACACACATGTCTGGCGGGTGACCAAACGTCTTGGTTTGATTTCCGAACAAGCCTCTCGTGAAAAGGCGCACATCTTGTTAGCTGATATAATTGAAGAATCTTGTGTATTCTCCCTAAATCACAATCTTGTGACTCATGGAAGACGAATATGTCGTGCACAGAACCCAATTTGCGAAGAATGTGATTTGCAAAGGCTATGTAACTTCTACAGCAATAAACCATAAATTCTTAGTTGTTTTTCAAACGAAATAAACAGTTCATATATAGAAGGGTATATAGCACTCTAGAACACGGTCGCACTCATATTTGACCATGAAAAATTTTGGTGATGAAATGGTCTACAAAGAACTCGGAATTGAATTGACTCGTATTGTAATAGGACTTCAAATAGGGGAACCTGCATTTGGGCTGCTGACAATTGGTGCGGCTCTGGTTCTGTCTTTTATTGGTGCAACCATATTAAAACGCCTTGGAGTTCCTCAAACGCTTGGTTTTATGGTTGCAGGAATTATTCTCGGTCTCATAGGTGTCCTGACTGAGGATGGAGTGCATAATCTAAAGTTCTTTGTTTCATTAGCTCTTGGCTTAATAGGATACAATATTGGTCATGAATTAAGTAGTGACAACCTCTCTGGAGGTCGAACAAAACGGCTTCTTGTCATCGTAATTTTTGAGGCTACCGCTGCTTTTGCGGTGGTTGCATTTCTCACACTCAATATACTGAATGTGATGGGATTCGAACAAGCTTTTCCAGCAGCGATCTTATTTGGTGCGGTAGCAAGTGCAACAGCCCCAGCCGCTACGGCTGATGTTGTCTGGGAGTCTGAGTGTGAAGGTCCAGTTACATCATCACTGATGTTTGTCTTAGCAGCTGATGACATTGTTGCAGTCATCCTGACAAATTCTGCTATTGCGTATGCACTCTGGTTATTTGATTCATCATCAATCACAATAACTGCTGTCGTATTAGAGCCCCTCATAGGTATAGCTCTCTCTGTCCTTCTAGGTATCGGCTTTGGATTGATATTTCTTTATCCTGTTAATCGTGAGAGTGACAGAGGAAAACTCCTTGAACTTGAGATCGGTCTGGTAATTTTCCTTATTGGGCTCATAGAATTTCTCAATTATTTCCTTGCTTCACAATTCAATTCACACATTCATATCAGTGACATATTTGCTGCCATGGTCTTTGGATATGTTGTTAGAAGGAAAATTGATTCAGACAAAGAAGCAGTCCCTGAGATGCTAGAGAGAATTATGTCTCCTGTAGTCATGATATTCTTTGTTTTAGTTGGGGCAAGAATGGCTCAACTTCTAACAACTGCTGATACTTTAGTCATGATCGCACTTACTGCAATGTTATACCTAGGCGGAAGAACCGCAGCAAAATATGTAGGAGCATCTATCGGTGCTCGGGTTGTGAATGAGGATCCCGCTATACAAAAATATCTTGGATGCTGTTTAATGTGCCAAGCAGGTGTAGCGCTAGGCCTCTCCTTCATAATAGAGGAACAGTTTGTAACACTTGGTGGGGCAGCAGCAGAAATGGGTCTCTTAATTCTAGGTGTGGTAGCTATCTCTACAATGGTTCTAGAACTTATTGGTCCCATGTCTGTCAAACAGAGTCTAAAGGCTGCGGGAGAACTACCGGAAGATCGTGAAGCATTTCAACCGAGTGAAATCACATTGGTTGATATCGCTGATGGTACAAAAGGTCCTTCTTGTCCTGTTACATTTGATGAAGAAGACGAATAAATTAAGAGTCGCGATTCTTAATCATCCATTATGACCGATGACAAATGTATTAGAAAAGACCCATGGAATGTTCTCTGCAGAGTGATAAAACAGGATGGCCACTGTGCATTAGGACACAAAGTGGGCGATGAGATTCTTTTCACACACGATGAAGTAAAGGGAAAAATCTGTGTATCTATTCTATATTCAATCATGCCAAAGGTGTTTGCTATGATGCATAACTCATACTTCCCTTGGGTTGAAGACCAATGCAAGGCAACTCATGCATGCCCTGATGCATTTAATCCAGTCGTATTAGAGCTTGAACGAACCGATCGTAGGTCCTAGATGCCATCTATAAATTCATCATCTGGAATTGCTAAACTCTCTTCAAGTAGATGAGAGAATGCATGCCGTAAATCATCAAGAACTGCACTGTGTTCAGGTCTATTTGACATGATAAATTTGATTCTTCCATACCACCCACAATCAAGGCAATAGAGTGCAGGATGGAAACTTCCAATATAGCCTAAATCAAAATACGATGTAAGATCAACCAGTCGGTGGCTCTTACAATGTGGACAAATTGGCATATCAGCATCAATCCCTCTCCGCTTTAGCTCGTCTAGAGCCTCCCTAACTAGTTTCAGCCTCTTGAGTTCACGAAGCTCTTTCTCTGAGAGTTGTCCACTTATCGGTGTTGACATTACGCGTCCTCATAACTTCTCTTGTCTATAACCATATACAATTTTCGGAAGTAGTGACTCTGTACCAAAGGTACTTGTGCAATATTGCATACCGCTATCTCTATGTCCGATATAGATTTCATACAGGCTGGACTGAAAGCTGTTAGAACGTGGAGGGAAGACGTGATTTCCAGAATCAAGGAGACAGGATTAGATGATCTTTCATATCGTCCTAGTACCGGTATGTCTGAGTTTGGATGGGTTCTTGCTCATCAAGCAGCAGTCTTTGATTTCTCTCTTAATGTACTAATAAAACAAGAAACTCCTGTTAATACAGAACTCTTTGGTCTATATCGCCCGGGTACAGAAGGAGAATGGTCCGGCATCTCATATGAAGAGATCCAGGATTACTATGATTCTGGAGAGCTCGCCATACTGGAATGGGCTCAGTCCGAATCAGAATCCGATTTTAAACGGGTTATTGAAGAAGGAACCGCCCCAAACTTTTTTGTTGGGATGACAGTATACGAAGTTATATCGAACATGTTTAGCCACCTTAGCTATCACACCGGGCAGTTAGCCGCTCTCGGCAGAGATTGGATGAAGTCCAGAAATAATTGAGTCCATTGATGGAAGTATCACAATGACTGAGAAGAGAACAATTGGCATACGCACTGACATTATTCTCGTCATTGTAGCAGTGACTACCCTTGTGATTTCTATCTGGATCTGGATGTTGGCCATGCCTATTGCTAGAGAGGTGATATATCTCGCGGCCACGATTGCTCTGGTAATATCTATGGTGCTCATTATCAACGTAGTAGTTCTCGTTGTGTTGCGAATGCAGAGACGAATAACCCAGCTAGAGGACGTAATTGCAAGCAATGTTGAGCAAACTCCCCTTGAGCCCGAAATCATTGTCATAACCCTTACAAATATCGAACGCCGGATAATCAATAGACTTGAGGAGCATAATGGGGAGATGGCACAAGATGAACTTAGACGTGCTACAGGTCTTAGCAAATCGACTCTTAGTGTTACCCTTAGTGGGCTCGAGCGAAAATCTGTGATAGAACGCATCACAAGTGGGCGTACGAAGATAGTATCACTCGTAAAGAATGTTCCTCGCTGATTTCATGAACTAAGGGATTATGGATGGTTTTCGAACGATCGTGGACACTCATAAGGCTCTATTGGTGTTCTAAAGATGGGAGTCCTGTTGTATTGGATCATCCCTGAACGGTTCACAGATAGGATTCTAATATGATTGAAGTCCTGCATCAAATCATATTCCTATGTTCTAGGATTTGATGAAACATGAATGCACGTAAAAACCAACTTATTGCGCTCGGAATGCTCGTAGGTCTAGTCACCCTCGGTGCCCTACCAAGTTTTTCGATGGCGTTCGACATCTTCCCTTATGAAGGAGCACAGATTGTTGAGCCATTTGAAGAGATGCTTCGTGGAGTCTATGTAGCGTATGAACTTCAAAACAACTCTGGATATTATTCCTCGGATGATGTAGTGTATCCAACTTGGCCATATCCCACCACACTACCATATACAACATGGATTGAACCAGGATCCACTGTACCTAGACCAACAACATCTTTTGTACCTGGTCAAGATACTTCTCCTTATCCAATGCCGGACGTTCCAGAAACAGGTGTTGCAGATTATGGATTCGGTTGGTATTATTATGTAGAGGACAACAACGGAACCGGATATTGGATATATGAGGACTATGTGTCCGAGTGGGAGAATGAGTGGGCATCAACAAATCTACTAGTCACACTAATTCTTGATCCTGATGCATCCTATATTGCGAATCTTGCTAGTCAAGGTCCTGTGAACGATATCTGGGGTATTTTCTGGAATACAGATTTAACAGGTCTTTCTGGTGACGAAGTATTCGTTTATTCCTCATTCTATTACCAATGGTCTGATTATTATGACTACTACTTCACTAACTATACTTGGTATGATGAGGAATATAATGCGATTGATTCTAACCTAGTCATTCCCAATCTTGCACCAGAATATCAATGGGCTTCATATATGAACGGATCTTATGAATACGAGTATGATGGTGAATATAGCTGGTTTGGTTATGATGTGACCGAGATGTATTCATCCGAGAATCATACACAGTGGATGGAACATTATTTCTCTGGAATGAACATCTTCAATGATACTAATGATAATGGTATTATGGATATAGTCTATCATGAAGTACCCTACGATTGGAATGGCGACAATGTTACAGATTTCATCAGTCGCGAGATTGATTATAATGCCTCTGAGTTACTCTATGATTTCTATAGCTCTAGTGCGACACTTGGTGAAATACAAGTACCAACACTAAATGAGGACTCACAGATTGAATGGAGCGCTGAAGTTGTGGATGTCGAAGGAAACCTCTATGAAATTATGCCATACCCCATCATGCCTTGCTATGATTACTGCAATGTCGAGATTATGATGCCATATGAAGAGCCTGAGACAATTCCAGTTCTTGTGGACAGTCTGGAAATGGTATACAGATTTGAACTCAGTGATGAGGCTGCAGTCTTAAAGATTGACCAGCATATTGGTGATTTTAGTGACCCTACCACTCACAACCCAATCCCGGAGCTAGATGGACTTGGTATGACAATAAACTATTGGAGTACTTTCTCAAGCTATTCAATAACTGGTGAACTATCGGATGGAACCGCTTACAGTGATACTAACTCAGTTTCATCAGCTGCACCTGCGCCTGATGGTAAACTTTTATTCAACGAAGCGGATGAGTTACGAACTTCAATAGAGTTTGGAGGTACCTATCTATGGGGTAAGGATGGGGGCACCTATGAAGTCGGTACTGCAGTCATGCCAATGTACTTCTATGCAATGGATATTCTTCCTGCGGAAACTAATGCCGCTCCACAGCCAGCTGGCGAGGCCGCCCCTGCTGGAGCGATTGATTACTATTGGTCTATGAGTAGCTACTACTATAGTTCCTGCTATAGTGAGTGGAGTGGTTATTCCATCACTCACGATCCCATTTTCATGGTATTTCCTGGTACCGCACCTGCTGTAGTTGGGGGTCTGATGGATATCGTTATGCTCGCATCCATTTCATTGGGTGTGGTTGGGATTGTAGCAACATCTGTTGTCTGCGTCCGAATCAATGCCACGCGTAAATCCACCTAGGGAGGTATCTTTACCTCCCACCTCTTTTTACTGAGACGTAATTCTGATTTTTCCTTGAAATAAAGAAAAGACCTGAGAACTATAACCCATTTATCTTAATGAAAAACGCATCATAATCGAGTCGTTGGTTGGAATGAGGCGGCGACAACAATTTCAGAGGGATTAATTCATAATCAATTCCGTTAGTTCAAGTCATTATCTATCTCCGAAAGAACTTTGTACTTTTACTCTTCTACCAAGACAACAAATATTGGAGAGGAAACTATGTCGCGCCAACATAGAGCCATTGCTTTCTGTATTGCTTTTTTCTTTGTTGTAACCGGTACTATCTCTGTTTCAGCGATTTTCCCTAGATCGGAGGTTTTAGATGACCTTCAAACAACACATGCTCCAACAATCGATCATTCTTGTGTGAATCTGGACTCTATTCCTCAGAACCACATCAATTCTGCAAAAGAGAATGTCAGAATACATTATGCACATACAAGTCATGGCAGTCAGATTACAACGGGCCTTTCCCGACTGGAGAGTGCAAACATATCATACAGCCAAGCGCAGGGAAGTGGAACTCTACCTACTGAATCTGGTGCTCTGTGTATTCTTGATGGGAATCCGCCTCACAGTTACATCACACCAGAGCTATATTGGGAATCCCAAGACGGTCTTGATATCACTCAGGATACAATTGATAACAATCCTACATTGAGTGTTAGTCTGTGGTCATGGTGTACCCAGCTGAACTACTACTCTAGTAGTCAAGTGGAGCAATACCTTTCAGCAATGTCTTCTCTCGAATCCGCAAATCCTGACATCACTTTTGTATACATGACAGGTAATGCTCAAGCTGCTGGATCAGATGGATACAATCGCTGGTTGAATAATGAGATTATTCGAGATTACTGCAGAGAGAATAACAAGGTGCTTTTCGACTTTGCAGATTTGGATTGTTGGAGTGATGGAGAGCTAAACACCTATGAATATGATAACGGTACTGTGACATTCCAGATACCTCTTGAACACCCTGATTTCAATGGGGATCAAGCAGGGCACACTACATACACAAGCTGCGAACAGAAAGGGAGAGCTTTTTGGTGGTTAGTTGCTTGCTTATCCGGATGGAACTCTCCCAACATAACAACAACGACAACTGAACCAAGTCCAACTAACCTTCCCTCATCTGAACTCATGATAGATGGTGTCGGTATCGGTGTCATTGTGCTTCTTGCTGTTGCGTCTTTTGGATGGAGTCGAAGAGGATAGTACATCCTATTGTAGAGGTGGTGTCGTACTCTAAGACTTAAGTGGCTAAGCAGTTGAATCATACTATTGTATAGTAATTCATGGAGCTTCGATTTGCAAGATGGCTAGTATTTGTTCGAAATGTGGACATTTGATTGAGTCAAAGGAGATAGTCGAAGATGGTCGTGTTTACTTAGAGAAGAGCTGCCCCGAACATGGTATTGAGAGAATATTGGTGTCAGCTGACTCTAATTATTGGAATTGGGCAATGAAATATAACCGTCCTGGAAGTTCACCATTCCGCTGGTCAAGTTCAGTCGAACGTGGATGCCCAGATGACTGTGGCATTTGTCCATCTCATAAACAGCATTCCTGTGTTGGTATCATAGAGATAACTGGTGAATGTAACCTTACATGTAACGTATGCTTTGCAGACGCTCCTTTTAGTGGACATCTGCCATTGGAAACAATAACTTCTATGATCGATGCGTTTGTTTCATATGAAACGAATCCTGAAATTCTGCAATTGAGTGGTGGTGAACCAACACTCCATCCAAACATCATCGAGATAATAGAATACGCTAAAATGCTTGAGATAGAAGATGTAGTTATTTCAACAAATGGAATCAAGTTGATGGAGGAGGACTTCGCCAAAGAATTAGCGCGAGTCGGTGCTGTGATATATCTTCAATTTGATTCCTTCAGGCCTGAAGTATACAAATCGATGCGTGGACGCGACCTTCTGAATGAAAAACTTGCGGTTGTAGACAGATGCAATGAACTTGGTCTTACAACAGTACTTGTCCCAACTATAATCAGGGATTTGAACCATGATGAAATTGGTGAGTTCGTCACTTTCGCTATGAAACAACCAAGTGTTTTCGGAATCAACTTCCAACCTATTAGTATCACTGGCCGTGTTGATTTGGAGGAATTGAAAACTCTGGGTGTATATGAAATTCTAACGATGATTGAATCACAGACTAACGGAAATCATAAGATATCTGAATTTCGCCCAATCCCATGTCCCCATCCGCATTGTACTGCTATATCCTACGTTCTTATAGATAACGACACTGAGGAAGTAAAACCATTGACCGAGATAGTTAATGTTGATGAATACATTGACTATGGGAAAGACAGAACACTCGTTAGTTCCTCTATTCTTCAAGATGAATCATTTTCATCGCTTTTCTCTACTAGTGCAGTTCCTGGAACAGAAAAAACAACGGGATCGTTCTGTGAGGCCTGTGGAATATCAGTACATGACATTATGGGAAGTACTGTGAAAACAATCGCAGTTCATGCATTTATGGATACCAACACATATCAGCTTGAGCGTGCTCAGAAATGCTGTATTCATGTCGTGCAGCCTGATGGTAAAATGATTCCCTTCTGCAATTACAATCTACTACACAATAAACGGAAGTGATACTGAGATGGTCAAAATCAATCCTGATGAGGCATTAGTTTCTAAGTGCTGTACTGATATTTACAGTCACCCTCTTATCCTGAAACTCTTGGATGGAATGCTTCATCCCGGAGGATTGGCATTAAGCGCTCTTATGGCTGAAAAAATGGGGGTTGGAACGGAAGATGTCATACTTGACATTGCATGTGGAGAAGGAACAACTGCAATTTTCCTGTCTAGAAAATTCGGATGTGCTGTTAACGGTATTGATGCAAGCCCTCTCATGATAGAAAAAGCCAATGCGAAACTTACCTCATTGACTAATGTTGACTACGTTGGTTTCAAGCAAGCTTTTGCAAGTACTATTCCCTATGAGAGTGAAACTTTTACAGGTGCCTATAGTGAGTGTTCTCTCTGTACATTTCCCGATAAGGAGATTGCTGTCAAAGAAATTCATAGGGTATTGAAGGATAACGGAATATTTGGACTGAATGATGTTACTATTGAAGATCGGACACTTCTAGATGAGAAACTGCAAAATCTGATTGGTAGAGCGCTGTGTGTTGCGGATGCGTTCTCAAAAGAACAGTATCAAGAATTGCTAGAGAAAGAAGGATTCATCATGTTGGAGATTGAGGATTATACTAGCCTCCTTGTTGATTTAGTCAATAGAGCTGCAAGAAATGCAGATATTCTTCAAGCGACTGGAAAACCCGAAGCAAAAAACATCCTTTCAGAAGCACAAGCTATTATCTCAAGAATTCAGGAACAGATTGACAATGGAAATATCGGATATCATCTCTTTATTTTCAGGAAACCTTAGATCCGTTGTACAGGTCCTCATAGAATAACCCTGCGTAGAATGTTCTACGAAAAATCGACTTGAACATCCTGCTGGATATATCACTTACAGGAACCGAGTATGTCTCATTACTTCCTCCCAATCGAGTAGAGAGTAAAATTGCCAATGGATTATAGATCCGTAAGATACCTTTGAATTTTTGACAGTCCAAGAGATGTAAGTACGTATCAGACTTCATGAGTTTTCTAATCTCTTTCAGAACGAGCGGCGAATTGGGAATTATCGATAGGGAGTATGTAGATATAATTAGGTCGAATGGCTCTGTGAAGTACTCTGATAATCTTCTCGCATCACCGAGAACTAGTCCAACTTTCTCCCATTCATTATCTCTTACGAGTTTTTGTCCTCTTACCAGCATCGCTGGAGTATAGTCAATTCCAACTATCTCTTGATAATCTGGATAACGTGAAATCAGATGTGGAATATTCTTTCCCGTGCCAACACCAACATCAAGTAATCTTGCTGATGATATACTTGGAAGCTTCGCGATTGCATCAGATCTCCATCTCTCGAGATTGACACCAAGTACTTTGTATGCCTTCAGGATCATATCATATCGCTGAGCAGTTATCGAGTAAGTACGTCTAACATATTCTGACTGTTTGCTCATTTATTGAGTCCCCAAACTATCTCACAATGCGAGATTCAAAACAGTGTACAATTCCCAGCATATGAAGGAAATGCATCGTGTCCTCTATCATTCTTGGATCATTCTTTTTCAATTCAGAGTGATTTAGTACTTCAGATGGACGTCGCATTTCTTCCAATTGATTGCAGAGGATTTGCAGTGTTTTTGAGCCTACAGAGAGTGCATCAAGGATGGGACTACGTAACAAGTAATTTCGAAATAGATTATCCCCATCCCACCTTCGGTTAAGGCCTTTCACTAACTGAAATGTATGCTCGTCGTCCCAAAAGAAAACATCGTGTTGTTTTGCAAAGATAGTTCTACCTTTACTAGCAATTATCTTTGTCATTTGGGAGAGCACTTCCGAACTCCTTGCGGCTGTGTCTTCCAGAAAACCTTGTTTCTCGAGCTCATTACCAATAGCTTGCAACTCATCTTTAGATTTTATAAAAAACTCAGGGGTTTCCGCGCTTGATAAAAGAACTACCAGGCTCGTTAGTGTATCAACGTATATTATCTGATAAGCTCTGAAGGATATGGTGTCAAGTGCACCTGCATCTGCAAGCCCTAGACTTCTTCCCACATCATCAATTGCAGATAATAGACCTCCCAATAGAGCATCATCTACTTCTACATGACCAGTTCCTACATGGGCTAGCGGTATTCCTCCTTTATGGATTACAAAAACTTCCCTTACGGTTCTTTCATGCCTCATTAGGTTGCATCTCCTTTTTCTGCTATAACCCAATTTCCACCTATAGCAAGGGTATTCAGAGAATGAGCTTTGAATGCTTCGGTTAGTATATTCCTTGGTATTGGTTGAGGATATCCGTCAATTGTCTGCATGAGAACATAAGCTGGAGTTATACTCACTTCAGTTGCGTCAATAGTTGGATCATTTGTCACAACTCTTCCACCTGGTTTCAGAATATTGGAAACCATTTTCACTTTCGAATCAACAGCATCTTGATCATATGCAAAAAATTCCTCTCCATAGAAGAAATCAACTTGCCATTTGGTTTCAATTCCCAGAAGATGGGTGCTAATTTTCTGCCTGACCTCACTATCAGCAAGAAGTCTCATCATTGAGGTCAATGGAGTAACCATCCGATAGTCGTTCAGGAACAACCGGATATTTTCAGGTTTGAGTATATCATTAATTTGCTTCAGAGCAAAGGGTAGACCAACATCTGCAAACGCTGCAACTGCAACATCCTTTGTGTTCTTCGTTGAGAATGAACGCAAGAGAACAGCACGTCCTATTTCTGTAAGAGTGCTACCGAATACGGTCTCCAACACAACTCTTGGTACATCGTTTATTGGTACTAAATTCCCCTTTAGTGCATCAGGAAGGAATTGAGCGCAGTCGTAATAGAAGTTTGCCAATGCCGTTCCGATATCCGAAGGTCTGATTGGTGAGGTTACTATCTCACGAATGGAATACTCGTTATTCTGTTTCTCAACTATTCCTTGAGATTCGAGAAGGGTAATTATGCTCCTTAGTAAATGCAGGTTTGTATAGCCATACTCTTCAGCAAGGTCCTCAATCGTTGTTGGTCTTGAAAGACTCACTAGCCATCCTTCACCAAGTAATGAATTGACAATGAGTCGCATGGCCATCTCTTCGGACTCTTTATACTCTCCATATGCCTTTCTCAAATCGGAATCAGTGAGATATTTGCCCATCATCTTGAGGTTGAAGATCCTAGAACTGAGTTTATCAGGCAACTTTTTCACCCTCCGGGGTCATGTTATTTAGTGCCCAGTCGTAAGTATTGAATCTAATCGTTATTTTATCCTTATTGTTCTGCAGGTAAGATTTTTCATTTTCAGACATGTATTGTGAAATGTATTCAAGTAGTGTTTTTCCCGTAGATTCGAAGTCCTTCTTGTACCACTTGAATATCATGCTGAGATAGAGAACATTATCATCACGATTCAGTAATGCACCCTCAGCACTTCTAATATATAGCTCTGCTGCAGATTCTAATTCCTGATCCAAATTCTTGCCACTATAGAGGCCGTCCTTAAGAAGTGGGCAACTACTTGATGCACAGTTCAATGCAAAATGAATTCTGGGATCTCTGAACTCTTTTCTAATGAGATTCTCAATATCTCGGAGTGTATATTCTTTTCCGCCAACTGAAAATTTCTGGAGTGCAAAGAATTTGACTCTACCCCACCAGCTGCTATTTCCTCTCTCTATGAATTTCGGATCATCTTTGAGTTTTCTTGTAACTCCATATATTGTTAGAGCGTTGTAGCAATTTATCCAAAACGCGAGTTTTTCATTACGTGTGGTAAGGGTATCTGGGTCGAACTCTGACAAGCCTTCAGCATACTTAATCATGGCCTGGTCACCCATCATAGAGAAGTAATCCAAATTACCTGATGGGCTACGATATCTTCCAAGTACTCCTTCAAGTACTTGGCTCATTGATTCTAATTCGCTCATCTCTGTATCGCCTCTACGGTGTTTGATGCCAATAAGGATGAGCCCAGATATTTGGGCTCGATGCAGTCTTATCTTTTCCAACGAAGTTTCTATTTGTAAAAGTCAACGTAGATTACAATGAAGGTAATCAAACCTAGGATTACTTTTAGTGTATTAAGGAAATCTCCAAGTTGTGGAACTGCTCCCATTGCCGCGGGGAAGAAGGGTAATACTCCCATTGCGAGGAGAATCAGTCCGATTGAAACAAGCCAAATCTTGCTGTTCACCTTTGCGGCATCACCTTCCCAGAATGCTGACATCAGCGTGACAAATGCTACAACAATCTTCACAATACTCAGAGGGATTCCAAACTCTGTGGGTACAAGATTTGGGACAAGTGATATTGCACCTACGAGAATCAAACCAATCGCGTTGACCCAAAGCCATATCTTACTTCCTAACAGATTCATTTTCTACACCATTCACAATAGTTAACCTATAAGAGAATTCAATCCTAATAAATAAATCGATGTCAATGAAAAATGCATTGAATTAAGAACCATCTGCTCATAAAAGGGTGGGAAATCCCACTTTTACGCATTTCTTCCAATAGCGCTAATTTTATTAGGAAGTTAACGATAATTAATTGTCATGAGTTCTACAAATACTAGAATCTTACAGGTTCTAAACTTGATTATAATTATGGCAACGATTGCCGTCAACGCTCTTGCAAACATTTTGCCAATTAATGGTGTAGGCACAGGTGATGTGGCAAATTCACCTGCATATTTCAATTATTTTACCCCTGCCACCTATGTCTTTTCAATTTGGGCAGTCATCTACATGCTTCTGATCGTGTTTGGTTTGTATCAGATCAGGTCTGGTGAGAGTGGTAAAGACTATCTCAAACAGATAGGATTCCTATTCGTTCTCAATGGGCTCTTCAACATGCTGTGGATTTTTGTATTTCACTTCTCTGTTGCAGCAGGTGATATTAATACACCTAATCCTGGAATCTTTGCACTTTCAATGATACCAATGGCTCTGATTTTAATCACCCTGCTACTATCATATGTTCGACTTGGAGTCGGTGTGAAATCAGTTCCCACAAGCGAGAAGTTTGCTGTACACCTACCTTTCAGTGTCTATGCTGGATGGATTTCAGTTGCTATTATCGCTAACATAGCATCAACAATAAACTCCTTCATCGACATTCCTGTTGATTGGCAATATCTTTGGACTGCATTAGTTCTTGTAGTAGCATTGTTAATTACACTCTTGATGCTGATACTACGAAGGGATTTTGCCTTTGGTCTTGTTGTGATATGGGCTAGTTACGGTATTTATGCGAAGCACTCATTGATTTCATTAATTGCAATCCCCGCTCTCGCTGTAGCAGTAATAGTGGCTGTCGTTATCATAATCTTGCCTTTCATTAGAAAGAAAAATTTCATAGATTTCTACCTAGTGCGAGAATCTTAAAATAATGTAGAGGGTTTATTCCCTCTCATCCTTTTCCTTTTTCAGTACCAGAGTCGCTACTAATGGTTTATTTTTCCATTCCCATTCGACGTTGACACCCTCAATTCGAGCTCCTAATTCCAGGTGTAGCATTGCAATTCCACAGTCCAAAAAACTAGATATCCAGGATTCATCTCGTACAGATGTTGATTTTACAGTAATAGCGTCTTCTTCGATAACAAATCTCCATGGTTGTCTATTTCTAGCAGAAGGAGCAATTCTCGCCGCATTCAGAGCTGTTTGCATCCATGGAGGGATATTATCTAGTTCTCCTTCTACAATCTTATTCAGATCTTTTCTTCGATGGTTGCCTGAAAATGATTTCATTAATCTTTGGCTCAAGTTGAGGTCATCAGAGATATAACCTATAGGTGTGATTGATATAATCGATTCATTTTCCTCAAGGTGAACCTGTTCGAGTACTCTAGATTCACGAAAGAAACCTCCAATCCAACAGGTTCCTAATCCTAAAGAAGTAGCCTCTAGAATGACGCCTTCACCAATATATCCTGCTGCTACAGTTGAATTTGATCTTTCCGAGTCTTCGATAAATACTATGTAATGTGGAGCATTAGTGACTCTCCCGTAATTTCCCACAATTCCTTTGAAAACATCATCCGCGGGCTTACGGACCAATTCGCATCTCACTCCCTCGAATGGTCGGAAATCCTTGCAAACTTGTTCTATTCTCACTAAGGTCTGTTCAGGGACTGCTTTGCCATTATATGATCTATAGGCATGACGATTGGTTATCGAATTAAACCATGGCTCGACTGGAATTTTCAGTTTTAACTATCACCTAAGTATAGTCGCTATCAACCTAGGTTTCACTTAGATTCTTCCTTATAGCTCATTTGGACCATCATTTTTTGGCTCTCGGAATAAACATAGGCACTCTGGATTGGTATATTTTGTACGCCTCGCCAAATTCATTGATGAGTTCTACCTCTTCCTTCTTAGAAGTAAGATATGTTGAGAGTAAAACCAGCAGAGTTGCAACCATCGAATAACCTGCTGAGAACAGAAATGACATTCCAATATGAGAGAGAAAAGCCCCTAGATATTGAGGATGCCTGATTTTAGTATAAATCCCTTCGGTGACCAAGAATTCTGCTCTATGAGTTTCAGAAACCTTGACTCCTGTTGCTTTCACACCAACGATACCAAGATACGCTCCAGGAATGAGAAAACAAATTGATATCACTGCATTAACCACTCCAATATGAAAATTGACTATTGGAATGATAATCATGTATTCTGGAAAAATCACAAAGATGACCTGCGGTGATATCCAGAGCCCAATAAGAAACATGAAGTATCCCCAACCAGATATTATTCCCAGAATCTCTCCGATTCTCTTTCCCTTCTCCTCACCGTACCTCTCATTTAGCTTGATATGTTCTACAGAGCGAAAATGAATTGGAATCAACAGAATAATTCCTGTAGCACATATTATGACCCAGATTGACATCCCTTCATTACTATACCTTCTAGTACATCAATATTGTGTAACATAGATTGGAAACCTATTTACGTTAGGGTCATTTCAAGTCGTTAGGTCTATTGAATATGTCCGACACCAATATCCGATGGGAGCTAGAAGCTCTGAAATCAGAGTATAATCAACATTGGGAACATTTCAGACACGCAATCGACAAATCGTATCAAGCATTCAATATTCATCTAGTAATAATTGCTCTCCTTTTCTCTGCAGTTTCTCTTGCATATGAAGCGGAAACAGAATCCTTAGCTATTCCCCTATTCATTGTGATTGGACTTGTCGGATTTATTTCAACGGAAGGAACCATCGCCACTTTAGTGATTCAAAGAACCAGCTACGTTTTGTACAGAAAGGTCATTGATGTCCTGAGAGAACGTATCTCTGAAAAAGTTGGAGGGATGTTACAGCCCGAAGTTGAATTCTTCTATGATCTAAGAGTTTTCAAACCAGGTACCGCCTGGTTCAATCGTGTCAATTTCGTAATTCTAACGGGCGGATCTATTATTGTAATATGCACATATCTCACACTAGCTGGCCTTCCTGCGGCGATTTCAGGTCTTGCTATTGATGCAACCGCCATCCTTATTGTTTCTATAACCATGTTCATTCTATCTATCCAGAAGCTCTATTATTCGGTAATTAACAGGTCAAATGAACGTGCACGAAGTCTATTCTGTAAAATGCAAAGATACGTTAACCCACCTAGTGAAAGTAGAGAGATAAAAGCACTAACAAAATACAGTCGATATCTCCTGGTATCTCTACTAGTTATGCTGTGTCTACTTGTCGGATTATTACTGTCATCATTCTTGATTATTCCAATAATCCAAATCGAGATTTTATTGATTCTGATTGGATTTACATCGATACTATTTCTATTCTCCTGTAGACTATGGCTTCTTGCAAAATGCGATGTCACATGCTAGCCGTTTGGTATGACTCATATAGAAGAGCCGCATATCCCATTTTTCACAAAAAATCATCACTGGTGATAATATGAGTACTAATGATTTGATGTTAGAGGAGCTAAGAGAAATTAAAAAACTCCTATCTCCCGGACCTCCTGCTCCTCCTCCAAAGAATCTATTGGATGAGTTTACAACATTCTTGTCAAAATACAAGGTCTTAGGACTTGCGGTTGCGTTTATTCTTGGTCTATATCTAGGCGCACTTGTACAGGCACTAGTTGCGGATTTGATCATGCCAATAATATCCCTCGCGCTACCTGATGTAGTCTGGACTGAAATAGCGATTGGACCATTTCAGGTCGGTCATTTTGCAGGCGAGCTTGTCACATTCATCCTAATTGCGTTTGTTATCTTTATCATCGTAAAGATTGCAAATCGGATTGGTATCGAGTGAGGGTCTATCCCTCGCTCAACTGTTTTCTTAAATTAGCTAGATATCTATCCACGTTTGCTTTTGCTCGGACAATGTTTTCTGGTTCTTTGAATGAAACTTCAATTGTCAAGGCCTTGTCATAATTGGACTGCTGAAGAATTTCCAATATTCCCTGCAAATCCAGATTCCCTTCTCCTGGCACTAAGTATTTCCTCCTACCGTTAGCATCAAGGAGAGAACCATCACTATCCCGTAGGTGAACATTCAAAATCTTATCACCGAACCATTCAATCATCCATTCCATTTTGAGACCGGTGAGATGCATATGTTCGATATCTACTGTGACTCCAATTTGATGATTCTGATGATAATTGATTTGTTCTTGAATGAACATGTGCGGATTTTGAAGATATGGTACAATCTCAAGTGTCAATACACTACATGATTGGTCTGATTGTTTCAGAATAATTTCCATTCGTTCCTTCCATTCCTTCTGTGGGATCTGTTCAAGAGATGGTGGATGCAATACACTGACTTTGATGCCTACTCTATCTATGAAACCAAATATACTCTCAATATCCTTTTTGAATTCTGTTTTCGGAACGGAGAGAAGGAATTTCGGAAGATGAATTGAGTATGGTCTGAGTTCCAGTTCCTCTACCATCTGCACAATTTCATCAGCAACCCATTGTGGTCTATAATTGTAATGCATCTCAATTTGGTTAAATCCGACTTCCTTGACCCATGTGAGAGTCTTTCTTTGCTGCTCAACGTATTCCAAATCTGAAGATGAAGACCGGATTCCACCTATCGTGGAACAAGATAGAAAGATATCTCATTCCTCCACACTCAATTTAATTTTCTTGAACATCAAGTATTCATTGATAAGTTGTAGAATTAGGGTTCTCAGCTTCATCGTTTCCGCATGCACCTCTGGAGTAGTAGACAATCCCTCCGTAAATCTAGATATGTGAAGCGCTTGTAGATCTTCATTATAATGGGTTATATTGCTGTAGATATCCCACAATTTTCTTCTTTCAAGGTCTGGAATGTTCTGAGCAGTACCTGATCGAATACCCAGAGTCCAGAAACCTTTTCGAAGAGGAAGCCCTGTATCAATGATATTTTTGTTCACCTTTAGTTCTTCTATTATATCATCAAGCAAAATCCTTCCTGCTTTTCGCTTATTTCTGATTTTGAGATACTCCCCAAGGGCGGTACCTGCAAGCATACCCAAAAAGATTGAAAGAAGTCGCAGTCCATTGGCAATGGCTATATCTAAGGACGTGAGAAAGAGAATAGATATCATCAGGAATCCGATGAGAGCTACACTAACAAAAACTACCGACCAGATTTTTGCGTCATCCATAGATATCACACGCGCATGGAATGAAAATATTGCTATCTATCTTTTGTTAGATTCATCTCGCTCGAAAGACACGGCTACTTTTAACTCACGATTATGGTCTATCTCTAATTGTCCTAATTCATTTCGTGTAACCTTAATGATTCACTCACTTTTGAGTACTCTTTTCCTTCTACCTGATTCTCATCAAAGATAGTGAAAAGGGTGTCTGATACCACTTCTAGTTGGTCATCAGATTTTTATTGAATGCTTTTGCTCTTAAATCACTATGTCCACATCTGAAAACTCGAATCAACCTACCCCTGCAAATGAACAAATGATGTTGTTTGAAGGAATAATTATTGGAATCTATGGTAATTGGCTGGTCACCCTTATTCAGCTAATCACATTTACATCTGCTCTAATCATTCCTCAGATAATTCTGACTTTGGTATCTCTAGTAAGTCTAGTTGTCCTTCTAGCACTTGGAGTATTCGGAGGAAAATTCGAGAATCACTATGTTGTATTGGTACTGGCTTTTCTCCATTATGCTCCTCTATGTATCACTCTTGTACTTGAACGTCTTCTAGTTCAGGACGGGTTCTTCTTAGTGATTGGTGGAATCCTCTTTTTTATGATCTACATGGCTGAATATACTCGTGCGAGAGCTTCTGAAAGGGCAAAACGTAAACACTAGATTCAAATCAAATATATGTTTACGAGATAATGACATGATTTAGCACTCCGGATTCTTCTTCTAGTACCAGAGACACTATTTCTCCTTGGTAAAAGAACGGTGTATTCAATAATTCTATCAAGCGAGTGAAGATTGTTATGGTTGAATTGGCACTTTATTCTCTGAGATAATTTTAGCTCGTCAGAGTAATAGGACCCATAAAGCAGCTCATTTAATTACGAACGGTAGTATGAAATAAGAATGACTCGAAAAAGAGGTTTTGCAGTTTTCCTATTTCTCATCGGATTGGTGTTCCTTGCAGACGAATTATGGATGTTTGGATTACCAATAGGCCACATTCTTCCCGATTTGAGTGAGTTTCACATTGCGCCATTTGGTTTTCAGTATCATCACTGGATGACAGGTCTTATTCTACTATCAATAGCTGCTGTACTTTTTTATTTAGACCGAAAAGAAAGATGAACGTGGAATGTGACGATTACTATCTGTCTTTTGTTAGATTCATTTCCCAGAGATTGGAGCAAGTCGTTTGTTGATGAACTCCTCCAGTTCTCCCCGTTTCTCATTGATGGATTCTAGAACGTCTTTTTTCATCTTTCTATATATGTCTGAAATGACAGTGTATGTGCCTTTCTGTTCCTGTATTTCCCACCTTCCAACGATTTTTCCTTCAAACCAAATTGTCGGTCTAATCTCTCCTGCTTGGTTCATTCCCTTATGTTTCTCTGGTGGCATCTCAGGACTATTTGGTGGCCAAAAATACATTGAAGATTCTGGGAATATTTTCCGCTTTAAATCATTATCCAAGTACCACTCTCTTTTGATGTACGCCTTTGGAAATACGTCTTCATAAGGCAGAAACCAGATTTCCGGAATATCTTCCTCCTCATTGATGCAGCTTTCTATGGTTTTCGGGTCCACAAAATATTGAGAACCATCAATTTCTATTGTTTGAAGGTGATTCTCCAAGATTTTGAGAATCGCCCCAATCTTTGTCTTTGTCAACATCAACCACCAGGTGACGTCATCTTTTGTTACTGGTCCGTATGCTTTGATATAACGTTGAATTATTTCTCTGATTGCCTCATCTTCAGTGAACTCGGATGGCTTGTATCCTTTAATCCATTTCTCGGTGAGTGCATATGCTGTCAAGTTGCTTCGCGCATGATTTGCATGTGCACGGATTACTTTTCCCTCCGCCATAGGTAGGAGCAAGACCCATCTACCCAGTTTCTCCATTTCAGGTACTTTCTTCTTCAGTTCTGACATTTTAAGTGGTCCATCTTCAAGTGTAACTAGAATCTTATTGATCACAGCTTTGAGCTCCACATCTGTTGAATTTCTCAAAGGAGGTACTTTCCGAGCTGAATTATAGAAGACCGAAGCTGTTGCTCTGATGATAAGCGGTAAATCATCGACATGGACAACATGAAGAGTTCGGCGATATGCATTAATACGAGCCAAGCCTTTTCCAGAATTAATATTCTTGAATACTTTTGAGGCATCATAATCTCCAATACGCGACCAGACTGAAAGATAAGGCGTCCAGTAGTCTGTCGAATGCAATCCCATTAAATCTCTCGCTACGCCCTCGAACGATGAATCTCTGAATAGATGGTGTTTCTTTAATTGATGAAATCTGAGCTGCTCAATAGAAGGTAGGGACATACATTATTCTCCTAGTTTGTATCTTAGTTAGTTCTTAAGATTCCATAAATGTTTCAATTATCTGGTGTTTATCATTTCGTTTAAGTAGAACTATTACAAACAATCATTGTGGATTCAATGTCTCATAAAGCACAAAGTGAACGATATTCTCGGTTTCTCGCATTACGGGATGTAACCAATGAAGATCTTGAACTGATATTGGGATCTACAGTAACGGTTGTTGGAGCTGGTGGTCTTGGGAGTCCAATCCTTCGTCTCGTAACGGCTTATGGATTCGGAACAATTAGAATAATCGACCATGATGTGGTTGATCTTTCAAATCTTCAACGGCAGACAATTTTCGATACTGATGATATTGGCAATCCGAAGGCCATAACTGCGGCAAATAATCTATCGCGACTTAATCCTGATGTGACATTTGAACCATATCCGGTTTCCTTACGTGAGGACAATGCCATTGAATTACTGTCCGGTTCCGATGTTATTCTGGATGGTTTAGACTCAATACTTGCGAGGCGTGCATTGAATAAAGCCAGCCAATCACTAAAGATTCCATATGTCTACGCCGGCGCAATTGAATACTACGGGAATATCTCAACATTTGTACCTGATAGCACAGGCTGCTTGCATTGCTTAATTGGAGACTTGGCAGATGAATCAGTTATGACTTGTGCTGATGTTGGCGTTCTACCCACATTGTTGTCCATCATTGGAGCTATGGAAGTTCAAGAGGCTATTCAAATTGTGACCAACAGAACACCTCATTTTGCTAATCACCTAATGCATGTGGATATTCAAACAATGAGCTTCGACAGGTTCAACCTCGAGCGAAATCCTACATGTCCTGTCTGTTCCACATCATCTAAGCCACCTTCAAAATCCAAGAAACCCTTTATTACCCTCCTCTGTTCTGGTAGCTATAGCATTTCTCCAGTTGATCTGCTTAAGGTGAATTTTGAGGACATAACTAGTCAACTCAAACCCTCATATCAATATACATCCCATAAAGCCTTCTTGCGTATTCATCTCGAATCTGATATCACAATCACTATTATGAATACGGGCTCTGCGGTCATCAAAGGTGTATTTAGTGAAGAGAAAGCACTTGATATCTATAATGAGATTATGACCTGACCTATCTATCATCCACTGCTTCATCATTTGACACATACAATTTCAAAGGATCCGTGGATACAGTACCATAATTGCCCACTGCATATTTGACAATCTCAATGTTACATGTATGATGTTCCTTACACCAAACCTCACATTTCTCAGCCAGTTCAAGACTCCTATAATTCATCTTACATTCATCGCACTGATAATAGGCATCAATCTTAGCTGGCATAATTAATTATCGTTATTTATCCCTATGACGTTTTCGTAAGGTGCATTTGATGAGTAACACAACGACACCCGATTTTGAAAGAGCAGTACTATCTGTGGATTGATTTATACCGTCCGTTCTCTCACTCGTCTATAGAACTCGTTCTTTGCCCAGCAAGGTATTAGAAGGGTTATGATCCATATAGCAATTAGACTTACTAGAGGTGACCACGCGAGAGATGTTTCAGCAAACCCAACACATGCCATGGTTACCGTAAGCTGAAATGCCCAATCCCTACCTTGAAAGAGACCTATGATGCATGCAATATCAAACAACCCCAGAACTAATGCAAGTGGAATCCAAGGGAGGAAGTTGAACCAAGGCACTGGAGCTAAAAGTGGCAATACTGAAATCATCACACCTATTCCCAGAAATACGAAGAGTGTTTTAATGATCTGCCCGATAATTGTAAGGTAGAACATCGTCCTTTCTATAGCTGTCACGTTGGGTACATAGTCTGGTTCCAAGAGTGCCATTACAACATAGCTGAAATGCCCCCTCTGTCTGATAATACCCAATAATAATATCTCCACGATGCTTGCAATCGTAATTACTATAAAAGCGATAAATGATATGCCAAGGCTAAATGGAAGTAGTAGGTGGACAAGAGAGAATCCTAATGCAAGACCCCATGCCTCTATTTAAAGACTCCAGAACCATCTAGCCACAAACAGTCCAAGCAGTGCGGCCAGGACAAAAACACCACTTGCATCTAGTATAGCTAGTGCGAGCCCAAAGAACACACCACCTCTGAATATGTGGAGAAGGGAAACAATGACCAAACGATCATCCCTTGATAATGCATCTCCTGTCTTGACATCGACATGACATCCCATTGGCATCATCACATTCAAGTGTCCTCTCAAATAATAAGACGATGGCTCAAGCATCCGCTATTTTCATCTATATCAATCAAACCCGCTTGAACTTGATAATCAGAATCATCCCAATAATTACAGTTATACCTAATGTAACGATAATTAGAGGAATGGTGAGATTTGGTTTTGTTGTTGTAGTAACAGTTGACTCACTTGTTTCTGTGCTTGTCGGAATAGATGATGTTGTTGAGGTTGAGGTCGTGATTGTTATTGTTGAGGTTTCACTCATCGATGTAACTGAAGTGGATTCATCTATGATTGGAAAACTGATGTTCTCGTAATCATACCAATCAGGCACTGGTTCATTTGGTGCTGTTCTGGGAAATATGTCTATACTTCCTGCTATTCCTGGTATAATATAGGCTGAATCATAATAGCCGTCGCTTTCAGCATCCTCTCCCTGTAATTCGTGCCAATAGTTTTCTTGGTAGATGTTTTCTGTACCGCTATCATAGATTTGAGGTATCCCGTTTTCAAAGAGATTGTTATTTTGAATAATGTTATTATCTGAAGATCTGATTCGAATTCCACCTTTGGAGTTTCTAATCATCGTATTTCTGTTAATCTGATTATCTCCGCTTGTATCAAAGAGATGAATACCAAATCCCCCCACATCGTAAACCAAATTGTCCTCAATGATGTTCAATCTACTCTTGATGTTAATTCCATCTCCCTTAATATTGAAGATTATATTCTCTGAGATTGTCGTATCATTACAGGATGAATACACACCACTAAATGTGGCATTATGTATTGTATTATTCACAATGCAGTTCCTTGGAGTGTTATCTCTGAATGATACACCGTATATAACATCATGAATTGTATTCCCTCGAATAATATTGTCACTACAATAATTCCACGACCAGACTCCTGCTTCATACATATCATGAAAATAGTTATTCTCAATGATATTCCGATAGCACCCCGTTTCCATGTAGACGGCATCCCAACTCTGACCATAGATATGATTGTTTGAAATAACACTGTCATTGGTCTTCATGATGTGTGCCCCCACAGCACCATTGATTATTGTATTATCGTGGACTACGGCATTTCTAACATTACTGAAAACAATGACACACCAACGATCATCAATTCCATCTAGAATGTTATTTCTAAAAATGAAATGCAGGTCAGTATCTGACATTGTGAATACATGTGTATAATTTCGGAAGCTGTATCCTTCAATTATTATGGGTGCATCACTTGTTCCTGTTCCAGGCCATCCTTCTGTTGCTGCATAATCTAACAACATCTCATTTCCCTGGATATAGAATGGACTATGACTCTCGTATCCTAAATATCCGTTATCCGATTCGTCAATTTCGATTAAATGGATATTATTATCTATATTCGGAATTAACGCAAGACATAGAATCATGATTAGCAGGGTTTCCCTTTTCAAAGGAGTTCACCATCATTTTCAAAGTACAACGACTTCTTGGTGAAATTCAGAATATTAGGTAACTTTTCTCAGCAATTTTGATGTTCAGATATCTTCACCAAAAATAGGAGTTAAGGACCCGATGTCTGTTCTCGTTGCTCCCCGCACTTCCATAATACGAGCACCAAAACCTCCAATCATACCTGAGATGAGTAGTAGTAGATACATATTAGCTAAAAGTCTAGGTTCACTAAGAGGAGTCCAAGATAAACTTCCACTCATCACACTCCAGATTATAGTGTCTGCAAGCCCTGTGAGTAATAGAAATACAATACCGGCTGAAATCCCTTTCACTAACGCACATATCTGAAACCTTAGGCTGCAACCACCACCAACCAAGTTCCGGTATGTGGTGGGAATGATCACAATTGGTACAATCACTAAAAATAAAATCCAGTAAACAGAGGAAATTGAGTTCAATGCTAGTATTACTCCTGACGAGACGAGGATCAGATAAAGCACCATCCAATATTTGAAGACCCATGTCCAAGTTGACAGAGCTGAATGTTGTTGCATACGGGCGATGAGATTTCTATCCATTTTACTTCTTGGTTATGGCGAATAGTCATCCTCTGTGACAAAGGATATCGGTTCTATGTCTTTGTAATGGTCCAATTCTATTAATTGGATTTGATTCTTCTCTATGGCTTCCCATATTGCCTTGTAGACAAAAGCTTCTTCTAGACCACAAGAAGTCATTCTAGCAGCAAGGTCTTCAAGCACGAACTCCTCTTTCTGTCTTATAGCAGCTATTTCTGCTTCAAGACACTTTGAACCCCTTGGAAGTCCTTTGGGTTCAACAAGCTTATACTTCTGAATTAAAGCGCCATCAAGGATATCATCGAATAGTATATCGAGCTGAGTCTGAGTACTATCGTCGAGAACTGAAATCGGAGCTTCAGTGAATTGATGGTCGAATACAAAACCAATAGTCTGCGCATATTGAATCATCTTCTGTTCAAGAGTGTCAGATGGGGGAGTCAGTGTGATGAAAGCACATATCAGATTCTCTGTAGCAACTACTCTAATAATATCAGATATTGGAGTAACAGCGAAATTCTTTTGGTCCACATCGAACTCAGATCGGAATTGAGTTATTGCAGCTATGAATCCTGAGATAAGAATCTCATCAATTCCTCCTTTTACAATCTGAGAGTAGAGTGGAATTCCAGAATTTTTATGGATGATAATGACGCCTAAAATGCTTCGTATGTCATCAAATCTTCGCTTAATTTGCTGTGCGCGTATATTTTCCTCTCTTCTCTTCTTTGATTGTACTCTTCTTCCAGCTCCTACAACGACAAGTGCTCCAACACCAAACCATATGAATAGATATCGATTGAATGTCCTTACAATAAAGGACATCCCATCAACACTTGGAGTAATAAGAGCTTCATAATAATCCACATCCAAAGTATAATTCTCTAGGTTGACATAAATCCTGAGAGATGTTCCTGAATCCGCATCTGGCATTATCACAGTAGCACTATATACTCCTAACTGAGCCTCTTCAAATGCATTTAATCCTCCAATGGCTGTAGCACTTCTGAATTGATATTGTACTATTGCACCGCCTACAGGGTTTCCTGTATCTACTTCTACAAGTCTTAGACTCAGAACAGTTTCTTGTCCTTCTAATGCTGTCAATCCTTCAAGATCCACTATCTGTACGGTGACTGGAATAACGGAAAATGTAAATGTCGAGGTCTTTGGTAAAAATCCCACCTTTGCGAATGTCATAGTAATCTCATATTCTCCGAGTCCTTCAGGAGTAAGAATGATATCATAACGTCCATCAACGGTTTCGTGGACGCTAACCCAGGCAGCACCTGGACCAGAAGCACTGACTTCAGCTCCTGATATCTTACTTTGATTGTCTGCTATCAAATAACTGAATGTAAGATTTCGCGGTCTGCCAAAAATAATCGAGCCCGTAATCGAAACTTCATTGATGGATGTTTCAATATATACTATCTCTAGTACTAGTTCAGATACGGCATCGTCAAAACCTAACCTCGTAAAGGATAGTGTTACCTCATACTCTCCAATCTCATCAAAATTAAGTATCGCTACATATAATCCACCAGATAGTTCACTGATATGTACCCATGAGGCACCTGAACCAGAGGGAATCACGTTCGCTCCGGAAATGCCACTTCCATTACTCATCTGATAATTGAAGATTAACTCATACGATTTTCCATGTTCTAATGGTTCTAGAAGTGAAAATTCATTCACTGTTGTATCTATCGGATTTACTTGAAGTTCGAATTGAAGATAAGCAGAAATATAGTCCGTCTTGTTGACACTGATGTAAATGTTCCATCTTCCTATATTTTCTGCTGAGAGGCGAATATAGTAGATATCACCCCATGTATAGGTGATGTTGTTAAGTCCGGATACTGGTGCAATTGATACTTGCATTGTAGCTAAACTTACGTTTTGGTTAGTATCCGTTCGAACATATACAAGTCCAATGGTGTAGTCTTCCAAGAACTGTATTGAATTAGACTCAGGTCCAATGATTTTCACTAGCTGAGTTGGGATTGTACGAATTGTTAAAGAAAGGCCAACTGTAGAATTCTGATAGTTTGATAGCGTCGCCCTGAATGCAATTTGGTAGATCCCAATCTGTGAAAACGTCATTGTGATATTGTAGTTACCATCAGGTAGAGGTGTAATGTTGAATAAAATCTCACTTGGGGGATTTAGAACAAAGATTGTTGCTCCATCAAGTGGATTATCCATGTCATCTTCCAGATGGAGAATAGATGAGTATTTCTGATCAACTGAAACCGTTTTTTCAGACCTATCGATTGTTAATACTGTAGGGATCTCGCTAACCGTTAGAGAGAATGTAGTGAATTGTGTGACATAGTTAGTAAGGTTGGCTCTGAACACTAGGGTAAAGGTTTTTGCTAGAGTGGGCGTTAACAATATTGAGTAATAGCCATCTCCCTCATATGATGCATTCCCATAGGAGAGACCAATGGTGGGATTGAGATCAGCAACTATCAATGTTGCAAACATTAATTCACTGCCTTTAGAATCGAGATATCTCAAAACTAATCGATATTCTTCTCCAATCCGAACAAGATCTGAAGTTCCATTGATACGGAGTAGTTGAGTTCCAATTTCATCTACAACAATGGAGAATGAAGTAAAACCACTCTGATGATTGGGTAATGATGCAGAAACTGTTACTAAATATGATCCGAAAAGAAATGGAATCACATTGAATGTATAATTCCCATTAAGATGGTCAAAATGATTGGCAAAAGAAAGGCCGGCAGGAGGATTTAGGATCGTTATATTTGCACCTGATATACCATCGCCGCCTGTATCAGTGAATTTTACTTCTACTGAAAGACTATCTGCAACTGAAATCGTTGTACTTGTAACGTTTAAACTGATTCTCGTAGCAATCTCTCTTACTGTTAGAGTGAATGTGCTGTACTGCACTTGATGATTCGTGAGATTGGCTCTAAGCAGTATTGAGAACACTGTTGACTGTATTGGCTGCAATTGAATACTATAATATCCATCCATCTCAGTTTGAAACAATCCATATAACAGACCGGCATCAGGTGTAACACTTACGATTTGAATGTCTGCACCAAGTAATCCAGTACCCCCGACATTTGTGTATCTTATTACAAATGTGTAAAGCTCGTTATATTCCGCAAAATCAGCAGACCCATTGACGAGAATGAGATTTGTTGAAATCTCTTCAACAATCAATGTGAATGAATCTATCGAGTCCTGATAATTAGGTGTTGATGCTGATACAGTAATCAGATAGGTACCAAATTGTAGCGCATCAATCTGGATAGAATAATTTCCACTGCCATGGTCAGCTTGTGGATTAAAGAAGAGTCCTGCGGGTGGGTCGATGATGAAAATTGTTGCATCTTCAACACCCACTAAACTCTCATCGTCTAACTGCATAACAAGTGTAAATGACTCAGTAACGCCAACTGTGACGGTGCTTACAGCAAGAGTGAGCGTTGTTGGTACCTGTGTCGCTGTGAGTGCAAAGGCCGCAAATGCTGTCACATGGTTCGTAAGATTGGCTTTGAATACAATATTATAGATTGCTACATCTGCAGGAGAAAGCATAATCGAATACTGCCCGTTTCCAAGCTCTTCAATCAATCCTACTGTGATTCCTGTACTTGGTAATGTACTCTCAACAACAACAGTGGCATTCTGTAGTCCATGACCCGTACTGTTAGTATATGTGACTACCACTCTGTATGTAGAACCTGCGCTAATGATACCTGTAGTTCCATTGAGTACAACAAAAGAGGTGGCCACCTCTTGTACAGTGAGCGTCATGGAATCTGTTGCATATTGATGGTAGAGTTTGGTTCCATTAATGAAAATTGAATATGTGCCGGCTTGGGACCCGGTGATTGCGATTTCATATTCGCCTGGAGATGTTTCTATTAGAGATTCCCACGATAATCCTCCTGTGGGTCCCGAATACTCCAGTGTTGCTTGGGCATTTTCAACGCCTGTTCCGTTAGCATATCTATAGTTGAATTTGAGGATATGTGGTGTATTGAAAGGAGTTATTGCAGTAGTGTTGTATACGTCAAGAGTTGTTGAATACGTGGCCAAGACTGTGAATGAACATGTTGCGAAATCGTAGTATGTTCTACTCGCATTTACTACAACGGTAAATTCACCGCCCCCTATGACATTGGTATCAAAGTCTGCTTCCCACCAGTTCCGAATTAAATTAGGTGCAAATGATACAATTGTGGATGACCAGTTGCTCTCAATCGTTGCAACATCATCCATCAGGTATTCCCCATTATCAGAATCAATATAGTATAGAAGATTGGTTATGGTCAATCCTACGTCGGTTTCAACAACCATCTGTACCGGTGAAAGTGCTGTTGCGTGATATACATCAAATATAATGACATCAAATGCGAGTTCAGTGCCATTGGTCCAAATCAGCTCAATACTCCATTGTCCCGCACTTGTATTCAGTGCTCCTAGGGTGTATTGAGAGGAGTATCCGACTCCACTTGTCCAACTTGTAATACTCTCCTGTGCCCAAATTGTAGAATTTGGAAGAATCCAAGTCAAGTTCAACTGACTTCCATCTGAAACTGGAGTAGACAGCGATGTGCCAAGTTCAAATTGCAGACGTGAAATGTTATTACTTCTATATATGGAATTATCTGTCCAAATACTCGTATCATAGATCTGAGTATTCATGTTCTTTGCATAGTTGTGGGCATCAAGACTGATTTGCCACCACCCTAATCGGTCCATGAGTGAATTTGGTATCTCTATATATTCAGATGTTATTGTACATTGGCTTGTTAGGTCATTTAGGAGTGGATCTAGAACTGTTCCATTTTCCCAATCCCATGGATGCAATATTCTGACAGATGTATTTTCATAATCAGGAGCACTAATGTAAGTATAGAATGAAATTCCTATAGGAAGCCCTGAAGAAACAGAATACGTCACTCCATGTTTATTGGGATCCGCAGTCCAGGACGAAGTAGTGATTTTATGAAGAGTCAATCTCACATTATAATCGAAAGATACAGTGTTATTTGCAGTCACCATTATCTCAAGAGGGTCTGTTGACCAGTAATCCGGATTTGTAATTGTAGATGTTCCAGGTTCTCCGACATCAATTATTGAATCATTTAGTTCTCCAATATGGAACTTCATCTCAACAGTAGGGCAATCCACCGGTAATGTGCTCACAAATTCGATGTTATCAAGATTCAATTCAATTTTCTGTGCATTTATTAAACCATCAGGATACCCATCATCATCATAATCACCACTTTCTTGAAGTTCAATGTCTTGAGTGACAATGTATAAACCAATCTCAAGTTTGAAACTTGCTGGTGCACCAGGAATGTCTATCTGGTAATCATTGACTCCATACCATGTGTTTCGCGCAGCAATATCCCCTGAGCCAAGAAATATTTGACCCTCTAATCCATTGTTGACATATATCTCTAGCAGGACATCTCCACTAAAGTCGTAGGGGTAAAAATCAAGAGGACCTGACACATACCTGAAATCAAAACTTAGGAGAAAACTATCCGAAAGTGGTGAATTGGTTACTACCTGTGACCATACAATCTCTGATCCTGTATGGTGTATGTATGAATCTCCTGCAATCGGATGTGTTTTCAATTCTCCATAATTGATAGCAGTTACATATCCTCCATCCGTATCGTAGTTTGCAATTTGTGTTTGCGATCCACCACTAGCATCATATGTAGAATTTTGCCATGGATAATATCCTGAATCAAATGATCCGTTATATGCATAGATTTTATGCACATTATAGACTTCTAATTCAGCTTTACTTGCTACCCACCCATTTGCAGTGTCTAACGTGAGATTAGTTCTTTGAGCGAACGCATTTTCCGTTGAACCTGTCATATTACTGGTTTTTGAGTATCCAGTATGGACAACACTGATCGGATTAAGAACACCCGATGAAGTATCATCACTAAGAGCAAATTCAACCTCCTTAGTTCCAAGCTCACCCTCTGTAATAGAATTGATCTCCGGCCGCCTAACTGGAAGCTTATTGTCACTGGTTTTTGACGGTAGAAGTGGGCCAATCAATGACAGACACAGTAATGCTACTACTATGTATTTTGTATATTTCATGTCTATTACCTCGAGGTGCAACCGCTCAATCTGTAATTCAAATGGTGTCAGAGCTTCGAATATTCATCAACGAATTCGAATTAAGTAATATTATACTATCTATGACTTATAGATTGGAATTTCTCTTTCTATAATACTAATTAAATAAAAAGCTGAATTGGTTGGTTTAAAATCGAAAAATCGCAAAACAAGACAAAAAAAGAATGGGTTGTTACATGGGAACAAGAACTCTGTAGGGTTACTATATGAACGTCGAATATCTCCATGATAGTGATTCGGATAATTATAAACATACGTTGAAGAATCCAACAATTCTCCACATTTGAGCGTTGAAAGTGACCTATCTCATCAAATCCTCATGAAAATAATTTGGCGCATAGGTTCTAGGCCACTCTGGTTTGTTATCTAGAATCTGTTCAATCTCTTCAATGGTGGTCGATGTCAGATTAACATCAGATGCTTTCACATTCTCTTCTACATGGAGCGGTTTTGTAGCACCTACTAATGCAGCTGAAATCTCAGGTCTTCTCAATATCCATGCAAGTGCAAGCTGTGTCATATTGGTATCAAGAGATGAGGCGATTTCTGCTAGTTTGTTGAGTTTTATCTTCCATTCATCAGTCAGGTATTTCAAGAAACCAACATCACGACTTCCCCTACTTCCCTCTGGAATTCCATCATTGTATTTTCCTGTAAGAAGTCCCTGATAAAGTGGGCTCCATACTGTAAAGCCCATACCGTGAGTTCTAGCAACAGGCATTATTTCTAACTCGATGTACCTGAAGAGCATGTTATACATGGGTTGTTCAACAACAGGCTGGATGAACCCATGTTCCTTTGCTATCGCATTTGCACGTTCAAGCTGAGCTGCAGTCCATGTAGAGGTGCCCCAGTAACGGACCTTTCCCAATCGAACAAGATCAGTCATTGTTTCAACGGTTTCTCTCAAAGGAGTTGTGTAATCATATCTATGAAGATAGTAAATGTCTAGATGGTCTGTTCCTAGACGTTCAAGAGACCCTTCTATAGCATTCATGATGTTTTTTCTGCTATTTCCCCAGTCCGTGATTGCATCACTTGTTGGCCAGAAGACCTTACTAGAGAGAACCAGATTCTTTCGATCTATGGATTCGCCTTTGAGCCATTCACCAATTACCTCTTCAGTTCTTCCTCTCGCATAAATCTCCGCAGAGTCGATAAAATTGATTCCATTCTCAATTGCTGTATTCATACACTCTTTCGCAGTGGTGTCATCAACACTACCACCATACGTAAGCCAAGAACCAAGAGATATTTCGCTTATCTTTAATCCACTTTTGCCAACTTTTCTATACTTCAATAGACTGTCTCCTTCATCACTATAGTTAACTTTCCTTGTATTTATACGATACTATAGAGCATTTCTTCTGCTGCGATGTACAAAAGAGTACTATTCGCTCACGTTTTGGATTCAGTTGTGATAAGAGTGTAAAGAAGAATCAATACACTTTGTCAGTTTACTTTGATTACATTGCTAGTAGTTCAGCAACCGTTGTTGTATGAGCTACCCTTCAGGTGGCTCCCAGAGCTCTACTTTGTTACCCTCGGGATCTATAAACCATGCAAAGCGGCCCTCTTCATGTTCCTCTATCTTATCTTCAATTTGAACTCCTTTCTCACGTAAGTTCTCCAACAGTCCGTCTAAGTCCCTTACAAGGAAATTTATCATGAATGGGACTTCGCTTGGTTGAAAATATTCGGTGTCTGGCGGGAATCATCCCAAGAGAGTATACGCCTTTCCAGTCTTCTTCTCCAACTCTTTCCATTGAAATGTGATATAACCCTCAGAATCCGGTTCAATTCCCAGATGGTCCTCATACCATTTTTGAAGCTTCTTTGGATCCTTAACTTTGAAGAATACACCACCAATTCCTAAGACTCTCTTCATAGTCATCAACCATGAATAATTAAAACGGAGAATCTTATTCCTTTTGTGAATGTAGCGATTTTCTGAAGTGATTTGGAGCACACAAGAGGCTTTATGGCGATGTAACACCATACCCTTATTGTGGTCTGAGATGAAAATGAGTACACGAATTGGGGTTGTTACCTCTAGCTGTCTACTCATTATTGTCAGTAGTCTGATGATAATCCCTTTACTCACGAGTGACCCTGTTTTACCAATCGAATGGTTTGTTCAAGTGAACGAAGAATATCACTACTCACTAATTGTAACTGGGTATAAAATTGAAGCAGGAGTTCCATATCCTATTCCTTTTACAGCTCTTAATCTAACGACAATTTGTGTAACAATTACATCATTACCAATTATAGATCTGGAGAACGGGACCATCTTTTCTAGTAAGACAATTGAAACACTCAAGGTGTCATACCTTGCTGGAAATTTAACGTCTGAGATGCAGCAGATTGAATATCTGATATCCCGATGTTTACTCCCAATTGGAGCTTGGGATGTAATAGATGGCTTTTATCCGCATCTTGATGAATATGAGAATGAAACCTTCTATAATACCTATTTCTCAGAGGCTAAAAACGAATATTTCGTGATTGGCCATAGGACATCACTCGTGAACGCTGATGAAATGTGGTTTGCGTATGTATCATATTCAACCGGAATGCCTGACTCTATCAGCCTTTGGAAATATGCTGACTATTGCTGTGGAGAATATAATTATACACTGACACTAGACCGCATTATATTACCTGACTGAGGATTGAATAATGACCTGCTACTTCAGACACTTAGATGATTTCTTTGCAGAAATTGGAATCGAAATCACAAAAGAAAACAAACTCGAAATCGATACAGCAATTCATGAGATCGTGGGTGTTGAATACAAGAACTGCTCCAAAGCTTGGAAATTGGTTAAGACCATAATTGCGCAGGATCGTGCGAACTTCATCCAAGCTTTGAGGTCCAAATTAAGCAATTCATAGGTTCGGTTTTGCCTTTACCTATCACATGTAATCTAGAATGCAATTACAGTGGTTTGAAATCAAGCGACATGGAATTGATACAATATCTCAGCCCTGTCGGGTTTGGACCATCATCAAAAACATGACCTAGATGTCCTCCACATTTCTTGCATACCACCTCAGTTCTTCTCATCCCGTAGCTTTTGTCTTCTTTGAATTCAATACTGTCCTCTGACATTTTCTCCCAGAAACTAGGCCAACCACTGCCAGATTCAAATTTAGTATCAGATGAGAATAACTCATTACCACAACCAGCACATACGTATGTCCCGTCATCTTTGTGATTGACATATTTGCCTGAGAATGGAGGTTCTGTTCCGCACTGTCTTAATATTTTAAACTGCTCCGAGGATAAAGATAGTTTCCATTCCTGTTCGGACTTCTTAATTTCTTCAGTCATAAATTAACTATTGAAAATTTGCTTAAGACCTCTTCGAAATGGTTCTTCTATGACGTATCATAATGTCGGTTTTTTCGCATCCATCCTATAGCGAAATCCACAATACTCCGCATATTGAAAAGCCTTGACTCCGCTTGACCAATATATCCTCGATTGTAGGTCAAGGTTGCCTCATATGCTTCTCCAACCAGAATGAAGTCGTCGGAGTCGTAATCAAGTTCGGTCCATGTCTTCCACACTCGATCTCCATCTTCCAATATTACAGCGCCTTTTCTTCTAGTCGGGAATCCTGGAATCCTTGCTTTATCTTCTGCAAGATGAATTGATGTATTGGAGTCATGATTCACACCAAGAAGCAAGATTTTTCCATCTAGTTCATACAGTCTGCCTAAAGGGCTCTCTTCCCCAAGTGGGTTTTCCAATGGATGATCTTGCACTAGATATTCAGTATATCTTCCCCACGCCTGAAATGAAATTTGTGGGTGGGAGCTTCTCAGCACCCCTGGAAACGAGCGAAAGGCTTCTGGTACTTTTCCTACTCTTCTCGTTGGTGTTATTCTTGGGTCATATGATGGAATTTCCTGACGAATTATTTCCCACCAAGTTTCTGGAACTGCTGGATATTGCCAATGAGATGGTTCTCCATTTCCCGACGACTCTCCTGGCATCATCAGAGTACCATTTTCTCCTACAGCTTCCATGAGTGCTTGTATGAGTGTGACTACATCTCCAATTATCCAGCCAATCTTGCTCATTGACGAATGGACAAAGAGGGTATCTCCTGGTTCAACACCAAGAGTCTTCAGATCGGTGATTATTCTGTTTCTTGTTATCGGTTCATTTGTCCTCGCAATAATGAGTTTCTCTCTCTCCCATGGTTCCATCTTTGATCAACTTCAGGATGTGCAAATCTGTCTAAAGACATTATCATAGAGTCATCTGTTTCAAAAAGATGATTCTGGATAACATGTGGTAAAAATGAGCCTCATGTATATATATCAAATCTCAGATGCAGAAACATTCATTCATTAATGCACGAACAACTGCATCCCGGATAGTCCCCTCATCCGGTAGTCCTACAATCGTTTCTCCACATATTTTGATTGTCGGTAATGCAAGTATACTCTCTTCTTTTGTTATAGTTTCTTCCTCATCCACATCAACTTGAAGAACACATGTGAACGGGATTTGGAACTGAGAGAGCATGTCCCTTAACATCCCCTTGGTTGGTTCACAGAAGAAACATTGTTCGCCTCCGTAGAATGTCACACAGCTGGATTTCCCACACTGATTGGAACAACTACTAAACGATGACTCTGCTGGATTGGTTTCTGACATGTGGCTTCCCATAGCATGTGTCCCCGCTTCTTGATGTTTACTTCTCGCCATCATAGTCCGTCTTTCTATGCTATCGGAGTATGAGATTGAGCTAACCATCTCGGCACAATAATACAAAGGAATATGATAATATAAGTGAATTGTAGATATTATTTTATATTATTTATTACTATTAGCGGCTCTGCGTTAGAGATTTTTTCATGTTGACATATAAATTCAACATCCTACCTCTCCCAACCATAGCAAATTTGTCGCCATTCCTCTTTGAATCCCAGAGACGTGTATAGTTTGTATGCTGGTTTGTTATTATAATCAACGTTGACACTCATTGTGTTCATGCCGAGATTTGTCAATGTCTTCTTCCCTTGAGCAAGCAACATTTTGGCATACCCCTTTCTCCTATAGTCTGAGTTAATTCCTACCAGCCATACATGACCATTATTCTCTCCGTGTGTCAGCCTAATGATAATGAATCCTGCAATCACAGAGTCTTGGACTATTGCTATAGTTGCATCTTCAACATAAGATTCCGATTCATCAAATAGGTCATCAAAAAATTCTCTTCTCTGTTCCTCATTCCTATCAAGAAAACTCCTGTCTTCACCATCAAGAAATGTATTGTGCCAGGTCGAGTATAACTCTTCGCGGTCTATTGCGAACAGTGGCTTAACATCAATATCTGGTGATATCTTATCAGCCTTCAATTTTAATTCAGAAATGGCTTCCCGTAGATGGACAATTTCCTCAACTAGTTTGAATCCATACTTGCTGAGTATAGTTATTAGAGAGCCCTCATGCTTCTCAGGTGTAAAGAATATTTCAACACGATTCACATTTGTACTCCGGATGTGCTCCATTACGTGATCAAAGAGACCTGTATGTATCATATCATCTCTCTCATTTGATGTTACTACTGGTACTCCTCCTAGGAACCAAGGATTCAATTGTGCAGATTTGTCACTATCGAAATGTATCACTGAGAAGCCTAATAGTTCCGAACCTGACTCTGCACATATGAAGACATCTTCTGTTCCCTCGAAGTTTTGCTGAATAACCTCTTCTACACGTGAAGGCGATACATCTTCCCAATCGCCTTGTGATTTCCTTTGTTCAAGTAGAATAAGCGCTATCGCACTCTTGTCGACATCATTGATTGTATATTTGTGATACTCCATGTTATCAACCCCCGCTATGCGAATAAACGTCGAACACCGTCTTAAATCATTCATTATATCTCTTCTAACATTATTAAGTTGAATCAATTATAACGAACATACCATCAAGTTGATAGACCGGAGTATCATCCATGGTGGAAGTGACCGCGATGAATAATGAAACCATTCAAGATCAATGGCCTGAGCAAGCGACTTTCTGTTGGGGTTGTGGTAGGAATAATGAGCATGGTCTCCAACTGAAAAGTTACTGGGATGGTGAGGAGACAGTTGCTATTTGGACTCCAAAAGAACATCATCTAGCCTTTCCTGGTATTCTTAATGGAGGCATCATCGCAACATTGATTGACTGTCATACTACAGGTACAGCGAATGCAGCAGCACACCATGAATTGAGCGATGTGGATCACTTCATGTATGTTACCAGCTCTCTTTCTGTAAAATTTCTGAAACCAACTCCATTGGACAAACCCATAACATTGCGTGCTCGAGTTGAGGAAAAGAGTGAGAATCGGATTCGTGTTAGTTGTGATTTGTATTCAGATGGTATCAAAACTGCAATGGGTGAAACTGTCTGTGTTAGAGTAGGGCTCTCTGACTTTCTCCAACTGGAGTAACCAATTTGTTTGGATGAGCATAAAAAAAACTCATTGAGAATAGAATTATTTTCGTTTTACTCTAGGGGGAGGTAAATATATTGTCTCATATCCAAGAGACATGGTATTCTTCTAATCAATCTCTTTTTGAGTAAGGTTCGTAGAGCATATCGCACTGTTCGTGGTGCAAAAGATACATCATCGACTAGTTGCTTTGGAGTGATTCCTTTCTCTCCTTTATTCTGCAAGATCCTTAGTATTGCTGCTTGACTCTTTGTCAGGTTGTGAATCTTTCTTAGTTGGGTGAAATCCCCTTCTATCGACAACGACATCACCTAATTATTATTATATTAACAGAAATAATAATATAATTACTATATAAATCTATTCACAATAGTAAACTCGTATTATAGTGCGTCTATTTGGGTGATTTGAACAGGACGCACACATCTTCAATTGCTTTACCTAGAACTTCAGGATTTATGTTCCCAACACCTTGCTTACTTGCCTTTCTGATATGATCGATTTCCTCTGGATTGAATCCCATTAATCGTGCCATAATCGCATCTGTGGATGCCGCATTTCTCCCCACAACGAAAAGGTCCATCTGATGAGTCTTAGGTCCATTCCATCTCTCCACACCAACCCTTGCATCGAATATGCATAGATCTGGTTTTACCAATTGATTGAGATCAATAATAATCTCTTGGATATCTGAGTGATATGTTCCCTGTGCTTTTCTGGGGAGTAGACCAAACTGATTCTTTAGAGTTCCAGTTATATGAGTGAGATAATGTGTTTTTGGGATTGCAATCGATATATAGTACGAATGATTAGTAATTTCAGCGGGTAATTCAGGTCTATTGAAATAAAGCCCTTCAAACTCCACCTTTCTCAGTTGCGATTTACTGAGATTCACAACATTCACATCATATCCAATATCGCGCTTTGAAGTAGTCATATTAGTATAGCCAAATTTATCGAATGCTTCATCTGCATACTTACTCTCGCTGTCAGATTCTACGACCCTTATTGATAATGACTTATCTTCTTCAAGAAGCAAATCAATCACAGCTTCAACAACCCTTACATCTGTAACAGAATGTCCGGTATTATCAGAGACCGTACAAATATTGGGCTTTATCAATACAGGTCCGGTATGGAGATTGAATCCTCCTATCATCTCAATGCCCTTTCTAAGAATATCGATGATGCTCCCCGTGTTTTCTAGGATTACTACTGAATTTGCCATCATAATCTTCCCTACGGGAAATATAGAATCCTCTATATGATTATGTTCCCATGTTTTTTTTTTTCCTAGTAATGCCTAACTAACGGCACCAACAATGAGTAGGATCACGCCTAATACTATAAGAATCAACATGATTTCGGAGAAGAAGAATCCTCCGAGTTCTAAGGTGTAGATGTTGAGCATATAGAAGTAGTCTGTGATCATTTCAAAGCCGGGCCCTATCATATCTAATATGATAGGCAGAATTCCCACAATGATGAGAATCAATCCTAGGATGGCAGCACCCTTACCCATTTTCTTATCTCCAATAATGGAATAGTTTGTATAGTACAAGAGAGCTATTTAAACTAGTCTTCGCAAATTATTATTTTTGTGCTTCACACGTTTTTAATTTTTAATACTGATTGATTACAAATTGTAACCGAATATCCTTTTCTAATTCTTAAAAGCATCTCAAACAATCTTTATATAATTACCAAATTGGCTAACGCATCATTCCAGTGGGATAGAACTATGCAAAGGATTCAGCGGATTACATTGATAGCACTAGCAGGCATAATCGCAATTTCTGTTCTTGGACTTGCGTCACTCTCGCTAGCAAGACTTGGATATACAGCAGAATGTGGTGGATGTCATAATACATCCGGTGTCCTGACATTGACTTCAGATGCAGGTGGGACAATCGCAGCAACAATTGATATCCCCTTTACCCTTGAGGTGTATTCTACAGGATATTTAGACGGTGATACCCTCTACGCAATCAGTCTTCAGGCTGGTTGGGCTGACAACGATGAATTTTCCTTCACAGCAAGTGAGATACAAGATCAAGGTACCGGTGATACGAACTCGAGTCTAAATGCAATCACTGCGTCGTTTGAATTCACTCCGCTCTCAACAGGCTCATTCACTATCAGAATCTGGGTGGCGGCTGCAGATGATTTGGCAACAAGCTTGGATGTGGCAGTCGAGGTTTTATCCGGTGATAGCACACCACCTACAATAGACAGCCCCCCTGACAAGCTAATTGCTCTTGGCGACCCTACTGAGAGTATAACATGGAATCCTTATGACGAGAATCCGAATCGATATGAAATTACAGACAACAGTGCTCTCATGAGAAGCGGACCATGGTCTGGCTCTTCTATTACCGTCATGCTTGATACTCTTACAATTGGTGTTCACAATATTGTGTTGACAGTCTGGGATGATGCTGATAACTCCAACTCAGACACTGTCGTGATTACCGTCGCTGACGGCGATTCTCCGACTATCGATCATCCCGCCGATATCATCTATGATGAGGGTGAAACTGGTAATTCGATAACTTGGACCCCCTATGATGCTTCTCCAGAAAGCTATGTTGTCTATTTTGAAGGTGTTGTGATTAAATCTAACTCATGGAATGCAAGTGACGAAACAATCAATGTCTCCGTGGATGGCCTTTCGCCAGGGTCATATAATTATACCATCTCAGTTACAGATACAGATGCTAACACAGTGCTTGATACAGTATTTGTTCATGTGAATGATATCACACCTCCAACCATTGACAGCCCCGGTGATTTCTCCTATGCTGAAGACACCTCATCAAATTCAATCTCATGGAACCCATTTGATCTCTATCCTTCATCCTATGAGGTCCTCCGAAATGGAGAACTAGTTTATACTAATACTTGGAGTGCGAGTCCCATTGTTGTTTCAGTAGATGGACTTACTACAGGTGTTTGGAATTTTACAATAATCGTGTACGATACGAACGACAATACTGCATCTGACACAGTGATGGTCACAGTCTATGATGATACAGCACCCGTGCTCGATAGTCCTGATGACTTCGAAGTGATTGAGGGTAGTGTTGGAACTATGTTGTCCTGGAGTCCTTTCGACCTCCATCCCTCGAATTATGTCATCTATCGTGAGGATTTAGCAGTAAAATCTGGACTCTGGAATTCTAGTACAGAGTCAATCTCGATATCTATGAATGGATTGACTTTGGGTGATTGGAACTTCACAATCGTTGTTTATGACGAAACTGGGCTAAGTGACACTGATACGGTCATTGTGACTGTGTTTGATGGAACCGCTCCAACAACAACTCACCCGGATGATTCCTACTATGCTGTGGGTCAAGGAGCTGGCTTTAATATTACATGGTCTGCATTTGATCTCCATCCAGTTAGTTATAGCATATTGGCAAATGGTTCATCAGTAAAATCTGGTTTATGGAATAGTAGTGGCGAGAACATATTCTTTGATGTGAGTGGATTACCAATTGCTTTACACAACTTCATATTAGCTGTTACTGATGTAGGAGGAACTACTGCATTCGACACAGTATTTGTAACAGTTTTTGACACAGACCTACCTTATGTTGATCATCCTTCTGATCAATTTATCATCGAAGATTCTGTTGGAAATCTACTTGTCTGGCATCCTTTGGATTTGAATCCTAAGAACTATACAATATATCGTGATGGAACTCCTGTGCAATTTGGGCTTTGGAATGACCCATCAGAAACAATCTCGATTTCACTTGATGGATTTAACTTGGGAACACGTACATACAGACTTGTCGTCTACGATGAGGATGGCAATACTGCGGACGATTATGTCTTGGTCACCACATATGATGGAACAGCTCCAACAGTAAATAGTCCTGCTGATGTATTCTATAATGAAGGTGAGTCTGCAGGGTCCCTTACTTGGCAGCCTTACGATAAGTATCCGAATTCCTACCGAATCTATCGAGATGGAACCCAGATTCGTTCTGGCAATTGGAATTCGAATGCACAGTCATTCTCTGTGTCTGTTAGTGGACTTGCTTATGGGGTGTACAACTACACATTTTGGGCCATTGACGATCATGGCAATACAGTAACAGATTCAGTGAATGTCACAGTTCTTGATGGTACACATCCTGTTGTAGATGACCAACCAGACGTTGAGTACAATGAAGGCGATCCAGGTGGTTCAATCACATGGAATCCTACTGACCTACATCCAATATCTTACGAAATCCTGAAGGATGGTATCATTGTCAAGTTTGGAGCATGGAACTCAAGTGCTGAATCAATCAGTATCTCAATCACAGGCCTCTCTGCGGGGTCGTATAATTACACCTTGGTCGTATATGATATAGGGATGAATTCTGGTAACGATACGGTCCTGGTCACGGTATTGGATGCAATTGCTCCAATTATCGACTCGATTGCAGAACCCTCCGTCGCTGAAGGCACACTTGGATCTGAAATCGTTTGGACTCCCTACGATTTGCATCCGTACAATTATACTGTCTTTCAGGATGGAATCGTAATAAAATCCGGACTCTGGAATTCAAGTTCCGAGAGTATAGTAATTCCTCTGCACACATTGATTTTAGGAGAATATAATTTCTCATTGATTGTCTTTGACGAGAGTGGTAACAATGCTACTGACCTTGTTCAGGTCACAATTTACGATGGTACATCCCCAACAATTGATGCAATTGATGATTTCTCTGTTGGAGAGGGAGAGATAGGCGATGATATCGAATGGATTCCTTATGATTTACATCCCTCTAGATACGAGATATTCATAGATGGGAACCTTGTCAAGGCCGGTGTCTGGAACTCCAGTGATGAGCCAATATCGATTTCACTTGATGGCCTGACACTTTCAACCTATCAGATAGTATTGATTGTATATGACATTGTAAACAACACTGCCTATGATAGTGTAAAGGTAACAGTACTCGATGTAACCGCACCACTTCTTGACAGTCCATCCGATGTTGAATTTGTAGTTGGTGAAACAGGAGAATCAATCAGCTGGTCTGCCTCAGACTTGCATCCATCCGAGTATCTGATTTTCAGAGATGGTTTGGTGGTTGAGAATGATACATGGTCTTCTGGTTCAATCGTAATTTCACTTGATGGTCTTTCAGTTGGAAGTTATAATTACACAATTTTAATTTCAGATGTTGGCGGAAACTCGGTATCTGACTACGTCAATGTAGTAGTCACTGATATTATCACTACAACCGGAGAAACAACCGAACCAACTACAGAACCTACTTCAAGTGGTCCTACTGAAAGCACACCAACAAACATTGGTCCTCCTGTAACACCCCCACCACTTCCTCCCTATGTTATGGGTTCCTGGATTATTATAATCGCTACATGGGCTCTTGTATTTGTAGGGTTCTTTGCAGTAGTTGAAATATTGAAGAGAAAGCGGATTCTCTAAGGGCACAAACCACTCATACATATTTAGGTAGGACTTGCAGAAGCTGGTCGATGGTATCGACAATCACCCCTGCTGATTCGATAGCTCCCATCACGTACTGGTTTTTGTACATCCTGCCTTCACCTTCTCTCTTGCTTCTGATATCAGTATAGAGTCCGATAACGGTTTTTTTCAATGCATAGGCTATACCAATTTCACAGGCTACTCCACTGTCAATGGGGAATTGATCTATACAGGCAATCAGGGCATCACAGACGCGAATCTCTTCAGTATCTATTTCGAATATCTCGCTGTTCTTTGGTTGCTTATCAAACGTCATTGGTGTTTCTTGAGGTAGAAAAACGGAGTAGCCAACAGATCTAAGGATTTCTGCACATGACTCATTGAACTTTCTATCAGCTTCAGAGAATAATGCATTTGCCCAATAGATACGACTTTGGTCTTTCTTCATCATATCAACGTCCTCTTTCATCCACATAGTTCATAATCTTTGTAAAGGCAAACCAACCTGATGTTTCAAGATCTGCTGATGTATAATTTCTTTTCTGACCTAGCTCAATTGCAATTTCATTATCTGTGTAATATACAATTCGTATCTTCTACATTTGCATGATGGGTTTTTCACTCAAATCTGCATTTCTTTCGAGTAAGTAGATTTTTCAGGCTATAGGTATAATATCTAACAGAAATAATTTTGGAGATATGGAGATGGTAGTAGCAATAGTCTTGATACAAATCCAAGCCAAGATGGCAGAGTCTGTATACATTGCAGCGAAGAAGATTGAGTATGTCGATAAAGTGCATATCGTGACAGGTCCATATGACGTGATTGTTTACGCGGATTTACCATCAAGAGGCGATTTTCGCAAATTTGTAAACAATATTCACGATATAGATGGAGTCATTAGAACCGAAACCTGTGTGGGTATCTGAAAGACTCACCTACGCTTTCTTACACGATATCCTCGACGATTTAGAACCATTCCAGTCCGTGAGCCAGAGAATCTGTGTTCATACTCAATAGCTCTGTCCATGTCATTCTCAAGGAAAACCATAGAAGTCATTGCTTCTGCTTGCTTTGCATCTCTGGGATTATAGCTATGTCTATCACTCTTTGGAATCAATAATATGGCAATAATAAAAATCACAACGCCTGCAATCACAATGTATTCAATCATTCCTTCTCAATTAGTTATTATCCATGAAATCAGATAAAGGTGTGCTACAGTTTTATACTAAATTAGCCTCACCACGCTAGAATTATTAGTGAACACAATTAGACTTTGAATGATCCATTAGGGAAACTTATCAATACTTGGCGAAATCTTTTAGCGAACGTGATACCATGACCTGTTACTTCAGGAATTCAAGAATGATTGAGCTTTTCGACGATATTGGTGTTGAAGTAACAAAAGAGAACAAAAGGGCTATCGATGAGATAATTCATGAAATGTTGAGTGTTGACTATAAAAATTGTGCAGCAACGTGGAAGTTGGTAAGGAAGCGTCTTGAGGAGGACAGTGAAGGCTTCAAAACCCGCCTAAAAGATGCTCTGTCAACATTTAGGTAAATACTCCACCTAAGTATCCAAGGTATGTAATGATCCAGCTTGACTTCTTAATTTGTTATCATGTATCTGCCATAAGACGTTTCTTCAATGATGTTCTCTTGAATCAATTGTTCTATTGTCTGACTTATTTGTTCATTATTGCACTTTTCAAGCTCCAACCGTTGAATAAGGTCTGAATGAGACATAGATTGACTATATGTCAATAGCCGAAGAATTGCGCCTCGAATCTGGCGATTGGAGCCTTCAAAACATGACTGAGATGTTAGAGGTGGAATGCCAGTCGAGCTCGATGTAAGTACTTCAGAACCGTAGTCCATCAATGCGTTATGCCAATCACTTGCCCGTCCTTCTAATACCATTTCATCCGCTATCCTCTGAATCTGGCTAGGTGACATCTCTCGTGTTGCAAAACCAGCAGCTATTAAGACACGCCTAATATTTGTATCAACTGCTGCGAGGTCCGCATTGAATGCAAATATCAAAATCGACTTGGACGTATATGGTCCAATCCCTTTCAATTTGCGAAGATGTTCTACAGATTGAGGAAACTTCTCAAGCTTGACAATTTCTTTAGCAGCTTCTTTAAGCCATAGAGCCCTTCGATTATATCCCAATCCACTCCAGACCCGCAATACATCTCTGTTATTCGCGTTAGCTAGCGCCTCTAGGGATGGAAATTCTTGGAGAAACTCATTGTATTTCAAGATAACACGATTCACTTGAGTTTGCTGAAGCATCACTTCAGAAACCAAGACCTGGTATGGTGTGGGATTTCTTCTCCATGGCAAATCCCGTTTATTCTCTTTCCACCATTCCATCACTTTCTGTTGGAAGGCTGCAATGTTTTCTTTATCAGGGAACGTAAACCCAACCTCTTGATTTTATTTCAAGTTACTTCGAAGAAATATATGCTCTCCTCAAAATGCAATTATCATTTTTGATATGATGCTTCAATAAGTCTGTTTAATATAGCGAATATTTATGATATTATACGCGAAGGTTGAGAGGTAGTTCTATATGCAACAAAAACCAATCTTTCTGGGTATCATTGCGACCGGAGTGATAACTATGGTCGCTATTGCACTCATTTTCACATCATTACCGACTATCCCTGACGATAGTACGACACAAACGACAACACAAACTACAATAGATCTCATGGATGGTGCTAAAGCTGCTGTCTATACTGATAGAGGGATTAGAGCATCAAGTAGAGCCGCTCTCGTTAGTATGTTTGAATGGATGGGTGCGGATGTCACAATAATTGATGAAAGCGTCATATTAAATGGAACACTCGGAAATTACGATATTATTGTCATGCCAGGTGGCTGTTGGTGTACTGAGCGTTGCGAGATTCTTGGTTCATTAGCGAAGAACGCGATTCGCCAGTTTATCGCGAATGGCGGTGCATATTTTGGAATTGATGGGGGTGCATCATATGCGACCGCATGGCGTTTGGACATTTTCCATGGGACTTTCTGGCCAGATTCGAATGGATCTGAAACCTATCTTCTGGAAGTTAATGTGAATACAAATTCGATGCAGCCCGACTTATCAGACGAACAGGAATCCTATACATTACTCTATGAAGCATCAGGTTATTTCGAGGCTGTAAATATGACGGGTATAACTCCAATCTGTACTTACACTGATACTGGTCTGCCATGTATGATTTCTTTTGACTATGGGAATGGACGAGTATTTCTGTCCAGTCCACATCCTGAATATGAAGAAGGCAGTATGAGAGATAATGTTGAAACATGGGACACGCTAACAGATCCTGACTCCGAATGGGATTTTATGTTCCGAATCTGTAATTGGCTCTTAGAAGGTGCAAATACTTAGATAAGAAACAGTTTTGTCTACAGATATCCTTCCTTCTATAGTGGATTGTCGGATGAAAGGCTCAAGACATCAATCCAAACATGAGATTGATTCAAGCAGTGATGCAGTGCCATTCACAGCTCGTCTCACTGCGTATTACCGATTCAAAGAGAGCGAGCGGGTGAATCCACTACTTCTTGATCCTTATGCGAAATTACTCGCAGGTGATATGTCGTCATATTTCGAATCTCACCTTGAAAGAACAGGTGATTATCCAGTAATTCGTTCCTATTACATAGAAAACACATTACTCCGTCTGTGGTGTGAAAGTCATACCATCTCTCAAATTGTTCTAATAGGTTCTGGATTAGATACCCGTGCTTATCGTTTCGAGCCATTGAGAAAATACAAGCACATCATATTCGAACTGGATTTTCCGGTTATCAACAGATACAAAGAACAGGTTTTGCATGATAAAACGCCTCTTTGTAAACTTGAGCGGATATCATCGAATATTTTACATTCGGAATGGCCTAGACAACTTCTAGATAGGGGATTCTCGAAAGAGACACCTACATTTTGGATTCTAGAAGGCATAGCCTACTATCTCGACCGGAAAGAGGTAGTTACTCTTCTGCAAATACTCCATGAACTCAGTTCTTCGAATAGCCAAATCTTCGCAGATTTTTGTGTTCCCGGATTGGCTGATGCTAAGTTTGGTCCCTTTATGATGCACTTCAAATGGGGGATGGAGAAAGACGATGCTCCTTCATTCTTTGCATCGAATGGATGGAGTGTCATCGTATCATATGCCGATGACCATGATCATGGAAGAGATGTTGGCCAGAGGGGTTTATTTTTCATATCTGGTAATCGTAGAAGTGAATTAAATCTGCAGGACGACGAGCAACAGTATAAAATAAGCGGTCTAGATAGGAAGGGTCTCTCAGCCTTTGCTCTAGACCTTACAAAACGAATCATTCCACAGATCGAAATGATTGTTTCTGCTTTTTATGAAAATCCACATGATGGGGTTGCAACCTATATTGAGTTTTTGCGAGGTGTGAAGCCATCTTTACAGATTATCACCACCAGCTTCAAGCATCCGCTCTCTATTGGACGCATCTCTCCAAGACTTCTTCGAGATCCTTTTTCAATGAATATTTCAGACGAAACATGGTCCGAGGAAGAACGAGAGTCTCATATAGCTGGTTATTTGAAATCAATTCTTTTCTTGCTTTATTGTGCAATATTAGAGATAGATGGTGATCAATTTGCAGATTCCCCTATATTCAAAGAGGTTCAAAAAAATCCTGATATAAAAAAAATGCAAACAATTAGAAATATAATTCAACTCCTGAAGGAGGAAATAAAACAGTTATCTTGATATTGAGGATTACCCAGACATACAATCAATCAGTATAGATGAATTCAATAGAAGTGATCCAAGTAGGGAAAACGGTCTTGGTTTATATCTTACCCGACAAATAATTATCGCTTGTGGGGGCTTTATCGAACTTGATCGAAGTACGACCAATAAGGGAGCAACATTCAGGATAACGCTACCTGTCATCGAGTAATTCCAATATTGGTCAGAGTCTTGTGAGCATATCTTCTGCAGTCCATAGACCAGTTACTGCTGCAGGAACGATTCCTCTACTCAGTCCAGCACCATCCCCCGCAACGTAAATTCCCTCAACAGGAGTTTCAAAGTGTTTGTTCGTTTCAACTGTCATGGCACTATACTTTATCTCTGGTGCATACAACAGGGTCGTTCCTGCATAAATACCCGGAATCATATTATTGAGGCTCTGAAGGCCTTCCATTATATTGTCGGTGATTCGTTTGGGAAATACCATTGAGAGATCGCCTGGTGTAACATCTTGTAAGGTTGGTACGATGTTCGCATTTCTGATGCGTTCCGGTGTCGACCGCCTGTAATTCTCTAGATCTGCAATTCTTTGGACTATCGGTTTTCCACCACCAAGAAGTGTCACTTGTTCAGCTATTGTTCTTGCATATTTTGTAGTATCCTCAGTAGGTTTTGTGAGATGTACCTTCACCAGAAATGCAAAATTTGTGTTACCGGACTTCTTGTTTGAGAACGAATGGCCATTAACACAAGCATGAGTGTCGTACTGCTCTCGCACAACCCATCCATTATGATTCACACAAAATGTTCGAACCTGATCATCATAACTCTGCGAACGCATCAAAATCTTTGGATCTCTTTGTAATGAACACAAATTCTCCATAATCATTGAGGGAACCTCTACTCTGACTCCTAGATCTACAGGTGAATGATACAACTTCACTCCTAACCTCTCAAGTGTCTTAGCTAACCATTGCATTCCATATCTTCCAGGAGCTAACAGACACATATCGAATTCATAGACTCCCTTGTCAGTTATCACCCGTCTCTCTTGAACTTCCTCTACTCTTCTTCTCGAGTCGATGCTTACACCCATTTTCTTCAGGTGCTCAATAAATGACTCTATTAATGGTGTGGAATTATCAGTGCCAATTAGACGTTGCTTTGCTACAACGAACTTCAAGCCTGCTTGAGCTGCCCTACGCTCCCAACAATTGAATCTCTCGTCTGGATCGAAGGACGATTTCGGAGCACCATAGTCAAGAAAAGTCTGATCCGCTTCTTTGATGAGTTTCTCCGCGTTCTCTCGTCCTATAGATTCTATGGTCTTATCAGGAAACCCGATGTCCGTAGTAAGATTCAAGAGGCCTGATGAGAGAAGCCCTGCTCCACCAAAACCTGCTACCACATTGCAAGGATTGCATTTATGACATATCAATGTCTGTTGAGATGGGCAATTACGCTGACTCGGTATTTTTCCAGCATCTAGAATCGTCACATCTGCTTGATTTGCTAGTTTGCGTGCCGCAAAGAGGCCAGCTGGGCCGCCTCCAACTATGACCACACGTTTCTTAGACATATTATTTCTTCTCTCCCGGGACCTGTTGATATGTAATAGATAGGTATTCCAACAATTTCTTCGATTTTCTTAACGTATTCTTTTGCTTCTTGACACAGGACGTTTCCTTCAAACAGAGAGTTCCAACCATCAAGTTCGAAATAGATTGGTTTGCATCTTTCGAGGTCTTGAATTGGAACGTTTTCTGTTTCTATACCATCAATAAGGTATGAATTACATACTTTCACTTTGTCAAAACCATTCAATACATCCATCTTCGTTAATGCGAGACCTGTAAGTCCGTTGATTCTCTTTGCATACCTTATCATGTTCAGATCAAGCCATCCACACCTTCGTGGTCGACCTGTAACGGTGCCAAATTCTTTTCCGACAACTTGGAGCTTTTCGCCTATTGGACCAATTAATTCTGTTGGGAATGGACCTGCTCCAACCCGAGTTGTGTATGCTTTGCAGATACCAAGGACTTGGTCAATTCTGGTTGGTCCAACACCGACTCCTGTACATGCTCCTCCCGCAATAGGGTTTGATGATGTCACATATGGGTATGTACCATGGTCTATATCCAGCATGGTTGCTTGAGCGCCCTCAAATAGAACATTTTGTTCATTATCCAGTGCTTCATTAACTATTTTGCTGACATCTCCTATATAATCCCTCATTCGAGGACCCACTTCACGAATATACCTCATAATCTCATCAAAGTCGATATACTGATCATCATTCAAAATGTGGTGAAGAATCTTGTTTGCAATGTTTATGTTTATTCTGATCTTTTCTTGGTAGTCTTCACGAGTCAGTTCTTCCATACGGACTCCGTGTCTTCTCATTTTGTCTGCATAAGTTGGACCGATTCCATGTCCAGTAGTACCGATCTTCTTCTCCTCTCTGGATATTTCCCACTTTTGGTCGAGGGCATTGTGATATGGTAGCGTCACATGTGCTTTTCCTGATATCACCAAGTTCACATCGATTCCTAACGACTTCACCTGTTCAATCTCATTAGACAGTATTTGAAGGTCTATTACAACACCGGCTCCAATCAATAGTTGCTTGCTATACAGAACGCCAGAGGGTAGAATTTGAAGCTTGAGTGTCCTACCATCGGCAATTATGGTGTGACCTGCATTTGCGCCTCCCTGATAGCGGACAACACAGTCTGCATCCTTTGCACAGAAGTCTACTATTTTTCCCTTACCTTCGTCACCCCACTGGGCTCCGACAATAACAACTGATGGCATTAGTCGTTTTTACTCTCCTCGAGAACTCCTTCCCATAACCCGCAAACCGACTCTGTAATCTCAGATGCACCTCCAATGTATTTGGATGAGTCCTCAAACACCTCTTTTTGAGCAGTTGTGAATGATTCGAGTTGCTTTCTAAATGATTCGTTTCTATGAAGTAACTCTTTGAATGATTTACCCGTATCACGTGCTTCTCTTGCCAATCCTCTGACAAGATCATACGCATTCTCTTCTCCATGGAGCGACAAGATGATATACGCGGGTTCTGCTAGTTCGAGGAAGTCATTTGTAAGAATATTCTCTCGCATTCGTTTCGAATCGATTCCAAGTCTCTCAAGTAGATGAGTAGCACGTATGACACAATATAGAAACGTATTCAGCATCTCAGCCAAGAGATACCTGTTTGCAGCTGAATCAGTAAGGTCCCGCTGATGTTCAGAGATAATATTCAGATAAGAAGTGATGAGTCTCGGAATTATCGTCTTGTAATGAGAAATGATATTTTCCCATCCAATTGGGTTCCTCTTCTGTGGCATAGTGGAAGACCCAACCTGGTGATCATTTGTTTGTTCGAAAACCTCTGAAATCTCAGTTCGCTGAAGTTGGCGAAAATCATTAGCTAAGTCAGAAAGAGTACCTAGGAGGATGACCAACTGACTATAGTAATTGGCTAACTCCTCTTGATTCGCTATTTGACTTGGGGCTTCAACTCTTGGCAGTTTCAATACTGCAAGGGTATCGGCTTCGATTTTTCTGGCATCTCCTATAATATCGATAGCTGCTTTAGTCCCCACAGCTCCCGCGATTTTTCCTCTGAATCTTGATTGCGCATCCTGGATTAGCTGATACCCCCTACCAATTCGTTCTATATAATTCGCAATAACATAACCAAAAGTCGTTGGTTCAGCATGCTGACCATGTGTTCTGCCAATTTGAACGACATCTCTGGTTTCTCGAGCAATATTGATGAGTCGGGTTATGAGTCCCTTCAAAGCGGGAAGAATTAGATTGGTTGTAACGTCTCGAATAATCAGTGCGTTGGCATTTACTACAATATCATATGATGTCAGTCCCAGATGACAATATGGTTTCGCCTCAGGAGAAACTTGTTCTCTCAATGCCTCTACCATAGATCTAACATCGTGTTTCAATGTTTTCTCCAATTCCAACACTCTATCGAGTTTTACCCTCTTCTCAGCTTCTTCATACTCCTTAAACACAATATTAGAGCATACTCCCGCATTCGATAGTGCTTCAATGTAGGCTATCTCCACACGCAGTTGATATCGCATCAACGCATTTGGTGCAATATAATCCTCCAGCTCATCTACTTTGTATCGATAATCAATAGGGTGTATCAAGATTTTTCCTCCATTTTCTTAATACCAATCACTTGTACATGGAGATTTTGATGTAGGGTAATAGAAAACTCTGCTTATTCCATATATCTCATGAGTAATCCTCGAAGATTTGTGCTTCTATCACTAATTAGTTGACGAAGGGCATAGTGTTTGTTTCGCATGTCAGAACAATATATCATCACTGATTACTACTCGTCCACCTTTTATCGGAACACCCTCATCACGGATTAGTTTTCTTCTACTCGCTGCACCTTTCTCAGTTCCTGTGAAACGTCCGTTTGAAGCCACAACACGATGGCATGGAACGATAGGCCACAAAGAACACTTATTGAGCGTATTCGCAACTGCACGGAATGCTTTTGGGCGTCCTACCAACTTGGCAATTCTACTATAGGTACTTACTTTCCCTTTTGGAATTTTGAAAGTAGTGACATAGACCTCAATCTCAAATTCACTATGTCCCTTTAAGGCCTCTCTCAAATCTTCCTCAGTTCTTATTCTCGATGCGTCCATAAACCCTCAGCATAATCATCAACGCATGCGTGTATATTACAATATTGAAGCACGCTAATTCTGCGTTGTAATCAAATCAAGAAAAGATTCATTGCATTATTCTCGAGGAAAGAAAGTATCATCCTCTTCTCCCCGGTCTTTCCGAATCATTACGCGTCGAAGTAGATACTTGGTTGCCTCATCAATACGATTTGGGAGTTTGTTCATTGGAATATTGATCCATTTCTCATCACCTTGCTCCTTCAAAGATGTTACAGAGTTTATCAGTTCAGATCGCGTTACACCCTTTCCAGATGCCTTGAGTAATGGGGATTGTGTAATCTGGAATGTGGACAGTTATAGTTGTCATCCCAGCTCCTCTACGTTATGAGCTTTTATTGCAACTTAAAGATTGCTTATCCTACTAAGTAGGGACACCTCTCAACCTTCTCCTATGGGGTTTGATTGAATTTTCCCTCTTAGATTCCTTCATTCACCCCATACTTTCTCTTTCCTGAACTCCTTTAAATTGAGCACAATTTTGCCAAGTTCTGTGATTTCGACAAAGTAGTTCCTACCATCTCTCTTCCGTTTCACATAACCCGCGTCATCCAATGAATTGAGGTGTTTTGAGATAGAGCTAGCACCAAGATCAACTCTCGATCCTAACTCTCTTTGAGATTTTGCTCCACCTCCCAATTCTTCAAGCCTTTCTAATATTCTTCTTTTCGGTTCTGTTAGAATTACAACCGAGATTGGTTCTATTGTGACTATTTCTCCGATCTCGACATCCGCTGGTGTGGTCACGAAGTAGACTGGAGAATCTGTAAACAGCGCTGCACGAAATGCAGCTGATGTCATTACGCGTGTTCCACAAGATATGCTGTATTCAATCTCGTAATCCTCATGATCAGAAACTATCTCAAGAATTCCACAGAGTACATTGTAGTAATCCCATGCGTCTACCTTTTTTCCTACTACAGGTACTCCCTTGGATTCGTTATTTCTCTTGAGCTCTTCTACAGCTTCTTTGTTCTGTTCTGTATAGATGATTGCAATCTTGTCTGCTCCGCGTTTGGCTATGATGTGCTCCACTAGTATGTTACGATGGAGCCCAAGTGTTGCGATATGTAACCGTTTCCTCAACTACAAACACAAATGGGGTACGCTGCAAAACTCTTCGATAAACCTTCGTATTTGAAGAAATGTTTCCATTTTTAATTCAACTTTCATTTCAAATGTAAAATTGCAGGGTAGTAACTTGTCAGTAAATGATGTGCTGTTAACTCGATTAGGATGATACAATACGGCACACCCCCGACCAGTCCTGAATGGCCTTGGATTCCATCGCCAATCAAGCCCGGAAATTAAAACCATAATGATGTAATGAGTGTGTGATCACACACTCAATTCTTTTTATTCATACACTGTTTTCTTATCTGATTGGTAATTCATCTTTGAAAGCAGCTAACAAAACCCCAATTATGATGGAGCTAATGATAACCGCAGCGGTTCTCTCGATTAGCATAATTGGAAAGATAACGACACCGAATGTGTATGCATCCAGTTGAAGCTGATATACCGAAGCCATGGTCATCATGGAGAAGTCAGTCATAGTACCAATTATTGCCAGTAACACTATTCCTGTGGTTGCTTTCATTTTAGACGTGGAGGTAATATCTACCGCAAATATCTGTAGACCAAATGCAATTACCGCTGCAAGTGCATAAGGAATAATGAACCACCACCCACTATAGTTAGGGATTAGGTACAGTATGACAACTAAAACGAGATAGAACCCAGCTATCATAGGTCCTGGAATTTTTAATGAACCTAGAGTAGTTGTTCGCTCCAAGCAGAGACCTGTTAGGAACCCTGATATTGCAGGTCCAAAAATAATTGGTGGAAGAGCGAGATAGAGGCCTCCGATTTGTGCAGAAAATACAGTTGCAATAAGGCCTGCAATCAACCCGAAAATCGCTCCATACCTTGGTCCAAGAAGGATTCCAAATAGCGGGGCGATGAATATTGCAGCGCTGAGGATACTTCCGGCACCAATGAATGCTGATATAGGTAGGAAAACCAAAACTGCATAGAGTGCTGCTATCATTGTACCGATTGCAATAATCTTGCTCAGTGCTTTAGTTTCAAAGGGCTCAAGTTGATCAGGATTCTCATTTAACACCACGCTATTCACGACCATTAATCTGTGAATTAATATCTGGTTTGCTATTTCCGAACCATATCCAGTTGGCACTCTCACCTGTCTTCAGTTCTTAAATCTTTCATATTTGAAGCATTGAAGGTTTAACAATGGCCATAACAAATGGTTTCGCTAATCCTCGAGAATGGAACGAGGACCTTCACTCTCTCCCCCTTATGTCGAGATTTTTCATCAGGTGTGGCATCTCTCTCAATCTCAAGGTAACTATTACCTACTTGAGTTATGGTTCCTTCAATTATCTGTACATATGCCTTATCGACGACAGTGTCCACAATAATCCGGACCACCGACTTGTTACGCATGAGGTCTTGAAAACGATTCATCATCTTCACGTCACCGTATATCACTATGAATCATTATGCCGATTAACTTTGCTATCTAGTACAACTATATTGTTTGGCCTTATATCGAACTGGAGGCTCAGTAAGGTGGAGGTCCAGCGGAGGATTCCAATACGAACCTCATATTTTATAGGAACTTGGCTCTTCTGCTAATTGATGCAGATACTACAACCTACTTACTAATAGCGACAAAGAACAATCTTGGAGATAGCCACATGCTTCGTGTAGGACAGCTAATCAAGTTTGAACACGGTACGGTGATATTTCCTTCATTTTGTCCTGTTTGCGGCGCCCCAGTGACAACAGAAGGAGCAATTCCTGCAATCTCACAACTGGAGCGACATAAGGCTATGGCTCAGGATGTAAGGATTGGTCCTTATGGTGCTCATTCTTCTCCTAGATTGATGCCTCGTCTTGGTTCAATATCCCGATTCTTTGTTCCAACCTGTGATGAACATGGTATCACATTTGAGGAAGCAGCACGCTATCGGGGCCCTTTAGCTCTCTGTAGTGGTTTGATGGTCTTACTGGCTGTTGTAATCTGCATTTGGATAATACTCGGCTATGCTGCCTATACTCCTCTCGATTCGAATGCCTTTCTATTGTTGGGTATCGTGATTTTCATTGGTATTGGGACCTATTATGCATCAGGACCAACTCCGTTGGAGCGTGCGATCTCAGTAGTGGATATTTCTCCTAGTCTGGATACAGTTATTCTCAATATCCGCGATTCGAATTATATAGATGAAATTCTAAGATTGAATCCTCTCATTGCTAAACGTGTTAAGCGCGTAATATCGTACTATTAATGTCAAATATTGATTGAATTTTTCATAAGAATTTCAAACATGTCCGTACTCTGAAACTGCTAGTATGTGTAACCTACAGCTGCAGGTGGTGAAGTTAGGATTACCCCATTCACATTTTCCCAAACGAAGAAAATTCTAGCGTACAGCCCCGTTCCCTCATCTACTGACGGTGAGAAAATCGTACTTCTCTCATTTATGAACTCCATGACAAAGCTTTCACCAGGTCCAACCTCAACAGCTTTGAAGTATTGCACTGCAGATTCTAGTTCGAGTGTAGCAAAAGCTGTTAGAGTACCATTGTAATAGAGTGTTGTACGAGGTGCGCTGAAATTACCAATAATCGAGCTACCTGTGTTAGTAATGTTGATTTTTATGACAACATAAAACGGAGGACCTTCTTCAGGAACAGATGGCATGAAATCCAGCCAGAATATTGCTTCAGCTGAAAGAATCAGGGCTCCAGATGATACTGGTTCAATATCGTAGGTGGAAGGTACAAATGGGGGTGGGATTTGTTGTGAATTTGCATTAAGTGCAATAAAGGAGAATGCTCCTATACCAGTTAATGATATGACAATAAGCACTAATGCAGCGAGTTTCTGATTCAATCTTAGTTCTCCGCTATCAAATTACACGAATTTGGATATAATACTACAGAATAGAACAAGAAGTTTCGATGATGATAGGTGGTCTAAACTCTAGACTAAAGACGATTTTCATCTATTACTAGCATGAACATAAATGATCGACGCAGAACATTCATCCCATCAAAAAAAGTTTCGTAAGATATTAGTTCAACGAGTAATTATTGGAATTATAATCTCCATGGTTATTGGATCCGTTATCCTGATCGTTGCACCTGGATATAGCTATGAAGCAATCAGTGTAGATCAAGGTGCAGAAATCACCGGTACTTCTGGAGTTGATATACTCCATGAGAATTACACAATTTCTCCAGTATTCAATCTCTTGAGAACGAATGATTTCTCTATGACATCTGGATGGCGCTATTCTCAAAACAAGTACAATGAGGAAGGCGCAATCCTTTTTGAAAATGGCACAAATGGTATACAGTTGTCAGGTTCTAATATCGACTTTAGGATGTATCGATATCTGAACATATTGATTGATGACTATGATACGGTCAATTTCTCTTTCATAGTTCGACCTGTTAATGGTCCCATCAGAGTTGGGATTCGGTTGGTGTTTGAAGAGGGTTGGAATCCACTTACAGAGATAGAGGAGATTATCACATGGGGTGATAATGATGGGATCTTCAATTTTGAAGTTCCCTTGGATTATTATAAGGGAATCACACAAGAATGGATTGTATATGTCAAATTTGAGATAATACTTCAATTTCCTGAAATTGGTATAGTACAAATCAGAGATGCAAGAGTGGAGGCTTTATCTCCTGAATTATTGATTCCAACGAAACTCAATTTCAAGGATGCTGAGAATGCCACATTTTTTGGAAGATTAGATGGACGGTCTATCTTTACGCCATATGTCAATATTACTTCAGATTCACACTCTGAGCCTTCGTACATCTTACCTTCCACAATCAATGAAACCATTTTCTTACCACCCGGGGAATATGCTGCAACATATGGATGGTATATCTCTGCGGAGTATCCGAGAGAGGGTGACTTCATTTTGAATATAACGCCTGATTCTGAGGTGTACGTAGAAATCAGGATGGACATTGTTCGTCTCTATGTCGATGTGAATTTGAACACCCAAATCATACTTGACCTCTACTATAAGTTTCCAGAAACATCTTACTATTCGTATCTTGGTTCCATTCTCTTCCTGACTGAATTTTCCTCATATCTAATCTTACCCTCTGGGATGAGCTCATTCTCAGTGACCGTACGGATCAATGGTCTCTCAAATCCGAGATTCAGTTCAGAATTTGAAATCGGGTTGACGAATCATCTCGAGCTAACGATTACCTTTCCAATCTTCCTTGTCTTTGGTTATGGCCTTGATTTAGTTCAGTTACTGATACTAGTCATTATAATTGGATTAGTGGTCATATCTATCATTAGTCTGCGGCATGCTATGTCCCCAATCCCATTGCGGGCTTTGGTTACTAATCGAAGGACCCTCTCGCTATCTCTCCTGCTTGCAAGCTATATTCTCCCTTGGCAATCTAGCTTTGGTTTCTCTTTCACTTACATTGGTCAGAATCCCACCGTCAGAAGCTATACACCTGCGTTAGGGTTAGAGTATGTCACTCATATACCAGGGATAACTTTGGTGCACCTCATCCCGGACATCAGCACTCTTCTTTGGATTATTATGATTTTTTGGATACCTTTCTTTTTCATTTTAAAACAGGTTCTCTTTGATGAGTCTCTGGATTTGAACTTGAAGACTCTGCTACCACCTGCGATTCCAGGAATATTGGGTTTTATCGGTGGAATCGGTTTGATGTTTTTTGGTCCATATAACCAAAATGCAGAAATTGGGGCGCATCTTGCATTTTTGGCATTTGTAGTGATAGTTCTTGAAGTATTGTTCTTAAGATATAAATCATATAAGACAGAAAGGTTATCGCAGACAGAGGTTGATGATTCTGAATGAAGATGATATCGAGCTGCCTCTCATTTTTGAGCTCGGTCCTGCAACATGGAAAGTCCTCATGAAGCTCTTAGCCGTTAGAGAACCTCTTGGACCAAGGGAAATTGCGCGTCGCCTTGGTATGAGTAGTCATACCGTAGCACTTTACCACCTAGAGAAACTACAAGACCACTATCTAGTTGAGAAGACATCTACAGGTGAATATCAGGTGAACCCTAACGCGGACCTTGGGTTTCTCGACAATTTTCTCTTTGTTAGGTTTAAGGTAATTCCTAGAGTATTTGTATACGCAATTATTGTTACAAGCTTGTTGCTATTCTATGCTACATTTGTTGGATTCGATTATAGTATACATAGTCTCTTTGCGCTGACCATCGGATCAATCTCAGTGGTCTTCTTCTGGGCGGAGGTATATAGAATCTGGTCTGGAATACAATAGAATGGTTCATTCTGGAAATTTCCATTTCGGAAATCACTGCATACACGCTCTATGAATGACAGTTTGTGATTAATTATAGCACTACCACTAGGACTGATAATTGCAAACGAAAACAAACACAAAATGCATATATCCGGTGACAGCATCTCCCCTCTTAGTGTCTGACCTCACGAGTAATGAAATATCATTTCATCTTACGTGGAGTCACTCTGATACGCTCTATCTCCTCAGGCTCCTCATAAATTTCCGACCATTGTTCCTGTGTCAAGATTTCCTTCAGTTTATCCTTTCCACCACTCTTCATTCGTTCACTGGTATATGAGAGTCTAGTCACTTTGACAGGGACTTCGGGATCATCAAACTCATCCTTGTCATATTTACGCATGGTAATCTCCATATATTCATGCAAATGCTCTAACTGCTCTTCAAGAGCATCTCTCTCTTTATCCAATTTGTAATATTCTTCACATATTTTTCGCATCTCTTCCTCGTACTTGTCATGAATACTCACTTTCAATACCTCGCTGTTTTTCATATAGATTAAACTGGATAATAACAGTTCTGAGTGGTTTCCATTCCATAGACTTAGTTCATAATTTAGCTCCCATAGACTGATTAGGTGTATGAGAATGGAAACTTGTTAAATTGAATTTCCGACTTCGGTACTTCGGAGGTTTGAGATTGGAATCCAAATTAGATAGGAGCTACATTGGTAAGGAATATTCGAGTGGTGTTCAAATTGCAACAGAAGAGTCTATGATTAAATATGCGAGAGCAACCAATGAAACCAATCCACTTTACTATGACACAGAATCTCCTGAAGGTGTGTCACATTCTCCTCTATATCCTGTGGTCTTTATTCGCGAAATCATTGACAAACTCGCTGAAGAAGCGGAAGATATGAATCTTGACCTCTTGCGTGTGGTCCATGCAGAACAGGAGATGTGGTGGAAGGGTAGGATTCTTCCTGGGGCTGAGGTTATCACCACTACGAAGATTGTAAACATGGAACAACGTGGTGTGAATGAGCTATTGGATTTACATATAGAGTGTAAACATGAAGGAGTTACCCTTGTTGAGATGCAATATCGTTTGATGATGAGGGGGGTCAAGAAGGACGAGAAAGTGCAAAAACTGAAGCAGAAAACCCAATCATATGGCGAGAAAATTGCCGAACGTACAATCATCGTTTCGGCTGATCAAGGTAAGATATACGCAGAAGCTTCAGGTGATTACAATCCAATTCACATCGACGATGATATAGCCCGATTCGTCGGACTACCTAGCTCAATACTTCATGGTCTCTGTACGATGGCTTTTGCATCACAGACAATTGTGGATGAGCTACTAGATGGAGACCCAAAAAGACTTCGATACATAAAGGTTCGCTTCTCTAAACCTGTGCTAATGGGAGAGGCGCTTACTACCGTGGTCTATGATGCTGCAACTGATGAAAACGGACAACACGTGATTCGATTTGAAACCAAGAATCCTGCGGGTCAATCAGTCCTAACAAACGGAATTGCAAAGTATGCTGATTAGATGCATCGGTATTTTCGACCGAATGGCATAGCTGGTATCATTGACAATCTATAAATGACTGTCACTTGAGAAATTCGACGATAACTGTCCCTTCGTGGCTAGAGAGAGTCTTTTCAGTGATGTCTTCCCCTGATGGAGTGACAATCTTCCATTTCTCATCGTCATTGTGATCAATGAACGGCCATGACTCGATTAATGCATCCTTGAACGATGTATCTGGCTCTCCCTTTATGAAATACTCCCTATGCGATCCTTTTGTTTTGACAACTCTTGTGATAGACCCCTCGAAACCCTTCAAACTGCCTCTTCTCATTTGTTGAACACCTTCGAACAATCTCAGTCCAAGTTTGTGCAATTATAAAAAGGGTGAGCACCCATTGGTCTGATTTGTTCTCTTAAGTATAGATAAACTGCTATAATAGGCTTTCATATTGTGCATATCTGATTGTGACTATGCCTCCTGATTAATCGGTGTATCAAGCTCCCTGTCGCAATTCCTGAAAACAACACGTCTTCGAATAAAATCCCTTAAATTTATATTATCACATTCGATTCTAGCTCTTTCTATTTTTGATAATGAGAACTGAGAACACGATAATTATAGTTACAGAACCAAATGTTATTGCTAATAGTATCATTTGGGTGAGACCTTCCCAGAAGCCTGTGGGAGTTGTTGTGTCATGAGTAGTGTAAGATGTTGTTACCGAGGATGAAGTCGGTACTGTTGTGGTTGAAGTGGTGGATGTTGGTTCCCATGAGGTTTGAGTGGTTGAAGTAGGTCCTAAAACTCCAACCCATACTGATGATGAAGCTGCATTTCCGTATTCATCTACGACTGATAGGAATACATTGTGTACACCTACCTCGAAATCGTCACAATTGACCACAAATACACTTCTAGTATACGATAGATTTGCTGCAACTTGTAACTGTTCATTTACATAAACTGAGAACCAACCAGGATGTAAATCAATGACCAACCATACGAGTGTGTTATTGACTGACCCATATTCCATTACCATTTGGTCTATTCCAATAATGCAAGGTGCTTCAGTATCAATGAGGTCCGGATTTCCAGCAGAGAATGTTGTATTGGTCACGTCTATTCCAACCATCCCTCTATCATATGTTCGTACCATCAACATGTACTGATTCGAGAACTTCCAGTTATCAGCATACCATACTCTGTTTTCTATTACAAGTCCTGTCGCAAAAAGTTGGTAACTCTGTCCCCCGTCATTTGATATCAATATTTCATGTGTAAAATCATGATTAATGTTTCTTGATGTGGCCTCCCAGAGAATCAGTTTAATGCCACTTACTATTTCCCCTCCCCATGGGCTAATCAGATCGACCACGGGAGCAAAGAAATTGTTGAATCTGATGGAATCATACTCTGTTTCGAAATAATGTTCAGTTTCATTATATCCAGAGACCCTAAGAGCGACAGTCACGTTTTTCTCAAACTCGTACGTGTCGAAGGTTACCCAACTACCTTCGTTTTCTACTGAAACTATAGACTGCGTATCCACAACCAATGTCCAGAATCCTGGTTCGAGGTCATAGCAGAAGCAGGCAACTCTTAGAGTTCCGTCTCTTTCAGCTTGAAAATAGATGGTTTCAGGTTTGGCACCTGAGCTCATATCCGATCCTAGAAGGTTATTTGAGTAACTCCAGGTAGAGCTATCGGTATCATTCCACCATGCCAAGAAATCGCTATCGCCATTTGTGAAGTTTGCAGTGATGAAAACGATATCACCAGCTTTGATTCCTTCGACAGTCATCCATGAATATTGTGATTCATCGATCATCCCCGAGAATATGTCATAGGAAGAATCCGGAATTACTAATGATTGTGTCTCATTGAAATATATACCAGAAATAAAATCTAATGTCATATTCAAGGCATTGCCCGGATTATAGCTTGCATTTACAAGGATATGATCTCCATCTACAATATTTCCACTGAATAGTTCTGAAGGTATATGGTTGTCATTGGCTGTCCATGTTAGGCTAATATCCTCGTCTTCAGCAACGACCATGTCCATTGATACAAACTGTCTGGATGTTCCCTGCAAGCTTGATTGCCCTTCAGAAGCAGCATAAGGTGCTATCTCTCCGATAATTATCGGATTATTCTTGGTGATACCATCACTCGATAGAATCTTGAAAGCATCGTCATTTTCATCACCCTCTCTCCATCTTGTGCTTCTGAAGTAATATTCATTGACTGCAAGTTCGGTATATTCACCCGCAACATAATCATTAACATAGAATGGTCCAGATGTCACGAGAGTTGGAACCTCATTATCGGGCACCCATCGACTCCAATTCTCAGGACTGACATCAAGAAGATAGTGTTTTGGAAGAATTGGTTTCACAAGTTTAGAAATATGCCAATATGATTCACCCTCAAACTCTATAATGAATGTATAGTCTGTTGGAGCATATGCTGAGAGTAGATCAACCAAATCTTCTCCATATGGATTATCCTCTCCCTCCCGATAGAAATTGTACGTGTATGCCACATCTTGTGCAGAAAGAGGCACACCATCACTCCACGTCGCATTTTTCACTATCTCAATTGAAAATCTCGTGTTTCCCACTCCTACATTTGGATTATCTTCGTTTGTTTCTATGTCATACGATTCAACAAGCCAAGGTATCATATTACCTTGGGCATCATACCTGAAGAGACTGTCATAGAGCATCTGGAGCACGTTTTGCGTATATGACGAAGTACTTGCCATGAAGTTAAACGTATCAAGGTCAAGAGGATTACTCCAACGAAATGTTCCCCCATAGAGCCCTCTATCTGATTCAATAAGGTGTATTTTCTGATTCGTCCACCAACCTGCTACGCCTTGTAGTGCATCATTGACATACCCTTCAAACTTGTCAGTTCTATAGGCAGAGAGCAATGTGTTTTGATACATTATAATCATCGGACACGCATGGACCCAGATCTCCTGCATCTTGAAAGCTGCCTCATAGACATCCTCGAAATCAGTTGCATGGAGGAGCTGGTCTCTCCAGCTATCATACGTAGAGTTTACCCAATTTGGGAAGTTATGGTATGGCTCATCTACAGTTTCTGACCAATACTCGGTAGCGAGCCAGTCAACATCAAAGTTATCGAAGTCATCGCCAAGAAAAACCATATCATAGTCACCATGGAAGTATAGCCGATTTAGATAGTTGTAGAAATCAGTTGGTTCTGAGGTTGCATTCACATATAGTGCTTGTAATGCTTCAGCAGCAAGTTGCATTCCTTCTATTATGGTACTACCTGGTTGGGCAAACTCCAATATTACGCTGAATGGATTACCATGAGGGTCGGTTCTGAAACCAGTCATACCATCTATTTGAAAACCCGCATCATCCAGCAACGCATTTCCCAGTTCGATATTGCTCTCGTAATAGGTGTACGGAAGTAACCCTTCACATGAGAACGGATTCATCCTTGGAATACAGGAATCTAGGGGGACAGACAAACCATCCCAGACCGATTCAGCAACAGCTTCCTTATCTAATGCAAAGGCAAATGCTCGTCTGAATGCTGTATAATTGAATGGATTCTTTGCAGTGTTAATGGTGAGGTATCCATATCCATTTCGGAGGTGTTCAACCACCTCAACATCTTCTGCTTCTTCCAACGTAAGACGATGGACAGGGTCCATCCAGTCCCCCATGAGGTCCACTTCGTTGTTTAAAAGAGCGAGAACTTGCTGATCATCACTGTCTATCACCTTATACAGAATCTTGTCAACATATGGTCCTGAATACTCTGATTGGAGTGTAGATGCATCAATGGTTACAGTGGGGACCATCAGTACTATCATGACTGATAACAATATAATTGAACGGAACCTTACCACATACACCTACTCCCATTCAATCCGAGTCGTGACACTATTTGCGTTTGAGCTTTGATAAGCTTTCTGGGCGGTTGAGAAACTGACTGGTTCACATTATATGGAGAAGGAAGGAGTCACTCTCTCATCTTCTTCAATTCTAATTCACTTACACGAGATCTGATGCTCTTACCAATCGTATCGATGTTACTTCTAATATGTTCGATTTCTTTGCTTTTCTTCCCAATTTCTTCTTTCTTACGTTTCTCTGTCTTTAGATATTCTTCATATGCATCCGCCCACTCTTTTCTGGTTTCCTGTAACTGTTTCTTCAGGTGTTCATACATGATTCTCTTGACATGGATAATATTCCTCAGATTCAGTAGACTTGTTTCTATATCCGATGTGATATTTGCGAGGTCTTGTTCAATAATCTTAAGCTCATTGCGAAGGCTGACAAGCTTTGTCATATCTTTTCCGATTTGATCCTCTTGTAGATATGGCGAATCCGCTGGTAATGCAATAATCGGATCTAGTGTAATCTCGGTATGCCTTTCAACATCGCTTTGAGATGCAGTACTCATGCTGGCACTAGCTTCAGAGGGTTGGCTTGGTTGAGGGGACTGAGATTCACTCGTATCTACCGTTGGTGTTTGGTATGAGACGCTTCCAGGAGGACTTGCTGCTGGTGCTGTTTCTTCAGACGGAGTACGTCGTTTCATGGCTATATCTAACATCATCTCGACCAATTTGGAAAAGGCATCATCGATATTTTCACCAGTCAAAGCTGAGGTCTCAATGAATATGGTGGGTGTGTTCAACTTAGTACCTATATTCTCAGTGAATCTTTTGCCTTCCTCATATGAAACGGTTTCCTCAGGTGGTTTCGTAGGTCTTAAGTCGATTTTATTTCCAGCGATTATCAACGCTGGTAGCTGCCCCATATAATCATGAGCCTCAACTAGCCACTTGACAGCATTGTCAAAACCTGCACGATCTACCACGGAGTAAACGAGGATAATTCCTCTACAACCATCATAGTACCGTTTCCTGAGACTCTGGAACTGGTCCTGCCCCGCAATATCCCAAATCACCAGATTAGTTGGGATGTTATCAAACATCAATGTTTTCTGGGCAAAATCCACACCCAGAGTTGGGATGTAACTACGTTTGAAACCTATTCCCAAATATTTCCTACGTATACTTGTTTTTCCGACAAAACCATCTCCGATAAGGCAAACCTTGAATTGCCTCCGGGGAGTTCCTCTCATCATATGTTTTGTCCTCCGTTCCTCGAAGGCGGCGCAATTGTTTCTATTATTGAGATTGCTTATAGTGGTTTTTCTGATGTGTCTCAAATTTAGGAATATGCAGTTAATTTCTTTCTAATTCGATTCTAGAGGGAGGCCAACTCTCATCCCATCATATGCAATCGTTAGTCCAGGTCTCATCGCTGCATATTCTAATCTCTCTTTGTGAGTGAACCCTTGAACAAATGGATTATCTCCAATATCACCCCTGAATCCATGACATGCAAAGTGAGTGAAGATGCATTCTGGACAACCAACGTCTTTCCATAACCTGTAGGCATCATCCATACCAAGATGGAGTTTCTTAATATCCATTCCAGACGAAACACCTGTCTGTTCTATGAAATCCAGTGTGGCTTCAACAATCAAGAAGTCGATATCTGTCAACTGCTCAATCATTTCCGGTGTGGGATATCCTGTATCTAGATAGTATGCAAATCTCTTTCCTGAATTCACAATATATCCTACACTAGCTTCTGTATGCTGAGTCTTTACAACCTCGTATGTCGCATCTGCAAGTTCAATGGTCATTCCTGGTTGTACGGGATGTATTTTGACAAATCGCTCCATAAAGTGCATTTGCCTCTCGAAGTATTGTATATCACCTTCTGGTATATAGACATCAATTGGATTCCATCCCGTAAGCATAACTGCTTCTCCAAGAAATCCCAATCCATATACGTGATCCAGGTGCCAATGAGTCAGGAAAACTTGATCTACCCGATGAATCCGTTCTCTATTCAACTGAAACGAGATGTCTGGTGCTGCATCTATCAGGGTTGTTTCCTCACCAAGGAGTGCCAATGAAGATCTTGTTCGGTACTGTGTTGAATCAATCCTTGCAGCTTCACATACTTCGCAATTACAAAACCATACAGGGACACCTGCTGAAACTCCTGTCCCAAGAAAAACAAGTTCACGAATCCCTTTCACTTGATGGACACCTCTTTCATATCAATAGAGAGTAATGAAAACAGATGCCTCCTAATCAGGCTTTTGTCAGTTGGTAGAGATAGATTTGTTATGGAATCAGAGGTACCCTGCACAACTCCCCTCATATTGCGTTCTGCGTCCTTGAAGTAAACCAATCATCCAATACTAGGAACTGCACTCAGAGACCTTGTGGATATTCCCCATTTGAAAAGTCAATAATGTTTTTACGGAACACCGCAAATACATTCTGGTATGAGGAGCCTTACAAAATACCTTACATTCAATGTTCCAGCTCGAATGGACTTTGTTCATATAACCCCTCAAGTGGAAGCAGCAGTTACAGAAAGTGGTGTCCAGGAAGGACTGTGTCTGGTAAATGCTATGCATATCACTGCCAGTGTGTTCATTAATGATAATGAAAGTGGACTTCATGCGGACTATAAACGCTGGCTTGAGGAAATCGCCCCCAACGAACCACACAGTCGATATCAACACAACCGGACTGGCGAAGACAATGGGGACGCTCATCACAAACGACAAATCATGGGGCGTGAAGTTGTGATTGCTATAACCAGTGGTAGATTAGATCTCGGACCTTGGGAGGCAATCTTCTATGGAGAGTTCGATGGTCGTCGGAACAAGCGAGTCTTAATCAAAATTATTGGCGAATAAACGTCAAGGAACCCTCGTTCTATCTAGTGTTCTACAAATCAGAACACCGTTCTAAGGCGTAGATTGAAGTAAGAATTGATTAAGTCTATACTTAGTGCCTGAGATGCGAAGGAAGCAATCACTATTCACAAAAAAGATAATGACGAGCATTTTTCTTGGCTTGGTCTTATCCATCGTTCTTGGATCTATCATAGTTGTCTTTGTACCAACAACACCATCACCTGTGGTGAGTTTGATTGAGTCAGATAATATCCCAATGCACCCAGAGAGTTCAACGCGAATCGAATCACTCGATAGTACTTTCAATGGGTGCATCCTCAATGTTACTCCTTTTCCCGGTGATATTGATTGGATTCAGCAGGTAGTCAGTCATGAAGGTCGTTCAGAATACGAGGCAATCATTGCTGCTGATGGGCAACATATTTCATCGAGTCATTCTGAAACTACATATAGGACAGACCTCAACGTAGGTTTTCAGAATCTTACTAGTCTGTCATTCACAGTCGAATTAGAGAGTGTATCTGGAACCACTGATGTTGCAATATATACAGGCTTCAGAAGATTGGGCGATTTGATGAGTGTACGCGTTAACAACACACTCTGGGACTTGACACACTATTCTATTGAGAGGTCTTTTGAAGATAATGAGCGTGATACACTAAGCATAGACTCCCCTCTAGATATGATTAGAAATGCAACAGATGATTGGATTTTACAAGTTGAGTTTAGAGTCATTCTCATCACACTCTCCCCCAGCACCATCATAGTCAAAGGAGTACGAATTGAAGCTGAATATTCAACTGAGGTCTCTCCAGTCCAAATTGATCCAATGACCACTAGAGGCACAAGCATCTATGCAAATCCATACTCTATTTACCTGAACCCGAGTCCATTTCTCAACATTACCAATAATGCCACCAACAATTTCTCTCTTGCAATAATCAAAGCAGCAAATGATACATTCTATCTGCCTCTTGGAGAATACAATGGAACCGCTGGTTGGAACCTCCCAGCTCGGTTCAATGCAACTACTTCAATAGACTTTACCATCGAAGAGAATGCAATAACGATAATAGAACCTGAGATTCCGACTATCAAAGTGACCGTTGTTGTATCTCCAAATGTGCCTAGTCTTCAAATTTTGATGAGATTTCGAGACCCTCAATCTAGAGTCACAATCACGCCACAAGATGGTGTTAGTTATTCCTATTGGTATTACTCTTTCTCGCACCTAGTAGAGTCAACTCCAATTTCACTTTATATTCCTCTTATCGACGGCGACCTTCTGATAGATGTCACGTCATGGGATGCTGACTTATTCAGTTCCAGTTATTTCACCCAATTTTATGAATGTGGAGTTGATGGCGTAACGGATCTTACCATGGACATCAAACTTCCCTATTTCGAATTCCTTGGTCTGGCTTTGGCACCAGGCGAAACCATCGTGTTCTCACTCCTTATAGCTATCATTCTTGCAGGTTTTGTGCTTCTATGGCGTAACACCGATATTCAAATCTGGGAACATCTCGGTAGAGATGCACCTAGTGTATCATTCCTTTTTCTCGTTGGAAGCCTATTCGTACCTTGGTTCACGCTCTCGCAGAGTATTGATACTGCTGGAGGGACCTACACCATAGAGTACGTGGCTTTCGTCGCCCTCCTCATTATCTTTGCACGAAGTGGTGGAAGTCTAATTCTACCTGTCAATTTTCCTATCTGGCCATTTTTACCAGCTGTAATATTCACAATTTGGTTACCCCTGATTCTAATAATCCGCTCGTTTATGGAACCTCCGAAAAACAATCTGACCTTCCTCTACAGTTTGATCGGGCCATTAATCATGTTTGTATCCCTGATTCTCTACTCAGATTATCTAGGTGTGGTGATCTCACTTTCAATAGGTGCTTACATGATTTTAATGGTCCCAGTCGCTGGGTTACTGATTTATACATACAATAGATTTAGGTCAGTCAAGGATAATTCAGCTGGTGGGTCGAATTGAACAAAGGCAATGAAGAAAATGGACGACCACTGATAATGGACTTGGGCTCAACAACCTGGAGGGTCCTAGTGACTCTCATCGGCTTGAAGACATTCATTGGTCCAAGAGATCTAGCTAGGCATATGGACCTCAGTAGTCCAAGTGTGGCTCTCTATCATCTTGAGAAGCTAATTGAGCTAGAATTGCTTGAGAAGAGTGTTCATGGCGAGTACAAAATTCATCCAAAGGCTGATATTGGTTTTCTCGATAATTTCTTGTTTATAAAGGAGAAGATAATCCCTCGGACAGTGTTTTACGCAGTCTTCTTCACCGGTATCTTTGTCTTCTACATGTTTACTGTCAGCTTCTCCTTTGGTGTACACAATGTATTTGCTCTTGTACTTGGGACATTAGGTTGTTCATTCCTCTGGGCGGAGGTCTATAGAATCTGGCACGGTTTTGTCTGAGATTAATCATTAGCGAGAACATTGACACATTACCTAACCTGTCCTATTCAATGAAATGTAGAATTCGTGATGGTTTAGGAACTATGATTTATTAGAATCTCTAGATTTTCCTCTCATGAGGTAAATCGTGTGAAAGCACTAATCGCATATGGTACAAGATATGGTGCAACAGCTAGCACTTCTGAGGAGATTGCTAAGGTACTTCGTCAGGAGGATTTCGATGTTGATGTTGTTAATACGAAAAAGACGAAGATATCCGACATCTCTGAATATGATCTTGTCATCGTTGGAAGTGGTATGAAGATTTTCAGATGGACCGGTGAGGCTGAAGGATTTCTGAAGAAATTCCAAGACGCGTTCATACAAAAGAAGTTGGCTATCTTTGTGTCTTCTGCAGCTCAGGCAACACTTGAGTATGAAGGGAAAACAGAAGAAATGGAAAAAGCATGGCAGGATTATCTTGTTGAAAAAACAGTGAAGTACAATCTGAATCCCATTGCAATGGCAATGTTTGGAGGTGTCTGGGACTTCAATAAGATGGGTTTCTTCTTTCGAAAAACAATGGGGCCATTCAAACTGTTATTGGAAGAAGCTGGAATTCCGCAGACTGCGCCTGATGTATATGACACTCGTGACTGGGATGAAATTCGAAGCTGGGCAACTGAACTTGTAGACAAGGTGAGAGAATGAAGAGTGAGTTATAGGGCTACCACAATCAACAATCAATCTCACTCTTACCTCGCACTACCTTCGCCAGCAACATCTTGAATAAAGTAGCATTCCAATCACGAAGATTACACTACATAAGATAAACATCAACCCCAAGTCAATGAGGATCAAAGGATCATATCCAACAAAATCCTGTCCGTAGACTATTGAGGCTATCATATTGTTACCTGCAGAGATAGGATTGAATCTGGCAAATCCCTTGAGCATTTCTGGTAGGTCTCCATATGGGACCGCAATCCCGATGAAATAATTGCTCAGAACTATTGCTACTCCTACATGAGATGCTGCTGATTCACTTCTCACAAAGGACGATATGATGAAACCGAAACCTGCACTTATGAGAACGATGAAGAACCACACACAGATTATCAATGGCAGATCAATCATTCCAACAACGAGCTCAGCTCCAGTTAGTAATCCTAGGCTGAGTATGATAATACTACCTATTGACGAAAAGACAATGACCGTGATAATACGCCCGATACTCTCTGACCACGGACTGATAGGCATTGATGAGAGCTTGGAATATAGGTCGTGGTCTCTATCTCCTGCGATAGATCCTGCAAGATTGCTCATACCTGTTGTCATTGTGAGTAGGATTATCATGGCAATTGTGAGATATCCTTTCAATCCAGGCATGACCTCCGCTGGTGCATTATAGAACATAACTTGGGGGAGAATCAACAGGAAAAAAATGGGGACGAATATCGAAGACCCAAAGATTGCCTTGTCTCGGAGAAAGATTCTCATTGACCTGGAGAATGATGCAATAATCTGCTCCATGAATATCATTGCACATCACCACGAACTAGGACTTCAGTCAACCGATAGAATACATCTTCAAGACTCGGAGGATTGGTATCAATACTGACCAACTGATATCCTGCTTCTTTGAGTGCCTCTATGATTACTGGGATTAATCCAACTGCTTTCTCACATGCCATCTCAAAACCATCCTCGTGTTCTATCACAATACAATCATCATCAAGACTAGCAAGCAGTAAGCTCAGGTTCTGATCTCTGGGAATTGCATTGATAACTATCGAGCCCTGCACACCACTTTTTTCCTTGAGTAATTCTGGCTTGTCCTCAGCAATTATCGACCCATCAACCATGAATCCAATTCGTGATGCCATCTCAGCATCTTCACCAATGTGTGTGACAAGTAGGATTGTGGTTCCCTGCCTGTTTATGCGGCAGAGTAGTTTGAGAAATTCCTTCCTCACTCCAGGGTCAAGACCTGTTGTAGGCTCATCAAGTAATAATATTTCAGCATCTCCTAACAATGCAGTGGCAACTTCGAGTTTCTTTCTCATCCCACCACTGTATTCTGCAACCCTCTTATCAGCAGCATCAGTCAGTTCCATCATCTCTAGGAGATGGTCAATGAGCTTCTTCGAATCCGAACCTGTAAGTCCTAATAGTCTGGCAAAATACCTGAGGTTCTCTCTTCCAGTCAGGAACGCTGAACAGTAGTTCTCCTGAGGTACATACCCAATGTGTTGTCTGGCTAGTAGTTTCTTCTCAAGAATATCATCACCAAGAATCTTGACTGAACCAGAGTCGAAATGATTCGTACCAGCGATAATTGACATGAGAGTGCTCTTACCTGATCCATTTGGTCCCATCAGGATATAGAACTCACCCCTTCTGATCGTGAGAGAAACACTACGTAACACAACTGTTTCATTGTATCCTTTTGATACATTTTCTACGTCTATTGCTATAGTCGAAAGATCTGTCATAGTAATAATAAAGACGCAAGTCTAAATAAAACATGAAACAATTCTGTAGTACAGAACAGGGTCATCATTTATCCCTGTATGATGGCTAATATAGATAGGAGTGATTCGTATTGGAAACAATCGACAAGGTACTCGAGGCATTGAGCGTTGTTGAACGCTACGAAGAGTATCTCTTTCAGCGAGCTTGGGGAAGAGCACTAATTATCATAGGCATAATATTTCCTCTAGGTGTATTCATTGATATCAATATACAAATCCTCGCCTTGTCCACGGGTTTGGATGCTACTCTCCTACTTCTTATTGCGAGTATTATAACAGTCCTGCTCTGCTGGGGCCTTGTTGCTTCGCTGTTTTTTAATGCCTGGCGAACGATGAGACAGAAGACTGACCAAGAATCAAATGGAGCTAGCCACGGGCCAATAATTGCCATCATTTGGTTTGTGAGTTTTACGCTCCTGAACTTTGTTCCGGACCCTTTCAGAATGGTGTCATTACTCTGGGCTGCAAGTATTGCCTGTCTCTTGTCTTATCTCGTTCTTAGATTGACTGCCTCGCATATCCAAGAGAGGGTTATTTTATACCTTGGAATCATGTTAGGACTAGTGTCACTACCCCTACTGATCATAACGGACCTCGTTCTATCCGGATATCTAGCGCTTATTGCCTTCTCGATGTGTTTCATCGTAGGAGGTCTTTTCATGCATCAAATAGCTAATGCAACTCTGCAGAGCTCGAATTAGGACCAACGTAGGTGGGAATCACTCTGAAAGAACCTCTGATACTAACTGAAGAGGAAAAGGTCTTTCAGTCGCAGCCTCGCTTCTCTATAATATACCTCCTCTTCTTGAAGAGGCGAGTTGGCTTTCTTGAACTTACAAAATTATTAGGGCTTACTCCGGGGAATCTCGATCATCACCTTAGAAAACTAGAAGAGGCCGGATTTGTGAAAAACCGTCGAATTATATCTTGGCGACCATTAATTATCGTTGAAATCACCCCAACGGGATCAGGGTCTTTTCAAAAGTACATCTTGAAATTAAAGAGCCTCTTAGAGAATATACCGGATGAGTTGCTTGAGAGAGAATCCCAATAAACGCAATCTTGGAGCAAGATGTCATTGATTCCGTAATGGAGCATCTCCCTTTTTTCTTCATTATCCACTTACTTTTGCAGATGACAACTCTCTTCCTACTCTACGATTCTCAATGCGTCCATTTCAAGCATTTGATAGTGATTCTATTTCCTATGATTCTTTCTTTTCCAGATGGCCAAGCCACTGTTCTGCCATTTTCCGAACCTCTTCACTCTCATCATTCAGCCGTTCTCTTAGAGCAGGAATTACTCGCGAGTCCTTGAACTGAGCAATATAGCTGGTCACTATCACCCTTACTTCTGGACGTTCATCATCAACCATTTCCAGAAGAACATCAAGTGCAGCCTGGCCACCTAATTTACCTACGCCTGCTGCTGCATTAACGCGGACCATCCAGAATTTATCCTTCGTGGCCTTTAGTAAGGCTTTCAATGAACGTTTGTCTTTCAGCTCAGCGAGAGCCCATGCTGAGTTGCATCTGACCATCTCATTGTCGTCCTTCAATGTTTTAATCAATATTTTAACTGCCCTCTTGTCACCTACTCTTCCCAGTGCGCCAGCTGCGCCTTCTCGTTTCAACCAAACCTCGTTTTCGTCTTGAAGGATTTCCATCAAACGGTCAAAAGCTAATTGTCCAAATCTACCAAGCGCTTTTTGAGCTTCCAGCTGAACACTCTCGTCATCGTCACATAGAAGGTGAATGTAATCCTCTATAACATCTGGGTATCTAAGTTCGTAGTGAGTTCGGACACTATATTGCCATGACCGTCGTTCCTTCTTTCCCAGCTCTGTGATTTCCTCTATACTTCTCTCCACTAATTGACGCATCTCGATGTCATCATCATTCTTTAAGGCAGTTAAAGCAATAAGGGCTTTTTTCCCTCCATACATCCGGAGTGCATCAACAGCATTGTATCGGACTCGGTCCACCTCATCTGATAGTGCAAGGATGAGTCTATCTATAATCTTAGACTGAAGTTTGGATGGTTTCCTGAGAACTTGTGACATCTTTATGAATCCAAAAGATGCATTCAATCTGAACTCTACTGCTGGATTATCCATTGCTTCAAGGAGTGGTATAACGGCTCGTGAGTCGTTAATCCTGGAAAGGGCATAGACTGCATTGAAACGTACAGGGAAGTAGTCATCTGTCCTCATCCTCTTGGTTAATGCTTGGATTATCTTCTTACGAAGTTCATTATACTCTTCACGTGCGAGATATAGCTCTCCCAACGCCCAAGCTGCATTTTGCCTTACAACTCTATGTTTATCTCTAAGGGCTTTCAATAGATATTTTGCTGCACGTGCATTTCGAATTCCACCCAAAGCTTCTGCAGCTCCGATTCTGACATGGGCCTCTTCATTTGATAGTGCTGTAAGTAAAATCGATAAGGGACCAACTCCAAGTTTGGACAAAGCAGCAGCAGCTCGCTCACGGATTAGTGGATTATCATCCTCGAGAGCATAGATAAGCGGAAACGCTACTGAGGGAATTTTGATTTTGCTAATTAACCCAATTGCTTTCTCTCGTACTCTAATATCATCATTAGAGAGATCAGGTGTCAAGTATTCAAGATCAAACAGACCAGAAATAATTGGTTTTGTACTTGACTTGTAATCATACTTCTGTTCATCGATCCACTCCAACCAGGGTTTTATGACTTTGATTTGGTCGTGAGAAATGGGAATTAAATTAAAAAGTTCGAGAGCGATTTCGATTTGACTCTTTGTTAGATTCTCTATCTTTTTCTTCTTCAGTATGTGAATCAATGTATCTGCAACTGCTAAACCTGAAATTAGATGGTCTGTGATAGAATCAACTATGACGCCACGTAGACCTAACGAATCAGCCTCATCCTGCAAATATTTTGATATCAGAAATTCTGTTGAATTGAGAATTGGTAAATTTCCTAATGCCTTTATTGCATCTCGTAGTCTATAGCTCATGGTTTCTTTATCGGAATAGATTTTGATAATTGATTCAACTATTCTTGGGTCCGTGAAGGGCACAGCAGCTTTACTAATTGGCCTAAGCAGCTCTCCCCGAACATAACGATCATCATCATCCATCGCTCTCAGAATCATTTCAGTCGCTGATTCCCCAAGGGCAACGAGTTTCTTCCATTCCTGTTTTGCATAGATATACCATATATTTTCTTCAGAGTTGGATGGTTGCCAACCAAGAACCTCAAGAGATTTAGCGGCATCACTTCGTACCCACTTGTAATTTGCTAGGAGTGCCTTAACAAGTGGTTCAACTACACGTTTGTCTTTCAATTTACCAAGAGCCTGGGCTGCTAATCGCTGAACCTCTGGTTCTATATCCTCAAGACCTTTGATTAAGACATCAATCGATTTACTGCTTTCAATTTGTCCCAGAGCTTTTATTATGCGTGCTCGAATAGAGATTCGTTCGTCGCTCAAGTACTGATGCAATATGCTGATTGCCTTATTGCTGCCAATCCCCTCTAGAATTCTAATAAAAGCCATGGGGACTCTTTCATTTTCAATCTCAAAAGCGGGAACGAGCTCATCCAATATGGATTCACCAAGTTCTATCAATGCTTTTACTATCAAATCGAGGTGATGACTGTCATTAAATAGCATTGCTTTGAGTCTTCCAAATGCTTCATCTCCACCAATTTTGCCTAATGCTATAATTGCCATTGCCTGAACGTATCTGGACTCATCATCGGTAGTCTCAATTAATGCACCAACTGCTTTGACGTCTCTCTGCGTTCCCAGAAGTTTAGCTGAAATCTCACGGACAAATGGATTATCATCCTTCAATAATTTCAGAAGTATATCTAGAGACCGTTCACTAAAGGCACTCAAGTCAACCTCATGTGAAGTGGTTTCAGATACTGGTGACACATCCTGAAACGTCATTTTGGACTCAACTCGCAGTTTGACAATCCCCTCAGAAGTTATATCATCAACCCAGCGTCCTGAATGTACACCCCAACTCCCTACATCAGTATATTGACGTTTGTACCTTGTATGTAACAACGCCCAGCTATTGAGTTCATCAACACTTGCTATTGTTTTGGGAGCCTCCTTGAGATCGCCAACCCAATCATGGTATACATGAGCAGAATAAGGATCTCCACTCAAACGATCAGTAGATGGATCCCATGTTGCACCGGAATAATCTGCCTTAGAGTTGACCCATAACCAAGCACCTCCTTTTTTCGTTTTTATTGCGACTTCAGGTGGTCCATCCTCTTCGAAAGTTGCCCCATATCTGTCCTGTATGTCCTCGACCTCAAGTAATAGGGCTTTTCGAAGTGATTCTTTGAACTTCATCTTCAATGTCTCCCTGGCCTGTTTGTATAAATCATCTAGCTGAATTCAGATTATACAATAGATGAGGAATGTAATCAATCTCTAGTGATGTCGTGACTAAAATGTTCTCTGGCTTATCAAATTCATTCTAATCTCGAATTATCCAGATTCCTAATGGTCTACACATCTAGTAAATTTACCACCAGGAGCACACCCTTTGACTTCAACGCATCCATTTCAGGTCCTTGACAATGAAATTGGCTATTGAATCTAGAAGACTCCCTAATTTAACTCCTCTTTTGGTGAGAGTATGTATAATCTCGTTACCTTCCTTTTCGATTGTGACAAGTTCGTTATCTAAGAGAAATTTGCGTACACTTGCTACTCTCGCACCATTCAATGCTGGAAGCGTTTTAGTCTTCATTCCCGCTTTGATAATTTCATCTGCTCTGGCTTTTCCACCAAGACGTTTAAGCAGGAGAATCACAGTTAATTCGTATTCACCCCTAAGAAGTTTAACAAAGGGGCTTATTTTAACCATTATCTAACCACTCCTTTAGATACAACGAAGTACTTCTCTTGCAAATATACTATCTATCGATTAAAAGATTCAGTGTATAAAGTTGAAGCGTAAAAAAAACGAAAAGGCTATGGGACTAACGGTTCAAAGGAAGGGTGAGAATGTTGTCCGATGTAAAGGTAGTTCCTACTGAGTTTGTTTCGCATGATGAAACGATTCGAGGTAACTTTGTGGTTCCGAAAGGAGATGGCCCTTTTCCAGGTGTTTGCAAGTTTCACGGACTCCCTGGAGGTCCAGATCAAGTGAGTGGACTAGCAACCAAGCTTGCCACTGCAGGTTTTGCAGTTTTAACGTTTGACTTCAGAGGATTTCGAAAGAGTGATGGACTGTTCAGTTTAACAGGAGAGATTGTGGATGCTGAGGTTGCAGTTGGTCATCTCATTGAATCTGAGATGACAACAAATTCGTGGGTGGGTGTCTATGGTGCAAGTTATGGTGGTGCAGTTGCAGTCTGTGCTGCTGCAAGGGACAAACGAATCAATGCGGTGTGCCTAAGGGCACCAGTATATGATACGTTATGGTTTGCTAAATCACCAATGATTCGCCCTGCAGTTGAATACATCGTAGAAACAGACCCTACGCAGATTAGAGGAATTGAGGACCCTCAAATCCAAAATGGCCTCCTTAAGAGAATGGTTGAGGAATCAGCTGTGCACAATCCAATGACAGAGGTCTCAAGGATATCACCCCGTCCAATGTTAATTGTTCATGGAAGTGAAGATATTGGTATTGATCTAGCTGGAGTGAAAAGACTCTACGAACTTGCGGGTGAACCCAAAGATCTCGTTATAGTAGATGGTGCAGACCATGAACTCTCAAATCCGAGAACATACGAAATTACTATGGACATTATTGTTGAGTGGTTTATCAAACAAGTCGCATAAGCAAGAGTCTTCTAACTGTCAGTGTGTTTATTCGCCCAAGTTGAGAATCTCTTTACTGTAGGTATCTCATCGATTGAATGAAAGAGGACCTTTCCCTCTTCCTTTGCCCTATGATATTCTAGAAGTGCTCCTTTCGACTCAGCTAGTAGGAAAAGTGCATCACAATCATCTAACCATGGAGCATCCCATAGCATATAATCTGCCCAATCCATTAAAACGTTCAACTCACCTGCACGTAAATCAACCCAATGAAGTAAATGAGGAATAAATGGGAAATGCCCCCTTTTCCATATCTCTATACCTGCATCAATTGCCTTCTGAACATTACATTCAATCTGTTCAATGGATTCTCCTGAGTATGGTCCTGCTATGTAAATCTTCATGCTATCCAAAGGTTGTCACGCCTCTCAACCTGTTTCGTCTGGTTTTTTTTCAACCAGTGTATGCTATTAATAGAAAATCCATTAAATAAAGCTCGGCGTCAATGAGAAAATAACTAATGAAAAAGATTTACATACTTGTTAATTGGGAGTTGGGTGCAAATCAATCCCAAGAAGAGATTCCGTTTCTAGGATTATGCTGGTCCAGAAGAAGAGGAACCAATAAAACAATATAACCGCCTCTGAGAGGTCTGTAACGAATCTGAATTTATGAGGACAAATGAATGGGAAAAAAGGAAGTGTTCAATGGTCTTACAGCAAAAGAATGGACAAAACTGAGTCGAAGTGTTTGGCAGTCCAGAGAAGTGAGTTCTCCCCGTGAACAGCACCATTTGGAACATGGTGCTACATTCTCAGTAGCTCTAGCAAAGAGAGCAATTAAGATGTACAGCAAAAAGGGAGATACAGTCTTGGATCCATTCTCAGGTGTTGGCACAACAGTACAAGCTGCAAGAGAGATTGGTAGAAAGGGAATTGGAATCGAGCTGTACAAGAAGTTTGTAGATATATCAAATGAAGTGTTGAGCCAAGAGACCTTAGAAGGACCTAGTGATGTACAGATCTATCACGGAGATTGCAGAAATCTACTCGAATGGGTTGAGCCTGACACTGTGCAGCTTGTTTTCACATCGCCTCCTTATGCGGACTTTATCCAACGCTCTATTGAGGACAGGAAAACGACTCATAAGACATCTAGATTGGTTTTCGATAACCGTTCAGTAGTGAAGCAATATGGGGAGGACGAACGTGATTTCGGTAACCTCGCATACGAAACATATCTCGATGAGATAAAGTTCCTCATGTCCGATCTATTCAGAGTTACCAAACCCGGAGGGTACAATATCTGGGTTGTCAAAGACCATAGAGACACAAAAGCCGGCATTCCATTCATTGATCTGCATTCAGATATTGGACGCACCGGGAATGATGTTGGATTCTTATATCATGACCTTATAATATGGGATCAGAATGACCAGAGAAGTCTTGTCTTACTTGGCTACCCATCGGTTTTCTATGTAAACCAAAATCACAGTTATCTTGTAGTGCTTAGAAAACCACCAAAATAAGAGAGTGAAAATCTTTGCTTCAGGATGTAAAGGAAGAAACAATGGACTTTATCATGAACGCAGGTGATACTTCCTACTTGACACATGGTTTTCATCCTTATCCTGCAAAGTTTGTGCCACAGATTCCTAATTTCTTCATTAAGCGATTTACAGAAATTGGTGACACTGTTCTTGACCCCTTTTGTGGTAGTGGGACCACCCTAGTTGAAGCAAAATTGCTTGACCGTTCCTCGATTGGAATAGACCTCCATCCTTTGGGTGTACTAATGTCCCGGGTAAAGACAACCAAATTGCCATCAAAGGAACTCTCTCAAATTTCCGCTCTTGTTAGTGAGATTGAGAAACATGTTAGTCTGTATGTCCAGAGAGAACTCGAAGATGAAACATTCTTGTCTTCTATCGAGGAGGACTCACAAATAAAATCAGATTACACAATCCCTGATTTCAAGAACCGAGACCATTGGTTCCAGAAGAATGTTCTACATGAACTATCCATAATTAAGTCCCAAATTGATAAGTCCCCCCTCTCACCCGAAACTAAAGAGTTTCTCCACATTGGATTCTCAAGTGTTATAGTTCCAGTTTCAAACCAAGAGAGTGAAACTCGCTATGCAGCTATAGAGAAGAATATCCCCCCTTTCCAGGCATTCACTCTTTTCAAGAAAAGAGTGCAAAACATGGTCGATGCGATGTATAAATTCAATAAATTGGCCAGTGACCGTCAAGCCCAAGTCTTTGAAGCAGATACCAGATACGTTGACTTCATTGAGAGCAACTCTGTGGATTTCATAATGACTTCTCCCCCCTATCCAAATACCTATGATTACTATCTCTATCACAAGTATCGAATGAACTTCCTAGATCTAAAATGGGAACACATGAAAGCGGAGGAGATTGGTTCGCGATTACGCCACTCAAGCAGGAAGGAACCAATAGCTGAATTTGTGACTGATATGAAGGACTGTTTCATGCAACTATCACGAATCACCAAGCATGGATCAAACGCTGTCTTTGTCATGGGTGACTCCATTATTCGAAAGAAATTGATACCTGGTGATGATCTTATCAAGGAGATCTCTGAACCTGCAGGTTTTGTTTTCCTTGACAGCATTCAATATGACCTGTCTTTTGCGAGTAAAACATTCAATAAAGCATTCAGGAACAAGAATAAGAAGGAGCATATCATTCTTCTAAGGAAGGAGTGTGGGGAATAGTAATGGAGATTCGAATATACTTTGAATGTCTTGAGCAAGCAGAATATTACTTGAATCCCGTTATAACCAGACAGGTCCAGATGATTGATGACACCATAGTTGTGAGATTAGTACGAATCAAATCAGCCGCTCAGTTCTTTAGTAAGCTATTAGCTCCAATTCTCTTCTGGAAGGTATCTGACGCATTAATTACAATTGTATACGATTCTATAGAATGACCTCTTCAATAAATTGAATTCTCAACAGCAGTATTCACGAAAGATCACGAGTTGCAGAGATTGATGAATCATCATCAATGATGGTGAGATTTTTGTTGTTACGTAATTAGTTTACTATTTGGTCAACAACATGTTAGATTAAACACCTTGTCACAACAAAAATAAGGCTTATTGCATCCATTTCCCACTAGCTTTGATGCTTTATAAGTGAGTTCGAAGCGCGCGTAGGGAGAAATGGAAGATGAGACGGATTCATGTCTTAGTTGTATTTGCAACATTTATACTAATAGCTCCGATGCTTGGAATTCTAGCACCAATTACTAATGTTTCAGAGAAGACAAATGCTAGTGATGAGCCCGGTCCTGTTCATGATCTACAGATTGCTGGAGCGTTTGGCGAAGATCATCTAGTAACCAATGTGGCTGAAAATCCAAGTTTTGAAGTGGTTGGAAATTTAGGACAGCCAGCGGATTGGGGGTATTATAGTACATCATACAAATATCAGAACATTACATACCAAGATGATGTATACGCTGACAGCTATTCAGCACTTATTAGGGCAAAGGGTGAACAACAATCCACTCAGGCATATATCAACCAATTTATGCCTTCAGAACCCAATAGGCCTCATATCAACGAAGGCATAACATTGGACTTCTTTTGGAAAGCTGCATCAATGCCCACTTTGCAAGGGTCAAATCGACTTTATGTTTACTTCCAACTTCATGATAGCGTTTCAGGACAATACCGAGATATGTACTATGTGCTCTTATACGGTAATTGGTACCCGGGCAATGGCACAAATTATGTATATGTCATGGATAACGGAACTGTTGGTTCTTGGAATAATGGATTTATTGACGTCACCGCAGCATATACGGAATCCTTTGGCGCTCCAACTTCTACTGCCTATGTGCGAATGTGCTACTTCTATGCAGTATCTGATCAGGGAGAAACTGACTTTGTGGACTTGCTTATTGACAATACGCAGCTAAGAAACTCCACCTCCTACAATTTCCTTCAAAATAGCGATTTCGAAGGCGTTGGTATGTGGTCCTACAGCAATGAAGCTCCCGGTTACATTATGGCAACAACGGCACTCAAGACTGATGGAGAAAGGTCAATGAATCTAACTGTGGCATCTATGTCACATTCATCAAGTAGCTATGCATTTGCTGAGGAATGGATCGGATATTATGAAGGCTTAGCTATAAATGCACCTGGTGAGGGTTCGATTGAATTTGATTGGATGTATTCAGATGTTGCTGGAGGTGGTACAGGGCAACAATCGCATTTTGTTATATATTTCGAGAACCTAAGCTACTATTGTCAGATAATATATCACCTTGGAAGTGATACTGATTTCTTCTCGTATACAAATTCGACCTATCAAAAGCATATCATGACGCCTGGATTTGGGACGCGTGATGTTTGGCATCATTTCGCTGTTGACCTATATGAACTTGTAATAGAATTCAATTTGACAATAGGCGTATTCGATGATATGTATTGGGACGCATCCAGTGGTAGTCAGGAAAATTCATCACTCAATCTGTTTGTTGATGATTTCAAGCTCATCACATATCCTGCTTATGATCCCGGCTTTGAGCAAGACTGGTATTGGAGTACAGGGAATTCGATAGTTGGTTGGTATAGAACGGGAAGCTCCTATCCATATCAAAATATAACAACAGATTCGCACTCTGGTGATTTTGCCGCAAATCTCACAGTCTGGGAAGGACCAGAAACGAGTGTATATAGAAGCCAATTTGTACCTCTCAGTCCAAACCATTATACTGACTTTTGGTGGCGCCTAGATTACGTAAATGGAGAAAGCTATGCTATAGGAGAAATACGTTTGGAATTCGAAACTGATTCAGGTGATGATTTCCTCCACTATGTTCTTGGAGCTTCGGCAGGCTCAGGTTTCACTAACCAGTCTAACCATGTGTATTATCTCGTGGATGAGTTCAACCAGCCAGGAGTCTGGACAAACCTAGTTAGAAATCCATGGAATGACTTGACTGACTACTATGGGTCAAAACAATGGAATCTAACTCAAATCAGAATGAATGCTGACTCGTCTTTAGGATCTAATATTTCCATTTTATTTGATGACATGCATTTTGTCGTAGACACACATGCTCCTGTGATAAGCTCTGTTACTAGAGAAACTGCTTCTCCGATGTACTATGACCCTGTCTTAATTAGCGCTCAAGCAACTGATATTGCACTCGACAAGGTCATGCTTGCTTTCAACAATGGATCTTGGTATAGTGTTGAAATGATATATACAGGAGCTCGGTATGAGGCCTGGATCACACCTGCACCGTACGGAACCGATGTTGCGTTCGCAGTCGTGGCAAATGATACTGGAGGACTACTAACTTGGGAAGATAATAGTGGACTGGATTATCACTATACACCTAGCGATGATGTCAATCCAACAGTCGTTATCGATCTACCTTGGGAAGATCAAGTAATTGATGATCAGTTCTCAATTGAAGTAACTGTTGATGATCCTGATGCAGGATCTAGTGGAGTTGACTATGTCGAGATTTGGGACGGGTCTACTCTTCTAGGAACTATACCCTCTTCACCGTGGGTTCTGGATGTTGATAGCTGGCTGCTGGTGAATGGAACGCACAACATTCAAGCTATTGTCTATGATGTAGCAGGGAATTCTGATAGTGATGATGTGACAATCACTGTTGACAATGACGTTATAGGACCAGTTATCTCTGATGTCATTCAGAATCCTGAAATTCCAACCTATAATCTAGCTGTAGAGGTTTCGGTTGTTGTAACTGACTATACAGCGATAGACAACGTTACACTCTATCTCAGTGTTGATGGTGACACTTGGATTCCCATTGAAATGACTCGAGCAGGCATTCTATTCACTGCTGAGATTTGGGGGCGACCTTGGGGTGTAGAGATTGACTACTACATCGTCGCCTACGACACATATGGGCAATCAACAATGGTTGGTAACTTAACTGACCCCCTTGGATATGTCGTTGAAGATCATACTACACCAGTTCTCAGTGTGTCAGGACCTTCAATGTCGGAAATTCTCAGTGGCACTGCTCAATTCTATGTGAGTGCATCCGATGCTGGAAGCGGCATTGCTAACTATATCATAGAGCTAGATGGCGTTACAGTTGTTTCAGAAGCAGCAACTGTTCTCGTAAATGAAGTATTCAATCTTGACACTCTGACACTTGAGAATGGAATTCATACAATCTCTTTCATTGTGAGCGATAATGCTGGCATGATCATTGTGTTTGAATTTGAATACACTGTCCACAATCCTGTAGGACTTGAAGGAATTGTATCTGCTTTGGGAGATATCATGGCACAGTACGGTTTCATCATTGGTGCTGGAACTGCTGTGGTACTCTTGATTGTCATCCAAATTCTGCTTAGAAAACGGAGGGCCGCCTAGAATGATTTCTAGTCGAAGAATGGAGGTAAAAGGAATGAACAAACAACACCTTATCGCATTGATTACAATTTTGAGTCTGCTACTTCCTCTGGCTGCTGTAATGGCACCATTGCCAACACCACAGAGTGATTTGACTATAGATAATGAAATTCAAATCTCTCCGCTGATACAAGAGAATGAATTGGCGTTAACCAATGAAACTGGGCCTTTACTCACAAACATCATGAACAATCCCAGTTTTGAAGAACGCTATTCCTACGGGACTCCTACAGGCTACAGCTACTATGGATCTTTTGGTGGTTGGTCAGATCCGTATTATCAAGGTGAAGTGTACGCCGGCTCATACTCAGGTCAAATTAAGGGATGGGGCTCGACATCCTCGGGAAGCTGGATGGCCCTGCAACAGAGTTTTGGTTCAACCCTTACGTACATATTAGATGGCCACATTTTGGATTTTTATTACTACATAGAGGAACCCGGTGCAATTGACCAAGGCTCATACATATACTTGTATGTTGAAACGGTAAATTCAACTAACCAATGGCAGGGTATCAACTACATTTTTTGTCATGGTTCCTATAATCCAAACAATTACACAAATGGCGTCTATTACTACATGAATGAAACTATTGGTCAATGGAATCACTTTAGCCAGAATGTCACTGAGGACTATCTCGCCTATCCGGATTTCTGGGCTGGAGATACAACAAGGAGAATTAATGCACTCTATTTCTATTCAAATGTACAAATTCGTGTTACTGACCCATCGACATGGGCTATTGATGATGTAAGCATGGTCAATGGAACTGGGTATGAATTCGTTATCAATGGTGACTTCGAGTCAAGCGGCGGTTGGACAGAGCAAAGTTACTCTCCAGCTACTGTTGGTACTAGTACTGATGCTACTCACGGTATGTATTCATTGAATTTGAGTTGCACTGCAATCAGGGAAGGTTCTACGGGTTATTTGGGTTGGTACGAGAGTAAGTCCTATCCATGGGAGAGCTTCTATCCATTCCTCCCTAATTCTATGAAAATCGAATACGATTGGAGGTACTCAGACACTTGGAATGGCGGCAATTCTCTAGCCTATATGCGTCTACGATTTAGAAATGAGACAGGATACTTCTACTGGTATAACTATTTTGGACAAGATACGGATTGGAAAGGTTACACAAACTCTTCAACCAACATCTACTGCTTCAATGATGCATTTGGGTCTAGAGATACTTGGGAACATGAAACATTTGATGTTTCTGCGGGACTTGATGAGGTAGGTTGGACGAACCTAACTGCCTATGAATTCAGGTTCTATATTAGCTTGGGGACTTACGCGAACGCATCAATAGAACTTCTGATTGATGACTTCCAAGTTAACACATTCACCACTGGAGACCCTGGTTTCGAGATTGATCTATGGGATGGAGTAAATCCGCCATTGGGCACATGGCCTCTTTGGTCAATGGGTCCATCGATTACGAGAACTTCTGATGCTCATTCAGGTCTCTATGCATGTAATATTACTGTCGCGAACAACCTTGCTGGTGGAGTATATCGGGCTGATTTCGAAACAACTATCGACCCATCTATGGTCACAGATTGGTGGTGGAGGACGGATTACTTTTCTGATGGATCCTCAAGCTTCTTCTATGGAAGATTTAGACTGGAATTCAACTATTCGTACACAATTTACTACTACTTGGCAAAGGATTTCAGTTACAATCCAGCCAATACTTCCACCAGCGCACATATCCATCTTGACGGATTAAATACGACTGGAGTCTGGGTTAACACGTATCGTAATATCTCAGCTGACCTTGAGGTGGCTTTTGGTGCTGGAACATTCTACCTGAATAGATTTGTCTGCGAAGCCCAGACAGGTGCAGGGGAAAACATCTCTATTATCTTTGACGACATCGGATTTGCTGATGCAGTACCTCCTGTCATTGAAACACCATCACAAACCAGTGATCCCAAGTACTATGAAATCACCGCAATCGACGCAGTAGTAACTGATGCGCTTTCAGGCGTTATGGGAGTTGAGCTCTATTATCGTCTTGATGGCGGAAATTGGATTGCAGTTGAATGTTCAAATGTTGGTGACCTCTATTCTGCTGAGATTCCTATGTTGAGCTATGGGACATTTGTAGAGTATTATCTGTACGCAACTGATTGGACTGGAACCATCGGAATCAATGACAATGGAGGTTCTTACTACTCCTATACTGTAGGAGATGATATTGATCCGACGGTTAATCTGACCGGAATAAACAGTGGTCAGGAAGTGTCTGATTTCGTGCTATTAGAGGCAATAGCTGATGATATTGCAGCAGGCGTCGACTATGTTGATTTTCAGGTTGACAGTATTTCAGTTGGAATCGATGATACTGCACCATATCAGACCTATTGGGATTCACGCACATCTCTGAATGGAACGAGAGTTGTCACAGCAATAGCTCACGATTTCGCTGGTAATACTGAAACTGACTCGATCTCGGTTGATGTCCAGAATGATGTTGAACCACCAGTTTTGACTCATATTGTTGTTAATCCAACAGAACCTCAGTATGACCAAGATTTTACTATATTTGTAGGAGTCACTGATGCATCAGAACTTCTGAATGTAACAATTCATTACCATGGTATAGGTCCATACTGGGACACAATTGGTATGCCACACGATGGAGCTTTGTACTATAGGACATTCCAAGGATATCCTTTCGATACAGTATTCGAATTCTATATTGTTGCGTACGATTATTATGAACAATCATATGCAATTGGAACTGAGAGTACGCCTCTTTCCTTTACGGTTACTGATTCAGTTGCACCTGAACTAGGTGTAAATGGACCTCCAACATTTGATGCTGTCAGAGATACCGTGTACTTCGCTGTGTCTGCTACGGACCTCGGAAGCGGAATAAGCTCAATTGAGCTCAGTGTTGACGGTGTTCTTGAAACCACAACAACTGGAGATATCATTTCATGGAATACACTTGAGTTTGAAAATGGTAACTACACATTAACATTCACTGCGAATGACAATGCAGGCAATACTGCAAGCATCGAGTTGGAATACATGGTTCAAAATCCTGTTGGTTTTGAAAGATTAGTTGAGGGATTACAAAACGTTATGTCACAATATGGGTTCTTTGTTGGAGCGGCTGCGGTCGTGCTTGTGTACGCTGGCGGAACTGTCCTTATAAGACGAAGAGCTGGTGCAGCTGGAGCTAGTTCAGGTTCCTCGAAAGCAGGAACGAAGGGTGCTAAGAAGACATCCAAAGCAAAGAAGAAGAAATAATCTACAACAAAATTGGGGATGCAATCCCCCTACTATTTTCTTTTGAAAGAACTCAATCCCCAAAATCACTGAATCTTAGAATATACAATTCCGAAAATTTAGAGCTTCAAGACTCAATTGCACTACAAATTTACGAATCACATCCTCTTCCACGAGTGCTTCTACACGGTTCTTTATAGTATTCAGAGAAACATCGAACTTCTCAGCTAGTTTTGAAAACGAAACCCTCCACTGGTATGCCAACTCATCAAGAATTTGTCTGTCTAGGGTATCCATGAGAGGTCTCTCCAGGATTGTTGTTACTCGGTCTGTCCCCTCCTTCTTCTGAAGACTATTAACACCAGAAGGAGAGCGGCGAAACCCCCGATACCTAAAGCAGCATATAACAGGAGACTGTAGTCCTCAGGAAGCATTGCTCCAACTCTGTTCGAGTCATAGATGGTTTCTCCACTAGTCAAAACTCTGACAGTGAAGAAATAGGTTGTATCCCCTGTAAGACCGCCTACGGTTGTGGATGTAGTAGTAATATCTTCTATTGTCTTGTAGAGGGTGCCCAGTTTATTGGGCTGCTTTGAGTAGTACACCTCATAAGCTGCAAATGGGTCTGAACCATGGTACTCTGACCACTCTAACTCGACAGCAGAACCTGAGAGAATTGTTGGAGCCTTAAGGTAAACCCCTATTTCTGCAACACTGATTCCTGCCTCATCCAAAGTAACGGTGAAGATATCATTCTGACCGGGTTCGGTACTACCAGTGATATTCTCGGTCACTATCTCACCATCAATAACTCGATTTGCCTCCATTCTATAATCTCCTACATCCGTTCCAGTCAGGTTGATTGTATACGGGAGTCCTGGAGTGAATGGGAACAGCATATGCTTCTCCCCATCATCCTCCACCATTAATGCTGGAAATCCGTATTGCGTCTGTCCCTCATCATCGATTGAGATAGTACGACCTAGGGGATCAGTGATTTCCACATCAACAGGACTGAATATGCCCATGCCAATAACTTGTGGAAGTAGGTCCATTAGAGCACTGAGGATGCTATTGTATTCGCCTGTCTCAGGATAGTATGAGATTCTTGTGTAGGAGTCATCGGGATTCATATGGGTTCCTTCAAAGTTACCCTCAGAATCGAACAGAATCCAGTCATCATACACATCCCGTGTTTCATTGTATTGTTCTCTGTTATCATAGATGTACAACTTGATGGAGTTATCACCAAGAACTTCGTAGTCAATTGCATTTACAAAGTGAGCATCAGTTGCTGAGGCAGACTCCCAACATGGTGCAGCTAGTAGAATCACAACAGGAGTATAGTGTGGTGAACCAGGGAGCATAGCTTGTGTTATCTTCTGAAGCTCTTGAGAGTTAGTTATCCCTCCTTGTGGTCCTGGTATGCCAAGGAATATCTTGATAAAATTGAGAAGATGATTTGGATTGAAGAAGGCAGCCGACCCCTTCCAAAGGACGTACTCCTTGAGAGCTGCCTCTGTCATATCACCACCATTTTGTTCAGCAATGTCAGGATCTGGGTTAGGGTCTGGAAGTAGATGTGCATAATTACGACCTAGAGGGATCTTAGCGGGATCATTGTAGTAGTCCCTCGCCGCTTGAGCGAATCCTCCACAGAAACCTTTGGTTTCGGTTTCTAACCAACTAACTATCAGAGAATCGAATACTCTTGTGAGCATGATATCAAGCACACTGACCTCACATGCCGCCTCAATATCACCATAGAGCAATTGAAACATATAGTTTCTAAGGTTGTCCCCTACCTCCTCTGACTCCATGACGATGGGGCCCAAATATTTCTGAGCATTCGTAAAGTTGAAGGTATGATGCCAGTTGAAACCGACCGCGCTTGGTGAGAACTTCTTGACCATATCTGCCTGGGCATATATCTCATTCATGTATTCGCCTTGATCACGCTCTGTGGTCAGTTGCCATGCATCAATGAAGTCCAGAAGATGCTCTCTCAAGGCGTTTGAGTCAAAGACTGTAGCTATGGCAAGTTGCCCTGGAGGAGTCATGATCCCCGATGTTATTCCAAATACTACCAATAGACAGATCAGATATTTTGTATTCTTCTTCATGATTCATTCCTCCTTAACAGATGCTAAACCTCCTCATTCTATCTTGCAGAAACCGTTCGAGCTCACTGTGAATGTCATTCACGAATACCATGATATCGTTATGTGAAGGCTCTGACTCCATGGCCGTGTCAGAACCTGTTGATGCTGTGTAGAAGAACGGGCCTATTGGAACGGCTGAGGAGTTCGCAATCCACTCATAGGCATACAGGTAGCCCTTCAATGCGGTTGCAATGATCTCTGTTCTACCGTTGACGTTGGAGTCACCCAGCTTAATATCTGAGATTCTCTCATGGAGTTCTCCACTAGTCCAAACAGGGTCGTACATATGGAGGCCTCTATCCTCTTCAGTATAGTTCTGCTCAAACACAGTGATGTTCTTTCCAACTCCAGCAACAACCTCATACCAACTGTCCCCATCTGTGTTACCAGCTACTACAGCATACACTGGTTCAGTAGTGGGTAGGAGCTTCTCAAACTTGGGTGTTCCGCCATCATCGAACTCGTAGATATTAACACCATCAGCTGCACCGATGAAGATGTCTAACCACACATCTGCATCCTGATTTGCTATATCGACACAGTATGCAGACTCCAGATCTTGGTCTCTGTAGAGCTCGGTGTAGTTGTTGTCATCTGGACCTAGTTCTCCTACCACATTTGTGTAGTATCGAACCCATCCCATTGAGAAGAAGTCGCCTCCGCTGATCATGTCCTCTGTTCCAACTATGACAATGTCTTGAACTCTGTCCTCATTGACGTCACCGGTCTTGATGTCGCGGATGAATGGATTGCCCAGCTCAAGCACCTCAAACTCATAGTTTGCAACCATGTTGTAGTTGTTGTCACCAACGTTCTCAAAGATGACTAGGAAGTCCTGGGCACCAACTATGATTTCTGACCTATTATCTGAATCAAGGTCATCATCCACAGTGACTACGAATGGAATCTTCGGAGTTGGGTCCTCATCCGCACTCTGACCCTCCACCCAGAAGGCCAGGGGATCCGAGACCCAGACTAGATCATACATATCGTTACCTACAACCTCAAAGACGTAGATGTTGAGTCCACTTGCGAGTATGATCTCCTGTTTGCCATCCTGGTCCTGGTCGCCAATGACCATATCGAAGATGTTTATCTGAAATGGTGTTGCAGCTCCCGCGACCTCGTTCAGGAAGAAGTCCTGCGACCTGAATGACCGTCGATAGGTGTTCTTTGTAACCTGTTCAAAGACAATCAGGTTATTGTCGAACGAGCCTACGAACACCTCCGGTTTCTCATCCTGGTCCACGTCACCATACTCCAAGGACATTGACCAAAACTCAAAGATACGGTAGTTTGTCCAGGAGTCATATGCCTCATAACCCCAATAGCCATCATCTTGGAGACGTTTGTCAACCTCAACCATGTGGATATAGGGATACGTTGCACAGAGGAACGAGTCATGGTCCATATCACCTAGGAAGAGGTCTATTGAGTCATCCCTCATACAGACAAGGTCAAGGATACCATCACCATTCATGTCCCTGAACTCAGGATAGTCATATCCATGCTCAGGATCCAACAAGGTGCCAGTGAAGTCTGGCTCGAACATGGATCTAGTCTTTGTCCATTCAATGTTGAATCGGTCACCAGTGTTTCTCCAGTATGTGAAACGGCCCAGATTACAATTGTAGCCTTTTCCAGTAATATTCTCACTTGAGTGAGGTACTATGACGTCAATATCCCCGTCTAGGTCAAAGTCCCAATAGGTCACCTTACCAAACACGGTCTCGTTCTTCTTGTCGAAGTTAATGTCCGCATATACCGACTCGTCAAGCTCGAACCAGAATCCAGAGCCTGATATGTATGACTTATGCTCGAAGAAGTAGAGTTTGTTCTGCGAAAGTGTGATATCTAGGTCCCCATCAAAGTCCATGTCGATGAGTGACAATCGCGATAAGAAATCACCAAAGAAGACTGTGGGCTCAAGGTCTGAGAGATAACCACTCTGTTCAGTCCATGTTAGAGCTGCAGTCTGTTCAAAGTAGCGTATATCATAGGTCCATGTGGAATCAATTTGCTCCTCTGCTTCAGTTATTATTAGGTCCAGATCTCCTGTTAGATCGCCATCCAAGTCTCCCACTGTCACAGTGGAATACGTGCTGAGTAAGTCTGTTGAAAGTGTACTATGATCTGGGAAGTAGTTAGCCACATAGGTAAATATTGGAAAGTCGTCTGTCCCAGTGTTTCTGAAATAGACAAGTCTCGAGTTTATTCCTTCTGCTGTAGTGGCCACAAGATCAAGGGCAGTGGTTCCATCGATATTGATCAGTGTGTAGGAGAGGAAGTCTACGAACCCGGGAATGTATGTAGTCATGATAGCGTCGTCTATGAGATAGCCATCCAAGAACCATGTTGGAACCAGGGCCTTACCATTGACCTGAACAATGTCCCAGATGGAGGTCCCGAGGGAGAACTTGGGTTGGTCTGCCTGGCTCTCCCACACCATCTCACCATCACCCGTATATGCCATGATCTCTCCATCAATGGTCCCGATGATGATCTTCTCCTGTGTATCACTGGAATCTCCAATGCGGATGAATCCCGTTGACACAACAAGTGCAGTGTTTATCGGACGGGCGACTCTGCCGTCTGCTCCATCAACATGATAGATTTCACCACCCTTGACCCCAATCTTCAGGTATCTGAACTCATCCCAGTGAGCCTCTCGTAGAGCGTGGTCAACATCCATCCAAAGGATGCCAACCCAACCTAGAGTGATGTGCAGACTATAGGCGTAGCTCATGTACTGGTCTGATAGGTTCAGAGGTTGCCAAGTGTCTAGATCAGCTGAGATATAGAGTTCAACATTCTCAATGTCGATGTCCTCATCAAAGATCATCCTGAGGTCATAGTTGTCGGTGGCATCGCCCCCAATCTCTTCCCACTGACCAAAGTCGACAACAGCGGTTGCCAAGTTTCTGAGGTCAATATAAGGACGCATCATGAAGATCTTACCGGTAGTACCATCACACACGAATAGGCTCTGGTTCTCGGATCTCCATATGATACCATAGCTATCTATTAGTCCTTGGTACTCCAGTTCTGGATTGCCTACTGCATAGTCCAGTACATCTAACAAGACTCCATCCTGTGAATACTTCTTGATAGAGTCAAATCCTAGTCCTGACATGTACAGGAATCCTTGATCGTCGAATGCCATGTACATATCAGAGGCTGTAGTAGCCCATTCATCAACCACATCTCCATTTATGCGGAACCTCTGGACTCTCTGGTTTATGTCCTCGGACACATAGAGTAGGTCATCTGGACCTATCTCGATACCGAAGGGCCCGGAGAACTCTCCCAGTCCAGTCCCTGTGGAACCAAATGAGTATCTGTGGTTTCCATCGTAGTCGAAGACAGAGACCCGGTTATTCACATATTCTGTCACATAGATCTGATAGTGCCCAACAGCCATGTCACGCATGCCTCTCAGCTGTCCAGGATCCGGACCAATGGACCCAAAGCTGAGGACAAGGTTACCCTCAGTATCATAGCGGTGTATCCTGCTGTTTCCAGCGTCATACACGAACACGTTGTCGTCCTCATCTATCTCAACACCCCATGCAGCTCGAAAACCCGTACCGGGTAGTGTCCAGTTCAATAGCCATTGACCAGTGGATGAGAACTTGAAGACATTGGGAGTGAGATGGTCTGTCACATAGAAGTTACCCTCCGAGTCAAATGCAATGTCATACGCTCCAGACTGGTCTGTGTGTGCATTGAAGACCTCAAGGAGTTCGTACTCCTGTACGCCAAATCGTTGGATACGGTTGTAGGTTGGATCTAGAACAAGTATTCCGCCCTCTGGGTGGAACGCCATTCCTGCTGGTGCATCAAACTGTCCTGGATCACTTCCTAGGCTGCCAAACAGTGACTCAAACTCACCTGAGGGGCTGAACTTCTGTACACGACTATTGTTCATATCCGAAACATAGACACGATTGTCATCATCGACCACTACGAAGGCAGGTATATCGAACGAACCTGGGATAACGCCTGGCAAGCCAAACTGTAGGACATAGTTACCATCTGCATCAAACTTCTGAATTCTGTTGTTCAATTGGTCGACAACATAGAGCATACCCTTGTCATCGAATGCAAGTCCTGCAGGCTGGTCGAACAGTCCAGGGGTTACTCCAGGGCCTCCAATGTAGAATAGTACCTCTCCATCTGTGATATTCCTGACGTGAATCCTGTGATTCATGAAGTCTGAGACGTATACTCGGTCCTCCCAGATAGCCACATCATAGGCACCAAAGAACTCCCCATCACCGGTACCATGCTCACCCCAGGATCCATTGAACACACCCTCTGAGGTGAACTTCGAGACTCTGCTGTTACTGATTTCTGCAACATAGATAGAGCCATTCTCATCCACAGTGACACCTGATGGATTGTCAAGCTGACCGGGTCCAGAACCAAATGCACCAAACGACATGATTGGCTCCATATATGAGGTGACCTGAGTGATTCTGTGGTTCCAGAAGTCTGTGATGTAGAACGTGCCATCAGGAGCCTCAGCAATGTCATACATCACTTGAAACTGACCAAATTCTGAACCAAAATCAAACGTCCACAGTCCCTGGTCATGGAACTGTTCATAAGAGTCAAGGGTGGTCTCCTCCATGTCGTAGGGTCCACCCAGACAGGATGCACCTCCTAGTGCGACCGTATCATATGGAGGTGGTGGAGTGTCATACTCAAAGACTCCATAGCCCTCCCAACCGAATATCTTCCTGTCTATATACTCGTCCGCCTCATAACCGGTATACACTGAGAGTGGTGGGTATGAGATGCCTCGCTCCCAGCTCTTGATGCCCTGACTGATCTTATTCACGTCAAAGTCCTCAGTGACAGGATTGTATTGAAAGACATAGACTCCCTGACCGTAGGCTGACGCCACAATCTCTCCATATGGATCGTCATCTAGGTTCTGGCTTGCAGTGACAGACAGTACTGGCTTCCAGATAGCATCTCCACTGGTCCAACGCAGGACATAGCAGTTCTTCTGGCATGGTATCTGCTCAAAGAGATAGACCTTGTTGTCCTCGCTTCCTGCCACAATCTCCAGTCGGGTGTCGTAATCACTGTCCACCACAGCTACCGAGTTGACGAGGCCTGTGATGGTGTCCCCTGAGTCCCATACTGGATCGAAGTCAATCCAGTGCTCGTTGGGACAGTAGGGATATGCTGAGCTGTCAATGTAGTCGAAGAGGTAGACCTTGTTGTCCCAAGCTCCCACGATGATCTCGTCATGGGTGTCATGGTCGATATCGTAGGCCATGACAGACCATATCTGAGCATCAATATACAATCCGCTGTCCCACACAAGCTCCCACTGGTGTGCAGGGGATGAGAAGTTGAAGGGGTCTGTGGAGAGACCCAGCTGCTCGAAGACGTAAACACGACCATCGGTCGAGCCTGCTACAATCTCTAACCTTCCGTTATTGTCACTGTCCATGAAGTCCACATCCATGACATCTCCCATGATGATACCGTCGCCCGCATCGCAGACCGGCCAGTACTGATAGATGTTAGACGCCCAGCGGTAGATGTGCACCTCTCTGTCATTGAGGTAGCCTCCTGCTGTGGCCATCCACTCCTTGTCATCCGAGACCGCTATGGCATGGGTCGAGCCCCTGATGTTGTTGGGCTCCCATATCTTGTCATATGCGTTCGTGAGGTTGAAGTCGTCCATCTGGACAATAGCGTCCGCGATATCATCGTTTCCACCATCAAAAGGGTTGGAACCATCACGCACTGGTAGCATCCCTACTGGCATGAGTGAGACCAGCATCAGGGCTGCAAACGTCAGTGCTAGTAGTCTAATCTTAAGGTGCTTCATTCGGTATCACCCTCCTCCTTGGGCTCCTTCTTTGCCCGCTTCTTCCTCGTGGTCTTCTTTGTGCTCTTCTCAACCACCTTGTCCTCAGACTTGCCTCTCAGTCTTCCCTTCAGTCCTCCAAGCTTGTCAAAGGTGAACCGTAACATGGGTGGAGCAATCAGACCTCCGATGAAGCAGATACCACCAACTATGACACCAAATACCCAAGTAGGTATACCCTTAGTAATTGGTATTATCGGATTTCCGCCCATCTGTATCTCGTCCCAATCGCTGACACCATCCCCATCACTATCTGTGGAGGTCGGATCTGAGCCATAGACATGAACCTCTATGCCATCATCTATGCCGTCTCCGTCCGAGTCGGGGTTATCGAAGCCTCCGGGGGCTGCGGTCCAGTGCCAGAGTCCGCTGGAGTCGTTGGCTATGGGCAGGGGCATCATCCATGTCTTCTCGATGTAGAATTCCTCGCCATCAGAAAGACCGTCTTCGTCAAAATCGTACTCATAGCCGTCTGCGATACCATTCAT
>CAYWJO010000005.1:20374-142199 GCA_964458565.1 uncultured archaeon | reverse complement strand
ACTTCCGCGTTTCGCCCTTCTCGCGACTGCTGTCACCAGCGAGAGTCAGGACCGCTCCTGACTCGTGTACACGAGATTTATCCAATATCGAAGGAACATCGTTCCTCTTCTTCAAATGTCAGTGCCACATCGATAGCACGTCTTTGCGCCTGCTGGCAAATCTGCTCCACAGGTAGAGCACATTCTGGGCTCTGTGGACCTCAAATGCCAGTGTTTCTCAAAGGTTTGGCGACCCTTTTCGGTCAAGTACTCCTCTATGTATCCGCAGTCCTTGCAGACATAATACTCAAATTGAGCTATGCGGAGGGGCTTTACAATAATGCCTTGTGGTGGTCTCGCTGGCTCGTAGATGCTGGTACTCCCACATTTGGGACACTTTCCTGACTCCTTCAAACTATTCTCCTACGGATAGCTAGTCCTGTTGCTGTATAGCCTTTTTGGCCAGTTTCATAGGAACATAATTCCTCTTCAGGGGCTGAGCTTCAGCCCGCTGAACTGTAGAGACTTGACTTTCAGGAACCTTTAGGGCGTCAATGGCGGTAGATATTTGTTCCGCGGTATTTTCCATGGCGGGATCGGTAATGCTCACAGACCCCCCTAGAGTTGTTGGGCCATAGCACTCATGACTCTCATAAGCGACTAGGTATTCCTCATTACGAGTGTCTAGGGACCATAAGGTTTATTAGTTTTAGGGACTGAAAGGTATCATAGTACTAGATAATTGGAGATGATACGATATGAGTACAGATTCAGATGATAAAAACATCGTAGAACGTGATCGATTCTGGTCACCATGGAGAGGATTCGGACTAATGGATATTGATAGAATGTTCAGAGAGCTTACCGAACCATTCATGCGTTCGCCATTCAATGAAACTGGCATTCTCGATAGAAGCTGGAGAGTCCCCTTCGGTGAGATGGAATTCGATAAAGAAAGAGATGAAGTCGGGCTTGTCCTAGAGATGCCCGGACTCGACAAGAAAGACATCCAAATCAATGTCAGTGGTAGAACGATTAAAATCAAAGGCGAGAACAAAAATCGGAAATACATGCGAAGTTATACACTTCCAAGAGAACTTGATTCGGATAATGTAAAGGCTTCATTCAATAACGGAATCCTAGAGATTACATTGAAGATGACGGAAGAATTCGACGGACATATAATTGACATCGAATAGAAGCAATAACGTTCATCATAAGAGGTGTATAATCTAAAACTCAGACAGCTAACGAATGCTGTCTGGGGAATCCTTCTTTTTTCACTTTAAACCATCGGGTCAGTTCTCAACCTCTTGATGTAAACAATCAGATAAGCGAAAACCTCTGACAGTGATTTCTCTTATTTCATTGTCTATGATTTGTCCAATAGTCCAAGCGATACATGATGGATTGAGTTCACAATATCGAACAGTATTCACACCGCTGAAGAGATTCTTGGTATATTGGGGTATGTTCTCTAGAACAGAGAAATCATCGCTGAAACAGAATCTGAAGAGCCTTGTTGCTGTTTCTGATCCGCAATGTTCTTCGACATAACCTACCTCTTGTATTACAGCATGTGTCTGACCATCACCAGGGAATATACAAATGAACAGCTCAATATGATAGCACTTTATGATGTGCCAGAATTTATCACGTAGAGTGTTTGCACTATCAGGATTTGGTGTGAAATCGACATCTCTCATTATGACGGCATTATACCCTTGCCCCTCTAGCTCATTTTTTACTGCTTTTCTGAAGTCCAAAGTTATTTCAGGATAACCCGGACCTAGAAGAAAAACAACGAAATCTTTCTTGCCTTGCTCTATTTGGTTATCAAACTCGTCAGCTAAGCCTTTCATAGTATCAGTAAGGAGTATATCATTATGTCTTCGTACCATACAATATTACATCCCCTTTGTCTTTAGTTGGTGCACCCCTCAATTGCATATGTTAAGAGAGCAAGTATTAAATACATGAGTAACATATATGTAACTATAAGTAACATTATTGTTATTAATATATGATTGAGTGGGAAAAGGAATGAAGACAATAGATATTTTCAAAGCAGTATTGAGTAAGAAGTATGCAATTGAAATTTTAAAATTACTAAAGGAGGAGGATAGAACCTTCACCGGTCTGAAAGAACATACATCTGCTAAGCACAATCCTCAGATTGATCGTGTCTTGAAATTCCTTGCTAGGTTTGCCTTAGTGAGTCATATAATCCAGAAAGCAGGACCAAAAGAAGTATCATTTTACAGGATAAATCAGAGAGGAAAAGATATTCTAGAACTATATGGAATGATGGAAGACAACGAAAAAGCGGATGTGGAAATTTCATTGCCTGCAAGATGATATGCTCATGTCTTTGCGTCGCATCTATTACAACCATCCAGAGCGTTGAAGTTGTTTCTCTGAATTCTACCATATATCTTTCAGACAGACAGTATTGATGAAGAGTTTGGGTTCATTGGATACGGAATGCTAACTGATAAGATGGATTGCTTTCTGCATTACACTAAATAATTCAATCATGACACTCTGAAGCAGGTATATGTGATGACAAGTGAGTGGATCTATATTCCAGAACGAGTACATCTATCATTGGCAGGAAGTGGAAATCCATGGGGTGCTTTGACAAGTTTTAGAAAACGGATTCTCAGGACTCTTCATGATTATCCGGATATTGATGATTTAGCCAGAATTCTTGATAATACAAAGGAAGAACTCAAACGTGAGATTGAACCTCTCTTAGCTGCTAGCTTAGTTCTTGAGAGAGATGATAGTTACAGACCGGCGTTTCTAGTCGCAGATGAAAATGAGACACTTCGAGTTGTATAACATGCTGATGAATTCGGAAGACATCTAGCAGCCTTGATAACTGACCAATGGGAACAGCTTAGCTGTGAGTTCAACAACCTTAGCTTGAGCGCGGAGCATGAGTTTGAGAGTCTTGCGTTTTTTCTGGTTGGAGGGCGAATACTCGATATAGGGTTTCTCGACTTTTTGTCAATAGATGATCAGGGGATGCCTCCGGCTCCATCACGCCCAAGCCCTGACAGATTGGATGCACATTAATATTTCTGGATGATCGAAGGAGAACATGATAGTCTTGGAAACTATGGGCAGGATGATGTCAATCTTCCTTGGAGCAGCTGGTACTACATCACTTTTGGGCAGAATGTGATTGAAGGAGAAGTAAATCAACTCAGACGAGCATTTGATAAGAAGTGCTCTGAGGTACTGGAATCTCGGAAAATTGATTCACCAAGGGAGCTCGGAAAATATCTTGGGATACCTGTTTTTAGTGAAACAGATGCCAAGAAGTGGACTCATGTTGTAGAAACACACTCCAGACAGTTAGTAAGATGTTTCAAGAAAAATAGAAAATCGATAGTTGACTTGCACTCCTCCATACGTTCAGGGGAGTATGCACCAAATAGTCTTGGAGAGTTCATTTGCTGGTATGTCCATAAAGCTTACAGCAGTGCTATAGAGATTTTAAGTTCTCAAAAAGTACTAGTTATCCCTTCTAGTAGATTTCAGGCTGCTGTATGGTACAAAGAACGGAAATACGAAGGTCTCTTAGCAGGATTATCAAAATAGATTGGATGCTGATATACGATTATTGATGGTGTTCCTTAGCCATTTGATCAAATTTTTCAGCAATTTTGATACAATGTTCTGCTTCTTCATTTTCACCTGAAGCTTGATGTGCCCTTGCAAGTACGTTATATGCTGATGAAGATACCAACTAGGTGGAGGGGGCCTTGTAAACCTTTCACCTCATATTAAGGGTGATGCATTAAATCAAATCCAATTCGGTTTTTGCTGTCTTTAGTCAGTAATATTGATACGCAAGAAGTGTAATTTGATAATATGGCGATTTTACATTGAATCAGGATTCAGACAAGATACGAGAGGTGGCAATGGAATTCGATAATGCCATTGAGAAACGAGATATTGAGATGATGGTTAATGCATTCACCGATGATTGCGAAATTGAACTGCTCGGAGTAGTTTTGAAAGGTAAGGATGGAGTTAGAACCTGGCTTGATTGGCTCTTTACACATCTTGTAAAGGTCAAATTTATTCCATCCATCATCATTGTTGAGAACAACATATTCTTTGAAGAGTTCGTACTAATGGGGACATTACAGGATGGATCAGTGGTAGAGTCAAAACAATCCGAAGTTCTCGTTTACGAGGATTATAAAATCAAGAGCTTGAGATTGTATTTTGACCGGTTGGATTTTGTGAATGCAGTTGTCAAAGGATTTGTTTCTAAACGAATTGTCAATATACTGATTAGTCGGTCTTTGGAAGGTTTAGTTTAGGACGGACTATTGGACTATACTACTTCTTCTGCTTCCGGAAACCATGCGGGATTCACTATACAAAGAAATTCTAAGTCAGTAGAACCAGTATTCTCTATGTACTGAACACCTTTTGGGGGGATATATATCATGGCTCCTGGGCTCACCTTATGAGATTCATTATCTATGTGCATCAATCCGGTGCCCTTGAGAATGTAATAGACTTCTGATGCTTCATGAAATCTATGAGGAAGTGTTGATAACCCGGATTTGACGGTGGCGTGTGCCAGACTATAATTGAGCTTCAACTTCACTGGCTCGTGATTTGGATTGAGAAGTTCTCGGACAATCGATTCATCCAGAGCTACAATCTCATCTACTTCATTTAATCGACGAACAATCATTCGATAATCACCACTTGATTCTAGAAATCGGGTTTGCTCTTCATACCCCACTTAGGTATATTTTCCATTGTCGGAGTGTATCTGTCCAATACATGACGGCCTAGGATTAATCGTTGAACTTCACTTGTTCCTTCATAAATCTGATATAACTTGGCATCTCTGAATAGCTTCTCTATTGGACGCGTATCGATGTAGCCATACCCTCCATGAATTTGTACAGCTTCACTGGCAACCCACATTGCTGCATCAGTGGCATAAGCCTTTGCCACACTGGCGGCGATTGTAGCATCACCCTTATTATCAGCAGTCCAAGCAGCTTTCAGATACAGAGCTCGTGATGCTTCGATCTTCATGTACATTTCTGCGAGCTTGAATTGAATCGCTTGAAAATCGCGAAGTTTCTGTTCGAATGCCTCTCTCTTATTCACATATTCACGGGTGTACTCCATTGCAGAGCGAGCAAGGCCCGTAGCAAATGCCGCGATGGATGGACGAGTCATAGCAAAGGTCTGCATTGCGATACGAAATCCCATTCCCTCGCCACCGAGTAAGTTCTCTTCAGGTACTTTTGCATCCCTGAGAATGACTGATGAGGTTGTTGACGCTCTATGGCCCATTTTTTCAACAGGTTTGCCAGTCTTAAGACCAGGCGTATCGGCATCAACAATGAAAGCACACAATGTTTTATGTCGTTTACTTGGATCCAGACTAGCAAAGACGGTGAAATAATCTGCATGAGGCGCATTTGTAATCCAAAATTTAGAGCCATTGAGAACATAATGGTCACCTTCTTTTTCTGCACGTGTCTGGATGCCAGCAACATCACTACCCATTCCAGGTTCGGAACATGCAAAGCTTACAAACTTAAACTCCTCAATTAACGGACGGAGATACTTCTCTTTCTGCTGTTCATTACCTGCGATTAGAATTGGTTCTGCACCCAATGAGTTGACATAGATGCTTGTGGTCATACCTGCACATCCGGCTGCCATTTCCTCAACAACAATACACTGTTCAATCGAACCTAGATTGGGACCACCGTATTCCTTAGGAATACTGAGATTCATCAATCCTTGCTCCCAACACTTCTGAATGATAGGACGAGGAAATTCGCCAGTTTTGTCGTAATATTGTGCGTAAGGAATCATATACTCTTGAGCGAAATCTCTAGCTTTCTTTTGTATCTCGAGCTGTTCATTTGTAAGTGAGAAGTCAATCATCTATGTGTCCCCAAATATTCCTTGATATTTTATCACTTAGTGAAAGTCTCTTATTAGATGTACCATATGTAGGGAATTGATTATAGATTCATTATTGTGTTTGTGCTGTGATTTGACGAATGACCTCAGGAAGTGTCCACTTCAATTCAAGTTCAAGTGCACCATCACCCGGTCCGGGACATCTCCTCACACATGATCTGCAGCCGATACAAAGGTATAGGTCAGTTTCAACAGTACCAAATCCAGGTGCTTCAGCAGCTAGTTGTATCTTCTGAGATGGTTTCTTTACAGAAAGATTTCTTACTGTCTGATAGAAGAGTGATTTATTGACAGGGAGCCCCTTCATTGACTCATCATCAATTTCGAAGATTCTTGGGGTATCTAGTACTGGTTTTAGCTTTATTGCATCTTCTGGACATATAATTTCACAGGATTTACAACCAAGACATTTTGAATCGTCCCAATTAATAGTACCAAATCCAAGAAGAGGTGTGTAACCCATCTGAGATTCGTACTCCTCCAAAACGGATGGTACATCGATATCCACCAAATCCTCAATGGTCATCCTCGGACGTGTACTTGGTAATCTAGCACGTGTTCTCGTAGTAGTCACAACTGCGGACCTGATTTTTTCCTCAATTGCGATTAGATCATTTTCCTTGATGATAGCCCCACTAATTGTGACTCTCTGAAGTCTGTCACGAGCTCGTGAGAATACTTCAAGTGCATTCGCAAGATTTCCTATATCTTGTGCTTTCAGATCGCTCATTATCGCGCCGAGATTGGTCTTTGCCTGTGCTAACTGCAATGCAAGAGTGCTTATGGTTTCTAATGTGGTTTCTGATTCTGTAGGAGTCCGTGGTACATCATAGAGTAGATAACCGTGTGTTTCACCGGTGATTACTAGAAGCTCGCTTCGTTTCATACGTAACAAATGCTGGAGAACTCTATTTTGAGGCAATCCTGTTTTCTCTGCAAGACCCTTTGCAGTCATTGCCCCCAGATGATGAATTAGTGTGATGAGTGCTCCACGCTCAATTTCGTTATTTAGGTATTCAGCCGTCAATTTTTCATGAGTTGAAGGGTCAATTTCTTCACCGTAGACATTTACAGTCATATTTGAGAGTGAACAATTAATACACCGTGATGCTTCGCAAGATGCAGTTTTTGAGTCGAATCCAAGCTCTACTTCGTTGAAATTCCCTTCTCGTTGTTCAACCTCAAGCTCAGGCATATGCGCACGTCGTTCTTCCTCAGTCTGTACCCTATCGGCATCGACATTTGCAACAATTCTTCCTTTATCTTCCATTGCAATAGCAAGTTCGTTTCCAATCAAATAATGATCAATTGCAGTTGCAGCGCTCTTTCCAGCTCCTACTGCTTTGACAACTGTAGCAGGTCCTGATACGGCATCGCCCCCTGCGAAGACACCCTCTATATTGGTCTGAAATGTGATAGGGTCTGCATTTATCCAACCCCAAGCTGTATAATCTAAATCAGAAAAGTAATCCTCGGGGGCAATCAACTGACCAATTGCGATTATGACATCGTCCACTTCTACAATGAATTCTGATTCAGGAATTGGTTCAGGACGTCTACGGCCAGATGAATCAGGTTCTCCTAACCTCATCCTAATACATTCAAGGCCTGTGACCTTACCATCTGACTCAAGAACGCGAATGGGTGTTGAAAGCAACATAATCTTGATACCTTCATCCTCAGTGGCTTCGATTTCAAGATGATGAGCAGGCATCTCATTTCTGGACCGCCGGTAAATCATGGTGACCTCACAACCAAGTCGTCGAGCGACTCGAGCAGAGTCAACAGCAGCGTTTCCACCCCCAATTACTGCCACGCGCTTACCAAGTGACACCTTCTCATCCTTGTTGACCTGTTCGAGAAAATTAAGTGCATGATGAACACCTTTGGCATCCTCACCTTCTATTTTCATTGCCCTACTAGAGGCAGCACCTGTTGCAACAAAAACAGCTTTGAAACCCTCCTGCAACAAAGCACTTGGAGATGATATTCGCTTTCCCGTTTTTATCTCCACACCCAGATTCTCCACATAAGTTATCTCATCTTCGAGTATATCACGTGGAAGTCGATAGGATGGGATACCATATCTCAAAAGACCCCCAGATTTTGGTTGTGCTTCAAAAATAGTCACTTGATATCCTTTTCTTGCAAGGTCATAAGCACAGCCAATTCCTGCAGGACCAGCCCCGATTATCGCAACTTTATCACTCTTGTCAAGACTGGGTTTTGCAGGGACTTTCGGTCCTTTTGCTCTTTCATTATCAGCCAGAAATCTGTGAAGGTTTCGGATGCTTACGGATTGATCAATACGCCCACGAGTACAATCATCTTCACAGGGAGCATTACAAACACGACCCAATGTTCCAGCAAATGGATATGTAGTCCTCATGAGTTCCAAAGCTTCTTCAAATTGCTCATCCCGAGTGAGATTGACGAATCTCTGTACTCGGACTCCCGCAGGACAAGCAACATGACATGGAGGAACACCATATCTAATTTTTATATCGAGCTTCTCAAGAAGAGCCTGTGCGGACTGGGGATTGCTATGTACACTTGATTTAACCTCTAGTAGTTCATCGACAAGAGTTTTGATCTCTTCTGAAGATTTTGATTCCTCTTCAGCCTTTTTCAGCGCAACTTTTAGTTCTTTTAGTAGTCTTTCAATACCCTTGATACTTGTAATAGAAGAGGATTGTTCCAAACTCTCTATGCTAGATTCTAAAACACTCTTATCCGCTATATGTTCAGCTAGTTTGGTCTTCTCGGCAGTTGTGACAAAAGCCTCAAAATACTCGTCAGGAAAATTAAGAATTTCCTCAATTAATGGGCTCAACTCAATCTTTAGAGATTCTATCTCTTCGGTTATCTTCCCAGGTGGAACGGTGGCTTCTTCCTTAAGTCCACTCAATGCCAAAATCATATCCATCATGCGTTTACGCTTGGGAGCCATTCCATCCATGATGTCGGGGGTTTTCACTCTGCAACCTCCTTCCATTTACCAGCGGTACCTAGATGCACAGGAGTAGCACCCAGCTCATTCGCCCGTTTAACCATCTCATTTACAGCAGTCAAAAATCGGTCCGGCTCTGCACTGAACATCCGGAACATTTCTACACGCTCTCCGTCCCAGCCAATTGCGTTCAATATTTCACGAGCGACATCAACCTGAACTTGCGCAATTTCATTTCCTGTACCTCCGAAATGACACCGGTCTGTTTCACAGGCAGCAATCATAACTGTGCTTGCACCATGTTCAAAGGCTTTGAGAATATCAATAATCGATACACGTCCGGCACAAGGAACTGGAATTAAGCGGGTGCTAGCTGGATAGTGTCGTCGTAGAGTTCCAACTATGTCAATTGTTGATACTGCACATTCCTCGCAATAGAAACATAAAGTGAGAGGATAGTCAGACCCAGCATCTTCAAGGACAGCTTCGATTTGTACCCAGAGTTGTTCGTTTGTTAGGAAGTTGAGTTGGATTGCTGCTGACGGACACAAACTTTGACAAACACCACAAGCGTGGCAATTGAGTATATCAATGGCAGCTTTGAACAGAATTTTTTGACCCTCAATTTCTTCTTCTTCTTCTGTCTGTTCAATCATTAGTGGAACTCCACGAGGGCAATGCTGAGCGCACAAACTGCACCCAACACAATCATCTACATTTAGTATGGCACCTCGTTGTATTGACTCTATCTCACCACCTTGCAATTCGGAATGTAACACTAATGCTCCGGCTTGCGCTTCTGTGATAGACTCGCGAACAAACTGAGGACGCGTTGCGGCACCTACAGCAATGACTCCTCGACGTCGGGTTTCATTCCTACGAAGCTTTCCGTAAAGCTCCTTTACGTGTCCATCATCCTCCAAGAGATATCCTAGTGATTCAGACCATTGACTAAGACTGGGGGATGGTAGAATGGCACTTGAGAGAACAAGAAGGTCTGTTTCAATTTCATAGTATTTATTGAGAAGTGAGTCATAGTATTTTACATAGGTTTTGCCTTCGTTCTCCCAAACCATGCTAACTCTACCGCGAATATAGTCCACTCCGAGATCACGGGATTGCTGATAGACCATTTCATTCTCAAATGGAACGCGAATATCCATATAGATGACTCTAACCTGAGCCTCAGGATTGTGCTTTAATATCTCAATTGAGTTGTCAATAGCAAAAGTACAACATAGCTTGCTACAATCTCGTTTGTAGTCCTCCGATCTACTTCCTACACATTGAATCATAATTACACTCTTTACTTCACCATCATTTGACGGGCGAATTAGTTTCCCCTCAGTAAGCATTGTAGATAATTCGAGTTGTGTTATAACATCGGGATTCTTTCCATACCGATACTCTTCAATCATAGTTGGTTTGAATTCTTGAAATCCCGTAGCAAGTACAACTGCGGAGGTCCCTAACGATTCTTCATTTCCTTCCTTAGTCAGATAATGAATCATAAAATTACCCATTTCGCCCTCGAAATACTTCACTTTTGTGTTGGGTATGACATTGATTAGGGAGTTTTGAGAGAGTGCCTTCAATTTCATTTCGAGTATTTCATTTCCGGATTTACCAACTGGAGCAATGACAGGTAATTTCCTCAGATGGCCTCCGAGCTCAGATTCCACTTCGATTAGTGAAACCTCATATCCGAAACTTGAGAGGTTCAAAGCAGACTCAATTCCTGCAATTCCGCCTCCAATCACAGTAACATGATTCTTGATTGTTTTCTTCTGGGTTGTTATTGGGGATGATAGTGAACTTAATGCTAGACCACCGCGAATCATATCAAGTGCTTTCTTACTAGAGTCAGTTACATCTTCGTGAACCCATGCGCAATGTTCACGGATATTGACATACATCACTCGGGAAGGATCCAAGTTTTTGAACCGCAAATATGGATCTATCCGTGGTTGTATTTTCTGATTAGTACAGGCTGCAATTACTAATGGACCATCTGTCTTCTGAAGGATGTCAGCTATCTCACTTAATCCATTTTCTTGGCAGACTAAATCATATAATTGAACATCAGATACGGACTTCGATTTGTTCAGCTCCTTCACGAGCATATCATAATCAAGACCAAGTTGTCCACCACAACTACAGAGTAGAATCGTTGATTTCTTTTCTTCTGCCATCTTTTCACTTCCTGCTCTGTAGTATCTTACTCGCTACAGCTCGTGCCTGGGTTACACTTTCTGGTACTTCTGCGGGTCCTAATGCAGCTCCACAGGCATAGACATGCTCACTTACGACAACTTCACCAACATTGCGACCCTCCTTAGGTGCAACGTAACCACTAGCATTGTTTAACCCAAGAGATGAGATTAGAGAGTCAGAGTCTTTTGAAGGTTCGAGAGCTGATGATAAAACGAAGAGGTCCACCGAGTGTTTCAGGTATTTGTCTAGAAGAGAGTCATAGACTACTATATCAAGTGTGCCACCCTCATTGGGTTTGACATTCGTTATTCTGCCACGAATAAAATCGACACCCGCCTCACGAGCCTTTCGATAATAGTGTTCATGACGGTCATACGTCCGCATGTCCATGTAAACAACACCAACTGATATGCCATCATGTTCTAGTGCAAGTATATTGGCATGCTTCAATGCGAAAACACAGCAGATTTTGGAACAGAACGGATAGTAATTTTCATCTCGGCTTCCTACACATTGAACCATCAACACGTTTTTGACTTCTTTGCCATCTGAAGGACGTTTTAGCACACCTCCAGTTTTTCCGATAGGATCGATAAGTTGTGCAAGTTCTAGCTGAGTGATAATATTTGGATGAGTTCCATATCCATACTCATCCACATTTACAGGTTTCATCTCATGAAATCCAGTAGCAATGACAATGTCGGAGACACTGACTTTCTCAATGGTTGATTCCGCTGAGAGATTGATTGCCTTGGTAGGACACTCCTCTTCAGCCTTCTTGGCGCCTTCATCGGTCAATGATGAATCAAAAATGACTGCTTGTGGTTGACATTGGGGAGAGAGCAGTCTGAATGCTGACGAGTGTTCAGTGCATAGACCACACATCGTGCATTTATTTGGGTCTACAAATTTGGGTTTGATATTGAGTGTAACCTCAAAAGAACCTGGTTTTCCTCCTATCTCTACAACGTTTGCCCCAATTTTTAGATCAATATTGGGTTGGTCAGTCATGGCACTACGATAGAAACACTTTCTGATACCAGAACGCCATCTATTCCCCTCGAAACAATAGAAACAATCATCAGTTGGAAATGCTTTGTATAGATCTATTGCATTACCACCAATAGTATATTCACGGTCAATAAGAATCGTCTTGATGCCAGAATCTGCAAGTTCCACGGCAGCTGTCATTCCTGCAACGCCAGCACCAATTATGAGGACAGAACTATTCATTATGCATCAACACCTCAACCCGAGAGATGTTCAAGGATAGAATCAGCTGATACACGATTCATCTCAAGACCAACATCCTCTTCGGACATACCCATTGCCAACGCCAAAATCTGTGGATAAAGTAGCACAGGAAGATTGTATACTTCTCCGTAAGACTCCTTCAGACCCAATTGTTGCAAGTCCAGCTGATTGCCACATGCAGGACAACATACAGTTGTATATTCTGCCCCGGATTCTTTCATTGATTTGATCTTATCTCTTGCCAATCGAATTGCCAGAGGCTCATTAACAGGTAATACCGTGGCACCGCAGCATTGCTTCCAAAGAGGGTATTCAATCACTTTTGCTCCTGTCGCTTCAACTAGGTGGTCGAAAACATCTGGTTTCATCTCAGTGACATCAGCAGGTCTAAGGAGATGACAACCATAATGAATTGCAATTCCAACACCATCAAGTGGATTGGTAACCTTCTTCTTTATCTCCTCTATACCAATATCGGTATATAGAGCCTCTATGAAATGGCGGGGAGTTATCGTGCCCTTGAACTCCAAGTTCATCTTCTTCAGTTCTTTATTGACCTTCTCACGATGCTCTATATTGTGTTTGAGAAAATGGTGCACGTCTTTCAGTGAGCCAAAACATCCATTGCAGGGAGTGACTATGTCATGCCCATTTTGTTCTGCAATGGCAAGTGTTCGAGCATTAACGACTAACCAGCCAAAGTAGTCTATTGCTCTAAGATTTGGACTGCCACAGCAGGCTACGCCCTCCATATATTCAAGTTCCATTCCAAGAGCCTCTGCAACCTTCAACATTGAAGTTTCATAATTAGGATAATTCGCAGGAACACTGCATCCCATGTACAGGTTATATGTTGGCACTCTACTCATCGCCTCCTGCAATTCGACCAGTTCGTGTATCTTTTAGAATCTCCTTGATTGCATCGGTTGAGAGACCAGGGACTTCAGGCTCTAAATCCATATCTTCTCGTTCCCAATCAGCTGTAACCGTGTATAATTGTCCATCCTCTAACAGAGCCCTGCCAAGTCCAATGATGTTTTCAGGTATTTTACCTTCCTCGGCAGCTAGGTTCTTTGTATCAAAGAATATGTCAGTGACGCGAACTTTTTGTGGACAACGTTCCTGACACTGAAAACAAGTCAAACATTCCCAAATTTCTTTACTAGATAGAACTTCATCACGCATTCCTAGAATAATCATACGTATCAACTGATGTGGTTTGTAATTCCATTGATTAGCAATGGGACAGGCTGCAGTACAAGTGGTACATGCAAAACAAGCGGAGAGTTCATCACCATTAGGCATACTCTTTATTTCGTCACGGAAATTTCTATCCAGAGAAGACATATCTATTGGGTCCACCAAGGTTTCAGGAGGACCTGCTGGTTGTTCTGTTTCGGCCATGACTTCATACCGCCAAAGTAGTTCTTTGACTGATTGTTGAAGACGGCGGACTCTGACGAGTATTAAAAGTTAATTCTGTAACGGATTATTCAGAACTTTTCGAAAACTCTGGTTGTTCGGGTAATCCTCGGAAGTAAACGAGAAGTAGAATACCAAGAATTCCTAAAGGAATTCCAATTGAGTATCCTATTATTTCGAGGATGCCTTGGTTATCTGCTGGATATGAAATGACGCCAAGAATAGTCAATATAATGCAGATTGCACCACCCACAATGAGAATCCAGCGTCTATTAGGCGACATGATATATTGATGTGCGAACCGTCCTCTTAGTGTTTTCTATCGATTCCCTCAATCTGTTCTAGTATTTCTTGTACATGATGAGTAAAACCCTGTAAATGATTTATCGTGTTCTGTTTTAGATCCGATACTAGAGATATAAGGTACCGCTTCAAATCAGCTGAATTTCCGTGTAGTGCAGTAAGAGTTTTTGCTTCAGTACCATCCAAGAGTTTCAAAGACCCCGTGAGAGCTATTTGAAGTCGATTGTAATCGGATTCTATTTCAGTACATGTCTTCTTTAATCCATCAAGCAGTAAATTGATGCTTAATCGGACTTCGTCAATATCATTCATCAGAATCATCCTCCACCATGACTCGTGTAACGGTTCCATCACGTAGCCAGGTACGAGCGTTTGCAATCGGTATTGTGGCAATATTTTCTGCTTCGTAAGGTCCGTATGTTACATCATCCAATCCAAGAAATGCTGATTCGATAGGTTTTAAGAAACGTACCAAGACGTACTCCATATCATTGGATTCTTTATCTATCGTTTTGGTATCTGTTGACTCATCGGATGCATGACTTTCAACTGTCATTGTTGGTGACGGGTTTCCTGCGAGGACCTCGTCTATATACAACTTATGGCCCTCAAAGCCTCTTAAAAGACGGTTATAGAATTCTTCCTCAACAAGGGTCATTGTACCCATCGGTCGTCTTTGAAGGAAACTTGCTCTAATGATTTTATCACGTCGTAGAACAAGGAGATCGTGTATCATAAACTCAAGATTAAGAACCTCTTGAGTGAGCAGACTAAACTGTATACGATCTTCAGCATTAGTTTCAGCTAATTTCAAGCGCATACTGGATATATAATCAATCATTTTACTAAGTCGAAGATCTTCTAAATCTTGAAGATGGTCATTCTCAAGCTCATCAGTCCATACATTTTTGATCGTATCATAATTTGTATCAGGCAATCATAGCCACCTCTTTACATAGTAGGAACATAGCAACTGGCATTGGTAGTTCAAGCTCTTCATCAAGAAAAGGTCCATAACTAGTTGAGTCGATTCGAATTCTAGGAATGGGCAAATTACCTGATATCGCTTGAATTTTCAATGTTCCTTCATTGAAGACTAGTGCATCACTGAACGGGTCAAAAGTATCAAGGTCGTCACGTGATAGAGGAGTAACATCGAATCCAGTCTTCCCATTCAGGCTACCAATAAGTCGAATAACTCTGTGGATATCATGAGTGACAGGAACATCGGTCTTGCCACCATAAATTACAGCAGATTCCTTTGCTATTTCTTGCCAAGATTTCAAACCCACACCACTCACTTTCGGACTAAGAATTGGGGGGTTTCGTAGGAGACCTTCTGCTGCTACTCGTTGATTATCCTTTAGATTCTTTAACCACTTATACTCGCTAGATTGATTATCAATATCACGTATGTATTCTAAAATCGCATCAGCCATTTTACCAGCCCAACCAGGCAAAGTACGAGGTGGAATGACATCAGTGTTACCGATTGAACGAATAATTCGCTCGCTATCAAGACCCATTCCAGTGATGTAGTGTATTATTTCAATACGCCCTTGTGAGTCCAGTTTGAAAATCTTGGGGTCTCGAACCCGTATGTGATACCCGCGATGACCGCTATAATTAAGCTGTATCAACTCGGAATCGAGATTGAAATCGGAAATAAGAAACTCATCATATAATTTGATTGTGTTATCTTTTGCATCCTCTAGACATCTATCACAAACCCATTTACGAGTTGAAAACCTGTTTTCGCCACAACGTGGACAACCTTCTGTTGGTGGGTTACCTGTACCAGTTTCAAGACAGTCCCGATTAGTGCATATCCATGTATCATGATTTTGACTGCAGGGTGAATCCAGATGATCTGCATCTATATCAAATACCAATTCTGCCCCCATCCATCCTTTCTCAGCCATTCTTGCAACAGGAGTTTCATAGAAAGCTGCTGAGTGATATACACTATGTGGTGCAGATGTATGAAGCTCTCTAAGAAGGTCATCTGCAGTTCTGAATCCAATATGACGACGCCATTTCGTCATTGATGTGTCATGCCCACAATGCGGACATTTCAGTACAGGTTTGAAGGATGAGCCTTCTTTTCCACATCCGGGTTTTGTGCATTTCCATACAAAGTCCCAACTCTCAAGACCGAATTCTCGATTCCAGATTCTCTCTGGAATTACGACTTTGTTGGCATTCTCCCGATAATAGTCTTGAAACATAAGTTGAAGAAATTTACCCCTCTGTTCTCTAGACTTATCCGGCGTCATTGATTATTCCTTCCAGATGGAATTGTGATTGATTTGATTAGTCTTCCATCTCCAACAATATGAATTGTATTACGGGTTTGTTGTTCTATTTTCGCTCAACACGTGGAGCCAATAGGAAGCTTATGGATCCTGCTTCTGCTAATGCGAAATCTATCAAAATCGGCTTGTCGGTACTAAATTGAAGTGTCATACTGTCTGTTGCCATTGCCTTTGTAATTTCAGAAAGATAATTCAAGGCATACATGGCGCTAGATTCTTTTTTAGCATTTAATACATATAGAGATGAATCTTCACCTCCGGGTTTCAATGCAACTTGAGCTGTACCAGTATCACCCTCACCTGTAAATACCAATGAAGATTTACTAGCTGTTATTCGGATTTGGCTTGAGAATACGCCAATATCTTTTACAGCTTGCTTGAAAGTATCAGCGAACATTTCAGCTCTGATATCCAAGTCTAATGCAGGTTTCTTTGACCTGTCTTCTGGAGGTGATAAGAGTTGAAGAGTAAATTTACGATCAGCTTGGCCTGTCATCCGTATTTCGAATTGCTGATCATTCAATTCAAATTCTAGATTATCATCACCAGACATTCGCTTACTCACCTTAGCAAGCTCATCCATTCTCAGACAGATATCGTGTTCACCCTTACATTCATAGTGTTGAAAGATTCCTGCAGGTAAATCGAGGTCAATCATAGCCGTCTTAGATGAATCCATTTGTCGTAGTTTCAATCCGGAATCGGATACTACGAAATGAACCTCAGTAAGTAGGGTGGCCAGTGCATCCACAATTTGTTTCCAAGTTTTTGTACTATCTAATGTCGCGCGAAACATTCTGGCATCTCCAATTATTTCTCTGCGAGTTGAATCACATTGTTCCTATGAATCTTAGACCATTCTGTGCAGTTCCTCATTGGTTATAGTCGAGTATTTGCATTCAGGGTCATCTTTGAACTAATCTATTAGCGATACACTTACCAATTAAATGTACTTCTTGGTGGGACCGAGTGATGAGATGAATAAATTCCTTGATTTTTTCATTGATCGAGTGCCTGTAATACCGCGCCTTCCATCTCCAGGGCTTCTTTATAGAGCTTAATCTCCAATTTATCTATGTTATGAGCGAGGGTAGAATTGAATACAAGCTCAGAACCATCTTTGGTTGACTTCTCTGTTACAGTTCCAATCAAGATGTATTTGTTATCAACTTGAAGTGTTCCTTCAACAAACACCTTGATTGTAGTGGCTTCATCAACGTTGTCATAAATATCCTGTACAAGAGCCACACCTGTTTGTGCTTCTATTACAAAACACATAATTCTCACAGGATCTTTGGTATCAGGTCCGAGACTTCGAATAGTTCTTAATTCTGCGGGTTTAGGAGGCGGGTAGCTCCGTTCTTTTTCTGACAAATCCTGCACCATCTACTCTTCTGTTGTCGAAACTTAAGTTTGTATAGGTCTTAAAATATTAGCCTCCATAATTGCGCCATGTATGTTTACACTTGGTGCAACGATAAAATTCTGTAGCACCCTCATCACCACGTCTAGTTTGCACGGTCCAGTAATAAGCCTCGATATGGCCACATTCTGGACAAGATGCTGAAGTGGTTGGCATAGGAATAGAATCATCTTCAACAACAATGATTTTGTCACGAGGCGTCTTCTCTATTTTATGACTGACTGTCAGTTTTCCATCGATTTTCTTTGTGGCCCCACAGCTTCTACATTTTAATTGACGGCTTCCATCTTCATCAGTAATAGGTACCATCATAGAACCACAGCTGTCACAGAATTTCATGTCATCTCACTCTTCATGTGCTTCTGGAGGTGACATGAGATGTCGTTTAAGGATTATGATAGTGGGTTTGAACTATTATCACATCTTAAACTCAAGAGACGGTAATAGATGTTCTAATAATAATTTGAAAGCTTCTGATGCGATCTCGGCTTCACGTTTTCTACTTGTCTTAATGTTTATAGTGAGAAGAGGGACGAGAAACTCTACAATATTCTCGATGGTTACTTTACCAGACATCCACAAATATGCGATTACTGCCTCATATGAGTCTGCTGCAGCCCCATGATCAGTTCTGCGATTTATCTGGTCATATAATGTAGTTGCGCGGATTGCTTTTGCTAGTACTGAATCTCGTACCTTTTCGCCTGTAGCGATACCTAGGACAAGAGACTTTGATAGACTATAACATAAATTGACAATACTATCACCGGTCTTTGCAAGACCTTGATCATTTAGAATTGCCTTAACAGTATCATGCTGGATGAAGGAATCCCACAACAAGGTCACCTGAATAGAAGAATGCTAATCAATACTATGATCTAAAACAGCCTGATTTAATCGCTTTCGAAATTCTTCTGTTCTAGCTAACATTTTTTCAAGTGCTTCTCGTAACACGACGTTTGCATGGCGATTCTTTGTTTTGATGGTCACAATGGGACTAGCAAGTAAGGGATGGTCAATTGCATATCCTGCAAACTCAACTGAAGGCTCTTCAAGTAACGTCCTCCTCAATAGATTTGGAAACGAGTGAGTTTCCCCTTCAAATTCTATCTTAATCTCATTTCTGCTCATTTCTATGACTCGTGGTTTCATCAATCTCTCCTCCGGGAATCTGGATGTCTTCGGGAATCACGTCTTCGAGAGTCGCTATCGGAGGGACGGCGGTCTCTTCTTTCATATCTGCGATCCTGGGCTCGATCATCTCCATGTTGGCCATAAGTTCTGCGTCTTGGGGCAAGATCTTGTCTGGGTTCAAGACCAAACATTAAACCATAATCATTTGCTACCTCACGTGTAGTCCTGTAGTCGCATCTCAAACAAATCATATGGTTTCTAACGGTTAAAGTTAGAGGATTGCCGCACTTGGTACATTTGGCGAACAAGACCCCGTAATCGGGTCCTACAAGGCTAAGTGTGACTGGTATCTCATGGGTATTCATTGCTACAGCACGAACAATATCCAATGGTGCGAGAATGTCATGCATAGACTTGACAAATCTACGAGTTACATTTGAGATGTGAACCTCTCCATCAAGCGGACTGAAAAAGTTACGATTGTTGCGTTTTACAATCGATATTTGCGCTCTCTGGTCATAGACATTTATCACCTCTCCTACCATTATATCTCCCTCTACTGGCAAAGAGAGTTTGCTTTTTCCATCATGTGCCAGCACTCTAATGCTTCGTGCTTTCAGATCGATTGACACTCCACCTGAAGTAGCTGCAAATACAATTCCTCCGGATTCATAAGTGCCATGGCCAGCACTGAATTCCTCAATCACGCACAGTGTATCACCTGGTACAACTGTATCTCCAGACTTAACATCCGCCATTTCATTCACTCTCTTTTTCTATGCGGTAAAGATCAACCTCAATCACATGTAACGCCTTTCGATGAAACTCGTAAATTCGTTGAATTGGAAATTCGAATCTTTCTATTGTTTTAACGGTTCCACCAAGGCGTTCTATTTCTTGTTCTAGAAAGGCTCTGTTCTTCTCTGTGCCTAGGTGCAGGCTATAGATTACCTTGGAGATTTCAATTGCCTTTCTTAGGAAACTCAGGTCCGCACCTCTTTTCTTCACTCCAAAAGGCGGGTTACTTACTACCGTATCAATACTCTTTGTCATTGTTAGTTGTTCAACATCACCTAAGACAAAGTCTATTGTGGCTGCTGCCCTGAGTAGTTCTGAATTCCTTTTAGAGACCTTTAAGGCTTTGCTTTGGATATCAATTCCAATTACATATTCTGCACCCAAGAGAGCAGCACCCAATGCAAAGATACCATCTCCGCAACCAAGATCTAGAACTGTTTTGCCCATAATATCATTGTATGTAATTTCAGCATCGTACAAAATGCTAGAAGCAATTTGTGCTGGAGTGGGGTATTGTTCAAGCATCACTTCGAAATCCTTGATTCTCTCAATAGATTGAAGTGCGATTTCTAGGTCTCTAAGTCGCATTGCACATCCCATTTGACCAGTTACAGAACAAAGGAATATTCAAAGAGTGTTTCTAGTTTTCGGTTGATTCCTAATAGATTCACTAAATAGTTCTATATGTAATACGTAGTCTTAAAGGATGATTTCGTGTGGAGCCTGTGGAACCATTGGAGCATATGGAGCCACTGCATAGATTTGATTGAGTGTGATTGAACTGGAAAAACCTCTTGACAAGTTATTTGATAAATTCATACACGGGCAAGCAATTTTCAGAGAGCGAGATGCTCTGAGACCAACATACGTTCCAGAGGAGTTACCATACCGGGATGAACAAATGAATCGAATTGGAGCAATTCTTGGTCCTGCATTACGAGGGGCACCTCCCTCGAATATTCTCTGTTATGGAAAAACTGGTACTGGTAAGACTGTAGTTGCTCGATATGTCCTTGATTTGCTTGTTGCCAAAGCGGAGCAGAGTGGTGTAAGAGCTCCATTGAAAGCATATGTGAATTCCAGAATTGTAGGTACTAATTATCGTGTAATCCGAACTCTTTGTGAGGAGATAGATGCAACTATGCCTGATGGTTCTGTTGTACCATTCACAGGATTACCGACTGATGAAGTGCGATCAATACTGATGAAAAAGCTTGAAGAGGAACCGACCATTTTTGTGATAGTACTGGATGAAGTTGACAATCTTGTAAAGAGAGATCAAAGTCAAGGAAATGATATCCTCTATGGTTTAACACGAATGAACTCTGAGTTGAAAAATAGTAGAATATCAATAATTGGGATTAGTAATGATTTGAAATTCAAGGAGATGTTGGATCCGAGAGTATTATCAAGTCTTGGAGAGGAGGAAGTGATATTTCCCCCCTATAATGCAGTTGAACTCAGGGGTATACTTCAACAAAGAGTAAAACTGGCATTCAGCGATGATGCAATTGCAGATGATGGCGTTATCAATCTTGTAGGCGCCTTAGCAGCTCAAGAACATGGAGATGCAAGACGGGCTCTTGATTTGCTAAGAACTGCAGGCGAACTTTCTGAGAGACGTGGAGAAGAGAAAGTCACACAAGATCATGTACGCGAAGCTCAAAAAATCATTGAGAGAGATACTATAACTGAAACTGTAAAGACTCTACCTTTGCAATCCAAGGCTGTACTTTTCTCGGTTTACGCACTTGCAAGCGATGGAAAGCGAGATATCTTTACTGGAGAGTGTTATAATATGTACGTGGAGCTAGCAAAAACACTCTCTCTGGACACATTAACACAAAGAAGAGTAAGTGATTTGATAAGTGAACTTGATATGTTAGGTCTCATCAATACTACTGTGATATCAAAAGGACGGTACGGTCGTACAAAGAAGATACGACTTGCTGTTGGCAAGAGACAGATTGGAGATATTCTTGATGAGGATGTGCGGCTAAGTAAAATTGCAAGAGAATTGGGACATTAATGCTCCTAATCTGAATAATATTATCTACTAGCGAAATTGTAAAATGGTATGACACCAGGTTCACCTGAACGGAGGTTTACATAGGTTACAATTCCAGGAGTAGGATCAATGCCTTGTTTCTTCATGAATTCGGTCTGTGACTGAAACGTACCCGAGTTAATTATCTGAATGCCACGATAATTATCAACAGCATTATGATGTGCATGTCCGAAATGGACTATATCTGGTATTAAATCAATAACCATCCAATCATGTCTTAGTGGAGCCATCTCTGTTTTATTGCCATATATTGGAGCCAAATGGCGTTTCTTTAGGAGTTCTTTCATCGATTCCGCTGGATTCTTGTAAGTTACACCTGGTAAGCTAGTCACCAAATCATCCTGAGAGTCACCATGTGTTAGGAGCACACTAACTCCTTCCACTCGGATTTGACTAGGATCACCAAGCATGAGAATTTGATCTCCTAAATCATAGAGAGGCTTTGCAAAATCCTTAGGAATTGGAGGTTTTGGCAGTGCTTGTCGACAGGCATCATGATTTCCTGGAATACATACAATTTTGATATTATCTGGCACCTTCTTCAGAAGTTCAGCAAGCATTGCATATTGGTCGTATATGTCAGGTAGAAGCAGATCTGTTTTTTGTCCAGGGTATATTCCTATGCCATCTACCAAATCACCAGCAATGAAGAGATAACGTGTTTGATTTGCAACTTCTTTCAAATCTGAAGATATATTCATTCCTCGAAGCCAATCAATAAAGGAGTTGAATTCCTCATTAAGAAACTCATAACTTCCAACATGAAGATCTGATATGAAAACAGCGTATACATCTCTTTTTGCCCGTCCTATATCCCGTGCTGTTGGAATATCCGGAAATATCACATCTCGGGCAATCATTCGTTTGTCTTGGTCAACATAACCAGATATACAAGTCACCTCATCAATAAGGAGGGAATTGCCTTTTTCAGATAGATTTCGTCCGTCCGGTCCGGAGATGTTTCCAGGGATGACGCAAATCAAGGAATCTTCGGAATCTTCAAGTTCTACTATTATATTCCCAGACCTAGAAACGTTCTTAGATATGACCATACCTAGGACCACTTGCGTTGGTGCTCTTTGTGTTTTGAAACCCTCCTTGCTCATAGCCCTTCGTCTACGCATATCCACTCCTCGCGATTTTGCAACTGCAGGAGAGAGTGCACTCGTTGTGTCAATGCGACTCTGGTAGATGTTTCTAATACGAGTGAAGCGGTCTCTGAATAGAGCTAGAAAATCATCAACTGTGCCTTCGGACCCCACAGAATCAAGATCGGGACTCTTTTGAATGGTGATGCGCCATTCGTCTGGTTCATCTGATTCATCACTAGATTCCACTGATTCTGGAATATCTGCCTCATCATGAATTTCGAGTATATCTTGTGTAATATTATCATCCTTGGAAGGCAATTCTAGGATGGATAGTACGAAATCGAGTGAAATTACGGGTGGAACTACAATGTAATGTTGAGAGAAAATGAGGTCAACTGTATCCGATGACGCGTCTTGATCTAGGATGAAATCAAGTGCATCTCTTGTGATTTGATAACCGGCCTCTAGGATTCTATGAAGTAAATCACGACTTTCGTTGTCTGTCAAATAACATCAGTTGTAGTGGTTGATTATCTGTAGTTTTAATATCTTCTACCGATTCATACACTTGATGGATTTCTTATTCGGATTTGTCTAATAAGAAATATTGTATCGTAGGTAATGCAAATAAGTGGAGGAGTAGGTTTTCAATTAGCGCCAACCAATAATAGGTTGTGACTTTACAATGGTCAATATCAGACGTCTACAACAAACAGGGGGAAAGGAAGGAAGCTCCTTCCTAATCATAGTTCCAAAAGAATGGGTACTGAGACAAGATTTGCATAAAGGAGATCCTGTTGTTGTTGCAGAGAGGGAAGATGGTTGTCTGATTATTGACCCAAGACTACCCAAGGCTGGTGAAACTCGATCGACCACAGCAGCTATGGAATCGAACTTACGCTGGGTAATTACAAGCAAATATCTTCTCGGCTTTGATGAAATTAAAATAACGAGTAAAGATTCTATAACAAACAAAGAAAGAGATATGATAAAGAAGATAATCAGCCGCTTTGTTGCTCTTGAAATAACAGATGAAGACGAAAATCAAATAGTTGTACAATGCCTTGTGGATCCGTCGACATTGCCAGTTCATAATACCATGCGTAGAATGAATCTGATTGCCACAAGAATGCTAAATGATTCACTTACTGCATACTTTGAGGGTGATGAGAAACTAGCTAATGATGTCTTACAGAGGGATGAAGAAGTTGATCGTCTTTTCTTTCTAATCGTCCGCGAATTGCGACTGGCAATTCAGTATCCAAGGATGTCAGAAACTATGAATATCACTCCAGTCGCAGCTCTAGATTTTCGCCTTGCTGCTCAATATATTGAGAGGATAGCAGATCTTGCTGTGGATATAGCAACCAAGACAAATAAACCACTTGAGAAGAGAAGTATTAAAAAAATCGACAAAATCGTTGAAACAACCAAGGAGATGCTTACAAAATCGTTCGGGAATCTGTTTAAGTTTGATTCTGAAAAGGTTGCATGGGTAATTGATGCGGAAAAGGAGCTTATTGAAGATATCAAGAAATATCGACAGGACATAATAGCAGATTCAAGTGAAGAGACTCAGATTCATCTGGAAGTTGTCGATAGCCTACTCAGAATAGGAGAGGCTGCAAAAGATATAGCAGACTTAGCACTACCTCAGAATTAGGAGATGCAATAATGGCAAAGAGAATTTTTGGAACCAGTGGAATACGAGGGGATATTATTGAAAAATCAAACCCTGGCCTAGCTCAATATCTAGGAAAGGCACTCGGCACCTATCTTGATGGAAAAGGGACCGTTGGCGTAGGTATGGATTATCGTACATCTAATATAATGCTTCGTAATGCACTTGTATCGGGAATAGCATCAACTGGTACTAATGTAGATGACTTAGGAATAGCACCAATGCCGACAGTAGCATCCTATAGCATAATGAAAGAAGGTGCAATGTCTGTCATTATAACCGCAAGTCACAATCCACCCAATGATAATGGATTCAAGTTTTTTACGAGGGGTCGAGAATTCATCCGTTCAGAGGAGGTATATCTCGAGGAACGAGTCAGTGACCGCAAATTCCGGATAGCAGAATGGAATGAAATAGGAACCATAACTGAATGGGATATCAGAGTGACATACCTAGAACGTGTCAAGAGGTTTGCACTTAGTAGAGGTAATGCGTCTAGTGGAACTCGGTTTCTTTTGGACCTGGCAAATGGAGCTGCTGTTAATTATACACCACATATAATGGAAGAACTTGGTTTCTCAGTAAGCACCATTAATTCTCATCCAGACGGCCATTTTCCAGGAAGACCTGCAGAACCATCTCCGAAAAATCTCGTTGATACTATGAATATGATGCCGGGATCAGGTTTTGCTGCTGCTTTATGTCATGATGGGGATGGGGACCGTCTTGCAGTCATAGACGAAAAGGGCAATTTCATTGATCAGAATAGAATCATCGCCCTCTTCGCACAAGATGAAGTGAAAAGACGGGATGGAGGACTGGTCGTGGTATCAATTGATACTTCAAGTGTGATTGATGAATTAGTCAAGAATGCAGGAGGAGAAGTAGTTCGAGCTCCCCTAGGTTCACTTCAAGAGATTTTGGCTGAGAGAGGGGATGAGGTTGTCTTTGCCTCTGAACCTTGGAAACCTATCTTCATGGAATTCGGTATGTGGATGGATGGGATAATAGGTGCTGTAAGAGTCGCTCAGATGATAGAATCTGAGGGTAGTGGTAGTTGTATCAAACTAATGAAGTCAATACCTGAATATCCTATGCTCAGGGACTTCATTCCTTGTCCGGATTCGATAAAACCCTGTTTCAGCTCACGTATTAGAAACTATCTAGAATCAGAAGTGACAGGAATTGATAAGGTGTTAGACAATGATGGCGTGCGAATAGAATGTACTGATGGTTCGTATGTGTTAGTCAGGGTTTCAGGAACTGAGCCAAAAGCGAGAGTTTATGTCGGTGCTAAAACGGAAAGTGCACTAAGGAAATTGGAAGAAGTTGCAAGAAGCGCAATGAGTAGGGCTATTGATGAATGTGAGAAACAATAGCATCAACGTTAAATTAGTTTTGATGCTAAGAATCAGATGAGCCGGGGTATCCAAGCGGCTACGGAGGCGGTCTCGAATTTCCGAACGAGATAACCGCTGTCCTTTGAGACTCAAGGGTTCGAGTCCCTTCCCCGGCGCCATATCAAATGGTTGCATTCTAAAAGCTGATTATTGAGTATCCATCTTGTGCAAATCCGAGTAAGTCCGAATGACCACCCAATTCGCCCTTTATTGGAACTCCTAGTTTCTCGGCAGATTCTGTCGCATTGAAGTTTGCAGTGCATGCTTTACATGCGTGATCAATTATCCCATACTGCAATGCTTTATCAAACACAGGTAGTTTGAACGTCCCATCTGCAAGGCCAATCAAGAGTTTGGGTGAAGCGCACTCTAGAACGACTGCAACATCATGTCCTCTCTCATGGAAATTATTTGCGTTTAGAAGAAGATGCATCAGTTGCATTTTGTTGTCATCTGTCGCTAAGAATAGGTATTTCATCATTACTCATACTTGAAAGTAAAGATGTAAGATAAGAATGAAGTGGTGCGGAGGGCGAGATTTGATCTCGCGAACTCCTACGAGTAATTTCGAAACAGTTTCTATAGCCACTCGGACACTTATGTTTCAAAAGGGTCATTCTCTACATCTATGAGTTTTCCAGCTAATCCATCAAGGAGGTACTTTCTCAAATCTTTAGAACTCACTGCAGAGCTAATAGGAAAAACTCTGTTACGTTGTTTTGGAAACCTTTCATGATGTGGAGTTACTATAAAGATAGTCTCATTCTCAAACGCTCTGGCATCATCCCATTTTTTCTTACTAATCCAATAAGATGTTCTGGTTATGAAGGTGAATCGATAGGCATCTGAGCTAATTATTATGTCAACATCAAGCTCTCTTTCTCCTTGATATAGAGAGAAACCATAAACAACTTCAATGACATGACCCTCCAACCTGAGTTTATTAATCACCTCCCATAAAATCTCCAAGAATTTGGATTTCCATTCTTTTGCTAATTCTTTCTCCCTACTCCGAAGATTGCTCCTTTTCTGAACCACATACCAAGTAAATGGTAAAACAGAAATCACGAAAATGATGATGGTGAAAACTATCGAAACTGAAAGTTCTATGTTCAGTGATATGAAAAGCAAATAGGATGCGTATACAAGAGAAAGGAATAACGTTTCAGTGGTCACAACCAGAATTCCAAAGAGAAAAGCAAGAGGGCCCTTTTCAAGCCCGAAAAGATGTAAGGATGGTGTAATCTTGTATTCTTCTTGTAATTCGGCAAGTTTCTCCTCAATTTCTTGAATGTATACTACTCTGTAAGTTATGCTATATCTTAACCATTGGATTCCAAACACCCCTCCAGACGCTAAGAGCGAAGTAAAGAGTAGTATTAGTACCAATAATGGTTCTACGAGTGTGGAAGAATATGCAACGTTCAGGGATAGAGCAACACCTGTCAGACAAAGTGCTGCTATCTGCCAAATGTTGCCAGTGTAACTTCTTGCATCGCTCCATGCCTGATTCATCTGAGCTATCATGATTCTCGGATCAGTGTCATTTTGATTCTCTTTAGTTGACATTACTGCCCAATCCTACTCTCTAATTTGCAGTTTAGTGCAGTTGTAATGATGCCATGGTCCAATTTCAGCCCCGACTTGAGCAATATACAGCTCATTGTAATGAACTGGCTTTCCACATCTTTTGCAGATACCTACAATGGGGAGATTGGTTTGAGGTGTCATGGTGTATATTAAACAAGTAATTTGATAATAAGAAAATCTCTCGTTTTCAACGAGCTAGTAAGAACCAGATTAAAAATACGAATCCAGCAAAAGCATTATATCGCAACCCACTTCCATTGCTCTCTACCTTTGCGGAGGTTGCCAAGCCAGGTCAAAGGCGCTGGACTTAGGATCCAGTTCAGTAGTGATTCGCGAGACCTCCTGTAATTTGTAGACAGGAAGCGCGAATTCGAATCTCGCCCTCCGCACCATTCTCTCTTTAGATTGTATAGATAAGTTACTCTTAGTGAAAATTGGAGAAACTTAATCCTATCTCCTGATAATCTTCTCATCTCCTCAGCATGGAGCAAGTCCACTCTTGGATATGTTAGAGTGAACGATCCACTTGTAGTGGACTATGTCAAGGTATATGTGAAGTACAAGGACAGCTCTGGGTATTGGACGAACTACGAATACAAGGGACAGATCAATGATGTGCATCCAGTCTATGAGGATTATTACATGATGTGGACACTTCCATATGGCTATGTCAAGATGAAGGTATACGTCAAGGCATATGACTCCGGAACCCATTTCATTGGAAGTGATGTCTACTATGCTAGCATCAATAGTGGGGGTGGAGGTGGAGACCCGCCACCATTATAATGGATTGTATGTTAGAAAAGGTGGAACATATAGAGATGAGAGCTAGGCATCTGTTTACGGCATTGGCGATTTGTATCTTAGCCATACCACCTCTAACTGAGGGAATATCCCTGAATCTTTCCGACGTACGGAGGGAGCTTGCAGAAACCATCTGGGAAGAGGTGGACCATGATTTTGTAATTGATGATGTTATGGCATTTGATATCAAGTTCAAAAACGTCACCCATGGCTGGGCACTCAGTCAGAACAAGACCAGTTTTGGCGATGGTATCATCCTCCACACTACTGATAGTGGATATTCTTGGCAAATCCAGCTCTATAACAACAGCACATGGTTTCCAAGGATGGAAATTGTAGGGAACAATATGTGGGTAACAGCTGATGGTGGACTTTTTCATTCAGTAAACGATGGAGAGAGTTGGTACTATATTCCAATTGGTTCAGAGTCTAATCATTTCTATGGATTGTTTTTCTTCAATGAAACACTTGGTTGGGCTAGTTCAGAGAGAGGACTCTACAAGACCATAGATGGTGGGATGATCTGGAACGAAACTCTGTCGTATCCATATGATGACCGAGCGAGGGACATCTGCTTCACGAGCCCAGAAGATGGTTGGATCATAAATACATTCGGTATTTATCACACTGTTGATGGTGGCGAAACTTGGGAAAAGAGTCACAGTAAAGGTGGATGGGCTTTCTCCTTTGTGAGTGATACTGAAGCTTGGGCTGTGGGAGATGATATGCTAGCCCACATGGTGGATGGAAAAACTTGGATTGAACAATCCTTGCCCAATAGTGCGTACGGTCAATCACCCTACTTCACTGATATTCAATTCCTCAACCAAACTCATGGATGGATTGGAGGTAAGACTCCTCTGATTGCTCATTCGCAGAATAGTGGAGTCGACTGGTATGAGCAGTCAGTTCCCACAGAAGAACGGATTGAAGCCATATTTATGCTCAACGCATCTTTGGGATGGGCCATCAGCTGGGGTGGTCACATTCTCAGAACCACCAGAGGTAAGGAGATAGGTGTCTACTCATGGAGTACAGCGAGTAATCTTGGACCAGTAGTGATCTTTCTCGTTATCATCATCGCCATAGGAGTGTCCGTTATCCTTTATAGAATCAGAAAAAGACGATACCTTGTATCACACCAGCAGCAATCACAGGATGGTGAGATGACCTAAACCCAGCGCCTTTGACCTGGCTTGGCAACCTCCGCATATCAGAATCGATTGGCAGTGGATTGTGATATAATGGTTTTGGACAGGATGATTTGACTAGAATTCAATAACCTAGTCTTTCTTCTCCCAAGTGTGATCGCAGCGAGGACATCGGAGATATCGTCTGTGACCGCCACTTGTCAAGGGTTCTCGCTTTACAACAGCGACTTCTTTGTATCCGCATTTTGGACAATTATCAGTCATGGTCATCGTACCGTTGTTATCTTCTTCCATATTGAATATCTAGTTTTTCGTTATGTAGTCATAGAGAAGGAGTGAAAGAAAGAAGAGGTTATGTCACAATGTTTTTATTCATCACCTAGGATGTCGGCGAAGTTCCTGAGGAGTCATTACTCAGGAACGCATCGTGATTCTTTGGACAAATTTCTATGTCCAAAATGAGTGTGATGAATCAATGTCCTCAAGAAGTAGACAGTCAGCAGCAAGGACCCGAGATAAGTGGAGAGAGAAAGCATGGTATTCAATACATGCACCATACTATTTTGATGAGAAAGAAATTGGTACAACTCCAGCAAGCAATCCAGATTCACTTATTGGGAGAACCATAAAACCGACGTTATATGACCTAACAGGCGATTTTGATCAGATTCATGTAAAATTGAAGTTTAAGGTTCTTGAGGTAACAGGTCAACAAGGAAAGACTGTATTTCATGGACACGAGTGGAGTTCGGATTATCTCAGAGGACTAGTGCGAAGAGGTACTACAAGAATCGACTGGATAGGCCCTATCTTGACCAAAGATGACTATCTTATGCGAATCTCAGTGATTGTATTCACCACGACCCGTGCAAAAACAAGTCAAGAACACTCAGTAAGAAAAGCTACTGAAAAGGTAATCCGCACTCATGCTAGGAAACATACCTTTGATGAACTCGTTCAAAAGGTTATTTTGGGCGAACTTGCAACGGAAGTACACGAGGCAGTCAAGACAATAATCCCAGTCAGACAGTGTGAAATTCGTAAGAGTAAGGTATTGAAGGGACCTGAAGAAGTAAAGGCTCGAAGAGCAAGACTTCGAAGAGGTACCACCAAACAGTAAATGACTACGGTATAGAACCGTAGTCACTTCAATTTCCTCTCATATTTTCTAAATTGTGCAGAGTTTGCAGTAGAAGAACCATAAGATTCGCTAGTTTTGTTAGTGATTCTATATTATCTTCGGCCTCAACTAAATCATTCAATGACCTTAACTTCCGTAGAAGAGTTTCGTGTAGCTCAGGAATGAGCGCTTTCACCGCATATGTTTCGACTTCTTCATCGGAATCGGCATATACAATTCGACGGTCACAGTGTGCACAATAAATGTCTTCGTCTACCTTTAGAAGAGGTGATCCGCACTGCGGACAAGCATCAGCCAACATAGTTGCCCCACGACGAAGTAGTTCAGCCATCTTCTTTACAGGTTGGTCATTCTTACCGGTCATAATAAGCACATCAGTGGTGTTTTTAATAGCTTAGATAGGCTATATACTGATTGAGTATCAATCGGCATATACTAATGAAAACGTTGATATTGCTAACGCAGCAGTCTGTTTTTGTTATTCGCACAACAATGTCGTGCGTAAAGACAATTTAGAGGTGAGTCCTCATGGACCCCGAAACGCAGAGGAGTATAGACCAATCAAAACATCTGCTTAAGCAGATTTCTGAAGATTCTTCGGTTCCACGGAACATAAGACGTGCAGCCAATGAGGCAATAGCGGTCCTTGAGAACGAGGCGGATTCGCCCGCTGTGAGAGCGCAGAATGCAATTTCAATCTTGGACGAACCAAGTCAAGATCCAAACTGTCCAAACCATGCTAGGACAAAAATCTGGCAGGTTTCCAGTCTTCTTGAACCAATTCGAGATTAAATTTCTCATTAACCTCTAATAGGAGTGAACGTCAGCCTAAAACAGGGCTGTCGTGGTATATGTCCGGGCTCGTGTTTGTACATGATAAAGGCAAGAATCAGGGGAATCTATTCGCAGTCGTTGACCCAAATCCTATTACAGAACCATTTCGAGATAGTTCAACCTATCCCAGAAGTGGCTAGAAGGTTTGGTCTCCCCTTCCGAAGCGAAATTCCAGATGTAGATATTTGGGATCGTAGTGACCTTCAAGGAATAGTTGCAATTGCCTACGAATCAATTCTTGACAGACTATCTGATGTTTTACGTAGAAGATTAGGTTGGGTAATTACTCGAACGCCTCGAGTTGCTAAGAGTTCTATCTATAGAGGGTGCGTTCAAGGAAGAGACGAAAAAACGGGTCAGACAAGAATAGATCTTGGTTCAATATCAGGACTTCTTCCAGACAGAGGACTCCGACGAGGCGAATATGTGATGGTTCAGGTTAGAGCTCATGATTATGGACGAAAAGCCCCCGTCCTCTCATCAAGTATTACTATTCCTGGACGAGCAGCTGTTCTACTTCCAGAGCCAGTTGTACGTTTGAGTACTAAAATAAAGGAACAGGACAAAAGAAGAGAGTTAGCACAGCTTGGAAGGAAAATTCGAGAGCACTCTGATAATTGGGGTATTCTATGGAGAACCTCTGCTAAACGACTCACAGACGAAGAACTTCATAATGAGATTGACGACCTTCTGGATACTGCACAGCAAGTTTATACTAAATTTTCGAATATACAGGGGGCAGGAATTTTATTTGAAGGGACAAGTAATGCAGATATTGAATTCCCAGCTGAAGTCAAAAATGCGCTAGATAAGACACGAGCTAAAATTAAGCCTACTGTGAATCTTCATCATTTCTACAAAAGCGCAGGATATGCGCCTCTTGTGGATTTTGCAGAAATGATAATTGAGGAACGCCCTGATGAGAAAAAGTACATCACATCAAAATTAGAGAAAATATTCAATCGGGATATGCCAAAGAAAGATGATCCAATAAATATCGAGCATGTGAAACTTGACGGTAGGAACATAGTTCTCTCCAGAGGGCGAATTATAGATGTCGATCAGCTTGTCTTTAAGGTGCGAAGGCAGTTCAGATATACAAGTAGAAAACTAAAGATACTGCAGGACTATCCGGATAATGTGGATGTTCCTCGTGATGAAGGAGATTATGCAGTAACAGAAGTTGTACCAGAATCGATGACTCTTGTCACTAAATATTATTCACGTGAAGGAATTCTTAAGGGGACCTATATCAATGTGAATACAGGAGTCGAGGTGTATCCGTGTGTAGGAAATAGTCCGGGGAGAGTACGATATATCGACTTGGAAATTGATATTGTTGCTCCAGAGAATGGTGAAATTCGAATCATTGATCAACATCTATTGAAAAGAGCGGTACAACGGGGTTTCATAACGCAAGATATGGCTGACCAAGCCCATAAAAGAACGGATATTGTCTATAATGAGATAGTTGACAAACGTAAAAACTCACAAAGCTGATTCGAATATCATCTAAGTGTGGTCATAGTTCTTAATGATAAATCAATTGAACTCATTACATCTTCTATTGTTCCTCGAAAGCTATCGATACCTCGTTCGGAAATGATAGTTATCATAAGATTGGCGCCATTTGTTTCTACATCAATTTCCAATCCTTCTGGAAGAGGTGTGTTATCTGGAACTATTGCATAGGAAATACGATTGGCTATTTCAGAGGAGGTAAATGAGAGCTTAATTACTGCACGCATATTATTCACCCTTTGTCATTTTGGTGACTGCATTTAGAACGGTTTGTCTATCTTGTTTAGATGTTTCAACCACTCTCAATGACTTCCGAGATGTTGTAATATAATTGATACCAAAATCTGAAAGAATTTTTAGTAAAAGAAAGAATGAATCCTGGTCTAGATTGACAACATCGATTGAGTTTTCGGATTGTAATATTGCTGTATCTGCTTCTATGATTTTGTGAGTAAGAGCAATAATACCGACATCGGATAATGATTCAATATGTATTCCTAAAGGCGGGATTATTACAATTCTTTCATTAAGAGATTCGATTTTAACATCAAGTGATTCGAGTCGAGATTTGAGAAGTCTGACACCTGCAAGTACATTTCTGCAATGAATCATATGAGAATCAAGTAAATTTCTAAGAGACCTAGCTCGATCTCCAAGCCAAACGGCGAAAGAGTCTCCAATTTTCCTTCGAGCCCATGAAGTATTGACTAATGCATTGACACTGGATAAATAGCGAAGAGGGGTATCAGAATCTTCTCTCAAGAGAAGAAAATCGGGACCAAGAATAGAGGAAGTCATCATGGAATCTATTCTTGGCACAATCTGTTGGGTCATTGCTTGTGCATAACTTGAACTAAGTGCGTCAAGTGAAAAATTCCTCTTTGATAATGGAATTTCAGCTCGCTCAACTATCTCATTACAAGCTTCCTCATTGCCACTAATCCTAGGTATATACGGATGAATACTATAGAAAAGTGAGTCGTAAATAGGCAATGAGTTCTTTCCGAAAAGTCTGAATCCCTTAGTATTCTGAAGTAATTTCTTTTCGATGGCTTGCTGAATTATTTCTAGATTTGCACCCTTTTTTTGATGGCTGCTTCCATATTGAAGTAGTGTTCCAATTGCAGCTAATGTTAGCTCTTCATTCGTTGTTCTAAAATGAGTTTGAGCGAACGAGTATGTTAGAGCGGAAATAGAATCATGGAACCCTAATTTTATGATTTTTGAGCTTCTAGATTTAGTTTCACCAGCCATCATGAGTATCGGATGTTTGACTGGATATAATTGTCCTTTACCTTCAATATTAACTCCAATGAAAATCATAGTGGAATTAGGATGTTTTTCCAGCATAGCATTTAATTTCGTAAATGGGATTATTGGTTCTGAATATTGGACCTGAAACAATCTTTTCGTTCTCATGATTGCCTTGCAGAGAAGTGCACCTGACAGCATCATCTCTGGATAAGGAGAACATACAATTGTGAATTGTGTAGATGTCAATTCAGATATAGTCTTACAAGCAGTTTGAAGTTCCGCTAGACTTTCAGGATTGGAGCTTTCAGGACTCATTACGCAGATATAGAAATTCTGCTCAATGATAAAACTATCTCAGGAAGGAATGTTCTAAGGAATCATCTTAGAAGTACTGCAGCTTGATCAGGACTGTATTTCCAATCAGCTGAAAGAACTTGTTGCTTACGATAATACTTGGAAAGACGATGGATTTTACTTTCCGCAAGTTGCAATGAGCGTTTTGATACATAGTCCTTTTTGTTCTCTTCAAGGTGTCTACGCATTCGCGCTGCAGCTGCTATTAGATTCCGAAGGTCTTCTGGGACTCTTCGTGTAAGGTCATTTGCCCTTAGAATATCTAGAACACTTTTCCCTGTAATGATTTTTACTAGAGGAATTCCATATTGATCACGCAATATAGTACCTATCATAGATGGTGTGTTACCTGCTTTGGCAAGTTCAATTACTTTCTCCTCAACCCATTCTGCATTCTTTTCTTCTTCAATCCATTCGGGTTTGAGTAAAGTGGAAGGTCTTTTACTTCCAGATTGACCTTTTCGTCGTGTGTGCATTCTTGCCATTAAGATAACCTCTGAAGGCTATATTTCCCCAGAAAACGGGTTCGTCTTGACGGCGCTCTGGGTTTCGATATAAAGCTTGTGAAAAGGAGTTTTAGTGATACCTACCACGTTCTCTGATTTCTTTCATTCTTTCGAAGATTTCCTCAGCTTCATTTCCTATAACGTTTGAGTAACCATTCAGAACGGCATTAAGCATGCTATCCTGATAATTCCAGTGTGTTGTTTCTAAGGCTCGATGGACAAGATGTAAATCTACTCCTTTCATTTCCAAAGTAGCATTCATTTCAGCTAGTCCGAAATCAATCATCCAGATTCTTCCCTTTTTGTCAACAATTAGATTGCTTGTAGTTGGGTCGCCATGAACTACATCACCAAGATGCAATTTAGCAAGATATTGTCCAAACATCTTGCATAGTGACTCTCGTTCATCGTCATTTATCAGGGGAACAATAGTCTTTAGCTGTTCGCCTTCAATATAATCCATTATTATTGATTTATCTTCATAGTTGATAGCATATACAGAAGGTGTTGGTACACCCAAGGTCCGAGCTATTGTGAGCATCTTGCACTCTCTACTTATTCGAGTATTTCGTAGATTTTCATCTATAGATTCTAATAGATAGGGCTTCTTGGGACGCCGTTTCCTCACTAAATCTAATCCCCATCTGTGCAAGCGGAAAATCTCGGATTCTGCACCAAGTGTTAGTAGCTCTTCATTCATTGACTATCTCTCCATAGAATATCTTGTTCATCTGTCCTCCATTTCGGCAATACATACGAATTACTGATTTCAAGAAAATCATCTGCCTTGTATTGGAGAATTCCAGTCCATGCTATCATTGCACCTTGATCACCTGCGAGAGAAGGCGATACTCTGTGGAATGCTATATCATGACGATTTGCAACACCTTGAAGGATTTCAGTAAGCCTTGTATTGCGTGCGACTCCACCTGTTAGAAGTAGTTCTTTCTTCTTTGTGTGAGCAATTGCACGCTCAGCAATCTCACCAATCATACCAAATGCAGTTTCTTGGATACTGAAGCAGATATCTGGAAGCGATTTACCTTCATCATAGAGTTTCTTAGCAGCAGTCAGCATACCTGAATAGCTTAGATCCATCCCTTTTACAGAGTAAGGTAAAGTATGGTACACTCTGCCATCTTTTGCTGTACGTTCAACTATGGGTCCTGCAGGAAATGGCATACCTGCATAACGACCAAAAACATCAAGCATATTGCCAATCGCGATATCTAGTGTTTCACCAAAGGTTCGATATCTACCTCCAGCAAATGCAATAACCTGAGAGTTACCTCCTGATACGTATACTGTAACTGGATCTATGAATTTGGATTCCAAACATCCAATCTCGATATGCGCGATGCAATGATTTACTCCAACAAGGGGTACATTGAGACTCATTGCCAACGTACGTGCCATAGTCGCTGTAGCTCTTAGACATGGTCCAAGTCCTGGACCCCGTGAGAATGCGACTAAATCTATCTCTGAAGGCGTTATACCTGCTTGATGAAATGCATCTTTGATGATTTTTGGTCCAAGTTCTGAATGATGGCGGCTAGCTTCTCTTGGATGAATACCCCCCTCATTTGGAGATAGCATATCCCATATATTGACTAGAACCTCACCTTCATCTGTGACTATACCAGCACCAAAAGAGTGTGCAGTTCCTTCTAAGCCAATACAATTTAGTCGCATAGTGTTCATTCTCCAACCTGAATGTAATTCAAGCTTTATCAATACAAGCTATTGCTTCGCATCAAAGACTTTAAATGATTCACGAAGGGCACCTGATTGAGGATATTACTGTGCCTGAGAAGATGCCAATTAAAGCTCTTGAAGCTGCTCTCAATGATGTTATTTCAATCAAACTAAAAGACCAGAGAGTTTTCCGGGGCCAGCTCACACGATGTGATATGTATATGAACCTTACATTATCAAATGCTGAAGAGCTTGAAAACGACCAAATAAAGGCAAAGTATGGTTCAGTACTCATTCGTGGAAATAACATTCTATGGATTCAGATCCCTGAATGATTATAACGCGCGATCATCGATGGCGCCATGCCTATATTCTTCTATCATGGAAATCAATTCTTCTTCACCCTTCTGTCGTGCCTTTTCACGAACATCTTTCAGAAAATCATGAAGTTGTTGTTCGAATTTCTTTCTACTAATGAATGCAAATTCATCGATTCGTTGGAGCTCTACTTCTTTAGCATCTACGACCGGTATTAGTGACCTAATCAACTTGTCTTTCGCTAGATGGGATAAAGGTGTGTCAACTACCACAGCACGAATTTCACGTTCGATTAGTAAACCTGCAGTATGGTGCCCACCACCGCTAGCATCTTCAAATAGAACTATATCTCCACTCTTCAGACCTACTTTTCGTTGATATTCATCAATCGATTCTTGTGTGAACTTCTCGATTGTTTTTATTGCCAACATATCTCCACGCATTTCGAGACGCTTGACACCACGTAAAAGGTCAAGCCGGCTTTTTAGTTGCTTTACCTCTTGTTCGAATTTATTAGTTTCATTTTGAAGATTCTTTACCTCGGATGCCTTTTTGGCTAATTCGCGGTCTCGCTTAACCTTCCAATAGGTGTCACGACTAACGATTTCTAGACTATGTTCCAGTTCGCTTTCTCTGAACCTTAGAAACTCCACAATTCGTTTTAGGTCTTCAATCTGTGTCAGGAGAGAATCGTTATCTTCTAGTAATTCGGTGTGTTTTTTCTTTAGATTATCATATTTCTCCTGTGTAATTATCTCCTCCTCAGGCTCTGCTTTTTCAGGAGGAATTTCTGCAACCTCAAGTTCTGCGCTAATAAGACTTCCAATTGCTTCATTCATTGGAATGCCCTTGATAACCAATGCCTTTAGATGGGTACGATCAATAGTTAATTGCTCTTCTCGCACTTTTCGATCAATTTGCTGTAGCTTTGGTAAGATACTTCTGTATGCATAAACTGCAGCCGTTAGAGCATCGCGTTCGTGGGCATTTTTGATTTTTATTCGCTCGGAAAACTCGCGTGCAATCTCGTTCTTTTCTGCAATTGGAATTGGTTTGTTAGGCGTATACAAGTTTGCATTGAGAGTACTGGCAATTTTCTTGACGAATCGTGGTTCTGTATCAACATCTGCAGCAATCAATATTGGAATACCATGTCCGTATACATCTCGGATTATATCAGCACGTGTGAGGCCCTTAGCACTCTTTAGATAGTGTGCGTGTCCGTCTAGTGTCATGAGACATATTGCAGCTGTTGTTCCTGGGTCAATCCCAAGGATAAAGAACTTGGGACGAATAGTAGAGGGAGTTGGTTTTGGCTCTAAAGGTAAAAACTCTGCACGTTTTCGGACAGGAGAGATTCCAACATTGATATCACGACCCCTTCGTATTTCAATCAGGTCTTTTATAGCTGGAAGAGGTGCATATGCAACTATGCGTGAGCTAGAATAGCCAAAATCAGATTCTCTTAAATCTAAATCATACTCTATTTCAGCTTGGGTCAATTCGGATTCTATGAAACGTGTCATTTGTTGGATAAGAGAGTGTACTTTTCTTCTGAATCTATTGGCACTTTGACCACCCCGACCAGGTTTTCGGCCTCGAGTAACTCTGATTTCAGTGTGATCTCCAAAGCATTCTAGAGTATAACCTACTCCAATGAATGCAAGCTTTGCTACTATAACTGCAGACTCAAGTGGGGTTGGTTTTCCTCTTACTGAAATTCCATGTCTTTTTGCCAGTCGTTTTAAGGCAATCTGACGAGGCGGCACACCAGTCACCTGAACAATTCGTGTTTCATGGGGAATTCTATCAACAAATCGGAATAGTGATTTACTGTCAGGAACGATTTCAAATACATTATCGGTTGCAAGATAACGCGGTTTAATTTCCTGTACTAATTTTAGAAGGGTGCTTCTAGAAACCTCAGGATGCTCGCTAAGTATTACACCACTACGTAGAACAGCACAAGCAAACTTGGGTCTCTTAGTAGACCGGGGACTATGAGAAGGGTGGATATCGAATCCAACAATAAATTCGTCATCATCGCCCATAGGCTCTGCACTCAAGATTCTCTTGGGTGATTTGGCTATAAGGATTGACATCGATTCAAACTTGTACTTGGTCTATAATCAAAAAACAATCATATTAAATCGTTCATTATTGGTTAGACAAATTTGAGTATCAAGCTGTCAACCTAGGAATGAGAAACGATAGAATCTGTCTGAGAGAAAAATAATGAGGTTGTTATAGATAGATATATTAAACCCTTATTTGAGCAACAGTCAACTCATGCGAGGTGTGACTACTGTCTGAAACATTAGAGATAAGCGATGATAATGCAATATTACGAATAGGAAGGGCACTTTCATCAAAGACGAGACTCGATATACTAAAGCATCTGCTACAGGGTGAAAAAGATGTCACTCGAGTAGCAAAATTTCTTGGAGGAACTGAAGCAAATGCTAGTGCTCAGATAAAAATCCTCTTTGAAGCAGGTCTGTTAGAATGCCGATATGAACCTGGACAACACGGTCTAAAGAAGATATCAAAGACCAAAGTCAAGAGAATCATTATTGACATATAATTAACATTGACACGCAAAGAACTCTCTGGAAAGTCAGTAATTATAAATTGGCTTTCCAGCGACGTATCCTTTTCATTATATTTTCACGTTCTTCAGGTCTTATCCCCTTTCGCCCTCGAGCTCTGAGGAATTTCAAAACCACATCCATATCACGTGCGACACGTTCATTCGGATTTTCAGAATTGATGAGATTATCTTTAGCTGCTTGAAGATATTCTGCAATTACTTCTGCAGGAGCCTCTCCAGTATGTAATTCATGGGCAATTGGATCTAACAAGCGAGAAACTTTGGCGCTTGAAATTGGTTTTAGTGTAGTATCAGGTTCACTTGATGCTGATTCTTCAGTGATTGGGATTTCGCTAACAGACTCAAGAGAAGGACTGGTGGATTCAGAAGCTGTGGACACTTGCGGACTTATGGTTTCTTCAGGATGTTTTTTAGATATGGAGTCTATAGATTCTTCAGTTTTTTTGACACCGGAAAAGAGGGAGACAACTGTACCTGTAGAAACATCGGGTGCTTCTCTACTTATGAGTTCTAATCGATTTCTAAGTTCCTTTAATTCGTCGAACAGCAATACAAGATGCGATTGCATCGAATCGATTAATTCACGAATGTCGTTTATTTCTTTGTCTGACAAATATTGTAGCTCCCAGTATGATTAGGCAAATAATAATTCTAAAGTTATCTAAATATGACTTGTGGGAATTGCCGATACTCTTTTATCAAAACTATTGCAAACTCAATTTTCAGCGGCCATGGTCTAGTCTGGTTAGGATAGAGCCCTCCCAAGGCTCTAGCCCGGGTTCGAATCAGATTCCGATTTCCGTTTTCTGAGAGATTCCCGGTGGCCGCACCATTATTTCATGATTTACTAGAGATTTTAAGGGACTGTAACCAATTCAGATATGGCGAGTGATGACTGCATTGACCCCAATGAGTCAGTAATGACGATGATATGGATCTTGAGTGCAGAGCTCGCCACTAATACTTTCGGATACCTCCTCCATTAATGTGCATTTAATCGCACAATTCACACAACTCTTTTAAGGTGAGATGAAGGCAGGATTTATGGACTCTAATGCCTCGCGACTTTGTGGAAGATGAACTAAGTAAAAAAAGTGTATTCAAGGCAGAGGAGTTGTTATCCATTGATTATGTTCCCGAATCTTTGCCACATCGAGAGGAGGAGTTACGGTCTCTAGCACGTTATTTCAAGACAATGATAACTTCACCGGGTAATACTAGTCATAGAGTAGTGATAGAAGGTCCTGTTGGTACAGGAAAAACTGCAGTTGCAAAGAGATTCTCCGATCAAATGGTTAAAGCTGCCGAGAAACGTGGAATAAGACTTCACAAAATACACATCAATTGTAGAGTGAACAAGAGTTCATATCTGGTATATCTTCGAATGCTGAGAGAATTTAAGCCTAAGTTTCCGAAACGCGGACATTCACCAGAAGAGCTTTTGCAGATGTTACTAGAGGCATTAGATACAGAAGATAGATATCTTCTGTTGGTTTTAGACGAATTGGACTATTTCATCAAACAAAAGGGTGCAGATATTCTATATGATCTTACGAGATTGATGGATGATAGGTTGAATGCCCCACAACGTCTTTCTATAATAGTGGTGGGTCGAGAAATCCCACTTGATGACAGTATTTTGGATCAGAGCACATCAAGTACACTTCAGAGGAATGTCTTAAGATTTCGTAGGTATGCTTCAGAAGCGCTCTACGATATTTTAAGCGAGCGAGCAAATATGGCATTTGAGCCCAAAGTAGTGATGAGTGAAACGCTGCAAATAATATGTGATATAGCATCTGAAAGAGGAGATGCAAGATATGCAATAGAGTTGCTATTACGAGCAGGAAAACAGGCTGATAGTGAGTGTTCTGACAGAGTTATTCCTGATTATGCACGCAAAGCAAAAGCAGATACGCATCCAGAACTTAGGAAAGAGATTTTCGCTGCGTTACCACTACAGAATAAATTGCTATTACTTGGAGCAGCTAGGCAACTAAAGGAGAATCGTGGAGCATATGTAACGATGGGCGAGGTGGAGGAAATGTACCATTCGATTTGTGAAGAGTACGGTGTGGAACCACGGGCTCATACACAAGTCTGGGAATGGATACAAGATTTGAATGCCCATGGTACAATTGACACGAAACGTTCAGGAGTAGGACAAAGAGGACAAACTACTATGATTGGACTCTCAGATGTGCCAGCTGAACTATTAGAACAATTTCTCCTCAAATTACTAGAAGACCGGAGGAAATGATATGGCTGATGAAACAGCCCCTAAGATTGCAATTGAGGAGTTATTCTCATCAAGAGGAAGAATCAAGGTAGTAAAGGAATTAGCTGATGCCATTGAACTTAATATATCAGAACTCTGTAGAAGGATTGGACTCAATCATAGTTCGACAAAGTCGCATCTTCTGACTTTGATGGAAGCAGGTCTTGTTGAGGAAAAGACCTTTGGACGAATCAAGATATATCGTTATTGCGCTGAGGACCTGAGAGCTCGAGCTCTCAAGAACTTACTTGATCTTTGGGATTCGTAATGGAGTGGCAACATCTGTGACTGATTATTTAGTCAGAGTTTTCTATGTTGGAACGGAATATTATGGCTCTCAATGGCAACCAAATCTGAGAACAATACAAGGCGAGATTATTAATGCAGTAGAAAAATGGGACAAAAGAACTCATTCAATAGATACAATTCAGCTCGCTGGAAGAACTGACAAGGGTGTACACAGCTTTGGGCAGATTGGACTGATAAGCACAGATAGAGAACTGAATCTTGATCAGATAAACAAGCATTTACCAGACGATATCTCATTATGGGCATATGGCCTAGCTCCTGATAATTTTAAGCCGCGTTTCAGTGTGTTGGCAAGACATTACAGATATTATCAATTAAAAGAATCGAAAAATGTTGATATTAATGCGATTCTGACAGGTATCCGATATCTTATTGGCAGTAATAATTATGCGCTTATTTCTAAACCTGATGGAGATCGTAGTACTGATTCCACGATACTAAATGCATCGGTACGAGAAACTGATGAAATATTGATTTTCGATTTTTTTGGGACAAGGTTCCTCTGGAAGTTGGTCAGAAAAATAGTAGCCCTTTTAGTACAAATAGGTCAAGGAAGCCTTCCACCTGAAATTATTCGTGATTTGATTTCATTCAGACCTATTGCTGGAGGAATAGAACCAGCTCCACCTGAAGGACTAGTTCTTGTAGAATCTATCTTACCAATCATGATGCAAAAAAGCAAGAATGCTATGTTCAGAATTCAACGCTATTTAGAGGAAAAGATATCATTTTTTCACAGGATGTATACTACCTTCTATGGGGTGAATGACGATTTCCTCGCTGACCTAAAGTTCCCCTTTTAAGACCCAGCCAATCCGTAAAATCGCCTTCTGCGGCAGGGTTTTGGTCTATTATTTGCTGGATGATATTCTGTTGCGTTTTTTGAACTCTTTTCTTTGAAACATCAGTGGCTCTTGCAATCCGACTTCTGATTTCGGATTGTTTTTGTTCACTCATATTTGACTGCCATACAAGAAGAGGCCATTTTGATTGTGTATAGTGGGTTTTTACAAATGGGGTTTCAATTCTACTTGTTGGGATACCAATAGCTAAGATGTCATAGAAATATGCTAATAATCGCCAGTTGGGGCCCCTCCAGATTCGACCTAGATACAAATCCGCCTGAGATAATGCCTCTAATCCATTTTCGAGTTCCTGTGATGATGTGAGATGCAGATGAATATTTTCTTCAAGCCAGAGAATTAGTTTATCATGATCTATATCAGATTCGGAAAGGATGCGTTTTGCGGTTTCCATATCTGTTGCCATGAATAATCTTCTCAGAGTGTCTTGTGCACTACGACGTATATCTCGAAATGCAAGGCTAGTGTCTATAATACCACCTTTGACAATCATCTCCAAATCTGATATTGCGGCTCTCAAATCGCCACTTGAATTGCAAATTATATCTTCTAACACAGATTCATCAATTTCGAAACGTTGAAGCTTAACAATACGTTTCAAGATTTTTAACATATCATCATGAGAAATGGGTTCGAATGTGAAAACCCTGCATTTCTTAAGAAGGTCTTTCAAACGAGTGCTCTCTGGATCATTTGCAGTCATAATGATTGGATGTACTGTTGTTTCAATTATCTTGATAATAGCGCCTATACCACCACGATCACTAGTACCAGATAATCCATCTACTTCATCAAGAAGAATCAGGCGTAGACTACCATCTAGAGTTTGTTGCATCGCAGACCTCCAAACGAGTGTTTCAATCTGGGATTTATTTCGACTATCACTCGCATTAAATTCGACTATTTCCATTCCCATATCATTTGCAAGTGCATTAACTGATGCTGTCTTTCCAACACCTGGAGGACCAATAAGAAGAGCAGCTCTGAAATGAGGTATTCCAGTTGTCCAAATCTTCAACCAATCTGACAGGGCTGCCAGCTGATCCAGATTTCCAACCAGTTCTTCCAGAGAGGTCGGACGATGTTGCTCTGGCCAAGGCAGATTGCTTGTGTCCACTGGTTATGACAACTCCTGTCCCATGTATCCAAGAAGTGATACTAATTGAACCTCACCACTGGCACCCTCAGTGATTCTGAATTCGGTTTCAGCAGTCCGCTCAAGAATCTTCATTTTGACGATATTCGATATTTCCATCTTCGTGATTTCTCTATGAATTTGACGCACTAAATCTACAGGAGATACTCCTTCATTGTGTAGAAACATATGAAGAGTATCTAAAGCATCATCATATTTCCCATCCATAGAGATTTGAAGCATATTTAGAATCCGTTCAGGATTAGCACGACCTGAAATGCCATATACTGTAAATTCTGTAACTTTTCCACCAGTAGATGATGCAGCTTGTAATAGATTGATAGCAGCTCTCATATCACCTTCTGCAATATATAGGATAGCCTCTAAACCGCTTTCGTCGAGTTTTACCTTCTCTGCACCAGCGATATATTTCAATCGTTCTGAAATAGAATTGTCATCCAGACGATTAAACTTGAAAATTGCACATCTAGATTGAATTGGAGGAATGATACGACTTGAATAGTTGCATATCAGAATCATTCTACAGGATGATGCATAGGATTCCATAGTTCTTCTTAGTGCGTGTTGCGCATCTGCAGTGAGATGGTCAGCTTCGTCAAGAACTAGGAGCTTAAATGGTGCATCACCAGCAGGCATTATCCGGGCAAAATTCTTGATTTGGTTTCGAACCACATCAATACCTCTCTCATCGCTTGCATTAAGCTCCATGAAGTTCCGATCAAATGTGCTCCCGAATAAATCACGAGCCATCGCCATACCTGCGGTAGTCTTTGCAGTTCCAGGAGGACCTGCAAATAGACAGTGTGGAACTGCTTTCTGCTCAACGAATTTCTTCAGTTTTTCAATCAGAGTGTCTTGCCCGACAATTTCTCCAAGTGTAGCGGGGCGATGCTTCTCAGTCCATAAGTCAATATCCATCTTGATTTCATCATCCATTGTATTGGTACTGCCATCCCGGAACGTTTAGAGTCATGTGTTCATTATACAATGTCCTTAAAAGATTCTCCAGATAGAGTGAATTCAGTGATATAGGTTTACAAGATAAGTGTGGATACCAGTAATGAAACTACACAATCAAGCAAAAGAGATGATAGATCGTTTCAGAATGAATTATCTGAACGAGATACGAGGATGTATATTCTTGAAACCTATATCGAAGTTATTTGTTGGTGGGAAAGAAATAGGACCGTTTGACGAGAACCAGCAGGTGGAATTGGAAAACTGGATTATTGATGTACTAATGGCCAATGAGATTGTTGAAATCGTACCAGATGATGAATATGAGGCGCTTTCACAAATTCAAAGAATCTATCAGCAGGAAAAACGGCAATCTGGTATCCAGAATACAAATTCTCTTATGTACGTCGCAATCAGAGAGAGAATAAGACATCTCCAAGGAGACCGGACTTCTCCCGATCCAATCGGACAGGAAGATATCGGAAAATTTGAAAATCTCCTACGGAATATGAGTGAGATACGGCTGTCAAAAATAATCCAAATAGCAAAATCGGGTGCATATCAGGATACGCAGAAACAGATGACTCATGAAGAACGCTGGCTTTGTGAGGAGATTATCGAAATTCTTTCCGAATGGCGCCATTATGTAAAAGAATAGATATGATATACAATATGCGCAGCTGGTAGCAGAGTTAAAAGGAATAACTCAGAGCTAACGAGAACGGAATTAATATCGGATAATACTATAGTAAATAATGTGGGATTCATTATATTGAAACTGAAATTCCTGAAAATGACAAGTAGTTGATTAAAATGAGTTCGGATTCAGAAAGACTAGAGGAGTTCATTCGAACCTACAAAGATGAGAGTGGAAACACAAAATATTGGTCTAGAGTACAACAGATGTCTATTTACGAAGAAACCTCACTGGCGGTTGATTTTCAGGATTTAGTTACATTTGACAATATTTTCTATGAAAAGGCAAGTGAAAAGCCAACCGACTTGTTGTCCAGTTTGAATGATGCCTTGTTGTCGATTCTGAGAAGTGAGGATGAGAAATATGTTGAAGATACGATTGAAAAAATGGGTAGCGGAATTTTCAAGGTTCGTATAGTAAACTATTCAGAACATATTGCATTACGAGCGATACGTTCCAAGCATATTGGTCGTTTGATACACATTAGTGGAATCTTAATGCGTGCGAGTGAAGTCAAACCATTACTTGAGATAGGAGTCTTTGAATGTAGGGGGTCTGCAGGACAATGTGGAAATGAGATACCAGTATTTCAAGAAGAGGGGCGATTCACTACACCACTATTTTGTGACGCATGTAATACAAGTAAACCATCTGTCAAGCTGATACCTGAGAAATCGGTATTCATAGATTGGCAGAAAATAAGAGTACAAGAGTCGCCAGATGAGCTTCCTCCAGGACAGATGCCTAGATCTGTAGATGTAACACTTAGGGGTGATATTGTAGATATTTCTCGTCCAGGTGACCTAGTCAAAGTCACAGGTATGCTTCAAACTTCACCTGATTTCTCTAGGCGCGGTGGACGATTAGCAACATTCAATGTTTTTATTGATGCTATTGGTGTTGAAGTATCTGAAAAGGAATATGAACAGATAGAGATTACAGAGGACGATGAGCAAGAAATCAAGTCGCTTGCTGAAGACCCTTATGTTCATGGTAGAATCTTTGCTTCAATAGCGCCTTCTATCTATGGACATGATCTGATTAAGGAATCAATAGCACTCTTACTCTTTGGAGGAGTAGGAAAAACATTACCAGATGGGACACGATTAAGAGGGCGTTCAAACATCCTAATGATTGGAGATCCAGGTACCGGAAAGAGTGTTCACGGAAAGGAAAAGATTTTCCTAAGAGACACATCCACGGATTCTACTTGGTCTATCAGAAAGATTGGTGAAGTCATTGATACAATGATGAACAAATACCCGAGTGAAGTAATAACCAAGGATGATACCGATGTACTGCGGCTGGTCAGTGATTCTGAGCTCTATACTATTTCCATTGATTTAGAAAATTTGAAGACAAAGAAATCCCGAATAGTTGAGGTAAGCAGACACAGAACAGATAGCTTGGTTCGGATATATACTGCGTCGGGAAGAACCGCATTGATGACGCCAGACCATTCTCTGTCCACTATGATAGATGGACATCTACATGTTCTCATGGCTCGGGATTTGAAACCTGGTATTTTCCTGCCTATAGCACGGGCAATCAGATTCTGTGACGAAAGTTTCATTACAAAGGTAGATATTAGTGAAGGTATCTCTGATGATAATCTGGTTCAGTCTGACATTATATGTGAACAAATCTCACAAATTGGACAAAATCTGATTTCTGTGGATACTGCTGCTGCAACTGCTAACATTGCATCTTCTACTATACGAAGCTATGTTGCCAATCCTACAGTCATTCCAGCTAAGGGATGGATAAGACAAAAGCATGATAATTCATGGTTCCCCAGAAAAATCCCATTTGATGAAAAACTGGGTAGAATCATTGGTTTTTACCTATCAGAAGGCAATGTTGAAACGAATATGGTAAGGTTTACCAATCTTGATGCTACTATAAAGACCAAATTGGATTCAGATTTGAAAAGCCTCTTTGGAAAAGCTTCATCTTTTGAGAGGGGTGTCTATATTTGCCAATCAAGTATAAGTCAGTGGTTTTTGGAGATGTTTGGATCTGGGGCAGCTGAGAAGAAGCTCCCCGACCTGTTTTTTGCAACTCCTATAGAGTTCAGACGCTCGTTGTTGTCAGCATATTTCTCTGGAGATGGTTGGATAGAGGAAAAAAGTGCAAGCATATATGCTGTAACGAAAAGCCAAGATTTAGCATATCAACTATCAGATCTCCTTTCTACGATTGGAATCTTTGCTTCTATTTCAAAAAGGAAACTGAAATCAGGACCGTATAAGAATCGTATATACTATAAGATTGCAATCAATGGTGAGGAACTGCTTGAATTCCATCGAGAAATCGGATTCGTTTCTCCTACCAAAAGAGAACGTTTAGAGAACCTTGTAAAGAACTTATCAATGCGTCAAAGATATCAATCTAAGGACATTATTCCGAACTTTGGAAACTTATGTATCCAAGCAGCTAAGGACTTGGGGATAAGAAGTATTAGGGGCTCATCATCACGAAATTTCCTTGGAGAAATAAGAGGGAAGACGTACAGACAAAGAATGGGACGTAAATACTTACAAAATCTAATTATTAGATTGATTCAATTCGGATTGGAAGATGCCCATTCTGATGCACTTGATTCTCTCAAAACACTGGCAGCATCAGATATCTTTTGGGACAAAGTAATAAGAATTGAACACGTTGACAAGGATGCAATCGTGTATGATTTGGGAACTGAAGATGGACACTTTGTGTTAGCAAACGGGAATCTAATCGTTCATAATAGCCAGATTCTAAAATTTGTATCGGGTCTTGCAGCAAGAGGACTTTATACATCAGGTAAAGGCACTACAGCTGCGGGACTGACTGCTGCAGTGGTCCATGATTCCGATACCGGAGCCATGACCTTGGAAGCCGGAGCATTGGTGCTAGCGGACCAAGGGATTGCATGTATTGATGAATTCGATAAGATGGACCCTAACGATAGAACTGCGATTCATGAAGCAATGGAGCAGCACACTGTGAGTATCGCTAAGGCGGGTATTGTTGCTACTCTGAATGCCCGTACATCGATTTTAGCAGCGGCTAATCCAACTCTTGGGCGTTATGAGCCATCATTGTCCATCCAAGATAATATAAAATTACCATTTACAATAATGTCACGTTTCGATTTGATTTGGATTCTTGTTGATACTGTAGAAGCATCAAAAGATAGAGAACTTGCCCAATTTATTCTTGGAATGCATCAAATGAAGAAGACTACCAGAAAAAGTGCAGTCGCACCTATTTCTCCTGAATTTCTTAAGAAGTATATTGGATATGCCAATCGTTATGTAATACCACAGCTCACAGCTGAAGCAGCAGAAGTAATTGAGAACTTCTACGTGGATTTGAGAAAAAGTGCCGAAGGAGGAGCAGCACCAGTACCCATAACAGCACGACAACTAGAAGCCTTGGTCAGACTTGCTGAAGCTAGAGCAAAAATGGCATTGCGAACAAAGGTCACAAAGGAAGATGCTGAGGCATCTGTGCGATTACTTGAAGAATCTCTAAGAATGGTTGCGCTTGATCGAATTACTGGGAAAATAGATATTGATAGACTAGTGTCTACAATGAGTGCGGCTCAACGGAGCTCATCAGACATAATACTCAAAGCCATGCGAGATTTTGAGGCAGATGGTACGTCTACAGTTACTCAGGATGCATTAATTCAACGTGTTGTTTCGATGGGACTTGCTGCCGAGAGAGCAGAAGAAGTCATTAGGAAACTGGTTGCTGAGGGGATTCTCTTCTACCCTCGTGATGGTAGGATTAAACGTATTCAAAGTTAGACATCCTATTCCTACAAATCGGAGATGAGATTGTGGATATATCAGAGGTACCAATCAATAAGAAAATCATACAGATTCTTGAGAATCTTGGTATCTCAGAGCTGTTCCCACCCCAAAAGGACGCCCTAGAAACTAATGTCTTGAAAGGGGAAAATCTTGTTTTAGCAATACCAACAAGTTCAGGAAAGACTTTGGTAGCCGAGATTTGCATGCTCAAGGCAATACTTGATGGGAGGGGGAAAGCACTCTATCTCGTTCCACTTAGGTCTCTTGCAAGAGAGAAATATACTGATTTCAAGAAATATGATTCTCTAGGTATAACCACAGCTATGTCTGTTGGCGATTATGATTCACCAGGTACAAAACTACGTGATGCTGATATTGTTGTTTTAACAACAGAGAGGATGGACTCCCTCATACGACATAAAACTGATTGGATCCAAGAGGTTGCAGTAGTTATTGTAGACGAAGTTCATCTTGTAAATGATATTTCAAGGGGTCCAACACTTGAGATGGTTCTCGCAAAACTAGGTCAGGTGAATCCAAACGTACAGATAGTGGCACTAAGTGCTACTATCTCCAATGCGGATGAGATAGCTGGATGGTTGGATGCTGAACTTGTCAAGAGTGAATGGAGACCAGTTCCTCTTAACGAGGGAATTGTCTTAGAAAGTGAGATTACATTCAGCGACGGAGAGAAACGTTTCATTAGACGAATGAGAGAGGAGGTTCTATCTGATGTGATTTGTGATATTCTTGATGAGGGGGGTCAGGTTCTTGTTTTCGTATCAAGTAGACGATCCACAGTTGCGGTAGCAAAGAGAATTGCATCAGATATTCGTCCGTATGTATCAAAAGACTCACTTGTATACCTCTCGAAGATTGCGGACAAGATTGGAGGGAGATTATCTGCACCTGAGGCATCAAAGACTCTTGCTAGAGTAGTAAATCAAGGAGTCGCATTTCATCATGCAGGTCTTGATAATCAGGAGAGGATGAATGTAGAAGATGCCTTCAGAAACAATCATCTGAAAGTCATAATTGCTACTCCAACACTTGCCGCAGGAGTCAATCTTCCCGCTAGAAGAGTAATAATCCGTGATGTTCGTAGATTTGAACAAGGTAGAGGGAGTTATTTCATTCCGGTGCTTGAATACAAACAGATGGCAGGTAGAGCTGGTCGACCGAAATATGATAAGTATGGAGAAGCTGTTCTCATTGCACGGACTGAGCAAGAACTTGATTTTCTTGCAGAACGCTATCTTCTATCAGAATCGGAGATGATAACTTCTAAACTTGCATCACAATCTGCCGTTAGGGCTCACATACTCTCAGCAATAGCAGCAGATATGACTCCTACCCGAAAGGATCTTGACAATCTTCTTGAAAAGACCTTTTTCTCATTTCAATTTGACTCGAGAGAAATTGATCATCACATAACTGTAGCATTGGATTTCCTTGTACAAGGTGAACTAATTGAAGATGGTTCGAATGAATCTTTGAAAGCTACATTATTGGGCAAGAGAACATCTCAGCTCTATATTGACCCCGTGACTACGGTGCAAATTCGTAATGGTTTTGAGAGAAAATGTGATTTTACACAAATTGGCATGCTTCATTTAATATGTAGTACCCCCGATCAATCTATCACCTATGTCACACAATCAGAAATGGGGGACTTCGAATTCTTCGTAGAAGATCATTTGAAGGATCTCTTTATGGAACCTCCAGATGAATGGGAAGACCCTGAAGGATATACAAGATTTCTTGCTGAAGTCAAGACAGCAAGCTTATTGATGGATTGGATACAGGAGAAATCGGAGAAGGAGCTCACGGACGACTATAATGTTGGTGCCGGAGATATTCATAGATATGTTCAGTCCGCAAATTGGCTTTTGTATGCATCTTCTGAGATAGCAAAAGTATCAGGAGCTGAATCATACATCAGAAATCTATACGAACTGCAATCAAGAATGAAGCATGGAATCAAGAGTGAGTTGTTAGAACTCGTTAGTCTAAGAGGTATAGGTCGTGTGAGAGGACGAATGCTCTACAATCATGGATTAAAGAATCTAGCAGATTTATACCAAGTTAAACCTGAGAAATTAGGACAAATACCTACAATTGGTACATCCGTTGCAGCTTCAATCAAAAAACAGTTGGGTTTTGATGTTGAAAAGGGGGCAATTGGAACCGAAAGTGTAGAAGTTGAAACCGAAGAAGATGATACGATGCAGACACTTCTTGCTGATTTTGACGATTAGATATCTTTTATGTTAGAAAAGTTGATTCCAGTCGAGATTGTAATACATTAATCAGCTCTGTTGTGTACTCAATACTCTTCTCAGATTCTGAATGTTCATCATGAAAATCAGTTATTTCCGCTCCTACGAGCTCCTCCAATATCAGTTGAGAACATTGACCAACAATATCAAGATTGTATCCTCCCTCCAGAAAGAAAGCAAGCCTTCCATTTGCAGATATTTCGGACATTTGGTGGAGGGCTTTGTTCATCATAGCCATTCCGCCAGTTGTCAGACCCAGAGATGTTAGAGGATCACTGAAATGACAATCGGATCCTACAGAAACAAGAATGAATTCTGGTTTGAACGATTCAGCAATTGGTTTTACTATATCATTAAATGCTAACTCATAGGATTTATCACCCGCACCAGGATACATTGCCAGATTTATATTATAATTAGTACCTTCACCCTCACCAAGTTCTCTAGGAAAACCAGATCCTGGAAATAGTGTACGACCATCTTGATGTAGACCAATATAGAGAACTTGATTGCTTGAGTAAAACGCGTTTTGCGTTCCATTTCCATGATGCGCATCATAATCAACTATGAGCACTTTTTGAAGCTCATGATAATCTATGAGGTGTTGTGCAGCTACTGCTATGTTATTGATGAAACAGAACCCATAGGCACGGTCATATTCAGCATGATGACCGGGAGGCCTACACAACACGTATGCATTTTCACTCTCTCCTGATACTATTCGATTTATTGCTTGTACTCCTCCACATGCAGCTAATATAGCTGCATCATAGGTATATTCGTTGGAAGACGTGTCAAGCGTGAAGAATCCCCCACCCATCTGCGATTTAGTTCGTATATCTTCGACGTACTCTTTCGAATGAATTTGATATATTGAGGATATTTCTGAATCGGTTGGTGTTATTAGTGAAATTTCATAATTTTCAAGAAGATTTCTACGCCTGATGTACTCTAATGCTGTTACAAGACGTGCTGGTGATTCAGGGTGTCCTGGACTTAGTTCATGTTTAGTGAATATATCGTGGAAAATCAAATCAGTTGTCATCATCAGAAGTTTCACATACTGACTAGTAAATGAATCGTATTATTAGAACACGTGTTCTAGTATTGATGTTTGGGAACCTTTATTTTGGAAATAGAATAGGCCTTGATGTCTATGGGTCGGTAGTCTAGCTTGGTATGATTCTTGCTTGGGGCGACTGTGGTCATTAGACCTCAAGTCACGGAATGCAAGAGACCGGGCGTTCAAGATTTCGTTGTAATCATCAACGAGATGAAATTCGCCCCCGGCCCACCACATTATTATGTTATGATATGGAACTAGCTCAGAGGAATTCTCCAAAGTGTTTCATAAATCGCACCTGATGATGTGAGTATGCTTTTGGTCATACTTATGGACTTGATTTTCATATTTCCAACATATTCGTTAGCTAATTCCTCAAGATTACGGACAATTGCATCACTGTCCCTTATTGCGCGGATTCTTGCAATTGTAGCATGAGGTGTGAATTCCTTTTTTTCTGGGCGATATCCCAGTACTGAGATAAGTCTGTCAGTTTCTCTCTTCAGTTTGATCATTAATTCTGCATTTTCATCTACTCCAATCCAGACTACTCTTGGACGACTGATTTTTGGGAAAGCCGATACACCTGAGATGCTAATAGAGAAGGAAGAAAAGTCAAGTTTACTTAGTTCTTTACGTATTGAATCGACTGCATCCAATGAAGTATCACCAAAGAAACGCCAAGTGAAGTGGATATTCTCTTCCTCGACCAGTTTCATTTTTGCAGCATCTTGATCCAAAAGATTCTGAATCTCCTTGATTCTTGAAATGAGATTTTCGTCTTCTATATCTACACTAAGAAACACACGTATCATTTCACTCACCATGATAACCTCGACCTATCCTATATCTTTGACAATATTATCCTGACGATTGTTGGTTCAAAGTATAGGCTTAAAGGCAGATTGTCTGTCGAGAGTTTGGTGGAACTATTCGAGTTGACTAAACGTAAAGATTCTGGAGTTGATCTTCCAACTGGCACAAAAGAAACATCCAAGAAGAAATCACGCCACCGTGGCCTTGAAGTTCCTGCCGCAGAATTAGTTGTCTTAAGAGGCGCATCATTTCCGTTTCGAACCAAAGGAGACCCCCAAACAATAGGTGTTGAAACAGACAATGTGGAATTATTCGAGGACTATGCTAGAGAGCAGTGGATGGGGACTGTCGTCAAGAAGGGAATGTACCTTTTTGACAAGTATGTCATGCCAGATTATGCATTCCAAGTTTTGGATGTACAACCTCAAGATTCGGTGATTACGTTTGATTCTAAAATCATACTCAATGCTGATATATCTTCAAGAAGGCACATTGGCAAGAAAGTAAGATTCAGTGATATTGTTGGACATGAGTCTGTAATTAGGAAATGCAGATTAATACTAAAATATCTCATGGACCCGTCGGTTTTTGGTGAATGGGCACCACGTGCTGTACTATTCCATGGCCCACCAGGTACGGGGAAGACTATGACTGCTAGAGCATTGGCCAGTGAGGCTGATGCAAATATATTCTTGGTTAAGGCATCGGATTTAATCGGTGTGCATGTTGGTGATGGAGGGAGAAGAATAAGTGCACTTTTTGAAGATGCTAGAAGAGAAGCTCCCAGTATAATCTTCATTGATGAGCTAGATGCTATTGGTTTGACGCGTTCATTTCAATCAATTAGAGGGGATGTTTCTGAAGTTGTAACGGCTCTGTTAAGTGAACTTGATCGAACAGATGATGAATCAGGTGTTGTTGTAATCGGAGCTACTAATGCAGGGCAAATGATTGATTCAGCAATACGCTCTAGATTTGATACGTTGTTCGAATTCCCATTACCAAGTAAAGAAGAACGTCGAGAAATTTTGAAGTTCTACTCAGCAAAATTGCCTATACCGCTTCGAGCAAGCATCGATAAAATTGTTATGATGACCGAAGGATATTCTGGCAGAGACCTACGTGATCGTGTATTGAAAGAGGCTCTTCATGTGGCAATTACAGAAGCCCGAAGTGAAATAGACGATGAATGCATCATGGAAATTTTAGGGAAGGATACTAGGAAGACTCCTGATTATATGGTATAATGATAGGATACCACAAAGGTAAAGTTGCATTCCAATTGGATTACTAACAAATAAGGAGAGAAGCATCCGGTGAAACTTGTAATCATAACAGGTATGCCTGGAGCAGGAAAAAGTGAGATTGCAGATGCATTCAAAGCTGTAGGAATGCCAGTAATCGTAATGGGAAATGTAGTACGAGAAGAAGCGATAAAAAGAGGCTTGGATCCAAATCCAGAAAACACCAAAAAGATTATGCTTGAGCTAAGAGAAATTGATGGATTGGGTGCCATAGCAAAACATTGTGTACAGAAACTTAAGAAAATAGACTCGATGGTAATTGTGATTGAAGGCTGTCGGAGCATTGATGAAGTAGATGTTTTCGATGATTATGCCGATGAATTGATTATTATTGGAGTACATTCTTCACCAGCCACAAGGTTTGATAGACTTCAGGATCGCGGACGAAAAGATGCCCCTATAGATTGGTTGTCTTTCAAAGAAAGAGACTTGCGCGAGCTCTCAGTTGGACTTGGAGGGGTAATTGCACTAAGCAACCTGATGATTGTGAATGAGAGAACACTTGAAGAGTTCAGGGAAGCCTCTAGAGAAGTTGTTGAGAGAGTTCTTTAGAATGATTGGTTATATTCGATGTATAGTTAATCCAACGGAAGATCCTGAAAGAGTCGAGAGGGCATTATTGAATCTCTTTCCAGAAAGTTCGATTGAAGAACGACTTCTTGATGTTGGTACTGAATTGACACTCAAAATAAAAGATAGAACCTCTCTTGAACAACTGAAACAAATGATTCATAATACTAGGATTATCGATGCAGTTCGGTCAAGATTAGAAAAGAACTGGAATGGGGCTAATACTATTATTCGATTTGATAAACAGGTTGCATATGTAAGTAGATTGCGTTTGATGGATGATTCAGAAGAAAATCCACCTCTGGGATTTATCGAGATGCAGATTGATTCCAAAAATGACGACGATTTCGAGCAGTTCAAAAGATGGTTTACACCACCAACAAGAAATGGAAAAGTAGTATTGGATTAAATCGTTGCAGTCACTATTTCTCGTGTCAGACTACTATGAACATAGATTTTATTACAGCGGAGTATTTTGAAACCACTTTCCTTTACAATGTCTGGTATGTTCATTTCTAAACTACCACTGATACACAATCGTCCTGATTTGTTCAATATATTGCTAGCCAGACTAAGAGTTTCTTGAATAAGAGAAGGAGACTGAGCGCCTCTCGTTGAACTTGTTCGTCCATAAGGGGGATCAGTTACAATTGCATCTATAATATATCTATCAAAAGATAGTAGTCTTGCATCACTTTGTAAAAGGGTGAAGTCTTTGTTGTAAAGGTTGGATAAATTGGTGTATGCACCTTTTAGGAGAGCCCAGTCCAGGTCTATTCCTATACCTTTTGCACCAATTGCCATTGCCTCGGATAGGATACCTGCTCCTCCACAGAATGGATCAAGAATTGTATCATTGACCTTTAGTCCCGAAAGATTGCACATTATCCGAGCTAGTTTTGCATTCATCATAGAAGGATGAAAGAACCTTTTTTTGGCTGGATTGCGATTCTTTAAAATACTGTTCATTTTAGATTGGATAGATTTGCAGAATATTATTTTTTCATCTAGTAAAAAAACTGAAAATGTTATATCCGGTTTTTCCAGTGAAACAGGACTTCCTGTGATGGCTTTTATTTTGCCTCCAAGTTCTTGGATTAAAGTCGCTCTATAATTCTTCATTCGATTGTTCATGAGTGATAATGATTGTAATGAGAAGCTTTGTCCCGGTTCTATGTGTTGAGAAATATCTGTCAGATTGATGACGCTGCTATCATCAGAGATGTGGTTTATAGCTAAAATCGATCCTGTTTGTTTCAGTAATGCGGCTCTATCTAAAAGAAAAGACGTGGGATCTTTAGCACTAGTCAAAAAGAGAAATCTGCCTACTTGTTTAATTGTGATATGGTAGTCTAACAGTGTAGCTAATGACTCAATTTCAGCAAGACCAAGCTCAGTACTTTCACCTGACAGGAGTACAAAATATTGATTCAAACTTGACCCCTACTCAAATGAAAGATAATCTTCGCCACCAGCCAGAATTCTCTGAATTCCACCATATAGCGTGTCGATGTTGGTCATCTGTTTTGCTGATACGGGGATGATACTCGTACCACCACCCATTTGATCCAGCATCACCAGGGTTGATTTCGAGTATTCGCGTATTAGACCCGTACTTGACTCATCAACAGCCTCTTCGAGTGTATACGGTTCATCGGACCACATTTCAAGTTTGATTAGTTCTTCAGGAGTTAATATATCAGATTTACTCAAGACGTTAAGTTGGGGTAGTCCAAAGCGGATATTGATTGATATTCCTAACAAGAGTGAGGCAATATAACCTGTAGCAGTCCTAGCAATGTTAGAATCCATAAGATAGAGGGAAAGTGCAGAATCTGTTCCATGCAGACTTGAAACCATAAGAGGTCCAGAATTACGATATGCGAATAATTCCATTTGTCCTGGACAATCAACAAGCACATAGTCCCTGCTTTCTTCTGCGATTTCTTCTCGAATATCAGTAACATAGTTTAGTGCCATATCAAGTGAAGCAACAAGAGCGCCATTTGGTCCAAGGCCATATTGTTTCATTATTTCACCATAGTCTACATACTCTCTTATATCAACATCACTTGTATAAGGTGGGCTCTCAACTCCGGGGTCGATATTTACAACTGAAACACTCATATTAGATCCTACTAACCACTTCTCAAGTGATGCAGTCAAGAGAGATTTTCCGGATCCGGCCATGCCAACGATAAAAATGAAGAACATATCATTAACCTGAGGTGTTGGTAAACAATTATCTCTTTGAGTCCTTCGGTAGATATATCAGATGAATCCGTGAATCATTGGCTCTGTTTTAGTTGGTATTTGACGTAATCTATATCGACTTTTACGCAAGTCTTATCTGTTACAGACACGAGATGATATTCATGGATTGGAGTGAGTCGCTTCAACGGCTTGCTGAAACAATGGCCGGCGAAATTTGTTTAGCAGAAAACGATCCGGGTAGAGTAATGAAGAGATGGCGGAAAAGATTTCAAATATCTCAAAAGACTCTTGCAAACCATCTGGATGTATCTCCCTCTGTAATAAGTGATTACGAAAGTGGAAGACGTAAATCTCCACGTGTTGATACAATCAAACGATTTGTTGAGGGATTAATAGACATGGATGCGGCCAGTGGCAGTCGTGTTGTCATGGCTCTTGAAAAGCTAATATCTCCGGAAATTGGGTCCGAAGCTATACTCGACAGTAGGGAGTTTGGAGTTCCTGTTCCCGCAAGAGTACTAGTAGAAAAACTGAATTGTAAGGTGTTGACTCATAAGAGTCTGCTTGAACGTGACATATATGGATATACTGTTTTAGATAGTGTGAAAGCAATAGTGAATCTTACACCACAACAATTGTTACGGCTCTATGGTGGTACAACACAAAGAGCTGCAATACTCACAAATGTGTCTACAGGTCGATCACCGATGGTAGCAATAAAAGCTAGTCAGATGGGAACCTCTGTTGCAGTAAAACCGGCAGTCGTGATTCTTCAGGGTGTGAAAGAGTTGGACCCCTTGGCAGTTAAAATTGCTGATAGTATTCATCTTCCATTGTGTGTTTCACAAATTAGTTCAGCAGAAGTGATGATTCGTGAGATAAGACAGTTTGACCCTAAGATATGACAGTAGGTGGTAATTTGGATTTCATAATGGAAATTAATGATCCCATTCATGGGTTAATTGGATTGACTGAAGTTGAAAAGGGGATTATAGATTCTGAGCCATATCAGAGACTACGTAGAATCAAACAACTCTCAGGAGGACATTTTGTTTATCCAACAGCTGAGCATACTAGATTCGGTCATTGTATTGGTGCAATGTATCTAGCCGGTCTCACTGGAAGTAGGCTTTTGCCACTTTTAGGACTCGGAGATGATGTATTACAGGACATACGAATTGCAGGATTGTTACATGATTTAGGTCACGGTCCATTCAGTCATGTCTTTGAAGAAGCTTTGATTGAGAATCGTGGTATGAATCATGAAGATGTTACAGAGTGGATGATAAAGAAGAGTGCAGTAGGAGATATAATGGAGAAAGGAGGGATATCAAAAAAGCGGATTGCTGATCTGGTACGGGGGCGTCGAGTAAAGAATTTTGATGGGGTAATAAGTGGGATAGTAGCCGGACAGGTAGATGCTGATAAGATGGATTATCTCATTCGGGACTCTTTCTATTGTGGTGTAAACTACGGACTTGTCGATATACATCGATTGATACGGAGTTTGGATGTATCTAAGGAAAAAACTCTTGAATTTGATTTAGCAGCAAGAGGGGCTCTTGAAGCTTTTCTAGTTGCAAGATATGAGATGTTTTTGAATGTGTATTATCACAAAGCTGTTAGAAGTGTCGAAGTAATGCTCGTAAACCTAATGCATGCTGCAGATAAAACCTTGAATCTTACTAGCTTTTCCACTCCGGATGAGTTTCTAGTCTTAGATGATGTTTCATTGATTTCGCAAATAAGGCAAATTGACCGAACTGAGTCCGAAGAGGCAAAAGAAGCAGTACGTATTGTTAATCTATTAGATAGTAGAGTTCTCTACAAATCAGCATTTGAGAAAGTCTTGCATACCGAAGATAGGTTTGTTTCTAAGATTCTTACCAAGAAAAAAGTTAGAGAGAGTATTCAAATTGAAATAGCTGAAACTGTGGGTATTGCATCGGAGGAGGTAATAGTGGATGTGCCAACCCTTCCGTCCGTACCCTACAATCCCTATCAGGTCAAACCAATGGAGATTAGAGTATTCGAAATAATTGAAGGGAAAAAAGTTTCTCATAATCTATCAGACTACTCGAATATTGCCAATATGATGAGAGGTTATTTTGATGTGATTCGGGTATATACATCTGATAGATTCAGAGTTAAAGTAGGTCGTGCAGCTCGAGAGATATTTCAAGAGGCTCCTGATGCAGCGTTAATTCATATGTAATCTGTTTGTGTGTTCTTAGTTTCGTGTATGTGGTGTTTGATAAACTGTGTGGAGATTAAATAGCATCTTCTTAGACAGTATCTTGGATTTACCATATTATCCATGAGGCTGAAAAGTGACAGAAGAATTGAATGAAACACTGCAGAGTATCAAGATGATTGCAGGTGTTGAAAATGTAGTCTTGATACAAAAAGATGGACTTCCCGTTGCAAGTGCGGGGGTATGGTTCAGTAAAGAGGAAGTGTTTGCAGTTGCGTCATCTACTTGTGCTATTTTTGGTGTTGCAAAGTTGATACATAACGATTTCAAATACCTCCTTATGGAATCTGAAACTTCGAAGGTGTTTCTTGCTGCCCTTCCAAATGACCAAGATTACTTTCTGACAGTGACCACAGCACCGAGGGTAAATCTGGCAGCCTTGTTTATTGAAATGAAAGATAGTCTGTCACGCCTTGTTTATCTTCTCAGGCAGCACATAGATGGTCGACTTCCTCCCCTTCGTTCATACAGTATGCATGAAACACAGCAGGTCTTAGAAGGCTTTGCGGTATCGGAAGGCCAAGGGAAAAAATATTCTGTAACAAGATCTCTGATATCACTTGACCGGTCTCAAGCACTCACTCTTAGAGCCTTACTTCGTCAGATACATGATAGTATTCCAAATATTCATTCTGTATTCCTTTCGCTTAGTGGAGGAGTTCGTGTTTCATTAGAGAGATTCACAAATGATAGACTTGCTGCTATGTCTTTTGCACTTCATGATGCTTCGGAAAGAGTTGTCAGAACATTGAGAAATAGTGCACTTCAAACTGTTCTTTGTGAAACAGGAAGTAATCGTCATTTCATTTATGCTGTGCCAAACGGAGTATTCAGCCTCTGGGTTGATCGTAATAGTCAAAAACTAGGTCTCATGAGACTCCTACTCAAACATTATATCAGTGAAATAAGAAGAGTTTTGGAATCTGCTTCACTTGTTAAATCTGCAGTTCCAGACGATCTAAAGGAGCTATTGCTTGCGGGTGCAGCAGATGGTAGTCTTCTTCTAGCGAGGCGAGAGCCATGACTTATTCAATACTAGCAATGATTGAGTTGATGGGTGATGATTTCCCATTACTACTCAATTCGATTTTAGGAAGGATACCCATTTTTGTAGTTGGTGAAGATGTAGAATTGATTGATGATATGACTGAGAGTCTTACACTTCTTTGTCCTCATCGACACAAACTTGTATTTTGGAGAGATTTTACATCGCAGGAAGAGTTGTTTTCGGTTTGGGAAGAAGAGAAACATGACTATGAAGTGCATCGAACTATTGTTTGTGGACTCTCATCAAACCTCAGACTCGCTCTTGATCGGATAACTAATTTCTCGGCATGGATTCAATCAATTCCTCTGGAAAGCAGAATTCTTGGTATCAAAGTCACAGAAGAGGATCTTCAAGGGATATTGAATAAGATATTATCTAGCTCAGAAAGTTGTGGAGTTCTTAGAGTGAATTCGCCTTCAGTGATGAACTTCAGCTTAATGAGACCAAGCCCGTCCAACTTTGACTTGGAGAAGAAGATTGTAACCAAAATCATTACTAGAAAACGACAGTCTTTGGAACGTATCAAAAGACTTCTGCGAAAGTCATTAAGAGGCGTTAATGTATCGGAACAAATTATCAACGCTGTATTAGAATTGGATGATGAATCTGTCAAGTTGACACAGGATGTATTTGACGAAGAAATAAGCAGCTATGTTCATGCAGCCAGAAGAGCTGTAATGCTCTTATCTAGAATAAGACTTGCTAGGGAATTAGGTGCACCAACATCATTAACGGAGAGAAATCTCTATGAAGCGATTGGTTGGGAGGGTGGTGAGCTTTCCGATTTGATTCGTTTTATCATGGCAGAATGGCATGAAGATTTCTCAGATTGTGTAAAGGGAGGTACCCTATCAGGACTTGGAGCCTGGGTAGATAGTATGTGGGGTAGTTAAAATGATAATTGATTATGGTAGTAGAACTTTGGGATTGAAGATAGTCTTCTTTGGACCAGCAATGAGTGGTAAAACAACTGCAATCCGCTGGCTCTTCTCAAGTCTTGATTACGCAGACAAGTTGACTTCAATTGAAAACACTGTAGGACGTACTATGTTCTGTGATTTTGGAACGATACCATTCGATCTTGGAAATGGATGGACTATCAATGCTCATGTCTGGTCTGCCACAGGTCAAGATTTTTACAGATCAACAAGAGAAGTTGTCCTTGTAGGTGCTGATGGAGTTGTTTTTATGGTTGATTCGCAGGAAACACTTCTTGATGAGAATCTAGCTAGTTGGAATGAATTGATGTCAATGATTTCGGAACAAGACAGGTTACTACCAATAGTTATCTGTTTAAATAAGCAAGATCTAGAAAGTGCAGTACAGGAAAATCAAATCAGGTCCTACCTAAATCTACCAACATCTATTCCTGTTTTCAGAAGTATAGCGAAAGACGGTTTTAATGTATTAGAAGCTTTTCAATACCTGTTTGAAAATGCATTGAAAAGTGCAGTCTTGGCAAAACCCGTATCATAGTTATATATAATTCAAAGTTGGAACAAACTCTTTATACGGTTCACTGTTTTCGCCCAAATATATTAAGCAAAAAGAATTCAGGTAAGAGGCTTGTTATTTGACCCAAGACCAAAACAAAACTCGATTTGTTTTTGTAACAGGTGGTGTCCTCTCTGGTATTGGAAAGGGAGCTACAACTGCATCTATTGCAAAACTTTTCCAATTCAGAGGAATGAGTATAAGAATTGTCAAAATTGACCCTTATCTGAATATTGATCCTGGTACCCTGAATCCTGTTGAACATGGTGAAGTCTTTGTCACGGACCAGACTTGGGCATTTGAACCAGGAAGTGCTTTCAAGTTTAGAATATCTGAAATTGATCAGGACTTTGGCACTTACGAGAGATTTACAGGGATGGATGTGCATCCTTCTCAAAATATCACATCAGGACAAATTTATGTTTCTGTCATCCTAGGAGAAAGAAAAGGGACATTTCTAGGAAGAACTGTACAAATCATTCCACATGTTACAGATCAGATAAAGAAACGAATATGGGATGTGGTTAACAAACCCCCGGTTCCTGACGTATTACTTGTAGAAATTGGAGGAACTGTTGGTGATATCGAAGCTATGCCTTTTCAAGAAGCAGTAAGACAACTAGCTAGTGAATTAGGACATAATAGAGTAGCATTTGTACATGTAACCTTGGTACCATATATGAAATCTGTTGGAGAATTCAAGACTAAACCCACACAACACAGTGTTCGAACCTTACAGGGATTGGGATTACAACCTGACATTATAGTATGTAGAGCAGAAAGCCAATTAAATGAGTCCGCAAGAGAAAAGATAGCCTTATTCTGTAATGTTCCAAAGCAAAGAGTGATTTCAAATCCGGATATTAAGGTGATATACAAATTACCATTATCCTTTGAACAACAAGGACTTGGAGATATCATTGTAGATCATTTTGGATTTGAACAAGGAATTCCGCAAACAAAAGAATGGGAAGATATTGTTGAGAAATTCCATGATTCAGCTGAATCAATAACTATTGCGATGCCAGGTAAGTATACAACACTTAGTGATTCTTACAAGAGCATCAATGAGTCTCTTGCTCATGCTGCTGCAGTTGGTGGAGTCGGAGTGAAATTCAAGTGGATAGAAACAGAAGAGAGATGTGATATCGATTGTTTGAGAGAGGATTTGGATGATGTGGAAGGGGTATTGCTAACACCTGGTTTTGGTGAGAGAGGGGTTGAAGGTATGATTAATGCAGCAACTGTGACATTTGAATCTAATATACCATTTCTAGGTATTTGTTATGGTGCACAACTTGGGACTGTGGCTTTTGCTAGGAAAATCATGGGTTGGGAAGGAGCCCACACTACAGAAGTTGATGAGAAAAGTCTATATCCAGTTGTAGATCTAATGGATGAACAAAAGCAGACTGAGGATAAAGGAGGAACAATGAGACTTGGTGGTCATGTTGTCAGATTTGTTGAAGGAACATTGCTGCAGAAACTATACAACATGGATTCGATTCGAGAGAGATTTCGTCATAGATATCATCTCATTGATAGATACATCCACAGAATGAAAGAGAAAGGGTTGATAGTTTCAGCATATGATGATACTGGAAAGATTATCAATGCTATAGAAATAATTAATCATCCATTCTGGATTGGAGTGCAATACCACCCGGAATTCAAGTCACGTCCAGGTCAACCGCATCCACTTTATATGGGACTAATAAGGGCAGCAGTTGACTATAAGAAAAGAAGAACTGACAAGTAGATTTTGAGGAGTGTTTAACTTAATAGAGAGATGTCAGAATTCTACTCTGATGTGATTGGTATGCAGTCTTGGGAGCGAGAATTATCTTTACTGGTCCAAGAAATAGAGAGAGTGGAAACTACTCGAAAGCAATTTGGGAAAGTTTTACAAGATATAAAGAAAGAAATAGATTTGAAACGATTTCCAGCTGTGGCAGCTGATGTTGTGGATACTTCTTTTGTTACAAGAATTGAACCAACTCATCTCAAGGGCTTAAAGATTGCAGGAGTTGATGGAGGACTTATTAAAAGGAGATTCAGATCTATCGATTTGATTCTTACACGGGGTGTGGCAGTTGTGTTCCAATTTGGTCCAGAAAAGGGACCATCCGTGGAATTCTACCCCTCTCCATTTCCCGAACCGAAAGTGAGACCGGTAATGTTGACGCTTCAGGGTTCTGAGCTTGATCAATTGGCATCTCTTGAACGTTTATCAGAAGAATTGAAAGTTACTTTGGCCATACTTGAGGAGTTTCATGTAGACCTTATCCTCATTGATGGTAGTCTATATCATCATCCAAGAGATAGGCCACAAATGGGAACTCTAGCTTATGAGAAGTATCAAGAAGTTATGGCCTTATACCGACAGCTATACCACAAAGCTAGGAAGAAAGATTTGTTGCTGGTCGGTATTGTTAAGGATAGTCGGTCGACTAAGATAGTGAATATTTTGAGCGATATTCTTCCTCACATTCTTAGAAAACCAGAGATTTTTGAGAAAATTCAAGGTGTTGATTATAGATGGCTACTCAAAATCTCAAGAGACTGTGATATACTCGATACCTTTCTGGATGAAGGTGAAAGAACCTTTGCTTTCAAATACTCTACTGAGATAACACAGAATTCTAATTCTATAGCAGATGACATTTCCTTATGGGCATCCTCAATTCTCGTCACATATATCAGAACAGCACGTGAGGATTTGCCTTTACGCGTTGAAGTATTAGTTGACCCGGATAGAGGAGTTATCCAGCTAAACAAAGCACTCTCTGCAATACTACCTTTATCAACGCAGCATCCGGAGTATGGAATTCCTGCACCTATACTAGAGGCAGATGCAAGAGCAAGAATCAGTAATAATGAAACATCTATGATTATTGATAGACTTATGGCACTATCAGGATTGACATATGTAACACTTGAAAAAAGAAGATCGAGGAATCCATTTGGAGGGTAAGAAGTGTCTGAAGAAAGGCTACATCTGAGACTGGGGACTGTAATATGTACAAATGATGGTCCAAATGTAGGTGGTTTCTCATTTGTTGTAGAAGGCGACTCCGAAGAGATAATAGTTCGTCGGGGTGAATTTGTAGGTATTAATCACGATTTGGGAACGATTATTGCAAGAGTGCAAGACTTGGTTGGAACCAATCGATACTACCAGCATGCTGAAGCTGTTCGTGAATACCAATCAAGGGGAGAACCGTTAAGGACAATTTTCCCTACAGATAGATGGCAATATACTGTGGCAAAAGCACAGGTACTTGGTTTATGGTCCGATTCAGGCACCATTCGACCATTCTTTGCAGTGTCCCCTGGTGCAGTTGTTCGAACAGTTGATGAAGATGTATTAGCAGGTTTCTTAAAACTTGATATAGAAATGGGTATGAATCTGGGAAAAATAGCACATCATAATATGATATTTACACCAAAAATGGATCGGTTGCTTTCTAAACACCTAGCAGTGCTTGCAATGAGTGGAGCGGGAAAATCATATTTTGTATCAGTCCTTCTAGAAGAAATACTATCACGGTCCAAAAAGACGGGACGCTTAGCTGTTGTAGTAATCGATGTGCATGGTGAGTACTCCTACTTGGAAAAAATGCAACCGTCAGATCTGAATTTGAGTGATAATATATTTGAGATTGAGAGAATAAGAGGTACACACTTTCAGATACCTGTACATGCACTTGGTGCCGATGCACTTGGTGCGCTTGTATCAGGTATGAGTTCAGTTCAAAAACGTGATTTACGAAGAGTTATCGCAGATATTCGTAAATCAAAGAAAGATGGATATACACTAGGAGAACTTGTTGAATATATTCGTCTTGATGAGTCCATTAGTAAAAATACACGTGATGCATTGATAGGATGGCTTGTGGATTTAGATGAAACTCGACTTTTCGGCAAAGAAGGCGTACCAGATATTACAACAGCTGTTAAACCAGGTAAGTTGACACTTGTTGATTTGAGTGATTTCATAAGCCTAAAAAAGAAACAGATAGTTGTTTCTAATTTGGCGTATGAACTTCTTACTTTGAGAAGACAAGGAAAGATACCGCCCTATCTTCTGGTAGTTGAGGAAGCACACCAGTTTTGCCCAGAAAGCAGACATGAACTGGCATTACCAAAAGCACGACTAGAAACAATTGCGAGAGAAGGACGCAAATTCTTTGCTTTGCTTTGTCTGGTATCACAAAGACCTGTAAAACTTTCAACAACTATTCTTAGTCAATGTAGTAATCAGGTAATTCTAAGAGCTACAAATCCATATGACTTAGAACATATTGGTAAAAGTAGTGAAGGAATTGATCGGTCAGCATTAGACTCTATCACTACCTTAGAGGTAGGTGAGGCACTTTTCGTTGGGGAGTGCGTATCTTTTCCTACATTTGTTAAGATAAGGGAACGGAGATATGAACCTGAAGGAATCAGTATGAATCTTTCAGAAGCGATCAAAAAAGCGGATAAGTGATACTCTTCTGTGTTAATAAGAATAGGCTTATCTTCGATTCGATACCGAACACTCCTTGTGGTTTACTGTAATGCATGCTAAAGATACCACATTGAATTTCTGGCAAGGAAACGAATCATGTGCTGAAGGTGCGATTGCAGCTGGTTGTGAATTTTTTGCAGGTTATCCAATTACTCCAGCATCTGAAATCGCTGAGGTCATGGCTTCTAGACTCCCAACCATCGGAGGTACTTATCTTCAGATGGAGGATGAAATTGGAGCAATTGCTGCAGTAATAGGAAGCTCATGGGGAGGGAAGATGTCAATGACAGCTACATCAGGTCCAGGATTCAGTCTTATGCAGGAGAATATTGGGTATGCTATTATGACAGAAACCCCTTGTGTGATTGTGGATGTTCAGAGAGCGGGACCTAGTACGGGACAGGCAACGAAAGTGGGCCAAGGCGACTTTATGCAATCAAGATGGGGGTCGCATGGAGACTATGAAAGTGTAGTTCTTTCACCTAATTCTTCACAAGAAACCTATGAATTGACCATGAAGGCTTTCGAGTTATCAGAACGATTACGTCATCCTGTCATTCTGTTGACGGATGAAATCGTTGCACATTCTCGAGAGAAAGTCATCATAGGCAGAAGTATGAAACGAAGAATAGAGAGACGCTATGCTGTAAAGAACGACCCGCCTATCGGAGGTTATGATTCGTCTGGAAGAGCGATAATGCCAAGATTCGGAGATGGTCACAATCTTCTTGTAACTGGTTCAACACATGATAATAGAGGTTTTCGCAAAACCTCTGATGCAGATACTCATAATCAGCTCATCCGAAGGATTGTTGAAAAAATACGTAAGAATTCGGATTTTCTCAAAGATGTTGTTATTACTGGACCTAAGAGAGCTGAGTGGGGCATTATATCATTCGGTTCAACATCAAGATCGGTGGAGGATTTTGTTGAATCTGGTAAGTCTTCTGTTAGGTCATTACGACTACGAACAATCTGGCCATTTCCAGATGATGAAGTAAGATTGTTTTCGGAAACTGTTGATAGATTACTAATCCCTGAATTGAATTTGGGACAGTTATCAAGGGAAGTTGCTCGTTCGATCAATAGCGGTGTAGAGATTGTTCCGCTTAATAAAATTGGAGGCGGATTGATGATTGAACCGGATGATATGCTTGAGGCAATTGGTAGATCTTGAATAGACTGTTGATAGCTTTCTGATGTATTTGAAGATACAGTTGATATTGATATTGTGATACTTGTTCGAACTAACACAGTAAATGCAATTGTAATATTTGATGTTTCAAAAAATGAGTGAGAAAAGAGTATAGTAGCAGTATGTGGTCCGGGATTGATATCTGTGGGAAGTGGAATACTGACCAAGGTACTGAGACTCATATTATTTGATGAGGAGGATGACGTTGTTTCATCATCAAAGAAAACTGAGATTGATATGTAATCAATATCTGACATATTATCATCTGTTAGTTGAAGACTCAAAACTATACCTTCACTATAAAATGCAGAATTAAAGGTTGCATTTACAGTTATGATACCTAGGATAGAAATCTCGATTTCTGTTATACCAATGAAACTATAGTATTGATTCTTAACAATTAGATATAATTGATGAACTCCTAATCCAAAATCATGGTCTATATCAATGGGAACTAGGGAGTGTCTATTTACAGCTAATGTAATGTTCTCATAAATGTCACCAAGATTATCATGCAGACTGAAACTGATGGAATGATTATCTGTAAACTCGGATATTATCGATAAATTCAATTCAAGTCTGGATCCTCTTGTTGTAGCACTAGTCGTTGTAAAATCAATTAGATGAATAGGATAGAATAATACCACGGGTAGTGTTATTGAAGTGTCATTAATGAAATCAAGGGGGTTTCCTCGCACAGATAGCTTGAAGTTATGTACTCCAGCAAGAAAAGAAGTAGATGGGACCCATTGTAATGTACAGATTCCTTGTGAATCACTAGTATTGGTTGCTATAATTTCGTTATCTGGTGTCCTAAATTCTACAGATATATTGTCTAACCCCTGAGAATAGAAATCTGTGATGTTTATGTTAAAACAGGAATTGTATCCAAGTATTGCATTATTTACAATGATGGCAGAAATTGTTGGGGTGAAGTTGACTGATAGATTATATATTTCAGAAATAGAATTGTAGTTTATTGTTTCGAGGATATTAATTTCGATATGACTAGGGCCCCATGCATCTGATGGAAGTTTTATTGTATATTCTAGTAGTCCTGATGCGTCCGATGATGTTAGGAAGTTTGCTATTATTGTCTGGCTAACAGTAATCGTGAAATTGGATTGAAGAAATGGTACACCTATACTTTCAATTTCATCAATCACCATAATAGAAATGGTGAATGATGTATTCGCAACTCCGAGGATAGGGGTATTATAATTCAAGTTGAGAGTTCTACGAATCACTTCGATGGTTGTATAATTGTAGGATGATTGACATACGGAATTTGTGGCTGAGAAGTTTACAAAGAAGGTTCCAGGATTCGAATGAATAGGAACGAAAGCGTTGTAATATCCAGAACCAATATGATTCATGATACCAGAAGTGGACTCAAAAGTCCATGCTACAGTGCTATTAGTCAAAGGGATGTTCTGATAATCAAGATGTTCAATTGTGATCTCGGCATACTCATATAGTACACCATCAGGAGATTGGCAATATACAACTTCTGGAGCAGAAATAACACTTAGTTTAGATTGTGCAGGTTCTATGATAACCGAAAACGATTCTGTAAAAGGTATGAAATCTTCTGTGCCTATGCTTGATATGCTCATGTTATACGTAGAGGGTGGTCCTAGAGAAGTATCCCAGATGAATTCGAATTCTCCATTGATGTCAGTGGTTGTATTAATTTCACAAACTATGTCAGCTTGATTGTTGCGTATAACGATGGATAGATTTTCGTTAGAGTAAACTACATTATCGGTATGTATACTTTGCACTCTAAATGAGAATGAACTATTCTGGCCATATGTTTTAACAAGAGATACAAGTGGAATAGTTTCTAAACGACCACGAGTTATATTCACGACTATTGAATCACTTCCGCCTTCTGAGAATGTATCATATATTTCTGCACTGAACATAACATAAGCTTGTGTACCGTTTATACCTGGGTTAGTGTCGCTTGGTGTTATCAAATATGATGAAACTGGAAATTGCGGATTAGTTGATGCTGGAATAGAGTAACCATCAGTATGAACAGTTCCGATATCGGAAACAACTGCAAAAGACACATAGCACCAACCACTCTCACTGTAATCAGCAATAAGACTAGCCACCATGTTAATTGTTTCACCTACTTCGTATACAAGTTGATCAGTTTCAAAAGAAATGAATTCAAAATAATATGCAGACACAGGAGAAACAAGACAGAAAACAATTATTGCAGAGAAACTTACAGCTCCCAGATTGTATTTTTGCATATATGGCACCGAAGTCAGGTCTGTATGATGCCTAAAAAACCACACATGGAAATAACGACAGGGTTAAATTTGCACCTTAGGCTGGTTCATCAACAGGAAATGAGGTAAATCCAATGGCTATAAGAATCAAGGGCGCAAAAATCGAGTCTATCGAAGATACAGAAACCAAGAGATTGAGAGTTATAAAGATTAATTCAAAACCAGAAGGATTGATACTTACACTTGAAGTTCCAGAAGCGCTATGTACCAAAATAGAAGGAAAACGTACATTGGATCTTGTTATTGATTCTAAACCGATTGTGGGTGGAGAGAAAGCTCTGCTATATATGGAAGGAAAGGTATTCAAAAAGAGTGATGAAAAGGAATTCGAAGCTGTTGCTACGATGGGAGGACTTCGTCTCGTAGTAACATTGAAGCAAATAACACCTGCAAAGAAGAAGACCTTTGATATGGAAACAATTTTCCTCACATTAACATAACAAGTTGATGCAGCCGATTAGTTTCGGATATCTCTCTTTCTCTGTGAGATTTCAAACACCTCTTGAAAGGTAGCGGGTATTCGATGGTACAGATTTGAACCGTGATGGAATAGACTTTGATGGCCTGAAAGGGTGTTATGTATGATTGTACTTTCTGATTTGGGTGTGGTATTTGATACATGAAGAAACCAATAGGTCAGACAAAGGTTTCATGGAATCCTGTCCTGATTGTTCGGGTTCGCTAATAAGAAGCCGAGGTCACATAGTATGTACTGACTGTGGTCTTGTAATAGAAAGAGAGTACGTACATTCTACTTATCAAATGGGTGAGGAACAGAGAGCTGATAGTCCTGATGCAAGTATGTATGTGTCGTTGGGTAATAGAATGCATATTGTAGATGGACTAGGTAGCTACATTGGATATCATAAAGATAGGTATTTCAGAGATGCCGGAGGACAGATACTTTCTGCAGTAATGCAAAAGCGGTTTATGCGACTAAAATCAGTTTATAGTACACGTATCAGAATTGGGGATAATGAAGCACAGTATCGGGCTTTGAGAACACTGAATCATGTTTCAAAGCTTCTAATGCTGAATGAACAGGTACGAGATCGCACAGCATATCTGTACAAGAAAATAACTTCCGATTCAAAAACAAATGTGACAAATAATATACTTCTAATGGCTGTCTGTTTATTGATGGCGGTCAGGGAGTTCAAAGAAGATGCCCCTATTACACTGGACGAAATAGCTGATGTTTTCGAAAAATGCGGACACCGTGTGAATGTACGATCGATAGTCAGAGAAACGCTTCGATTAAAATCCATCACAGGGTATTCCCCCAATATTCGGAAACCAGATGATTATGTACCAAGAGTCCTCTCAATGCTAATGAATAACAGTAGAGTCTTGAAAAAAGTTCAAGCTAGAAGATGGGATACAAAGGATTATGAAAATTGTCTAAGAGAAAAGATGCTTGAGGTCCTAGATATGATACCTACGTCAAAACGGGGTGGGAGAAATCCATTCATATTTACTGTATCTGCTGCATATGCAAGTGATAGACTTATTGCAGAAGATTACGAAAAACGAGCTGTACTAACCCAGAAACTTGCTTCGGATGCAACAGATGTAGCAGAGTATAGTATCAGAGACCATTATGGAATGATGAAGAAAATTATCAAGATGATACAAAAGAAGGCAGCTATTGTAGCTTAGAGAACAGGTGCTTAAATCCATTGTATATGAATTCATAGATGATTTAGGTCGATGAGGATGCTTCCCGATTACTCTTCATCTGAGGTTGTGTAGACCAATATGAGCGAGCGTACTGTTACATTCGTGCAATGCCCTTCACCAAAATGTGAATCCTGTAATTCGATTTCACGACCATATGCAACATGTCAGATTTTAAGAAAAAATGACGAGTGCGGTCATAGGGTTATTCTCCTTGATAAGGAAAGTAAACAACTACATCTTAGGGGTATTATTGATAATGATACTCAGGTATTAGATTCTCGTATTTGGAAAACCATCTATATAGGTTCAGAAACTGATATTTTTGGAAATATCAATGCAATTGAAGATGCATATTGTATTGGACCGTATATTGCTTTCTTTTATTTTTCAGAAGAAAACACTCTCACATACATAGCAATACCGAATATTCATACTTCACTTGAATACGGTCTCTTGGAATCTCTAATGGATGACATGCAGAAAATTACAGGGAATCTGATGAAAAAGAGACGTGGAATAGATTATCGTTTGGAGGAGATAGCGAGAATATTAGATGAGTATCTTCTCCAAGATTTACCGGAGATATCCTCTTTTTATAGGAGAAGAATTGTAGAAATAGCATCGCACAAGACGTCAGTATTATACCAACTCATTCCAATGTTACTTGATGAGAGAATTGAAGAGTTGTATTTAGACAAACCTGATGGTAAAGTGTATTTTGATCATCAGAAATATGGAAGATGCAAAACGAATGTGAAGTTGGGAGGATATGATATAACTCGACTTATTACACTATTACGTGCAGAAAGCAATCTACATCTTGATCGAAAAAATCCTTCTCTGAAGACGGATGTAAGACTGTTAGGGGTTTCTCTTCGGATTGCTGTGAGTCTTCCACCGCTCGCTGCAGATGGTTTTCATATGGAAATAAGAAGAGCTAAGACTCGACCCTTCACACTTTATGACCTTATTAGAAATGGAACTCTAACTGAGGAAATTGCAGCAGCTTTATTGTTTGCACTTTATCAGCGTTTCAATATTACAATCACAGGACCGCCTGGCGCAGGAAAAACAACACTGTTGAATGCGCTTGATTTACAAACACCTAAAGAATGGAGAAAAATCTACATAGAAGACGCTCTTGAAAGTAGGTTAAATCCTAATCATAATCAAGTTAGAGTTAGGGTGGATCCTATTGATGAAACAAATGCATCCAGCAACAAAAGTGTAGAGATTGTAAAGAGTCTCCATAAATCGCCCGATTATCTCATTCTAGGAGAGATTCAAACCGCAGAGCATAGTCAGGCTCTCTTTCAGGCAATTGGGGCAGGAATAAGAACTTTGCAAACATGCCATAGTAGTTCGGCCTCTAGTCTAGTTTCACGATGGAAAGCGAGTCATAATATCGAGGATCAAAGTATTGCCTTGATGGATATCATTGTGGTCTTGGAGAGACCCGAACCAGGTAAATCCTATCGTAGAGTAACAGAAATTTCTGAAATCCGTAGAAGCTCTGAGAATGGTATAACAACATTTTTCGGATTGAATAAAATCTTCGATAAGAATGGTATTGAGAATACGTGTAATGATTGGGCGACTGATGGTGCATATCAATCCCGTATTAAAGAATGTAGTATTGCATATCCCATGGAGCGATATAATGAGATATTATTGGAGATTCGGAAAGAGTTAGCTAATGAAGAGTCTGAAATGTATTTTACACCTCAGTCATCGTCGATTGCATAGTAATCAAGGGGAGTTAAAATAGGACAAAAAAGAATAATTTGCAGTGAACAATATGACTGACGATAACAAATTTGGTTCCGATGAATCGGGTGGTCCATTGGTTGAAGAGAGTTTGCTTCTTGGAATTGCAGTTGTAACTGTGTCCATTGTTATTGCAGTCATTCTTCAAGCCACAGGATGGGCACAAGAAGTTTTCAATAGTCTATTAGGATTGTTAGAAGATAGTTGGACGAATTTTGCGAATTTATTCAATCCATAAAAGCCATGCGTTTCTATGTAGGATAAATTCGGGGAAAGCCTTATTTGTATAAGAGGGAGTGCACTCCCGCTCCGGACTGGTACCAAAGCTCCGGTAGAAATCAAGCAATATTTGTGTTTGATAGCCGAATGTAGTCCGGCCCAGCATGAGGGACTCTCGATTCCTCGACCCGGGTTCGAATCCCGGCCGGAGCACCATTGAATTTCTATCCAATCATATACCATCTTCTGATAATGGGTAATGCTGCAATGCCAATTGAAAGAAATGCAGCAGTAGCTATACTTGGAATACCTACCCCCTGTGATGCTAAAGCTGTATAATCATCAATCTCAATCTGAATACGTCCCGATAGAGCGAGTGTGGAGTCACTTTCATCTATGCTAAAAGTAAGAGAATAATTACTTGGAAGGGTAGGAACTATTAGTTGGAGGAATAAGATACCATTTGTCTGAATCGGAACTACTTGTTTGTACTCAATCCAATTGACCACCACTTGTAATCCAATTGGAGGGGTCCCATTGAGAAGGATGAATTGTAATAAAACTTGAATTTCTTGTAGAGCTGGAATAATTGTATATTCGCTCGCTATAACAGTCAGTGGTATCTTCTTTGTGACATAATAATTGTAGGTCATATTATACGGCAGTTCGTAATAATCGATGTTACCTAGATAAGTGATGATTAAAGAAAAATTACCTTCTGTCGAAGGGGCATTCCAAGTGAAATCTGTTACTCCAAATTCATCAGTATTTTCTAATACTATTATCGATGCATTACGTTCTATTAGCCCTATTTGACAAAATGAACAATTTCGCTCAAATCCAACGACTTGTAATTTCAATGTTATTTCTTGTGTTGGAGAGGCATACCCCATTATATTCGAGTCAATGAGGATTATGCTAGATTTTGCCCAAATTATGACATCATAGAAAAGTGTGTTATTTGTCAAGAAAATATTATTCATTATGTTAATTGATAGAGTTCTGGGTCCAATTCTTCCGAGCAGAGGAAACTCTATCGATAGACGAGTCGAATTTGAAGGCGTCATTATGTTTCTTGTGATTCCAGATGATAAATCATGTAATTCAATAATTGTATTAGCAATAGACCTATGAAAAGAATCTGTAAGTTCGATGATGATGCTCTGATTACTATCAATGATGAGTGGTTCGTTGATTTGTATATTAATGAAAGCTGGGCTATACACTTCAATATTGCTTTCTAGAGATGTTGATGCATAACGTGTTGTTTCAGAGAAGCTGAAAGCTAAATAGTGAATACCCAAATCAAAATGATCATCTATAGATAGATTGTATTTTTTAGATCCTGTTTCGTTGAGATTGATGGAATCGAAATATGAGCCATCGAGATAAACATCAATAACCGAATTTGATGGAAGAGAAAATTCGGATTCCAACTCGATATCTAGTATATACATTTGACCGAGAAGTACATTATTTGGAAGATTCTGAATCGTGAGAGAGGTCGGTATTTTCTGAAATGTGATTAGAAAACTTTCTAATGCTTCAGAATTAAAATGAATCAAATCGCCCTCATAAATAATTGATATCACATTTTCACCATTTGAACACCATGTATCATTACACATTACTACGAACTCTACTTGACCGGTTGTATTACTATTGGCAGTTGCAAGAAGTGATTCATCATTATACATCATAATAGTTGCACTCTGAATAGGTGTATTCTCATCATTCTCGAGAAGAATATCTATTATCAAGTAGTCATCAGGGGCAAGAAGGTATTCGTTCACATGTATTTGGATATTGGTTCTTGATAGAATTGTCAATGGTACAAATTGGCAAGATGATGCTAGGAAAAGAGTTGCATTTCCATAAAATGTAACGTTTAGCAATGTGTTTCCAAGAGTATGGTTCAATGGAATCGTCCATTCTATTGATGCGTATCCATCAGAATTAGTTAGGGAAGAACCAATGAATTGATTTTCTGTTTGATCATAGAAGTAGAGATGTTGGTTAGGTATAGGGTTCCCAAACGTGATATTTTCAAGCAGTCTAGCAGTAATTTCGATTGTGTCACCTCTATAAATGTCAACTTCCTCACTATTTGCTGATTCTACGTTTTGAACACACAGACCAATGATTAGCAGACTGAAAGCGATGATGATAATTGCTTTTTGATTCAAGTGAACCACCCACATTGTACGGACCTGTATTATAGTAGTATGTAATTTTCACTCAGCTCTATTTCATTTATCATCAATATTAACCTCATATAGAAATTAGATTTTGGTGTAGTTCTTATTGATTAGAACTTAACAAGAACTTAACCTCTAAATTGAATTTGATGAGTTCAGTATCATTTCCCATCTAATTCGATTACAGGAAAGAAATGATTGGAATACTGAGGCGAGGGTGGCTTAAATAATTCAAACCTGTACAAATCAGCGAGTTCGGACTTCTAACCTCGAGAGTACAGTCCGTACCGTTCTTGGATGGATGATGACATAACAAGTCTACCTTTGTCCAGAATAAAATGAACGGTGTGAGAATCATGTCTGGACCGTCGGAACTACGCACAAACATTGATACAAAATGGATGTATATCAGGACTATGTGGGTAGTAGGAATACTCGTATCCTTCTTCTATCTAATCAGTGTATATCTTCTTCCATTATCAGGACTAGGTTTTGCACCTTCAATACCAATGAAAATAATAATCGAAGTAATCGTATGCTTATTTCCAATACTAACCGGACTTGCGTGGATTAGATATGCTATCAATAACGAAAGAATTTCTATAGAAATAAGCAATGAATACGCAATTCTCAGCCTTGGGAAACACAATGTTGTGACGTGTTGTTTTGAGATATCATCAATGAATATGAGGGTTGAGTTAGATGATGACAATCATCCAACGTATAATACAGCAATGTTGCTTGCACTCAGATCAGGAATGGCAGATTGTTTGTCTATGGCGTTTGAAGCAGGAATATATAATGAAACACCGTATCTGCGAATTTTCCTAACTGTCAGAGGAAAATCATTATCAGAGCTTTGCCAAATTCTTAAGAAAGAGGCTACAAGAACTGAAGCAATTCTACATGCTTCGATAACAAATATCGAATTAAAACTACTGCGAGAAAATGAATTAGGTCAGGCTTTTGATTATCTCATTCATACAAATATCGGAGAAGACGAATCAGATAATGATAATATATCTGATAATCTATTGATACTATTTGATGGATTACCTCAAGTGTCTCCAAGTATTGATAGATCTCAAATTGGTACACTACTTTCTTCCATGCTCAAACAGAGATATTCAGCATCTTTTACCTGCGTCTTTTCAAAAACGTCAGCTAAGAAAGAGAAACGAAGAATGGAGAGAGAGTGGAAGTCTATTAGACGAAAGGAAAAAAGCAAAGATGATTCATTAGCAGATCAAGCAGCAAAAAAATATCTGATTGACCAGTACGATGATGTTAAGATTGATAATGGATGGTTTGATACCACAGCCTATTTACATGTTAGAGAAACCAAAAAGATAGCAAACAGAGACGCATTGAAAGGTTTGGCGTTATCCATATGGGGAGGAGATGGAAGTTTCAAACTGATTGAACGTAAATCGAAAGGAAGGATATTCTATAGATGCATCACAAGGAGGCATATTAAACGGGTAAGAATGCATGTAAACAGATTATCTGCATATGTGAATATGCCAGTACAGAATCTCCCTGTCATAACGGCAACTCCAATTCCTTCATTTACAATTCCTTCACGAGATATAATTGATAACGAATTGAAGGTAGCTAATACAGTATTTGAAGGACGTATTTTAAATGAAGTAGGTTTCAAAGTAGAATGGTTACGGGAACATATAGCTGTCTTAGGTGCAACTGGGACCGGTAAAACAACATTTGTCAAACATCTTATTGCGGAATTAAGTCAGAAAACGAATATACCTTGGTGGGTATTTGATGTAAAAGGTTCTGAATATCATGATTTGATGGGATATGATAATGTAATTATTCTGAAACCAGGATTGGATTCCTCCTTCGTTATCGACATCTTTGATTCGGGGCTTGATTCTAAGAAAAGACATGCTAATGTTGTATTCAGTATTTTTAGGGAATTATTAAAAGAACGAAGCGGGTCTTCCGAGCTGACCCCTGCAATGGAACGTCTTCTCAGAGAATCAATAGAGAGAGTTGTGGAATCTGCATCTCGGGATGCAAATTCAGTGAGTTTTTTGGTAGATTTAATCGAAAAAGCAGCAGAAGATGATGATAAATCTGGGAAAATGACAAGAGATGCTCTATTGAATCGTCTGGAAATCCTGAATCGAGAACCCCTTGGATCCATTTTGGCAGGAGGAAAAAATGCTGTTAAAATATCGAGCTTAATGAACCGAAGAGTGATTTTTGATTTACGATATGTAGCAAGCACAGGTGGGATGGATGCTGCCAGATTGCTCTACAATCTTGTTGCAAAGCGTATCTTTGATTATGCTATGAAAAGAGGAATAACACCAGACCTTCATCATGTAGTTGTTCTCGAAGAAGCAAGTAATCTTGTTCCAGAGAGTTATACGAGGGATTCCGCAGCTGATATAACAACAGGAGAATCAATGGTTATGCTTCAAAGAGCTACAGGACAAGGAGTTGTCGTTGTTTCCACTAGACCAAATATCTCTTCGAATATTTTAGCTAATACCTCTTCAAAAGTGACATTTCGACTACCATATGATAGTGGGATTGGAAGCCGTTTCTTATCTTTGAATGAAGAGCAAGAGAGGTATCTTCGTGTATTAAAACGGGGTCGTGCAATAATGATATTACCAAATACTAATGCATTTGAAATAGCGACCTACCCCTTCGTTAGCCCAACTTCAATGGATATTATTGCATCTGAAGAATCTCATGAAACCGAATCTATCACTTCCATATCTGGATCAGAACCAGGAGTTGAACTTGATGATATTGATACATCGACTATATCAGATCAAAAACAAGTTTTTGATAGGATTGGTGAAATCGCAAATCATGTCATTGCATTCCTTGCATCAAAACGGTTTGTGACAGAGGGCGATTTATTGGGCTTTTTACATAGTCTGGATTCAAAGTCAGGACCAGAGGAACTATCTGAATTAATTCGAGATTTGTTATCTTTTGAATCAATAGACAGAGAAGCTATCCCTCTTGTTCCGGGAGGATTCATATTCACGATTCCGGGAAAAGGATTAGAAGCAGTTACAGAAGTGATTATGCAATACATTTTGAATAAATTGGAAAATGATGATGTGATAATTGAGAAAAAATCAGAGAGTGAACTAGTTATCAATGACAGAGCTATACTGATTCTGCCCGAACACATTAGAGCAACCTCGATGGATTCACTTATCGAAAAGATTCGGAAATATATGTCACATTTAGGTAACCAGGTAATTGAATTGATAATCATTGTAAGAGGCAGTGTTGCTGCGGCAATGATAAGGGAACAATTGGATTGTGATGATGAGTTTGAAGCAGTGACTGTTGTGTCTGCGTTTACAACTTCGCTTGACATAATTCTAGATACTTTCAGTACTGGTATCGTTCAAACAGATATTGTTGAGCAATCACAGCCAATTATAGAAGAGAAAATTACTCATACAGATTTAATCAATGCAGTTCGTGATGTCGGATCATCAGGTCGAGCTATCCAAATGAGATTATGGTTTGGTCTGCTACAAGATTTTGTCGATGTATCTAATGGATGCGTGAATTGGGATGTCTTAATGGAGTTCATAGAAACTACTGCTGTACAGTCAATTCAAGGGCGTACTGCTCCAATGAATGTAGATGATGGGCGAAGAGCTTTGACTGAGCTTCTTGCAGATGAAGTTCTTGTTGCATTACGTATTGGTGATGATAGTCAATTCATAGATTTGGAATCTGGATTATGGATTGTAAATTCTTCAATACTTGAGAATATGAAGAAAAAATCAGTTGAGATTTTAGAAAAACTTCTTAGTGAGATTAATGGTCCTGTACTGAAAAATCATGGATATTATGATCTTTGTGCAGGGAACAAGTCATATGCTGTTTTTCCAACTCAACAACAGCTCAACACACTTCTCAATCTACATAGTGATGTAGCGTGTAGAAAATGTAATTCGAAAGAGGTCATTGTTATTTTAACAGCAGCCGAATATGTAGATGATAATTATATGACTCCAGAGAACTTGACTCTTGGAACAATGGCAGATAATATGTCTACATTGCTGATATGATAAGTTAAACAGTTATGGTAGTACAGATTGTATCGTGCCCTTGTAATAGTGCTTTCAGTCTACCAGGAACTGAGAGATTGAAGATGTGAATAGCAGTATTTGTTTTTGCCAATTCAAGGAGTTCTGTTATTTTCCGATGCATACCACCTGTGACATCTGTTGTGTCAGAAGGACCAGCTGAATGAAGAACTTCATTCATGTTTGTATGACTAATTATGGGAATATATTTAGCAGCCGGATTTATTGTTGGATTTTGTTCCATAACTCCATCTACATTAGTTCCGATTAATACTCTTCTTGCACCAATGCTTTTAGCTAGATGTACAATTATTGTGTCCCCACTCAGTATTGAAGCCCCACGTACTTCGTCTAAACATACATCACCATGTGTAAGAACTGTATATTCTGATTTCAGAGACCGTTTTATTAGTTCGGTAGGATAAGCAGAAACAGCTCCATCATGCATAATGACATGAGTGAAAGGAGAGAAAACTACTGTTCGGATTTTATATCTATTCAAGGTATCCGCAACCTGAATTGACAAGTCTATCATGTTTTTATGAATAGGACCTATTCCATCCAGCAATTTGTTTCTCGGGGTTTTGTCATTCCCATATCCATACAGATGTGCGGGTTGATGTCCATATGAGCCGCCACCAAGGACTATGACTAATTTATCAATAGATACGCCAAGTTCCTTTACAATACGAACAATAGCTTTCCTGTTCATTTGAGGTGGTGATTTGTCTTTATGTGTGATTACAGATCCACCAAGCTTGACTATTGTCACGTCGGCTAATTTTGATACCCCATTGCTGGATATTCTCGAAATGTTAATGAAATTATGCTTCTGATTCTATTATTGATACGCTTTCTCAGACTTCAACTTCTTCTCACATAAGACAACCTTTTTATCCAAATATCAGTCGTGGCTGTCACTGTCTAGTAGATAGGAGTATAGCTTTCAAATGACTCAACGAGCAAGGATTCGACTGTCAAGTACAAGTACAGAGCACCTCGATGGGGTCTGTAATCAAATAAGACGAATTACTAGAAAGACAGGAGTCCGTATGGCAGGTCCAATTCCACTTCCTACTAGGCGAATGATACTTCCTACTCGTAAAACACCCTGTGGACAAGGATCACAGTCTTGGGATAAGTGGGAGATGCGAGTTCATAAAAGGCTCATTGATATTGATGCGGATGAGCGTGCCATCAGGCAGATTATGCGTGTCAGAATTCCTGATTCTGTGTATATTGAAATCGAACTTACGGGATGATAATTGAACTTGGATGTTCAACATCAACACTTATACTCAGATGTTATTAATTCTATAATCTGTAATAACTACAGATAATATCTACACGAGGCTTTCTAGTAATGTGTGGAATCATTGGAGTCGTTCAAACTAAAGGAGAGGTTGCACCTTTCCTACATCAAGCATTAAAACGACTTGAATATAGGGGCTATGATTCAGTAGGTGTTACAACTATTTCTGATGGGAAGCTCTTCATGAAGAAAGACAAAGGTAAGATTGAAGAGGTCCACAGAAAATTGAATTTGGATGACTTACCTGGCACTATAGGAATAGGACATACGAGATGGGCAACACATGGAATACCATCATTGTATAATTCACATCCTCATTTTGATTGCAACAATGAAGTAGCAGTAGTTCATAATGGAGTAATAGATAATTTTTTGGAATTGAGAAGAGAACTAAGTGAGAAGGGGCATAAGTTTGATTCTGAAACTGATACGGAAGTCATTCCACATATGATTGAAGACTATTTTAAGGATGGATTGGGACTTGCTGAAGCCCTGAAGAAGGTGACTGGGAGAATAGAGGGTACATATGCAATTGTTGCGATGTCTACCACCGAACCAAATAAGATTGTATGTACACGTGATGGTAATCCACTTGTAATTGGAAGAAAAGATGGAGTTTCATATGTGTCATCTGATATTCCTGCATTCTTACCGATGACTAATGATATGATATTACTTTTGGATGGAGAAATTGCTACACTTGGTATTGATAGCGTTAGTATTGAGAAATTAGATGATGGTTCCATAATTGAAAGAGAAACAATCAAAATTAGTTGGACAGCAGATCAAGCACAGAAAGGTGGATTTCCCCATTTTATGTTGAAGGAGATACACGAACAGCCAGAAGCGATTAGGAATACACTTAGATTGAGACCCGAAATCATTGCTAGAGCCGCAGAGATGATTAGTTCTTCGAACAATATTTTCCTTCTCGCTATGGGAACCTCTGGCCACGCTGCTATTGCAGGACGCCATATGTTTGCATCATTAGCAGGAGTATTGCCTACATTTGAATTAGCAAGTGATTTTTCTGATACTGTTTATGGGGCATTGTCGGAAAAAGATTGTATTATTGCTATTACACAATCCGGAGAAACAACTGATACTATTACTGCGGTAAAGTATGCTAAGAGCTTTGGTGTAAAAGTAATTGCTGTTACGAATGTTGTAGGTAGTTCAATTACAAGAATTGCAGATCATACAATCATAACTCAAGCAGGTCCAGAAATAGGTGTAGCGGCAACGAAGACGTTTATGGTTCAGTTGACAGCTCTAGCACAAATTGCTCTGTCGCTCGCAGATATAACAAAATATAGAGAATCAGATGTAATTAGCCAGAAACGGGAATCATTGAATAAATTACCTGAGATTGTGTCGAAGGTTATTTCAATTCATGAAGAAAAGGCAAGAAGTCTCGCTGGAAGATATTATAATGTTCCAAGTTTATTATTTCTGGGACGAGGTGTTTCGATTGCAACAGCTGAAGAGGGAGCTCTGAAGTTGAAAGAGATTGCATATAATCATGCAGAGGCATATTCTGCTGGTGAATCAAAACATGGACCTATAGCATTGGTTGATAATGGTTATCCCGTGATTTTTATTGCGCCTCGAGATGATACCCGAAATCGAATTATTGGAAACCTTATGGAAATGAAAGCAAGAGGTGCGACTGTGATAAGTGTAATAGAGGAAGGCGATGAAGAATTGCAGTCTCTGTCAGATTATACATTTGTTGTACCCAAGGGTGTAGAGCCTGAATTTTCAGTAATGGCATATATTGTACCACTTCAATTATTCAGTTATTATATGGCAACCAGAAAAGGATACGACCCTGATAAACCACGCAACTTGGCAAAATCAGTGACTGTTCTTTAAGGACTTTAAATTGGTTCGCAAGATGAAATATTTGTGTGAAACCAATGCCTGCAATAATACTTAGTCCATTATCAGATTTCGCAAATATGATAGCAATGCATTTTGCAGAGATCTGGGATTTCTTGATTTTCATTGGAAGGGTCTCTGCAGTTGTTGTTGTCTTAGTCGGTGCTATTCTCTGGTTCACCGATGTGAATACTTCAAGAGGGAAAGGGCTTGTTTTTAGTGGAATCATGCTTGCAATAGTAATACAATATTTTGTTCTCTATCCTCCATTGTTTGCATTAGGATGATGGCTTATAGAAAATCTTTACTAATTGTTTGAAGTGTTTCAACAAGACGCCTGCAATCATCAAGAGAGTTGTAGCCATGAAGTGAGATTTGTACAACTCCATCACTAGCTAATTTTGATACTAGAGGGTGTGCACATAGAAAACCGCTTCTTACAGCTATATCGTATTGGTCAAGAAATAATGCAATATCATGGCAGCTCATCTCATCTTCGGACCCAAGATTGAAGCTCATTATCGATGAGTCAATTGTTGGAGAACCATAAATGTGTATATTCTCGATCTCTGTTAAGCTAGAAATGAGATTTTGCATTAGATTCTGAATGTGGTTGTAGAGATTCCTTCTACCGATTTTATTGATATAGTTGATAGAGGTTCCAAGTCCAATTATTGCTGGAACATTGATGATACCTGATTCGAATTTATCAGGTTGTAGAGAGATTTCAAAGGATTTACCATGAACACTAGCTACAGAAGAGCCACCAAGAATTCCAGGAAAGAAATCTAAACCTATTGAAGGCTTTATCCATTGAATAATTAATCCGGGAGGTGCCATAAAGCCTGTATTAGCTGAAATGAGAATGACATCAGATTCCAATGAATGAAGAGGATTATCATAGAAATCAAGACTTCTGGTCATATCCGTAATTAATAGAGACCCCTTTTCATGGGCAGTTTTCGTAATGTTATTGATAGGGTTTTTTGTTCCCGTGGCAACTGTAGTATCTCCTACAGCAACAATGCCTGTATTTTCATCAATTATCGAATCTACTTTGTCAAGTTTCAATTGTCCGCTTTGTTCAACAGGTAAGAAGTCTATATCTAATTCGAGAATTTGAGCTGCTCGAAGCATCGATACCATTATCGAGTGCTCTTCGCTTTCAGCTATCACAACTTTGCTCTTCTGCATATCTTTCCAAGGATATCCAAACATAATTGATGCAACAGCAGAAGGAACAGAACCTTGAAATGAAATTTCAGAAATTTCAGATCCTAGAAATTGTGCAATTAGAGACCTAGCAGTTTCAACTTGGGCACTACCTGTAGTTGCTAGACGATGAGCTCCTCTCCTAGAAGATGAAACGGTATCCATTAGGAATCTCATTGTAGCATCAATAACAACTTTCGGCACTAGGGTTGTACTTGCTGAGTCAAAATAAGCAAGACTTGGGCTGGAGTTGAAAATAGAAAAATCTGCTTTAATATCGAAATTGACTGGCATTATAATAATTTAAAGCTACAAGCTGCTTTAATTATCATGCTATTCATATAATTTCTCTAGTGATGACATTGATGAATCCTATTGAAGGATATTTCCTTGAAACTGATGAAAACTACATTTTCGAAGTCAAAGGTGTATTACATCCCAAGAATCGAATCATAGCATACTTGAGGTATGTCCCGTATGAAGATGGAGATCGTAAAAGTACAAGGGGTGATAATTACAGAAAACTTCCATATCTGACGGATCGTGAAATATTTCTTCGAGAATATGCTCCGCAATACATATGGTTTGATGATATTCGAGGACGCGATATGCAAGCAGTACCAGATGAGTCGATTTCTATCATATATGACCCGATAGATGCATTACGTTATCTTAGAGATGGAAATGGACATCTCAATAGTATTCGGAAATCAACTGTTGAATTAGCAGAGATTTTAGTGGAATATAGTGGAATATCATGGGAGTCTATTGGTGTTACTGGTTCTCAGCTTGTGGGTTTGAGTAATGATGAATCTGATATAGATTTGGTAATATATGGATCTAAGGCAGGTAGAAATTTATTTCAAGCTATGTCAGAAATTAAGGGTGCTGAAAATCAAGTTAAGTCATACTCTGAAGAAACTTTGAAACAACATACAGTTTTCCGATGGGGTAAAAAAAATCAGCATCTTGATACCCTTATGAAAATAGAAAAAGAAAAAAAACTTCAAGGCTTGTATCATTCAATAGATTTCTTCATCAGACTAGTAAAATTACCTTCTGATTTGAAATGGCAATATGGGGATTGTATATACAAAAATATGGGAATTAGTACTGTTGTTTGTCATATAGTTGATGATTCTGAATCAATATACACGCCTAGTCGATATCAGGTAGAATGTAATGAGATTAATGACCTTAGAGAGATTGTTAGTTATCGTGGTCGATATGGTGAACATGTAATGAGTGGAATGAATGTAGAAGTATGTGGTCGGTTAGAGGAGGTTACTTTGAGAGCTGGTGATGTTTACAAACATCTAATCCTTGGAGAAAGACCAGATGATTTCATGTTGCCATTAATATAGATGATTATAGACTATTCACGTTGTTGACAATAGTTCACATATTTAGGAAGTGAATGGCGCCATAATTGTGAATCGATTATTAAAAAGAAGTTTATAATCTGCTTTTTGACGGGAAAGAAGATACTATAGATTTGCTAGCCTATGTGAATAGCGACACCCCTTCGTTTCCATTGGAACTAAGCAAAAAGACTTATGATATGCGTATCATGCTATTCACAAACCATATAATTTTGTGAATAGTGATAAAGAAGGAAAAAGGTATTATTTTTTGATTTAGAGCTCTAATAGGCCTTATTAATTTGATATTAGTGTTCTATGCGGCTTATCACAAGTGAAATGGATTAGGTGTGTCTCTAGGGCTTACAGACACATTATGTAGTTCTTATCTAGGTATTAGTAATTCACATACTCACACTTATTTAGATGTGAGAATAGGTAGATGTGAATAAACATCTTAGTAAACATTGAAACTAGGTGAGAAGCTTGGAAAATGATTATCGTACAAACTATGTATATGAATTTACATACAGATCGGGCCCAGGCTCTCAAGAGATTTTTCAATGTCGTTATGTTAATCCAGGTGAAGCATTGACACGCTTTCGTCGTATTTTGGCTCTTACTGAATCCCCATTTGATTTCAAAATTCTTGTATCGGATGAATCAACAGGAGAGGAGTCTAGTTTTCAAGTAAAGAGTAGTAGTGTTGAGGAGATGTTTGCTAAATTTAGAGTGTTTTTGGAAACTAGTACTGGATATGTCTTTGATGAGATTGAAGAGGAACCTATTGAACCCGAGATTGAAGAAATCCAATTTGATTCCATGAGTAGCTACGAAAAGATGCGGATAGTAATCTATGCATCATTCAAGCATGGTAAATTCTCTTCATTAGATGTTACTGAGATTTATGAAACTACATTTGTCGAGGATCTTCCAAAGAGTACCGCTTCGACTTATCTAGCACGAATGTGGAATAATGGTAAGGGACCTCTTGAAAGATATGGAAAGCGTACTGGATACACCTATCGTTTGAAGACAGAACTCTCAGAAGTTCAAAAAGAAACTATAAGATCTGAAGAGATACTAGCTGCAATACAACTTCGTGTAGGTGAACAATAGGGACTCTGATTAGGTCCTCATATATCAGTTTCAATTCATAGTGGTATTACATTTTCTTCTAGACTTATACCTAGTTGGTCAAGCTCTCTGAGAATGGGATTATATATGTCAGGTAATACTGGACGATAAACTCCATTCATAGAGATATTTCCCTCAAGGATTAATCTACTCGCAATAGCAACTGGGAGAGCTACTGTTCTTGACATCGAACTGTCGCCATTTGGAATACCATAGTCTATCAATGTTGAAGTGATTTTTTCCTTCTTGTCGGAATATTCAGCAATAAACTCATGATGCATAACTATCATATCACGTTCATCTGAGGCATATTGTAATTTTTCCTCGAATAGATGGCATAAAGAATCAAGTCTTGTATTTAGAGCAGAGGGGATAAGTACATCGGAAAATAGACCAAGCCATTCTAACCGTTCTATTATCGGATTATTTTTGTCGAGACCTGTATACAAAGATACTGCTTCGATTACATCATTGGAATCTGCAGAAACAAGTTCCTTTATCATATCTGAATATGTCATTCCATCGAAAGAACGTTCTTCCAAATCTAATATACCAAGATCAGCAATAGTCTTGAGCGTCTTACACCAACCAATATTTCTGAGAGTTCCTCTTAGCATTGTTTTAGTTTCGGGAATTCCATAGTATTCAATGAAAGCCATACTATCGCGATTTGGGTAACCTTCAAATTGTCCTATTCCTGGGACATCCATTATTTCGTAATTATCAAAGAGGTCTGGACCAGGTATTTTGACGTCCTTTCCATCTCGAAGAAAATGAGCATCATTTCTACCTGCAAGAAGAACTCCTCTTGGACTCCAAGATAGCTTGTAACCAAAAGGATTGTTGTTAGCATCTGGAGCAGGAAGTCCTCCAGTAAAAGATGTAAAACTGATTATCTTTCCACCATTACTATGAACGTCATCAATTATCTTCATTGCACTCATGTGGTCTATACCTGGATCTACACCGCATTCGTTCAGAAGAATTATACCTGCTTTTTTTGCCTCCTCATCTAGAGCCATCATTTCTTGTGAGATATATGAGGTCGTACAGAAAGGCTTCTTGTGCTTTATAGCTATCTTTGCAGCATTGACATGATAAGTATAGGGTAAAAGAGAACATACTAAGTCTGCCTCCGCAATTAACTCATCCAATAGCTGAATATCCGTTTTTATATTGAATTCGACAGCCTCTGCGCTTTTGCATCCCTCTATGAGTGATTTAGCCTTTGTTTTTGTTCGACTGGCAACCATAACATGGAAACCTTTGTTACATAGATATTGTACATACGGCCGAGCGACGAGACCGGCCCCAAGACAAAGTACAGTCTTCATTATTATTGACCTTCTTCAAGATGTTTTTTTAGATACTGGTAATTCTCTGTTAGAGTTCCTTGATACACAATTATTGCATCTTTTAGCTCGCGTGGCAGATTCAACTCCGCAAATGGTAGATTATAATTCGCATTAGCTAATATTGGAATAAAATCCACTAATGTTTTACTAAAGGAAGTAGATGATTCTCTAGGTAATTCACAAGGTAAATTATCTACAGCCATGATAATTGGACCATCGCCTCTGACTCCTAGAATTGCTTGGTCGTCTTTTATCGAATAGGTAAATGCAGGTTCACCGGCAGATGTACATCTTACAGTAAATTCGATAGCACCGCCAACATCACAAGAGATATCACCAATTGCAATCAATCGTCTATTTGGTTCGGACCAATGCTTTTTGATATATTCTTTTGTTACAAGGCGAGGATATTTCTTAGTCCAGTAAATACAGTTCATCAGGACAGTGAGATATGGAATGTACTTGTTGAATATTCCTTTGTATTTTGATGCTCCATGATTATAATAATCCTGTAAATCGAAATCTATCTCTGCGTCAATAGGCTCTACCATATCGCTCTCTTTGAATACACACTTGTATATGACATGTGGGTCAGGTTTCAGATTTTCGAGTTGAGAAGGATTCATTTCAATATGAGGTAAGAGATCAAATACTTCTTGGGCGCCTCTTGAAACATTACCATATCCTGCAAAACCTACTACAAATGGGGTAAGAGATTCAGGAAAACCAGTAGTTTCTATTCTTCTACCTAATTTGCGAAATTCATCTTTAAGGGTTTCAAGGGTTTTGCACTCAAGTGTTGTTTTCATCTCAGCAAAGGGATTTGGAGTTACTTCATCATATTCCAAGCGATCTCCAAGAACACGAAGTGTGTCAGATATACCTGCCATTCCTGCCCAATTTCCAAAGAATATTATTCGTCTTCCATTATTATCGATAACACGCTCATAGTCTAGTAGAGTAGCTCCGACATCAATAATTTTCTGAAGTATTGGCATGTTTTGTTTTTGGCCTTTGATAGTATGACTGAAGAAAATGTATACCTTATCTTTCTGAAAGAAATCTATGGGCATCTCCTTTATTCCTAATATCACACGAATATCGGGACTCTCAAGGGAATCAATTTCCGCATTGATTTTTATGTATTCCTCAGAGGAAAATGCCCGTTGATTACTTGGCTCGATAACAAAACGAAGACCATATTTTTCGGTAAGCTGTTTCATATGTTCTGGTACCACAGGAACCCTACCTTCGAAGGCTTTTTCCTCTTTACGCAAACCTATCTTATTCACCGCTATTCCACCTATGAATCCAGCTGCTCCTTGCAGTGAGACCGACTCGCGAGTCACCTACGCTTTAACCTTTCTATCTGGATTTGTGTTACTCGGACTAAAATTGAGAACATGTGTTCTAGTGATTAGGTGTAGTTATTGGGAAAGATTCTCTATATCTATGATTGCAAAAATGCTCGAAAGAGTAATGCAAGACGAGTTGCATTCACAAAGGAGCTCTATGGATTCACATATTCCTGGAAGACAAGAACAGGACTTAAAGAAAAGAGAAAGGTTGGACTATTGGATGAATGTGTGGGTGCTGAAGCGGTTGCAGATTCAGCAATACTCGTTCCACCTGATTGTAGATCGATTTTTGATGATTTATTCGAATCGTATACTGATATTTTGAAAACAAAGATTTTTACTGTAAATGAAGTATGAATTTGGAACATGTGTTCCAATATATACTTCCATAGGAAATAAGGGGGTTCTAGAACACGTGTTCTAATTCATTATCTGCTATGAAAGATGGATTAAGTTTGTTGCAAAGTCCCTATATAGGAGGTTAACAATCGTTTCCATATGTTCCATAAGAAACAGAGGAAATAAAGGTTAGTAGTACTTGAAAACTGTGACACCCCTTAATTTCCATTGGAACATAGATGAAAATGTAGAAGATTTGGCGATCATATATAGTAGATAAAAATGTAGATAAATATAGGCTGCTAAAAACATTATATATACTTTTGGTTATTTTATATTCTGTCTTCCCATTAATATTCGAGTGGAAATATGGGGGTCTTGTCCAAGAAAAACTTGGAACACGTGTTCAAAATATAATACGAGTATTACAAAGTGCTCTTAGCTCCTACCGTAAGACTGATACCTATTATGGATTGTCAAAACACAAGATGTAGACTAAAGGTCTACGGAGGTTCAGGATTGACCAAACCTAAAGAATTGCTCGAGGACTCTGTTGGAAAGAACATTCTCCTTCTTGCCAATGAAGCTATCGCACGAGGCGTATTGGAAGCTGGAGTTAGACTAGTAGCTCTTTATCCAGGTACTCCAAGTAGTGAAATTGGAAACAATCTGACATTTATGGCACCACACATTCCCAATTTCTATTTCGAATTTAGTACAAACGAGAAGGTTGCTCTAGAAGTAGCAGGAGCTGTAGCAGTTGCTGGTGCTAGATCAATGATGGTATGTAAAGGACCTGGTCTCAATGTTGCCGCAGATCCTTTCTTCTCACTGTCATATGTTGGAGTCAGAGCCGGCATGGTAATTGTCGTAGCTGATGATCCAAGTATGTGGAGCTCACAAAACGAAAACGATAGTCGTTATTATGCTCTGATGGGAAATATGCCAATGATAGAACCTGCAGATCCTGCTGAAGCAAAATCATTACTTCTAGAAGCATACGAGATATCGGAGAAATTTGAACTTCCAGTCTTGTTTAGAACAACAACTCGAGTCAATCATACCCGAGCTGCCGTCGAACTTGGTCCTATTAGAAATCGCCCAGAAACAGTACACTTTGAAAAAGATCCATTCCGTTTTGTACCCATTCCATCTGTCGCACGTAAACGTCATCCTCTTCTTTTGAAACAGATTGAAAAAGTAAGAGAATTTTCAGAAACTTCATCAATGAATTTCATCGAAGGTAAGGGTAATCTTGGAATCATTACCAGTGGTGTATCCTTCAACTATGTTCGTGAAGCATTATCTTGTTTAGAACTAGATGCAAGTATCCTAAAGCTTGGTCTTACTCATCCAATACCTGAGAAAATGATTCTTAATTTCATGAAAAACCACAATAAGATCATTATTGTCGAAGAGCTCGAACCTTTCTTAGAAACACACACTCGGCGACTTGCACAATTAAATGGTCTGTCCATTGAGATATTTGGAAAGGAACAAGGACTATTTCCACGAACTTTCGAGTACAGTCCACGAATCGTAATTGAAGCTATCTGTAATATTATTAATTGTAATACAATTATTAATTGGAAGGATATAGATGATAGATTCAAACAAATTCCAGAACTTCCTCCTCGACCACCACTTCTATGTCCAGGTTGTCCCCATAGAGCAACCTATTATGCAATCAAGACTGCAACAAGAGGAAAAGCAATTTATCCCTCAGATATTGGTTGTTATACTCTCAGCATTGCACCACCTCTTGAAACTGCAGATATCCTCTTTGACATGGGATCATCAATTACTACAGCATGTGGTCTTGCACGTGTAACAAATCAAGATATAGTAGCCTCAATTGGTGATAGTACCTTCTTCGCATCCGCACTCCCTGGAATAGTAAACGCAGTATACAACAAACATCCAGTTTCATTAGTTGTCCTAGATAATAGAACTACTGCAATGACTGGACATCAACCACATCCTGGCACTGGAATCACTGGAATGCAAGAACAAGTAGAGCCTCTTGATATTGTAGAAGTATGCAAGGGATTAGGGGTCAAATATGTTATAGAGATGAATCCTTTTGAACTAATGGCTGACTTAGTCGCTGAAGTTCGCAAGATGGTAAAGTGGGTCCGCGAAAATAATGAACCTGCTGTCATGGTTTCAAAAGCACCTTGTGCTCTACTGACAGCTGCCGATAGGCGTCGTACTGGCGAATTCCCTCCACGATATTATGTGGATTCTGAAACATGTAACTCATGTAAACGCTGCCTGAATCGTCTCTCTTGTCCAGCTATGTATTTTGATTCTTTAACAGAAAAAGCAGTAATTGACGAAACTCTGTGTAATCTATGTGGTACATGTGTATCAGTATGTCCACAAGGTGCAATAAGACAGGAGGAATAAATATGAATTGTAATACAAATAATAGCGATATTCTCATTGCTGGTGTTGGTGGTCAGGGAGTACTAACACTTGCAGAAATTTTGGCAAAGGCTGCACTAGCGGACAATTTAAACGTACGAGTAGGTGAGATTCATGGGATGGCTCAAAGAGGCGGTCATGTTGTATGTACAGTACGTATTGGTGAAAATGTGTATGGACCAATAATTGATTCGGGAACAGCTAATCTCATTGTTGGATTCGAACCCCTTGAAACTCTGAGGGAAATTCATGCAGTTAGTAATGATGGATATGTTGTCATGAGTTCACATATTCAATACCCTGTAGCTGTATCCATGGGCCAAACAGAATATCCTGATCATGGAGAAATCATATCTCAAATTAGGAGATTCACAGATAAGATTCTGGAAATTGATGCAATGGAGCTTGCTAAGGAAGCCGGAAGTTCTCGTTCAATGAATATGGTCATGCTAGGAGCAATATTAGGTACTAACCTCACCCCAATCAAGAAAGAATCAGTATTAGCTGCTGTTCGTATGTCTTTCTCTAGCAAATTTGAAACAATCAATATCACTGCAGTTGAGCTTGGATTCCAAGCTATCCAAAAACTACTTACATGATATTGTATTACATATATTACAATTGCTATTCTAATAGTTTGGCAGATGCTACCAAAACCTGTCCTGAAGAAATACCTCCATCTCCCGGAGGAATATTTCTATGTATTAATGGTGTGAGATTGTAAGCTAATACCTTTTTTATTACAGCAGAAGTAATTATCCGATTCAAAGCAACTCCTCCAGAAATACCAACATACTCTATGCCTTCGCTAATAGATACATCACATGCAATTTCTGCTAATGCAGATCCAAGTTCCCATTGTGCAATATATGCGATATATTTCTTCGGCATTCCATTATTCTTTAATTCTAATAATTCTCTCAAGAATTTAGAAGTATCAATGAAACTCAAATTCCTTTCAATACTATATTCAATCTTCACGTTTGAATCGCTTTCTTTTGCAATTGACTCAAGCTTCATTGGACATTCTCCATCATAGGAATTTTCTGAACATACTCCAAGAGCTAAAGATACTGCATCAAGAAACCTGCCCGCGCTAGAGCTTGTCATGGTATTGATTCCTTTCTTAATTGATTCCTCTAGAAATAATAGATTCTCAATACTAGCTGGCTGTCTAAGTGCAACATTATGTCCTTTCAATATCTTATGAATATCCGAAGTAGTCATCCCAGATCTAAGCAGTCCAAAGAGAGACCTAGAAGCATATCTAGCTGTCATATCTCCACCTGGAAGTATCACAGGTTTTATGCCGCCTTTCTTTGTGTATTCAGATAGATTCCCTGTTAGAATTTCACCTCCCCATGCAGTACCATCATCACCATATCCAAAACCATCGACTGTAATACAAGTAATACTAGTATTATTATCAATTCTATGTTCACCCATTAAAGATGCAAGATGTGCATGATGATGCTGAACCCTAATCAGAGGAATATCTCTATCATCTGCTATTTTTCTACCAAGTTTTGTTGTAATAAATTCAGGATGCAAATCACAAGCAATCGCATCAAGATTGGATACTCCCACTAAATCCATCAGATGAATAGAAGCGTCCAAGAGAAATTCAGCAGTTTCTAAACAATCAGCATCTCCAATGTGTTGAGTTTGATAAATATAATCCGATTTCAAAATGGCACCTGTAACTTTCTCTTCAGGTCCAAGACCCAGAATTGTAATTTTGTCATTAGGACTTTTGACTTTCAGTGGATCGGGAACATATCCACGTGCCCTACGAAGAAAAACGGGATTGTCTTCATGTACGATTTTTAATACTGAATCATCAGCTCTTTGATGTATCCTTCTATTATGAATGAGAAAGTAATCTGCAACTGATTGTAGTTTTGATATTATGGTTTTTGGTTCTATAAACATCGGTAACCCAGTTGGATTAGCACTTGTCATCAATAGTGCAATTTCATCAAGATGATTGAAAAACAGATGATGGATAGGTGCATAGGGTAACATGACTCCTATGGTATCCAAACCCGGAGATATCAACTCATGTTCGAAATTTGCATTCGAATTATACTTCTTTCTAATCAAGACTATTGGTCTTCGCCATGAAGTAATTAGCTGTGTTTCAAAATCTGTTGGTTTTGAAATTTGATAGGTTGCTAATAGGTCTTTGACCATAACTGCGAATGGTCGTTTGTCTCGTCTCTTTCTTCTACGGAGCTCTAAAATTGGATCCGGTTGTGAAGTAATTGTTACAAGATGAGTTCCAGCAATTCCTTGAACTGCAATTATAGACCTCTCTTTGAGAAGTTTTGTTGATGTAAGTACAACATCCTCTGTTTCTATAATTTCTCCATCATTATTCATTAACTTGTATTCAGGTCCACATGTAAAACATGCAGTTGTCTGTGCATGATATCTTCTATCAAAAGGATTTGTATAACCTGTATTACATATATTACAAAGAGGAAAATCTGTCATTGTCGTATTTGGTCTGTCATAAGGTAAATCTGTTATTGTAGAGAACCTAGGTCCACATGCTGCACATGAGGTGAATGGATACAAATACCAACGAGATTTTGGAGAAAACAAATCTTCAACACAATCATCACAAATTGCAATATCCGGTGGAATCTCAGTGACAGCTCCATTCTCTCTGATAGGTGAAGACTTAGAGATGAGGAATGTATCAAATTTGCCTTCTGATTCATCCCAGCTTATAGAAACCGAATCTATGCGTGAAATGGATGGGGGTTTAGCTTTTATTATCTCAATTAACTTATTAATTCTTGATTTCTCCCCTTCAACTACTATTCTAACACCCGCATCACCGAGATTTAATACATAACCTGTTAGCTTCAATAATATTGCTTCACGATAGATGAAAGGTCTGAATCCTACTCCTTGTACAATTCCAGTAATATGAATCGTTGCCTTGGTGATCAAAGAGTAATTCTCCTTTCCATGAAGGGACTTGTTTCCGATATTAATGCAGTGAAGTAGTACAACTATTCCATTATTAGAAATAATATATGTAATACAATGGTTATCAAACATTTATAGTACCTCTTAAAGGTCCATCCATACAGAATATCGATGGGAATTGAGACGATTCGACGTATTATCAGGGTCAACAGTTTATGAACCAAAGACAAGTCCTTCCGTCTTAGCTACGGTACCTAATTGTTTAAGACAGACTCTTGAAAGGGCAATAAACGCACCAAATGAGAGACGTAGATCAATATTGATTTCTAGCAATAGTCTGGCAAATCGATTCATTCTGGAACGTTGGGATATACGACCATCACAAAGGAAACGATTTCGAAATTTGTTTGCCACAGTGCGAAAACAGTGTAGAGATGTTTTCAATCACTATCTTGCTCTTGGTAGAATTGAATGGGCTGCAAAAAATGAACGATTCATCTTTGGTATATTCAAATATGATGAGATCCGTGGTAATCTAATATTAGGCTTTGTTAGTGTACCTCCTGGTTCAGAATGGAAACTTCCAATCAGAAGTAGCTTGAATGATACTTTTAATGCTTGATTGTATTACAAATATTACTATCTATTTTTCACGAAGCACATAATAGTCTTTACGTATACACTTTTGTATCCGTAGAAGAACACAGATTAGTAGTGTTTCAAAAAAACTTCATAATTCCTGAAAGGTAAAAAGAAGGAATATGAGGCTATATTACTTACACTCCACAAGAACTCACATTTCAAGGATGAAAGAATGAATGTCTACAAATAAAAGGAAGAAAGATGGTATGGAGAAATTAATCATCAATGCTCGTAGGGTTATGAAAGAACCGATACTTCAAATTTTACTTGGAAGATCAACACTGACTGAAACACAAATTGAAACACTACTTATTGACCTAGTACTAGAGGATGGTGTAGATGAGCATATTGCATATGAAACAAAAGCTTCTCTTCGTGGTCACAAAGGAACCAAAAAGAAAGGAGTATCCAGGGGCTCCTTTAATCGAACATTGAAACAAGCTCGTACCAACATTACCAAATCAATTTACACACTTCTTCTACTTGCATACCTAGGTCTCTTTGATTTAGCTGTTTTTCGTCCATTTGAGGAGATTGCTTCAAGAATAGGTGGGTATCGTAGAATTAGAGAGATACTATCTGGAAAGATAGAATTAACTAGTGAGGATGTTGAGAGCTACCAATCAGCAGAGCGTCTCATCCTGTCTCTTCTTGAAGAGCTTGATTCTCCATTAGTTCTCAAGGGAGAGATTGCAAAACAAAAATCTTAGACTAAAATCAGAAGATAAAGGGGATAATAGGGATGAATAAGAAAAAACGGCTCGAGCATGTTGCGCCAACTTTGAGGAATCCATAGGAATCCTTCCCGTCTGCGTACCTACATTCGATCATCTTTGAGGTTTTTTCGAGGAGATAGAGATGCCAATGTGGACATTTGAAGTTCTCCGTATAACGAACTTCGATTCCAGACGGGTCCAGTATGACACAACATACTCATATTTACTAAGACACAATCTATACATAGTTCTATTCTTAGAACGAAGTTTCTTTGAGTAATTGAAACATTATTAGGTAAGATACTAATAATTGTATTACAAGTAATAGTATCATAGATTGTAAATAGACTCATTAAAATCCAATCTACTCATTCAGTATCTAGTTGGGTGTCATAAAGTGGATGATAAAAATAATGGAAAATCAAGGATTCTTACAGCTCTCAAACAGAGAATTCAAGAAGCAACTGATAGAGATATAATTCTTGATATCGTTCAATCAATTGGCGACCGGAGATGTGAAGATTTTCAAGATATATTAGTGACACTTGACCAAACAGTCGGTTGGAACTCAACTGTAAATTATCTTAAGAAATCATTAGATGCTCATTATTCATACCCAATTGGAATAGATGCTCCAAAGAAAAAAATCGAACCTATCAAATATCGCGAAGTATTATTTGAAGTTCTAGGTTGTAAGGGACTCGAACCAACTAATATTTCCACCCAAGATATTCTTGGATTCCTTGAATCTAAGACATCATTTACGGATTCAGCGAACTCTTTACTAGAATATATCTTACCAGTTCTTCGTGATCAAATTACTAATCATGATACATTTTTTTTAGATGTCACTGAAAGCTCATTGATAATTCCAAAAGAAATGCATATTCAAATAGAACATATCCGTAAAGAAGAATTAATTGGAGCAGCTGTTCTTTTAGATAATCAAATAGTATCAGTTGAAGGCTTATGGCATTCCGAATACGGATTGCATGCATTATCAAAACTAGACTTGACTAAATTATTGATTGATGAACAGGAAATGGAGATGGTATTATCTGTAATACCCGTATCAGATACAATAAAGAATCAAATTATATCCAAATCAGCCAAAGCCATACACAAGATCAAGAATCCTCATCATCCGTTATATCATAATCTGTTAACATCCATGATTGCTGGTGATATCTCTAATCTTCGTGACCTCGGCAGCCGACATGCGGTTTCTTACTTCAGTATATTATTAGAATGCATACTCGATGAATACAATGCAGACCAAACAGCAGAGAAATTCAGATTACTTGTCAAACATATTGATAATCTGGTTTCAATAAGATCACTGAAATCTATTATTTTACTCCAATCCATAATTAATACAGACAATCCTCGAATAGTCACACCATCTATATCCGCGCTTGGTAATTTTTATCATATAGCATCTGTTGAAACACTCATCGAGCTCATTTGTAATAAAAGAAACAAAGAAATTGTAAATGCAGCAATAGAAGCTATCGAAAATATCCATAAACGAAATCCGCAATTCGAATATGCCATCAAAGATTATCTTCAACTCAATTGCACAAACTATGCACAACTGAAGAAATTATATCGCAAATTAGCCAAGAAGAGTAACACCGAAATGTATTACAAATAATACAAGTAACATGCATATCTAGGTAGACATAAATTCGTATAGATTTGCCATTCAATCATGTCTAACTCATTGAATGATGAGGCAACTATCGACCTCTTCTTCAATCCGAAAAGTATTGCCTTAGTTGGTGCATCTTCAGACTATAGAAAACTCGGCAATTCAATTTTGATGAATCTACTTACATCTGAGATTGAAGTCTATCCAATCACACGGAACAGAGACCAAGTAATGGGTGTGAAAGCGTATCCGAGCCTACAGGAGCTACCTTCTTCTGTTGATCTCGTAATAGTAGCAGTAGCAGCTAAATATTGTATAGATTTGATTCCCCAAATTCACAAAGCTGGAGCAAGAAATGCAATCATCGTATCCGGAGGATTTAGTGAAACTGGGGTACACGGATCTCAGCTTGAAGCTCAATTATTGCAAATAGCTAAAGAGTATGGAGTACGAATAATTGGACCTAATTGTGTAGGGGTTTCAAACAGCCGCTTATTCAATGGAACATTTACTATGATGCCTGAACGTGGAAACATCGCATTTGTTTCCCAGAGCGGCGCTCTTGGTGGTATGACTATCTATAACACTCGAGCAAAACGTATTGGCATAAGCAAGTTCGCTAGTATTGGAAACGCAGTGGATGTAAACTTTTCCGATATTATTGACTACTTCGCCATTGATGAAAAATCCTCTGTCATTGCAGTTTATGTTGAGGGTGTCGATCACGGACGAGCATTCTTCAAATCACTAAAGAATGCTACATCAAGAAAACCAGTTGTGGTTCTAAAGGGAGGTCGAAGTAGTGCTGGTAGTCGCGCAACGAAATCACATACCGGATCTCTCGCAGGTTCTATTGAGGTGTTCAATGGAGTTATTCAACAAACTAGATGTGTTACAGCTCCTACATTTGATTCACTACTTGAAATATGTAAGCTATTCGATTATCAACCTTTACCGAGTGGTCGTAATATTGGTATTATAAGTAATACAGGTGGTGCTGGCGTACTTGCTGCGGATGCTGCCTCCGATTTTGATCTAAAAATATCTCGACTAAATGAAAACACAACTAAAGAACTTCGACAACTATTACCTTCAATGGCTGCTGTCGAAAACCCAATCGATGTAGTTGCCAGTGGTGGTCGTAGGGAATATAAAATTGCTACAGAACTCCTTCTCAAGGACGAAAATGTTGACATGTTGTTAGTAATATGTGGAGTTCCAACGTTTGCTGGAATGACCCAGACTGAACATGCAGCTGGGACACTTGAAGGTATTCGTACTTCAGGAGTCAATAAACCAGTTGTAGGAGTATGGCTTGCTGGTGAAGTAGGTAAACCTGGTAAGGATCTGCTGGAGATGAACCGTATCCCTTGCTATGATGACCCGTATATTGCAGCTCTCTGTATGTCTAAAACTGCAGAATATTCCGAATTTCTTCAATCCAGAGGAAACTCTGATTTGTAATAAATGTATTACATCCTAGGATTCAAGAAGATCTTCTGCAATATTTGGAAATTCCTGTATAACTGCCTCTCGCAAGACTCTTTCAACCCACATGCTTAGATTAATTGCACGTTTGTTTCTAATTGCCTGCAAACACAGTCTTAGATCTGAAGCAACTGAGAAACTCATTATTGGACTCTTTCGTTCTTTATTAGGAACTGCAACAAGGGTTTGAGTACGTTCTGGTTTAGGCTGTGAGTCACTTTGAGATGTCGTACCCTCCTCTTCTTCATCCCTATCTCTTTCTTCGCGTCTATATTTCCCTAGCAAGCTCATATTATTTAACCTCCTTCAGTAATGTGGCATAAGCATCAGCAACCAGTTTAGATATTTCTGCTGTAATTTCTGGAAATCCAGATCTCTTGAAGTTCTCAGCTGCAACTTGTTGGCATCCTCTTGCCAACATTCGAATGTCTCGTGGATTCCCTTCTGCAGAATTATTGATTATCTCTACAGCTTCGTCATGAAATGGATACAATTCATAATTATCAGAGTCGAAACTATCAATTTTACCACGCGCATAATAGAGTCGGCGTCCTATGAACTCCTTTGCTTTCAAAAGGTCAAAGGGCGGTACATCCAGAGGCTCAGTTCGATCTGCAATCTGTGGTAGAAAACTAAGCATAGCGTTCCAATACATTGTAGTTCCACTCATAATCAGTGTGACTATTGGTTCATCCAATATTCGACCATGACTATCAATCATTTCTTCAGTTGGTAAATCAGCAAGATACCGTAGTTTGTGAAATGCAGCTTCTTGATTGTCAGCAACATCTTCGATGAAGAGTGCCGTACGACTCTTCTCTTCGACGTATCTCCTAAGACTTTCTTGTGCAACAGCTTCTATAATTTGACTAGACTCCCATGATCGACGATATTTGATTCTCAAGGAATCTGCAATGGCAGCAGACATTTGTTTCTCATAGAGACCGGTCATCCCAACATATCCTGTAACAAACTTATTTCCTCGCCGATCAGCTAATGTAGGCAGGTCCCGAAGTGCAAGAAGCATCAAAGTACTCTTTCCAGATCCTACTGGACCCCTAAGGAAAATATGTCTCTCATTTGTTATTATTAGGTCAACAATACTATCAAGAAAATCAGGATGTTCGCAATACAAACGACTATCCGGCATTTTATATCCTCTGAATGGAGAAAACCTCGCACCGATTTTTTCTTCCCAAGCTCGCAGCGTTTCTTTTCTAGTATTGAAATGACGTATCAATGCACTCTCATGAATGGCAATTGTCATGAAATCATCACAGCCACACGTTACTTTATCGTATCACAAGTAGTTCTTGTAATACAATTATTAGACTATTATCCCGTTTTAAATCGTATGGTGACATGAAGTCATAGAACCTAATCATCTATTTTTGAGACACAAGCTTTTTCAAGAGAATATAATGGCTGAACCTTCGACTAGATGATTACTACATCTCCCACTATGGTGAATGAAATGAATGTTGATAGAATACGACATGTTTTGAATGCAATTATGATTCTCTGTTTTCTCATATTCGGAGGACTGATGGGTATCATTTTGATAGTGGATGCTTCTATAGTGGTGAGTAGAACAATAGCACTTCCCTTTGCTTTTCTTTTCTTATTCATTATGACTCTCATAACTACTGGCCGAATCCAAGAACGCCCCAAGAGAGTACGAACCTATTTGAGAGAGTGGTTGTTCATCTGCACGCTAGGTGTTGTAATCTGTGCACTCGCTCTTACATTTACATGAGCTCGGAACACAACAGTTTTAGTGCGAATGATATACTCTCTGGGTTGGTCCCCATGGATATCATCAATGCTGTAGGTGATGACAAATGAGTAAGATTCTTCCTGGAACCAAAACTACACGTATGGAACTTCTACGATTAAAGAATAGAATGCGACTTGCCGAACGAGGTCACAATCTTCTGAAAGAAAAAAGGGACTCTCTAATTATGGAATTCTTCAATGCAATAGCAGAAATCAAGGAAACAAGACAGACTGTTGAATCAGCACTTTCTGCTGCATTCACAGCTCTTACTCAAGCAAAAATGATTATGGGTCCATCAAGAGTTGTTGAATTTGCCAATGCTAGCAACATGAAATCCGAGTTGAGTATATCAACAAGAACTATGATGGGAGTAAGAGTCCCTGTATTGTCAGTGAATCAAACCACTCCAGATCTTCCCTATTCTCTAACAGATTCAAGTGCTCGTTTAGATCTCATGTCAAGTAAATTCCAAGAAGCATTGAAAGCTGTAGTTAAACTTGCAGAGATAGAATCTACAGTGAAGCGTCTAGCATTAGAAATAGAGCGTACAAAGCGTCGCGTTTCAGCGCTCGAAACTGTTGTTATTCCTCGTCTTGATGCAACAGCTCATTTTGTCAAGCTAGCTCTTGAGGAAAGAGAACGCGAAGATTTCTTCAGAACTAAGATGATTCGAGATCGAATTACATCATAATTGGTACTTAACTACGTTTCAGTTTTAGAATAGCTGCTGCCAAATCACCTTCAGTTTCCCTCAAAGCTTCTTTTGCAGTTTCAATATCAACCCCAGCTTGACTTGCGACAAGAGCTGCATCTTCTATTGGTATCTCGATTACTGCAGGTTGAGTTTCTTCAATAACTACTGATTCCCCACTAGTCGTTAATGCTCTTTCAATCTTGCTACCTGAAATTTGATACGACTCGCTACCCGATTGTTTAATCACTCCCACTTGTGGATTTCCAATCAGCCACTCTTTATCCTTGAAACGAATGACAACCTCTGTCACACCTTCGAGGTCATCCTGTTCTATTCCCATCTTTTTCATCATTCGTGAAATCTGTTTTGGTGATAGGCCTCTGAAACCCATATTGATTCCTCACATAATCCGACTCGGGAAGTGATTCGATACAATCCATGAAGTCTGAGATAAAATGGTTTTGTTTCAGCACATTATTGAATGGCTGACTGAACTTCAATATCAAATACGAAATGATCAATGCGCGGCGAGTAGTGCTTTATCTTTCTTGTTTCATCAGAAATCACATTGAATCCTTCAGAATTGCAAATAGTATTAATTGTATTACAATAATTAGGTATATCTTTCTCTAATCCTGCAAGATGCATATGCACAAAACCCCCACACTTCTTCAATGACTTCAATGCATAAGGAAAATACGACAAAGTATCATGAAGATATCCCATCACAATTCTATCTGCAATAGCACGTGGGTATACTTCTCTACAATCACCATTGATTGCCTGTACATAATTATCCAAATGATTCAAAGTAATATTTTCTAATAGATAGTCATAGGCAATAGAATTGAGTTCAATTGCATATACTTTTGCAGTCTTCTTCTTTGCCAAATGAAGTGCAAACTGACCAACACAAGCAAACATATCTACTATTACTTCACCCGTCTTTATTCTGGAAGGCATCCGTATTCTTTCTTCTTTATTTCCCCCAGAAAATGTCACATTCAACGGATCAAGCTTGAATCGAATACCGTTTTCAATATGAATCGTTTCAGTCTTTTTATCTCCAGCAACTAATGAATAACTAGGTAGTCGTTTTACTCCTATTGTAGGTCCAGACCTTACAGCAACCGATTTGATTCGCTTATCAAATTCCAATGTTAGCTGACCAATAATTTCGGCATACTTCATGATTTCTTTTTTTAGATGTAATAGAGCAACATGTCCTACGAAATGAAAACCAGAAGGTAACAATGAAGTATCAGAAATATTTGATTCCAAACTCTTCCTAAGGAATTCACGATATCTCATGTCACTCACGGATAATCAAACTGAAATCAGCAATACATTCCAGATGGTGCTGTGTCACCTCGGCCCCGACCCTGTACTTTCTCAATTGCTTTCCTAAAGTCATCCCTAGTGACGCATGTTCTGTCATCTCTTATTGCAAACATTCCTGCTTCAGTGCAGATTGATTTGATATCGGCACCAGTTTTATCACTTGTTATAGTAATCAGTTGCGAAAAATCAATCTCTTCATCTATATTCATTCCTCTAGTATGAATCTTGAATATCTCATGTCTACTCTCCTCATCCGGAAGTGGGAAATCAATAATTCGATCAAATCTACCGGGTCGCAAAAGTGCGGGGTCTAATATATCTGGTCTATTTGTTGCACCCAAAACTGCAACTTGTCCTCTATTTTCAAACCCATCTAATTCACTTAAAAGTTGCATCAATGTTCTTTGAACTTCTCTATCCCCAGATGTTGCAATATCTAGGCGATGAGATCCAACAGCATCAAGTTCATCTACAAAAACAATAGCTGGTGATTTTTCTTTTGCAAGCATAAAAATCTCCCTTACAAGACGAGCTCCTTCACCAATGAATTTCTGTACTAGTTCTGAACCTATCACACGAATAAAAGTTGCATTAGTTTCATGTGCTACAGCTCGTGCACATAGTGTTTTTCCAGTTCCTGGAGGTCCAGTTAATAGAACTCCTTTTGGAGGTTCAATTCCAACTTTTACAAACAAATCAGGTTTCAAGAGTGGTAATTCTACTGTTTCTCGAATTTCGCGTAATTGATCCCTTAGACCTCCGATATCACCATATGAAACATCAGGTGCATCTTCAATCTCCATTGCGCGAATCATAGGGTCTCTTGATGGTGGAAGTTCTTGCGTAACTGCAAAAGAACGCTGATTAAGTGCAACTCTCATCCCTGGTTGTAATTTTTCTTTTGCAATAGATGATGATACATGAACAACAAAATTAGGTCCTGTAGAACTCTTGACAATTGCCCTACCATCTTCAAGAACCTCAATAATCGTTGCAGTAATTAATGGAGATTGTCGCAATTTTTCAAGTTCAGTTCTTAGAGTTTGGGTTTCTTTTTCTAGCCGGGTGCGCTCTGCATGTAAAATCTGTTTTTCTGTTTCTAGTGCTCGAAGTCTTCTTTCCAAATGTCTTGTATAGTTTTCAGAATATGAAGAGTCTTCAACGCCGCTTTCCTTCTTTGTTTCTGTAGTTCCTGGCATCTTCGCACCCTAACGTTCAATTTGTTTCAATTGTTTTAAGGATTGCTTTGAGGTTCTCCTTACTTAAGTAATAATCGTAATACAACAGATTATGATTCCCTCAGCAACTTCCTACTAGTATGTCTACTCGGTAATCTTTATCAACATACCTCAAAGTGATATCTTGAGTGATTCGGCTTTGTCTAGCTGTGAACTTTGTGGCAGAACTATGAAAGGTCAGGGACGAAACGTCGTGATTGAAGGTGCAGACATGCTTGTCTGCCCACAGTGTGCTGATCGATTTGGGTCACGCCCAAGTACATCTACCAGAAAATCGACTGCACCTAAAAGCCAGCCGTCTTGGATGCAAACACAATCCCCCCATGCACAATCTCAAATTGCTGCTCCAATAAGGAAAGCACCAAGAAAAGATAAACCAAGAACCGAGATTACAATCGATGATATGATCCTTATAGAAAATTATGCCGAAGCTATAAGAAATGCAAGACAAAAGAAAAAATTGAGCCAAGAGGAGCTTGCTCAAAAAGTGGGTGAAAGAATATCCACTTTACAGGCAATTGAATCAGGAAGACTGAAACCTATTAAGAAGACCATAAGGGGTCTTGAACGCGAGCTCGAAATATCATTATTGGAACCAATTGATTCCGTACCAATCAAACCAAGTACAGGACCACGAGGTGCTGAACCAACTCTTGGAGACCGAGTTATTATCAAAAGGAAGAAATCTCAAAAAAGTGGATGATTTCCCAAACGCGCGTTTTCCGAAAACGGAAAAAAACCTGAGATGAAACTACCATCATTAGAACACCCGTGTCATAGGTCTTATATAGTAAGGTAAGATAATATATTATGAGTGCAAACGTCTAATCAATATTTAGAACAATAGAACCCCAGCTGTTACAGGTCTAGGTGAATACTGCAAATGGCACAATCTACTATCAACAATGATCTCTTCCGACTTGTCGTTGAGGAAATAGCTGGCAAGGAGGGGGTAGATGTCGCAACTGTCCTTGTCAATGCGGATGAAACTACAGATGAGGAGATTGCTACAAAAACTGATCTTAAGTTGAATATAGTACGAAGAATTCTCTACAAACTTCATGACAATAACTTGGCTTCGTACAGAAGGATTCGTGATACCAATACAGGATGGTTTCTCTATTACTGGCGTATCGACCCAAAGAAAGCCCAAGCACTAGTAAATCGGAAAAAGAAGATGGTTCTCAATCTTCTTGAGCAGCGATTAGAACATGAGAGTAGTAATGATCTCTATGCTTGTGTTGACAAAGATTCCTCTCCAGTTCCATTTGAGGAAGCAATGAACCTCTCATTCAGATGTCCATCTTGTAACAAACAGCTTGAATTTGTTGATAATAAACGTGCTATCAGCTTTTTACGAAAGCGAGTCGAAGAATTGAGAGCTGATCTCAAGGCTTCTTCTACATCATAGTATCTTTTGATATCTCTGGGGGTATATTATGCAGCAGATTATACTCCTTTCACGTGTTTATGGACAGTATCAAAATAGACTGTTTGCAATAATTCAATCTGAAATTAACTCCCTAATCGCTGAGCTTGACGTAAGCATTATGTATCGTATTATACGTAATAACTGCATTGAAATAAAAATTCAGGGGGACGATGCAGAATTTGTTTCCAACATTCTCACACGAGAATATGGTCAATCCTTACATTTCTATGACATAAAGCAGAATACTCGATACATAGGCCAACTTGTGGACGTCGGAAAAGTAGGATATGGCATATATGTCGATATAGGCATTATCGATGAACATCGAGTAGATGCCTTAATTCCTCTTTATACTTTGAGAAAACAACTATCAATGAATCAGAGTTCTGTACGAGAGATAATCGATACATTTGTACTAACTGATTACTTACCTCTCGAAATCAAATTGAATGAAATCGATTATGTTAACCGAAAAATCGAAGCTGAATTATCTGATGCAACCATAACGAGATACGAAGAATGGAGATTGGACGATCACGAACGATTAATTATTCTTGGTATTTCTAGGACAATGATAGAATCAGCCCTGAAAAAAACCAAACATATTGATGACATCTACGAGTTCGAGCAACTCGGTCACTTTGAATTTTCTTTACTATGCAAACGTAGCACCCGTGCAAGTGGAATTGTATCAGCTATAGGTCCATATCTTAAGGGGGTACCTATTCATCTTTTCATACCTCGAGAGGTAGAGGAGAAGAGAAATGCCGCGACTTGATATATGGCTTACTCAGACAGGTCAAGTTCCATCTCGCCAAGTAGCTAAGCGCATAATCAAAGAGGGTCATGTTACAATCGATGGAAAAATAGCCAAACCATCAACTTTTGTAAAAGGCACAGAGAATATCGTACTATCTGATGATATCTCTCTCTATCCAATTGGATATAACAAACTAAAAGCTATTGATACTATGTTAGGAGGGAATTTGATTAGTGCTGATGATGTTGTATTAGATATTGGCTCATCTGCTGGTGGATTTCTTCAATATCTCTTGGAGAAAGGAGCCCACATTATAGGAATAGAAGTATCAGAAACCTTCTTTGAAATATTGAAAGAAATTGAACGCAATAACAAAGGTATAACTATGCTCTTCGAAGATGCTTTTACGATTGAAACTACAAAAATCTGTAAATTTGAAGAGCTCGATCTTGTGATAATAGATGTGACTACTGATCTTTCTGGTACAACAAAACTAATTGAAAAATATATTCCACTACTCAAACACGGCGGTCAAGTCATTGCAGCTTTCAAGACAGATAAGGAATCAGATGTACACACTCAAATTCAGTCTTTTAGTGATCGATTGATTAATCGACAAGTAATCAACATAAACCAGGAGCGCCAAGAAATTCACCTAGTAGCTATACGCCAGTGAGCAATTCTTTTATTACAATCAAGTATAATCCAGCAGTCAATGGGGCGGTAGTCTAGCCCGGCTATGATGTCTCGCTTACACCGAGAATCTTTGGGAGAATTCCTCTCAAGCTTCGAAGGTCGCTGGTTCGAATCCGGCCCGCCCCACCATCTCTTCTACCGGGTATGAAGAACAAACATGTGCGGGAGTTGCCAAGCCCGGTCAAAGGCGGCGGACTTAAGATCGTTGAAAACATGGGGTCAACTATAAGCCATCCGCTCTTGTAGAAGTCCGCGAGTTCAAATCTCGCCTCCCGCACCACCACATACTCCTTCTTCAGTGATATCCCCATATCAGATGTTTTAATAGATTACCACTAACAATAAGCTCATCGTAGATGTACAAAAGATGTACCTTAGTTTGGTGCCTATACCCATAATATCTAATTCTTCATAGACTAAAATCGTGATACTATGCCACTAGCGGCTTTTATTTCATCTATCGGAATGGTGTTAGTAACAGAAGCAGGTGACAAAACCATGCTCACGACTATCTGTCTTAGTGCGCAATATAGACGACCATTCATTGTCCTTGCAGCAACAATGATAGCTCTTGGGATTTCATCCGCTATTGGAGTCATTATTGGATATATTCTGGCAAGTGCTTTGCCAATAGATTTGATAATATACATCTCTGGTGGTCTATTTTTCACTCTAGGTATCTATACACTTCTTAAATCAGATTCCGAAGACATAGAGTCCTGTGACAATCCTACAACTTTCCTAGGGATGGTTTCTCTTGTTCTTTTTTCTGAACTCGGTGACAAAAGCCAGATTGCAATATTGGCACTCGCTGCACAATCAATCTACCCAATCCTAGTCTTTATTGGTACAATAATTGGTTTTCTCATTATAAACATCATCGGAGTACTTGCTGGAGACCGTATATCTCACCTAATCTCGATAAATAAAATACGAAAAATCACCGGTTTGATATTCATATTATTTGGAATCGCAGTTATATTCCGTTTTATCTAGATACTAGGGTAGTTTGGCAAAGGCTTTATGCCCCCTCCGAATCTCGATGAAACTAGTCAAAAAGGTGAGGATAACAGTGGAATCGGAAGGCTCAGGATATCATGGATTAGTATTAGAAAAGCTCCTTTCTGCTGGCGTCAATATTGGGGACTCAATCGAAATCGTATGTCGTGATAAAGAGTTCATAGGAATACTCATGCCTCGTAGTCAGATTGGTAGTGATCCCAATCATATCGTAATTAAACTCTCAAATGGTTACAATGTGGGAGTCAAACTAGACTTTGAATGCCTTATTACAAAATTGAAGGCTGCAAAGAAAAAACGAACGATACCTACCACGCCTATTGAAATGAATCCAAATCTGCCTACAGTTTCAATACTTAGTACTGGAGGGACAATTGCTAGTAGAGTAGATTACCATACAGGGGCTGTTAATCCTGCTCTTTCAGCACAAGATTTGTATGAATCTTTTCCAGAGCTAAAAGACCATGCAAATATTCATGCAAAAATAGTAATGAGTTTTCTATCAGAGAATATTCACCCCCGAAACTGGACAAAAATCTCTCAAAGCATCGCATCTGAGATACGGAAGGGGTCTGATGGGATAGTAGTAGCACACGGAACTGATACATTAGGCTTAACCGCAGCAGCAACATCATTTGCATTACAGAATCTTTCTGTCCCAGTTGCATTTGTTGGTTCTCAAAGGTCCTCCGATCGCCCATCTTCGGATGCTGCAATCAACCTTATTGGTGCCACTGATATCGTAGGCCATATAGATGCTGCAGAAGTTATGGTAGTAATGCATGGTGAAACAGATGACAGTTTCTTATACGCTCATCGCGGAACCCGAGTACGAAAACTTCATACAAGCCGCAGAGATGCATTCCAATCCATTAATGATTATCCATTGTACCGCTTTGATTCAAATGGCGCCAAAGAAATATCACAACCGCGGCTTAGACGTGATAAATCTAGGCGTCTAAAGATAAAGGCTAAATTTGATGAAAAGGTAGCTTTGGTTAAAACTTACCCCGGAATATCAGACCTAGCTATTAATCCATATATAGATGCAGGATTCAACGGAATTGTCATTGAAGGATCTGGTCTAGGCCATACTTCTCAAAATATCCACCCAGCAATAAAACGAGCAATAGAATCCGATCTTATTGTTGCCATGACGAGCCAGTGCATCTTTGGACGAGTCAATATGAATGTATATCGTCCTGGCGTTGAATTACTGGACATGGGAGTTATTCCCTGTGAAGATATGATACCTGAAACTGCACTGGTCAAACTAATGTGGTTACTTGCTAATACAAAAACCAAGGACGAAGCTCGTAAAATATTACCAATCTCATTAGTGGGAGAAATCAACATGCGCAGTGAGCAATCCGAGTATATTGGCCAAAAAGAGGTGAAATAGATTGAGAGATGATTCCTTCTTTACTGAAATTGGTCTCAAAGTCGGTCTTGAGCTCCATCAACAATTAGACACGAACAGGAAATTATACTGTCATTGTCCTACCTTTATCCGAGATGATGAACCAGATGCAAGTTTTGTACGACGTCTTCGTCCTACAAGGAGTGAGATGGGTGAAGTTGATCCTGCTGCATTGTTTGAATTTCAGCGGAAGCGAATGTTTCAATATGAATACTACAATGACTCAACATGTCTTGTCGAAGCAGACGAAGAACCACCGCATGATCTATGTGATGAGGCAATCGATATCTGCCTGACAATGGCAAACTTCCTTAATTCAATTCCATTAGATGAAATCCATTCTATGCGAAAGATTGTGATAGATGGCAGTAACACTACAGGATTTCAACGAACCTCAATCGTTACATCTGGGGGATTCATTGATGTCGGAGGCAAGGAAATCGGTATTCAGACTATTGGTCTAGAGGAGGATGCTGCACGTAAAATATCCGAAGATGATAAGAACAATTTGAAAATTTACAGACTTGATAGACTTGGAATTCCATTAATCGAAGTAGCTACAGCCCCTGATATAAGCTCCCCAAAAGAGGCACTGGAAGTTGCATTGGCAATAGGATTACTCCTTAGATCAACTGGAAAGGTGAAGAGAGGTATTGGTACAATTCGGCAGGATGTTAACGTTTCTATTAAAAATGGTGCAATTATGGAGATTAAAGGTCTTCAACAACTTGACCTACTTGCAACCACCGTAGAATATGAGGCTCTTAGACAGCATAACCTGCTCAAAATCCGTTCTGAGTTACATAAAAGAAACATCACATCGGAGCTTGTAGGGTGTCATGCTAAGGTGAGTGATGTTACTAAACTATTCATTGATTCCGAATCTAAAGTTATCAAAAATGCGATCAAGTCTGGTGGGAAAGTTTATGGTGTTCGATTGGTTGGTTTCGCTGGATTAGTAGGTTTCGAAATTCAACCCAGTCGAAGATTAGGGACAGAGTTCTCAGATTATGCTAAATTCTGGGGTGATGTTGGTGGAATATTCCACACCGATGAATTACCCAAATATGGGATTACAGAAGATGATATCAAAGCACTTAGGATGACACTGAAAACCAACCCCGATGATGCAGTAATCATAGTTGCTGCAGATGAAGCTAAATGTATTGATGCACTCGAAGCAGTTGTGAAACGTGCTCAAGAATCTGTCATTGGAGTCCCAGTTGAAACGCGAACGCCTCTACCAAATGGATGTTCTAAATATGCCCGTCCAAGACCGGGTTCACAGAGAATGTATCCTGAAACTGATGTTCGTCCAGTCAAAATAACTGAAGAGCGGAAAAATCGAATTAAACGTAATATGCCTGAAAAACTGGAGAAAAAGCAGAAGCGCTTCTCAAAGGAATACGGTCTCAGTAAAGAGCTATCACACCAGATTGTAAGGTCTCTTAACTTGGACTTATTTGAACAAATTATTCAAAAAATTGATGTTTCTCCAACACTTGTAGCAGTCACTCTTGAAAACACATTAGTGAGTCTCCATCGTGATGGACTTAAGATTGAAAACCTGAAAGATTCCCATTTCATGCATCTATTTGAACTCGTGTCCTCTGGCAAGGTTTCTTCGGATGTTGTTCCTGAAATACTAACATATCTAGCTGAAAATCCAGAATCACAAGTTGAAATGGCTATTAAAAAGACTGGTCTAATGAAGGTTGACCTATCTGAGATAGAATCAATTATTCGAGAGATAGTTCAGAACAGAATCGATTTTGTTCGAGAACAAGGCGAACGTTCTGTTGGTGGTCTCATGGGTATCGCGATGAAGGAACTCCGTGGAAAAGCAGACGGTAAGACGGTGAAGAATCTAATTACAGCTGAAGTAGAACGAATCCTCTCCGAATGATGTTTCAGAAAGGTAACTTTAATTAGAGAACTACATGGCAACCTCTAAGTCGCAATATGCCGCAGTGGCCTAGCTTGGCAGGGCGCGAGACTCATAATCTGACCGGATTTCCCGGTCTGAACTATGGGGTCAAATGTCTCCGCGAAACTCGAGATGAGAAATCTCGAAGTCGAGGGCTCAAATCCCTCCTGCGGCACCACTCTTTATTCAAAATCTAAATAACCGCATTTTTCACTCCTTTCCAAATTTTTATACACCAATTATAATGGGCAACATTATAATCCGTGAATAGAAGGTCATTTTGTGACATCGGAAAATGAGTATACCCCACGCTTGTATCAACTAAATGCAAGAGACCAAGTAATCAATATTCTTGAGAGTCAGAACCAGTCAGTTTTCTTAGTCTTATTACCTACAGGCATGGGAAAGACATTCATATCCACACTCATCCTTGATATGTTGATAGAACGTGGTATACTCCAGAATGAAGAAAAAGCGCTTTTTCTTGTGCAAGATCGCAAACTCAAGTATCAACTCTATGATATGGCAAGTAAATACGGACTATCAAATCATGGATATCTTTTTCTTTTAGATGAACAGAAAACCCTACCTGCTTCGATGTCAAGACAACATGCTAGTCTTGCAAAGATTCTATTCGCCACACCAGTCTTACTGATGAATGCAGTCGCGGGAAGGGTCAAACGAATTGATCATGAAACCTTGGATCAAGTAAAAGTCGTTATTATTGACGAAATTCTTGATATATTTGCTCAGAGCTATGGAAAACGTCGACCACGTGAGGAAACAATTCAATATATTGAGAATAAATATGGTCGTGGTCGGTCTTTTGACCAAATAATACACGATCTCAAACAGGAGATTGAATCATCACATCCTGTTGATTATAAGGTCGATGAAAAGAATCTTGAAGAGCATTTACTGAGAGAATTTGCAGCACGTAGCTATCGTCTAAGTAAGAAATTCGAGCCTATTTTATATCTTCTAGACCTTCTAACCCCATCTTCAAAGAGAATCGTTATTGGTCTCACAGCTGCCCTTTCACAGGATACAAAAATCGACTTACTCAAGACTACTTTTGGTGGTGAGGATGCTGTTGTAGAAATACGCCCTATAGGTGATGACTTCGAGGACTATCGGCCCGCATACAATCTACAACGAATTCGTGTGTTTGATGAGTGGATATCCAATGTAGATGCCCTAATCTCGTCCATAAAACGTGATTTAATGCGCCCTCTAAATAATGCATATAGACTTCTGACAGGTCGTTCGAAAATTCCAATCGATCGAATACTTCTCTTCATCACTGACCTCCTTGGTAAGAAAGAGATTCAAGAGAACTTGAAACAAAAACTTGGAAATAGCCCTCAGAAACTTGCGAATATTATTGCTACAGCAAATGCTTACCTCCAAATGACAGTTGCCCGTCAACGTCTACTTGAAAGCACTTTTCGCTCCTTCAAAAAATTCATAGATAATATTACTAACAAGACACTAACAACAAACTCCGACTTCGAAACAATTGTTCAAGCAATTACAGAACGCACAGAAGCCAATTCACCTGATCAAAAAGAGAAACGACTTCTCTTTTGGCTTGAACGTTTTGCAGAGCAGGGCAAAAAAATACTAGTCATGTGTCGTTTCGTTGATACGACAAAACACTTGATGGATGCAGCTAAATTGCAAAATATTCCAAGTACACATATTCATGGTGGAATGTTTGGTTCTATACAATATATTCGCATAAAGGAATTCAAGGAGGGTGAAGCTAAAGTATTGTTTGCATCAGAACGACTCATCGAAAAGGGGACAGACCTACCAGAGGCTGATGTTGGCATCTATTATGGGACCACACTTTCTCTCGAAAGATACGAACAGAGCCTAGGTCGAATACGGAGTACTATTCGTAACATCAAAACATTGTATACTATAAGCTATAACCAGACAGTAGAAGACGAAAAATCTCTCAAGCGCGATACTATGTTTCTCGAGCTGATTGGCAAAAAACTGGATTCCATCATCGATTCAAATTAGGATCTTCTGATTCTTGAGTAATCTCTTTATCTCAGTGCTGTTCAAACCTTAATAGGTGATTGAATGAAGTTACCTTTCAAGACTTTAGATGATGTCGAATATACTGGAAAGAGGGTGTTGATTCGAGTGGATATCAACTGTTCCGTAGACCCCGATACAAAAGAGATACTGGATGACTCCCGGATAGTAGCATCAATTCCAACTCTGAATGAGCTATCTTCAAGTAAAGTTGTATTGATGGCTCATCAAGGTAGTCCCGGAAGCAACGATTTCATTTCACTCGAGCCTCATACTGAAATTCTAAAAAAATTAGGTATCAATGCGCATTTTGTTAATGATATCTTTGGGGATGTTGCAAAAAGAGCAATTGAAAAACTTGAAATTGGTGAGGTCTTAGTATTACAAAATGTTCGTTATTTTGATGGTGAACTCAAGAAAGCTCCACCACAAGAGGTAGCTAAAGAACCAATCGTCCAAGAGCTCTATCCATTGTTTGATCTTTTTGTGAATGATGCATTTGGTGCAGCACATCGATCACAGGCTTCCATTGTTGGATTCACAACAGTTCTACCCTCAGTAGCTGGCCGATTGGTAGAAAAGGAAATCCGCACTCTAACAGATGCTACTGCAACAGATCGCCATCCTTGGACTCTTGTACTTGGTGGGGCAAAGGTAGAGGACAAGGTGAAGACACTTCAAAAGCTACTGGAGGCTAATAGAGTAGACAATGCATTGCTTGGAGGCCTGATTGGCACATTATTTCTCATCGCTCAAGGATTAATCCACGAGTCGTATTCGAAACCTATCAAAGGATATGAAGAGGCAGTACATACTGCACGGGAGTTATTGAAAGACTATGAGGAAACCATCATTCTACCTGAAGATGCCGCCGTTGAGAGAGATGGAATGCGTGTGGAATGTGGTTTTGATGATATGAATGGAGATCCTTTCTTCGATATTGGAGCTGGAACCATAGAAACCTATGTCAAGATTATACGAAATTCTGCTGTTGTATTCGCAAATGGACCCATGGGATTCTTTGAGAAGGAATCGTTTGCTCTTGGAACAGAACGCATACTTGATGCTATTGCATCTTGTGATGGAATTACAGTAGTAGGTGGTGGGCATATGGGCTCAATGGCTCTAAAGAGTGGTCTTGCTGACCAAATCACTCATATCAGCACGGGTGGTGGGGCAACCATTAATTTTCTGACTGGAAAAACGCTCGATTTGGTTGCAGCTCTTGAAGTTGCTGCAAAGAGGATGGATGCATAGATGCAACCTATGATTCCAAGTAATATCATACCAATTCTATTAACAATCTACTTGACAATAATCAATCTGATTGCTTTCTCGATGATGTTGTGGGATAAACGAAAAGCACGATTGAATGACTGGAGGGTTTCTGAAGCCACACTATTACTCCTATGTTTCATAGGAGGAGCCATTGGTTTCTTTGCAGGTATGTTTAGATTTCATCATAAGACACAAAAACGATTATTCCAAGCTGCAGGAGTGATTGGACTTCTCCTATCATTCTATATCTACGCTTTTGTCATTTTTCTGTGGTTGTAAATGAGTGGTTCTACGGAACCAACAAGTGTATTACAATTGATACAATCGATTATATGAACTAGTAATTAGAAGAAGAGGTGGCGAAATCGTATATCTAATTCATGAAATCTCTAGGATGAATATCACATCTATTTATTCCAGAAAATCTTTGCTTCTTCTTCAAGCTTGTCAAGTCTATCATAATAATCAGGGAACTCATTGAGATGAGCTAACGCAATCTTACCTGTCATCAATGAATCATCATTAGTGACATTGGTATGGGTATCCCTTATACCATGTTCAAGTTCAACGTTCATCCCCATTCTGAATTGTTCCACATCAAACCTATCCCATTTGATATCCAGTTTCTTCCCTACTTCCTTAGCCTCTTCGATTGTAAAAGAACCTCTAGCAGACATATCGCTACTCTAAGCAAACCTCTCTATAGCATTTTTGTAATAGACAAAGAATCCGAATGAAATATGAATGGAGCCCCAGGCGAGAATTGAATTCACGCTTCATGTCACAAAGTGCATGAAGTCTCGCGACCTGCTGATTACAAGTCAGCATCCTTTGTATAAAGACCAATCATTTTACTCAACATACGAACTATCAAATTTTAGAGTTCTTTGAAAACATATCAGAAAGCCACGAGATTATCGCTTTTGTTAACTTGACACCTGCATACACTGAAAGTCCTGTTGCAGCTGCGTCTACAATAGCATCACCAACAGATTGAGTTTCATCGTATGTTCTCTTCCCAGCTGAAACCGCTGCTAATAATGAGAAACCTACTTCGGGAGCATCAGCAAATACATGAACTAACAACCCATCAGGTGTTCTTGGATCTCCAAAATCCCAATGAACTCTCCATTCATTTTCATATTCTAGAACATGAACATTGTTTGGGCCTCTATACTGAGCTATCGCACCTTTTTGATCTCCCAAATCTGTTCTTTTATATTCTTTAGGCAGAAAAGGTAATTTCCATTTTGGTATACTGACTTCTTTATGTGGGGAAATACCTTTAGGTATCATTCATCTCTCACCTCCGAACAATTCATCAATAGCTGCTTTTCCTAGTGTGTATAGAAAATACGATATCAGTCCCTCAAGTGCTCCATCAACTGTCTGTGGTTCTGGAACAGTCTTCATCATTTTTGTATGTTTCAAAAATATATCGCATGTTTTACGAGGATAAATTATCGCCCATGGATATTGCTAGGAAACTTGGTGTGTCATCAAAACGGGTTGAAATTGTTCTCAATGACCTGAAACAAATTCTTCAAAATGAAACAAAAGAAACACTTCTCGAAAGTCTTACCAATTCAACCCACGGAAGTAATCTACAGAGGAGAGAAGCAAAGAAAATCCGGGATCAGCTTTTTGGGAAAGAGTGTAGAATCTGTAATAAAGACTGTTCGGGTGGAATCTTAGCAATTCACAGGAAAGATGGTGAGCCTCATAGTTCAAAGAAATTATGGCATCCTGAAGAATTGAAAAACTTGAAACGAGATGAATGGGCGCCATTATGTCCTCGTTGTCACCACATGGTGACTTGGCTTTCAGAGTTTTTTAATATGGATTGGAATCATATAAGCAAAGAAGTGAAAAGAAGAAAACACAATCTTGATGAATATACCCCTAAATTGCCCGATATAGTAACAACTGTTAGATCTATCCCATCAAGTGCTAGTAAAGCTGAACTTCGAGATTTACGATTCGATATTTTTGGACATGAATGTAATATATGTAAACGACACAAAGATGATTTCAAACTAATACTTCACAGAAAAGATGGTAAAAAACATCATAGAAACTCTACTTGGACTGTAGATTTCCTTAAGACTGCAAATCAAGCTGATTGGATAATGCTTTGCACACGTTGTCATAATGCTGTCCATTGGACAATGAAGCAACTTGGTTTTAGCTGGAATCGAATAAAGAAGCCAGAGGATTAGAAATTGTATGACATTTTCGAAAACTCTATAATCAATTCAGATTGACGCTTGCAAGTGCCTCGGTAGCTAAGCGGTCTAAGAGGTTGTGATTATGTTATCACAGACTAGGAAGCGCCTGACTTGTATGTCAGGGGACGGCTGTTCCTGATTCCAAGAAATCAGGAGATCGCGAGTTCAAATCTCGCCCGGGGCTCCATATCATTACATTTGGACTAGTATATTTTATTCATTCTTTCTTCTATTATCCAACGATTGCTATACCAACAGTAATTGCATAAGGTATGATTGAGAGTGCAAATACAAAGCAACCTAATAACCATGCAATAGATGACGGGACCGGAATCGATCCCAAACCTTTAATCAATTCCAACTCTCTCGTGGCAAACTCAAATAAGTTGATTCTTGTACTTTCTTCATCCGTTTCCCATAATGCTAATTCTGAGATTCCCAAAAAAACATCAGGCATAATGTTTGCAACGTTGACTAAATTGAGGATTAATGACATCCTAACAAGAGATGCGAATTCTTCCGAGTAGAATTCTTTCTTCAATCTATTGAATTCGTCTTTCAGTTTTTTGAATATCGGAAAATCATCATACAAGGTTTCACTGATATCTTTCAGTTTATGATACACACGATCATACCATAACAGATATTCCAAATAGTCTAGATTATCTTTGTCACTATCATCAAACGGAAACCCATAATTTAATGCTATTTTTTCTGCGTGTATCTGTAGAACATCATTAGCACGACTTTTTATATTCGCATATAGTGAACCTCGCATCAATGGAAGTGAGTCGAGTACAAATAATCCAGGTGCTGTAACATCTCTAACAAATGACCAATACTCAATCCAAAGAGTGCGCCATTTCCTGTACTTGTTCAAAATATCAATAACATATAATATTGTAATAATGGTCAAAAAGCCGGTCATTAGTAGAGCATTATCTGCGTATCTTGAGTCCCACAAACCGGACAAATTGAATATTCTGAAGAAAAGAGATAAAGCAATGAGGGCAACTACAGAACCTAATGAAATCTCAAGATTTGTTTCTGCTCTCTTAGTATCATAACTAATCAACCATAAATCACTTTCACGTTCTATTGTCCTTTGACGGAAACCTGTGAAGATTGGTGTATTCTCATTAAGGAAAGTGCACACATAAGTATGTAAATTTGGCTGATAACGCGCTATTGGTTCAAGATTACTCCATGTATAGACACCTTTCAAGATTACCAGAGTAGACGAGAAAACAGTAATCCCAATAGAGAGTGCAAGAGCTTCCGGATAATCCAAAGGCAAGCTAGACAGATATCCAAATAAAACAAATGTGCCTAAAACAAACATTGCTGTTAATGGAATAATTATTAGCAGTGCAAAAATAATTGGTAAATATCTTCTAAGGAAAAGGGTGATTCTAGGGGGAATGATATCTAATATTATAATGAGGACAAATGCAGTCGTCACCTCAAATACTATCACAGGTAATCCAGCCCTCGATACAAAATCCATACCTACCCAGTCAGAACTTATCCAAAATAACCAAGTAGAGAACAATTGAACTGTAGCCCAAAACCAAAAGATACCTAGGTTGCGATTAAACCAATCTTTGAAAATCTGTAAACGCTTTCGTACCATGAACTCATCATTCCAGCCTGAGTGTGTACTTGTATATTCAGACCTAATCATACAAGAAAATGAATAGAATTAAACTTTCGGCCTCAGCCGCTTTGACCGCATCTCCGAAAGATCACAGCCGCTATAGCCTCTAAGCCACTGGGGCCTGTTTAATCCGCACTAGGATTGAGTTATAGAGTTTTCGAACTATCACTTGTCGTGATATGTGTTGTCGATGATTACGGCATAAGCAAGAAGCATCAGCCTATCTACGTTGGGATCGACAATATGAATCACATATCTATCCTTGAAGTTGAATGCCGGCAAGAAAACATCCCTGAATCTGTCTGCTTTCTTGATAATTGCATACACTTTCTTTTTGTCTTTGGGGTCTCGAATCTCAAAGTTCCATTTCATGACACCACCCTGTGCCTTGAAAATTTCCTGATCATCAGCATCATACATTGAGATTGAGCCTCGAAAGGCAATGAATGCTGCCTTCGCTCTTCCAATCAGTGTGTCATCTGGTAACTTAACATCATAGATAGGCCTCGCACTAACGAGTTTCTTATTTATAGTACAAATTACTTCTTCATTAGGCTCTTCGAGTCTTATCTCTGCTCGCATGGAGATTAGCTTTCTCTTCATGGCTCCAATCTTCTCTCCATTGGGATTGTAGATTTCACCACCACCAAATTTCCATACTTTCTCATGAAGTACATAATATTCAATTGACGGATCTAACAATGACATCATTAATCATCCAAAATTAATACATATTACAATGATTTAAGCACTCATTGTACAGACAAGTTCACAACGAACATGTTTATGAGCGCTGTTGCGTAAATAAGTCATGATTCTAAAGTAATGATAGCAATACTTGTGGTACATACGTGATACAAAGATTTACAGCTCACGAGAAAGTTAAAATGTGTTACATGTAATTGCATTATGTAGTACGAAGCAAAAGATGGTGAAATAACAAATGGATCTCTATACCGATATCACCTCGGCAATATTTGAAATGTTCAGAGTGATTTCAGATGCTCTTCAACCATTGGGAATCCCGTTCGGGCCACTCGCTTGGTTTGTAATCATCTACTCTATACCGGTTTGGTTAATAATTTTCTATCTAGGAATCAAATTACGTCGAGGCGGAGGGGGTAAGGGATCATACGACAGTATCAAGGCTATCATTGCTTCGACAGGTGACGTATCTGCAGGAATGGCTGGTACGAAGAAAGTATCTTTCATCAGAAATCCATCAGACGCATTAATTTTCCTTAAGATTGAGGAGAATGCTGTTCAACAAGCACTCACGGCTGTTGACTATTATGGAAAACAAGGCGAACTCGATGAAACGGTAAAGGAGAAGATGGTGGTACTCTACCAAGACCGTCTGACTGCAGTACGTGCGGCTATGGCGAAGGATGAACAGCTTAAGCAACTTGTTGACACAGAATCAGCTGTTGATCAAGCACGTTCGGATTATCTACGAAAACTTGCTGCTATGTCAGGAACACAAGTTGAAACAGACACTGAAACCGGCCCACCAAGTGTCGGTGCTCCTGGTTCTGTAACTAGTAGCACACCTGATACAATTGCTATCTCAGCCGGACCCCCAGGCGGTGGAGCTCCCGGAGGAGGACCCCCAGGCGGTGGAG
>CAYWJO010000005.1:0-20274 GCA_964458565.1 uncultured archaeon | reverse complement strand
GGAGGAGGACCCCCAGGCGGTGGAGCTCCCGGAGGAGGACCCCCAGGCGGTGGAGTTCCCGGAGGAGGACCCCCAGGCGGTGGAGCTCCCGGAGGAGGACCCCCAGGCGGTGGAGTTCCAGGAGGAGGAACTCCCGGCGGTGGAACACCCTCGGGGCCTCCAGGTGCTGCAAGTCCTCCTAGTGGTGATGTGCCAAGTGGTGGTAAGAGTTCACTCCAATCAGAGATGCTTGCAGAAATGGAGCGTCTCAAATCCCTCATGAGTGGGGACTAGAATAATCCCCCTCAAACTCTCTTTTTCTTAAAATTAAAATAAGTGATGACAGAAGTCCCTTTTAGCCTCTAGGAAGGTTTTTTGAAGAGGTTAATGAGAAATATATCCTATAGTTTGACGGAATAGATTGACATGTCTAATGCAAAACTCAATGCGGCAAAAAGTGCAATCAAGCTCATTCCAAAACAGGGTGTCTTAGGTCTTGGGAGTGGATCAACTGTAGCAATCCTTGCTAAGGAACTTGGTCGTCAGATTGTTGAGGGAGAGGTAGATGTTAGTGTTGTTCCAAGTTCATACCAAGCATATCAACTTGCAATTGAACACAAGATTCCTCTTACAAATCTAGATATTGCACCTTCATTACTATTAACAATCGATGGTGCCGATGAGGTGGATAAGAATCTCAATCTTACCAAGGGTGGTGGTGGAGCATTATTCCAAGAGAAAATTGTTGCATCTGCATCAGAACGTTTGATAATTATCGTAGATGAAACAAAACTCGTGGATAAACTGGCAACACGCTTCTTGATTCCTGTAGAAATCTTACCCTTTTCTTTGGGAGTGGTAAAAAGAAAAATTGAGAGCATGGGGATTAAACCCAATATTCGTCAAGCCGAACGAAAGATGGGTCCTGTAATAACTGATAATGGTAATTTCATTCTTGATCTCAAGTTTCCTGAGCCAATAAATGATCCCAAAAAGGTTGCAGTGGACCTGAAGATGATTCCTGGGATTGTAGAAACTGGACTTTTCGTAGGAATGACTGATGAGGTACATGTGGGTACAAATGAAGGTTCATACATACTTAAGAAATAGAATGGCGGGCCCGCCAGGATTTGAACCTGGGATGCCTTGCTTAGGAGGCAAGTACCTTATCCATACTAGGTCACGGGCCCTAAACCCAGTCGAGTTAGTTATCAGTTGTTAAAGCTTTTGCAGTTTCGAAATCACTGAGCAATCTTAGCTGTGACAATTGCACCTTCTTCTAATGCATCTACCAAAGTGCTACCCTGTCTTGTTTTGATACGAATCGAACTCTCACCATTTCGACCAACAACTGTTGTGAAGAGATACGAATCATCTGCGAAGATCTCAATTCTCTGCTTTGAATATTTTCGACCTGCATATATTGTCACTTTCTTCTTGGAATAACTTACCGAAACTGGAACTGTTTCACCAGGTTTTGCGCCGCTTGGTCTTGATCTGCTATCTCTTGTTTGAATTCCGCTTCTTACAGGCACAACAACTTTCTCGCCGCCAAAGGTGAACATCTCATATTCCAAGATACCACCTTCAAAATCACGTACTTCAACAACAGGTCTTGCCAAATCTCGCTGATTTCCTCCCATTCCTGTGGGAAGTTTCACCTTTAAGGACAATGAAGAAACTTTTGCAACCTGACCTGCTTCAATCTGAATAACGGTATCAACAGTACTTGGGACCTGTCCAAGCTCAACTCGTCCACCTAGAAGGAGTCTTTGTAAGGCATCTATTGACGAACCCGCATGAACAACTCCAACCATACCAACACCAGCTGACCGCAGGTCAGCATAGGCTGCAAAGTCTGCATTCTTTCGAAGCTCATCGTAGATGACAAAATCTGGGCGTACAAGCAACAGAATATCAGCAGCTTTTTCCATGCTACCATCTAATGGGGAATATTGCACAATCGCTTCTTCTACCTGAAGGTCTCTAGGTTGCTCTAAGGTCTTTACTACATTTCCTTTACTAGCATAAAACTCCGCAAGAGCTGCGGCAAAGGTACTCTTCCCAGAACCCGGAGATCCTGAAACCAGAATTCCCTCTGCCCGTGATTCAAGTCTGTTTATGAGTTTGGAGCTCAGATGATAATCCTCGATGCTCAACTTAACAATTGGCCGAATGGCTGAGATTTCCATCTTGTCCGCAAACGGACGTGTGGCTATCGCAATTCTAAGATTTCGGAGTTGCACCACGGCTGCGCCTTCTTCCTCTATTTCGATGAATGATTCAGGATCATTTCTAGCTATCTCCATTATTGCCTCAGAAAGAGCATCCAGTTCTTCAAAGGTGAGTATCCTTTCAGAGAGCTTTACAAGCTCCCAATTGCCAGGTTCTCCTCTCTTTGCACGAGGTGGATTCTTCTCTATGAGATGAACACTCATTGTATGATCGTCAAAGAATGCCTTCAACGTCATAATATCTTCATCATATTCAAAGTCATCCCAATCATCATTCATCTGGCTTTACACTCCTATCACGTAAAATTGTCTGTGCCACCCTATAGTAATTCACTTCTCCAATCTGATCAACAAGTGCAAAAATCAGTTTCTTACGTGCTGCATTAGATGTTTCAGTGATATTATCAAGGTCATGAAGCGAAATTGGCACACCCTCCTTCAATATATACACTAATTGGTCTGCACTCGCAATTCCAGGTTTCTCTCCACGTGCATAGACTCTAAAACCAATTCCTCCCCCAAATCCTTGACGTACTGCATAGCCTCTACTTCTTAAATCACGAAATACCAGATATCGTATCCACAGGTCTGGGTCTTTTGGGAGCAAGAGGTTGACTATATCTCTCGCATCTATTGGAGAACCATCTTTGGCTGCAACGATGACCCGCTTTCTCTCTATCAGATGGAGAAGTTCGACAGATTCTAACTCGAGCCTGCCATCTTCAAGACGCGTCCCATAGAATCCCTGTTGAGATATTCTGTCAGACTCTTCTCTGTTGACATATCCTTTCTCTCCGTCAAAGATTACACTAGCAGGTTCTTCTTCAATCTCAAGTGGTTCTTCTGCTATGCCATCCTCTAGTTCCTCAATTGGAACAAAATCTGGATTGTCTTCATTGTTATCTGACAAAGTATGTTCGCCTACTCATACATCAGCCTCGTTGATAATGAGAAAAACCCTTCGACAGGGACCAATGACAAGAACTATAGCAACTTTCAAGCGCAGTTGTTATTGTGACCGATATAGATTTTGAGAAGGAACTTGCAGAATTCATTGCTCCGGCAGAAAGGATTGCAGTTCTGGGAGTAGGAAATGACCTCAGAACTGATGACGGATTAGGTCCTTTCATAATCAGTGAGATGACTATCAAACACCCGAATCTACTGATAGAAAACGTTGGTTCTGTTCCAGAAGCATTTGCTAGACCCTTAGCTGAGTTTGGAGCAACGAGAATAATCATGATTGATGCCGCAGATATGAGAAAAACTCCTGGTCATATAGAACTTGTAACAAAGGACCGTATCGGTGGCATTGCAATCAGCACTCACCGAATGCCCCTATCTCTCTTGATGGCTTACCTTGAACAGCAAACAGGCGGACAATCCATTCTTCTGGGTATTCAGCCAAAGAGTGTACAATTTGGGGAGGGTTTAACACCAGAGCTTGAAGAAGTAGCTCGAAAGATTATTAGTAGCTTAGAGAATCTGCTTGAAACACACTTGAGAGGACTATAAGATGTATAGAACAATTGAATGGTTAGATGATACCAACGAGGTCAGGCTCGTAGATCAGACGAAACTACCACTTGTTACGAGTCATGTGATAACAAAAAGCCATGAGAGAATCGCTCAATCAATAAAAATAATGGAAATCCGAGGTGCTCCAGCAATCGGTGCTGCTGCAGGTATGGGTATGGCCTTAGCCGCAATTGAGAGTAATGCGAAGGATAAAGACGATTTGATCGCTTTTTTGGAGAAAGCCGCTGTGACACTAAACACCCGTCCAACTGCAGTGAACTTGACTTGGGCAACAGAACGAATGCTGAAATTTGCATATGAAGCTGAAGGCACTGCTGATGAGATCATCCAAAAGTTGATTGAAGAGGCAAAGGAAATCGCGGAAGAAGATGTTCGAATGTGTAGGGCTATCGGAGAGAATGCACTTCCCTATCTCAAACCTGGATTTACTATTCAAACAATATGTAATGCAGGTTCACTTGCAACTGTGCATCTTGGCACTGTAGGTGCAGTGGTACGGGTTGCCCATGAAGCATATAATGGTGACATCAAGGTATACGCGGCAGAAACCCGTCCAAGACAACAAGGCGCAAAGCTAACAGTTTACGAATTTATGGAAGACGGAATAGATACCACTCTAATCACAGATGGAATGATTGGGACCGTGTTTCGTGATGGAAGAGTTGACTGCTGTGTGGTGGGGGCTGATAGAATTCTCAGAACTGGTCATGTCATAAATAAAATAGGCACCTATACAATGGCAATCACAGCAAATTATCACAACATCCCATTTTATTCAGTGGTTCCAATGTCAACAATTGACTGGAAAACCAATGTGGAAGATGTCGAAATAGAAGAACGCGATGAAAATGAGATTCGTATAATCAATGGAGAGTATGTAACCGTTCCAAATGCAAAGGTATACAATCCTGCATTTGATGTGACCCCTCCTGAACTGATAACAGCAATAATAACAGACAGGGGTGCCGTTGAAAATCCAACTGAGGAAAGGATGCGAAGATTATTGGAGTAGGTCTCGTTTATCTTTTTGAGGTATCATATTGTATGACGTCCGAATAAAGTTTGAAACGAATGATGGACAGGTTGAGGAAATCACTCTATCAAGTAGTCAGACTGAAATTGATCTAAGAAACCTCAATATCTTTTCAATCGACCTATCCTTTCTTCCTTCCTTCACCCAACTAGAATCTTTACATCTCTCAAAAAACCACTTGGAATATATTGACCTCTCCCCTCTTCGTGATATTAACACTATTCAATGGCTTGATTTATCCAAAAACAATCTCCAAACAATTGACTTGGCTCAATTAGGACGTGAATCACCACTCAGACGCCTTTCACTCTCCTATAATCCCTTGAAATCCATTGATTTAACGCCTCTTCAGAGTTGGTCCGCTCTCACTTCCCTGCGAATGACAAAATTAGACCTCAGTGAAGTCAATCTCTCCCCACTTGGATACTGTGTCACACTTCAGGAGCTATCCTTGGCATTCAACAAGCTCACAGTCATTAATCTAAATCCCTTGAACACGTGTTCCAATTTAGAAATCCTATCTTTGAATAGAAATAAGCTACATGAAATTGATCTTTCAGCGCTTTCATCTTGTATCAAACTAAAGACTCTCAATCTAGGTATGAACCGGTTCTGTACCGTTAATCTTGCTCCACTTCGTCATTGTCAAAATCTCTATTCTCTAGTCCTCAGAGAAAATAGAATCAAGCAGATCAATTTAGAGCCAATCGGGAAATTGTCTAACCTAAGGGGTCTTGATCTAAAAGATAATCGAATACACTCTATTGACTTGCGGCCCCTGATATTCTATGAGAATCTCGAAGTCCTAGACTTGGAGGGAAATCCACTCGAACACATTCTAAATCCCGAAATCAATTAGCGCTATCTACAAAATTGGAACAATTAATACATAGAAGGGCTTAAGAATCAAAACGAGTTTTTCGATGTAGGGCGCGTAGTCTAGTATGGATAAGGCACCAGCCTTCGGAGTTGGGTATCCCAGGTTCGAATCCTGGCGCGCCCGCCATCTGTTCCATTTCTCAACTTAATTCTGCTATTTCAGTAGAACCACCCAATAGGCCACTCCATTGTATTTTCATATAATATAATAGTCCCGTGCATTAGTAACAGCAATAGAATGATGGAGAGAATGACATCTATAGAGCGTCTTTTTGTAACCATGAACGGAATTAGGAATCCTGTGTTCTGCAAGTAGTCTGAATATATCTCATGATGGTTAATAATCAAATACTGCTCTTCTGCAAGGGCAAGAAGAATATAGGCAGCTAATGTTGCATACCAGACAAGAATGGTCACTTGGCCAGTAAAATAACTTATTCCGAAGGTGTGTGTTATAATCCAAACACTTCTTGTAGTAAGGCTCAAGGTCAATAAGAGTACGCCAAGATACTGAGGGTGCCTAATAAATTTGTATGGGCCGTCTGTAACAAGACCATGTTTCTTGTTCAATCTAAGATATGCAATTGAATAAACCAACAGGAAAAATCCAATCCCTGATATGATAAGCTCTAGTGGAAATCCACCAAACACGATGGCTAATACAAAGGCAGGCAATGCAATTGGAGATGTAACCACCAATCCAAGAAGGTAGAATATGAAAGGTGCACTCATGAGTCCCGCATAGCCAAACGGAATTGACTGAAAAAGAGGGACTAGATATCCTACAACATCCAAACCCCTCGCTCTGAGCTTTTGTATGATTGTAGGAGAAGGTAAATCGTCCATCTTATCACAATCCCGACTTCATATTCTCGAGGTGATAATGGTATCAAAAACATTTAGCCATGTCGTACAGCTGCTAATAGCAGGATCAACAGTCCGAATCCTAGCGTACCCACCAACATTCTTCTGGCTTGGCAAATAATAAAGTGCATTCTATTCAAGGCTATCCTATAATATGGCCATATGAGGAATACTCAACAGTTCAAAATCTAATCATTTTTCTAATACCTGTGATTATGGGACTGCTATTCTATGTCCTTTGTAGACCTCTACTATTAAGAAAGATATCTGAAAAACAGATGGAAATGGACTCTCATTGACTGTCTACTTCTTACCTAATTTCTTATTCCAAACCTCAAGAAAATACTCAAGAGACCTATCATAGGTCTTTTCCGCATCTTTTGGAAAGAGACATCCTGGAAGCTCCTTGTGTTGCCAGTGGTAATGTATGCAATCACAACAATACCCCTGTCTAGAACATCCTGGATATGTGCATCCACATCTTGCCTTATTCTTCTCTACATTACAGATTCTGCCTGACATTTCATCCACTTCTTCCTATTACCCGTTATAACCAATATGGTCGTGTCGGTATCCTAATAGCGGAGGATAGTATAACCCCATAACACCATGGAACTGCATGAACTGTTATCAGATATTCCTCAAGGTCTAGATGGAATCCGTATCAGTCCTAAATCCATAGAAACCCTTGATTCTCTTATTCAGGAAACCTATCACCCCTCATCATCACCTCTAATAACTGAGAGATTCAGAAGCAAGAAAAATGCAGTTTTCCATATACTACTACCTGATACGAATCATGATTTTGTAGCCAAGCTATTTGTGACTGATGCTTTTGAGAAAGAAGTCAGCATTCTCAGGAAAAGTGCCAAAGATGGTCTGTTGGTTCCTGAGGTTATCAGTGCACAGAATAGAGTGATACTTATGACTCATATTCCCGGAGAACCATTAGTTGACCTCGTGAATCGAACGTTCGATTCATCCTTAATGGAAGCTCTTGCAGAATGGTATTTTCATTATCACACATTACATTGCGAAATTAAGGGAGACCCCAGACTTCGAAATTTTATCTATAGCGAACAAGGAGTTTATGGAGTAGACTTCGAAGAGTCTCGTGCAGGGAATTGGATTCTGGATATTGGAGGTATAGCCGCTAGTCTTTTTGATACAAATCCGATCTTTGATACTAGAAAACGGAATCTTGCTTGGAATATCTTCGAATACTATCTCTCATTAAAACACTCTGAGCGCGATGTTGCACTAGACAAACTATACACAAACACGATAGTGGACACTCTAAAATATACTGCAGAATTGCGAAATGACAAAGAAATCTTCAAAATAGCTATCACCATCGAAACTGACGGTTTCTAATCTCCTTCAATCCCCAACCTTCATATCTTACTTAGTTATCGATATATACAGCCAAACATAACGAGAAAGTAAGATTCTGGTGGATGTCTAATGCAAAAGAAACTTGTGGCATCATTGGTCGTTATAATAACAATCACAGCCAGTCTAGGTCTCTTCTTCATCTCTCTCAGTCAGTTTCAAACCACCCCCGAAGTATCTGTTAATGGAGGTTTTATCACTGCCCAATCAGAATCATCTGTAACTGTTAGAGCATTAACGCCAGAAATCATTGTTACACTCAACTGGGAGAATGGGACAGGACCGAATCCTTTCAGAATTACAACCAATAATATGAATCCCGCGAAGTTAAATATCGAGTCTGTTGTTCCATTCTCCATTATTGAAACAGAAAATGCATCAATAACAGTCGAAATTATTCCTACAATGCCCAAATTCAATATCACTTTTTCAACTCAAGAACCTACTAATGAGTTTGAATTCTATGTTTTTGGCGATTCGCAAGGCTATCAAGAAGGAATTAAAGAAATAGCTAAGAATGCTCTCATAGACAATCCTGATTTTGTGTTTCATTGTGGCGATCTCACACCGTTTGGACAACAGAACCAGTATGAAGCAGTGTCAAATGCACTTGCCTTCTTTCATGTCCCTGTTTTTACTACTATTGGTAATCATGACACTCGTCTAGGTGGTAGCTCTCTGTATCTCGACTACTTTGGACCCTCTACTTATTCATTCAACTATGGTCCAGCACATTTTATCATCTTTAATTCATCATCAGGCGATGTTTCTGAATCCGAGTTAAGGTGGTTGGAATCCGACTTATCACATTCTACCCTGAAGTGGAACTTTGTCTTCACCCACATTCCTCTCTTTGATCCAAGACCCGCACAGAATCATACACTTCTCAACTCAACAACAACAGCTCGTCTCATTACTCTTTTCAAATCAACAAATGTAGATGCAGTTTTTGCAGGCCATATTCACATGTTTAACCATTCAGTCATTGATGGTGTTGATTATGTCATCACAGGTGGTGCTGGGGCAAGCCTATACGCTAGCTCCGATTCTGGTGGTTTTTATCATTACGTTCATGTTCAGGTTCACCCTACATCATTGACTATAACTCCTGTTTCTCTCCCCGAACCTACAATCGCTAGAGACATGGTTGTTATTCGAGGTATCTCTGAAGATGTCACATTGACCATAGATGATCTCAAACAGTTGACACTCATAGAAGGTAGTTCTTCATTCCAGAACTCTTATGGAAACTGGCGCGGCCAAGGCACATACATCGGTGTGAAACTCTCTGACCTACTTTCATTTGTCGGAGGTATGGAACCGTCCAATATTCTGAGAATCGTTTCCTATGATGGTTACCAACAGGAATTTGCATATTCAAATGTGCATCCAAATGAATCTTGGAACACCATACAGGGAGATATGATTCTTGCATTTTCGTATAATGGCACAACAACTCCTGATTGGGACCAAGGACTACGCATTGTGATGATTCCAATAGATGGTGGATATAGTAACGAAGATTGCTCTTTAACATCGGAAACAGGAATGGGTTATCATGTCTATCCGTCCGCAGGTGCTAGATGGGTTAGTAATGTAGAATTCATCGAGGTGGTGGAAGTCTGACCGCTACAGAAAGTATTCTCCCATCCACCCGTGATATTGTCACGGTAGCAATTCTTGCTTCTCTTGGAGGTGCTTTGAGTACCTTTGTGGGATATCTTGGGAATCTGATCAATCTAAGTCTTGGAGTTCCATTTGGGGCAGGTCAATTCATGGCAGGTCTGCATGTATTTTGGTTAATTCTTATTCGAGCCATGGTTCCACGAACTGGAGTGGGTACAATTGGTGGGACACTCAAAGGATTAGTAGAACTATTCACTGGTAGCACGCATGGTATTGTAATATTATTTGTATCGCTATTTCAAGGGTTTCTGATTGATATTGTAGGGAGGTTTGCAGGTGATTATCACTCTAAAGGTGTAACCTCACGTTTAATCTGGTGGATTGGAGCTGGCATCGCATCTGCATCAAATGTCATAATATTCCAAATCTTTTACTTCTCAGGAGTTCCGATACTCTACATCTCTGTGATTACACTACTTGCTTTTTGTTCAGGTGTGATTTTTGCTGGCTATTTTGCTTGGGAAACCATTGAATTTCTTGGCGAGACCGGTGTTGTACCATCAAAACCAATCACACAAATACACCCTGTCAAGTCACGAACTGGACTTGCAAAAAGCAATCTACCAGCTATTGCGTTTATTTTGTTCTTGATAACAGGATCTTTGTATTACATAATAGGAGTCGCAAGATACTCTTCTGATTTGCATTCATGTCAAATCACCGGATTAGTAGAACAACCATTCATATTCTCACCAACTGATTTTACTAATGATATAGTGACAATCGAGGCTCAACTTTCAGGTTCAATTGTGCAACTACCCCCAACTAACTATACTGGGGTATTACTAACTACAATTCTACAGCAGGCAAAAGTACTACCGGCAGCAACTGGTGTAAGAATCGTGGCCTGGGATGGTTATGTAATAGCTCTTGATTTGAATTTGGTATTAGACGATGCAGAACTATTATTGACTGATACGCTAGAAGGTCTATGGCTTATTGCGGGCAATTATGAGGGATCATTTTGGGTCCAGAAAGTTTCAGTAATTGAGATATATTAGGCGACGAATATGATGTTAGATACACAGGATATCACTTTTGCATATCCCAGAAGTGCTCCTATACTTAATTCGGTTTCATTACAGATACGTCGCGGTACAATAACAGTCATTACTGGAAATACAGGTTCAGGTAAGTCTACTCTCGCTAAATGTCTGACCGGCTTAATTCCACGTACAATTCCTGGTGAATTTTCAGGTAAAATCTCAATTGATGATAAAGATATAGCAGATTTATCTCTGCCCGAAATATCTCGTAAAGTAGCACTTGTTCAACAGGACACAGACAGTCAAATCTGTACACTCACTGTAGTGGATGAGGTTGCATTTGGACCTGAAAACTTTCAAACTGAATCAACTGAGATAGAGAAGATAGTCGATTCTTCACTTGAACAACTAGATTGTACTTATCTCAAAAATCGTTCTACTACCCAACTTTCAGGGGGTGAACGTCAGCGACTTGTAATATCTTCCGTGCTTGCCTGTCAGCCAGATTATCTCATACTTGATGAACCCACTTCAAGTCTGGATCCTTCTAGTGTGGCAGCACTAAGAAAAACATTGATTGATTTGAAGGCAAGAGGATTAGGAATTGTAATTTTCGAACACAGACTTCATACTGTCCTTTCTATAGCTGATCAGGTATTTCAGTTGCAAAATGGGACACTCACAATAAACGAATCACCAACAACTGCATCTTTCGAATCCAGAACTGATATGCCTCTCATATCCGAAAATGAGCTTCTTACAGCGTCTGGTATCTCTTTCTCTTATGATGTAGTCCAAGCTGTAAATGATATTGATTTGAGTATTAATGGTGGTGACTTAATCGCGTTAATGGGTGACAATGGTTCTGGAAAAACAACACTTCTTGCATTGTTAGGTGGATTGCTTACACCAAATTATGGCGAAATTCGACTTGAGTCTAAAAAAATGGCTGAACTCAGCTCAAAAGATATGGCACGAAAGATTGCCATAGTCTTTCAGAATCCTACTCATCAAATCTTTGAACGAACAGTCTGGCGTGAACAACTCTTAGCAAGTGAAGTACTTGATTTAGATGATACGAATTTTGTACATATTTCAGAAGATTTCCTGGAGCGAGCACAACTTGAGAAAATGAAGGAACACAATCCTTTCTCTCTGAGCCATGGTCAAAAACGAAGATTGAATGTGACATCCACAGTAGCACATAGTCCTCTCCTGCATCTATTTGATGAACCCTTCATAGGTCAAGATGAGGATGGACGACATTTCATTACAGAGGTGCTAGTTGAGAGAGCCAAAACAGCAGGGGCATGTGTTGTAGCCACACATGATAGTCATTTTGCTAAAAACCATTGTAACCGACTATTATTCATGGAAAAGGGCCGCATCCTATTCGATGGGTCACCAAGTCAGGTTCTTGAACGGCTTAATGAAACAGGACGTAGTGAATATTATGAAGGAGGTATTGTTTCTTGAGTAGGTCTCTAGGATACACGAAACGAGATTCCATACTTCACAGACTCAACCCAACTATCAACTTTTTCGCACTCATACTCATCATGGCTGCTATTTTCATCTATCCAAGCTGGATACTATCTATTATTCTGTTAGTCGTTATACTAGCTTGTTTTGGTGTTGCAGGAGTTTCATTGAAATTATCCTCTCGCAGAATCCGTTTTCTCGTAATTTTTTCGTTATTTATGCTTGTCATTCAACTTCTGGTTACAATCAATGGCGAGATTTTGTTTTTCATAATTCCTCAGTATGGTGATATTGGTCCAGCACTACCTGTTACTGACTATGGTCTAGAACGTGGTCTGATTCTTGCATTACGTTTTCTAATTATAGTCTTCTCAAGCATGCTCTTTATCTCCATCACGGATCCTACATTATTTGCACACTCACTTACAAGATTGCAAATTCCCTATAGATACGCATTCGGATTGGTATTAGCATTGCGTTTTCTTCCCATTTTCGATGCCGAAACCGATTTAGTGCGTATGTCTCAGAGGTCTAGAGGAATCACAATGGAGGTGGGTAGCCCTTCCAAATTATTAAGGTCGTTACGATTCACATTCTTCCCATTATTAGTTTCGGCACTCTCTCGTATAGATACACTTGCTAATTCCATGGATACTCGAGGGTTCGGATACAGAAAAACCCGAACATATCTTCGAGAATCAAAATGGAGAGTAGTCGACTCCTTTCCTCTAGTTCTGTCTATACTACTACTAATTTTCTGTATTTTATTATCCAATGGCTTGCTTCCTTGGATCTCTGCAATCATCTAAAATCAAAATTCCGCATTCTTGGTTCTAAAATCTCCTGTATTGATTTCAGAACATCTTCGACTTCAACTCTTCGACCATTTTCAACGACATTTGGATAATGTTTCGAATAATGCTCAATACATTTACCAAGACCTATCATATAGACATCCAAAATACTAGGTCGTTCTTCATTGGACATGAGTTCATCTATGATTTCTATGGTCGTCCTATAAATACGGTCACGAATGGTTTTCCAAGTTACAAATTCCGATTCTTTGGTACGCTTTCGGCATACCAATATCACATCATAGACGATGTTGTTCATATCATGGAGATGTGTAGATGCTCGCATTTCACTTCTAATCGGATATATTGCAGTTACATAGAAACCTGCATTCAATACCGCTCTCAATAATGCGTCCCATGCATCTAACTTTTTATGATGAAAAGTGAAGACAAGCAAGCCATCATCTTTCAACACTCTATTGGTTTCCTGAAAAATTCGTTTCAGTCCTTCAGAAAAATCAGATTTTTGCTTCTCTTGTATGCGATTCTCAATCACCTCATCTTCCCAAGGTACTAATTCATCTTGAAAATACGGATATTGTTCATTCAATCCTAATCTTAACCATACATAGAAGAAATTTGATAGTTCACTATACATCACATTATCATAATATGGAGGGTCTGTAATTGCCACATCAACAAATTTTTCGGGAATGCGCAAATTTTCAGACGAACCACACTGCAAAAATACTGTTTGGGTTCCTCCTATTCTCTGAAATTTCTTAACCAGCTTCGCAGAAATCCGAGTTTCATGATGGACTTTCTGTATCTCATCATCGATTTCTACCCTTTCAAATGGAGATTGACAATATTCCTTTCCCTCAATAACCAATTTCACAAATGCCGTGAATGAACCTCGTCCCTTAGCTGTATCATAACAATTTGCTTCAACAGGTGCCATTGATGGTGAAAACGAGTGAGTTCTGAAGATATCAGTAATGAAGCCTCTAGTACTGTTATATTTTGCAAACATATTGTTATACTTTAAAGAATTTGAGAAGGCAAGAATAAGAAACTCCCTTAGATTCCAGTCCTGAAGTCCAAGAATCCAACGGTAAATCTTTCCCAAATTTAGCAGTTGCCTAGAGTTAAACATATCTCGAAAACGTACATAACCGTGATTTTGAGCACGCTTAGTTTCAACCCCAACTGGTATCTCAGTAGACGGAATTGGCAACTCACTCTCAATAAGATCAAACTCCTCTGTTGCTAATTCTAACAATTTTTTATCATGCATCTCAGCCTTTTTGTATCCACGACCCATCTTCAATCTAGGATTCCTACTAGATTCGCAGTTCATACAATGGAATTCTATAGCATACATTCTCTCTTTCAATCTGCTAGTACCTGAGATTGAATCTATTATCCGGCCACCTTCACAACTCTCAGTAGAACAGATGTATCTACGATTTTTTATCTTCGTTACATCATATGCAACAAATCTTTCCTGACATTTTGGGCATTCAGTTTGAATTTTTGCGCTCTTTGTTTCAAATACTTCCCAACAACTGGGGCAGATGACATAATCCCCTGATCGATTCGGTGATTTAGCAAGGAAGAAATTGCGCATAAGCGAAACAATTTCGTTACAATCTGGACATTCTAGTTCCTTACAGTAAAAATAATAGATAGCTTCGGCTTCTGCACCACATTCAGGGCATGTAGTATTGTAATACCTACGAAGTTCCTTGCCAAGTTCCTTTTCTAATTCTACTAATGCTTGTTTTATGACTTCAGGATTAATATTCTCTATTTGCTTCTTGACAATGAACCATGCAACAGGATTCAGGTCTCCTGCTACTACATTACATCTGAATCTCAATGCTTCAACAACTGTCGTACCCCCTCCCATCATCGGATCCAATACAATTTTCCCTGAAAAATCAGTATCTTGAGAGTACAATCTCCACAAATCATCAGGATTTTGATTCCAATCTGTGGTATTTTTGTCAGCGAGAGAGTATAGTAGAATACTGCGAAAGACCGAACCCAGCCGTCTTGCCCACCATTTATGCATCACATAAACCGGTCTGTAATGTCTTCTTCCAAAACCTGTTGATTCTTTCTCAGCAATCTTGTTGATTTCTGTTACAGGAAATGTGTCTTCTATAGGGTAATGGGGCAGGTGAAAACCTCCACCATTTACAAATAATAATCGACTAAAGGGCTTATCGCTTATCTCAGCCTTTTTTCCATAAAATAACCTAGAATCTTGAATTCCATCTCTTTGCAGACATCAATAGATATGTCATTTTCAGAGTGTAGTAAGATGTATGCTGTTGAGAGCTCATTATCAATTGACCATTTCTTGAACATTTCAAGCAACAATTTCTGCAAATCACTGTTCTTTTCTCCCTCTTTTATGGCCAAATCATAAACCAGACTCACCCCTTCACTGAAATATGCTACTCCCATTAAAATAAAGGCGACAATCTCATCTCTGGAATCAGATATAATATATCTCATATATTTTCCACTTTGTAAATCATATTCCTGCTGAATTGATTGATATTTTTTGAAGATAATCTCATCAGAAACATCTGTAGAATACCTCACAAGGCGTTCAAAAGCAGTAAGTCCCATGTTCCAAATAATCTGATTATCCTCTTTTACGGGCTGTCTTACTCTATATTCGGGAAACGAATTCATAATCTTGTCATTTTCTTCAAATTTCCATGATATGGGGGTCGTCTTTACCTCATAACCCGATGATTCGTATAGTCTTATAGCTCCTGTATTGTGTGCATGTACAAAAAGACCAATGTTTCTTCCAAGTTCTTTCGCAAAATCTTCTGCTTGTTGCAAGAGCTGTTTTGCTAGACCTTTTCTCCTACATTCAGAATGGACAAAGATATCAAATATCCATAATGGACGATCCATATCCCATGGGTCTTCACTATCACGAATTGCCACCCAAATATAGCCTATAGGAACCTTATCATAATCTATGATATAGACACGACAATCCTTTCTGGTAAAATCAAAACTCTCCAGCATCTCGCTTCTGAATAGTTCATATACTTCTCCCTCATTCTTATCAGGATTCTGTTCTATAAGAGATGTATACTGTATTGCACCAATACTCTTTGCATTCTGAAAACATGATTCACACAGGAATTCAATATCTTCTTGTGATTCATTTACTCGAATATCATATTTCACAGCATCACTTCTCCTTAGAGCTTACAATCTTCCCAACTGGTGAGATATAGACAGTCATTTCGTTCTCGCCATCCACACAGATTAAATCATCCAGCACCTTTTGATCATATGCAGCAATAGCACATGTTCCTGCATTGATTGCTTCACATGCAAGATACAGATTTTGACAGATGTGACCTGCTTCGATGAGGATATCTTTGTAACTCATTATACTATATCGCCATTCCATCTTATACGGAATAGCTGCCCAAACAAAGACAACTGCTGACTTTCCAATGAAATTCTGAAACCAGGCGTTGTTAATGAGTTCTTCTGCATCCGGATATTTCTTGCTTACCACAACAAGTTTGTGCTCAATAGGAAGGTACCGGTATACCCCTCGTTCAAGGTCTTCAACCTGATTGATTAACAGATAAGTTTCGAAGGGCTGGCGTCCACCCCCTGATGGTGTTACACGTTTGGTCCAGACCTGATTCTTGTCAATTTCTCGTATTCCCTGTGTAGCCCATAATAGAAAAGATAGTTCTTTGAGAGTAAGTAGTTGATTTGTATAGACACGTCGGCTCTCACGATTAGATATTGCATTGAATAACGATACTTGCCCAAAGGTGAATTCTTCTGGAGCAATCAAATCAATCAAAGCACCCTCCTTATCATAAGGTTTCTCTAATGGTGGAGCTTTTACACCCTTTTGTTGGTCAGGTTCCCACCATGATTCAGGAGGGTAAGCTTCATAGTCATGGGCTTTCAATAATTCTCTTCTTTGTTTGATTATTTCATCATATGAGGCCATTATGTTCACCATGAGATGTCAGTATAGCACAAAATCGACAAGCCAGTGAAATCCTCGTTTCATCTATAAGCCTTCATTTCAACGCCTTGAAATCAAGCTGGCATCTCTCCATTTGACTGACCCAGAGATCTTTTCATGCCCAGTAGGGTTTTCTTATGTATTTGTAGGCATTATGTGCTGCTAGTGCTCCTTGAGCTGCAGCTACTGTTGCCAGCTGATATACCGATACAATATCACCTGCTGCAAACATCCCTTCAATATTAGTCCTCATCTCATCATCAGTGACTATGAATTTTCCATTCATCTCGAGACCTAAATCATGAAACACTTCCGTGTTTGGAACCAATCCAATAGCGATTATCACACGGTCAATAGCAAGATCCCATTTTTCTCCATTATCATTATTTTGGAGTGTTACCTGTGAAACCTCAGCTTCGCCTCGTATATCAACGAGCTCTGTGTTGTATAGAACTTCAGCCATATTTTGTCCTATCACTTGTTCTAGGGTGGTTTCTGCTGCTCTGAATTCACCTTTTCGATGAGCAATCCAAATCTTGTCAGTCACCTTGTGAGCATCTATTACTGCATCCAATGCAGTATCACCACCTCCAACGACTAACACTTTCTTGTTGCGGAAGAATTCGGGTTCGGTAACGTATGGAAACACTCCGCTATTTTTTCTTGAGAACTTTTCTTCACCAGAAATTCCAAGCGTATTTGGTTTCATTCCGGTAGCAATTGTGATTACCTTAGCGTGATATTTCCCCTCAGTAGTTAGTATGTCTTTATCTTTTGTAATCTTTATAACCCGCTCCTGAACTAAATAGACTCCGAGATCAGCTGCTTGTCTGACCCATTCTGAAACAAGATGGGTGGCCAAGATTTTTGGAATTCCTGGATAATTGTAGATATGCTTGTAGGGATAGATTGTTGATAATAATCCTCCCCATGTACCACCTTCAAAGACAATGGTCTTGAGACCCTTATATGCTGAAATCATTCCAGCTGAGAGACCAGCAGGCCCCCCTCCTATAACTGCCACATCGTACTCTGCATGTTCTTTTGACATATTCTATTTCACTTTCTTTGCAAATTCCTTTCCATACTCGTAGGCACGTTTCAATTCTTCTTCGTTTGGAACCCACTTTACAGTAAACGGCTCCATTATGATGTCCATCTTTCCCTCTTCCATTGCCTTTTGGATTCTTTTGACCGATCCACCACCCCAACCATAGGAACCGAATGCGGCTGCCTTCTTTCGCGCAGGTTTCAATACCCCAAAATCAGACAATACTGAAGCAACAGTCGGAAGAATATCATTGTGGAGTGTTGGACATCCCACCAGAATGCCTTTTGCCTCTAAGAGGTCTGCTATGATATCACTACGGTCGCTATGTGGAATCAATCTTAGAAGTGGTTCCAAACCTTCATCATTGATTCCTTCTGCCATTGCTCTTGCTAGTTTGGTAGTAGACTCGTACATGGTATCCCATGCAATTACAACCTTATCCGTTGTGCGTTCTCCTTTTGCCCATTCCAGATATCTTGTCACAATCTGCAGAGGGTCTTTCCGCCAAATCAGCCCATGAGAGGGTGCGATTATCTTAATTGGAAGACCTAGTTCAATAACTTCCTCAATCTTTTTCTGGACCATGCGACTCAAGGGCCATAAGATATTCGCATAGTACTTCTCAGCTTCTCTCCAGAGTACATTTTGATCAACTTCATCCGCAAAACGTTTCGCTGTTGCATAGTGTTGTCCAAAGGCATCATTAGGCATTAGTAGCTCTTCTTCAACATAATAGGTGAACATACTCTCAGGCCAATGAAGCATAGGTGCTTCATAGAATCTTAGAGTCTTCCCTCCTAAATCAATCTCGTCACCCGTCTTTACAGTCTTAATGTTCCAACCATCTGCATAGTGTTTCTTAAGTTCATCAACTGCTCTATCAGTACAGACCAAGATTGCATCATTGACTCTATTCAATACATCAGGTATTGCACCTGAATGATCCATCTCAGTATGATTTGATACAACATAATCAATTTTAGATGGGTCAATCACGCTTTCTATTCGTTCAAACATTTCTTTTGAGAAGGGCCCAAATACTGCGTCAACTAACGCAATCTTCTCCCCAATAACCAAGTATGCATTGAATGTAGTCCCATGATGAGTAGTGTAGCTATATCCATGGAAATTTCGTACATTATAGTCTACTGCACCCACCCAATAGACATCTTTCACAACTTCAACTGCTTTCATCATTAAAATCGTCTCAATATACTATAGTTAAATCGCTGTTATAAATAAAGCAGTTACCTAAAAAATAGTAACTCTCTTACCAGTAACTATCGACTGTAGAAACAAAACAACTAGTACTAAGCCTTCGAATCCTCACTTTTTCCGAGTAAACAGTTTAACACTTGCTTTCATCCTTCGCTTGATAAGTCATTAACGTAAAGATTGTGTGGGTGTTGAAGAGATGGATACGGAAGGTTATCGAAAATACCTGACCGATAGGGAACAACCTATCCCTGAAGAGGAAGTAGCTGAAAACGTAAAGATGGTAGAACAGTTTGAAAAATTTCTAGAACAGTTTGGAAAAACACTTGAAACTGCTACCGCAGAAGAATTCACCAAATTTTCAAAGGTCCTGATTGAAGAGAATGCAAATACCTATTCCAACTTTGCTGCATTGTCTCGGTATGCATACTTTGTAAAGAATATGGATTTGTTCCTTCCAGTTCTTGAGATATTTGACGGGGGCGAAGTGATGAATGTTCTCTATGAACGACTAGAGGAACATCTTGGTGAGGTGCAACGTGACAACATTCTCCCAAAAGAGAACCTACCTCCCTTAGGTCTACCTGCTACTGAAAAACCGAAAGTAACTCGGGAAGTATTGAAGCAATTGGAAGTTTTGGATTCTGATACCTGCAAGAGCATCTTGGCTGACGTTGCTCATGGATTACCTCGTGACTTCAGAAAGGGAGAACGAGAGAAGTTTCTGAACGCTGGTAATATTGATACCTATCTAAAAGAGAAACGTGCGAATGCGATTGCAGAACTAGAAAAACATAGAGACGATGGTTCTCTCTTCTATAATCAATATATCACCGATGACGTCGTCGAATTTGTCAAGAGCCGTCCTGACGTCCTCAGTGGCGAGAGAAGAGGTAACACCATCTATCATACGAAGATTCCATACATGGTTCAAGAATATCTCACTGCAACTGATGAGAGAATGAAGCGATACTATGCCTGTCACTGTGCATGGGCACGAGAGTCAATTGTGAACGATGATATTGATGTGTCCTCGACTTTTTGTCATTGCAGCGGTGGATTTACTAAACAACCTTGGGAGGCTGCACTTGACCAACCACTTGAATA
>CAYWJO010000004.1:0-145973 GCA_964458565.1 uncultured archaeon | reverse complement strand
GCAGCGAGGCTGCTGAAGGCAGCTACCGGCAGTCGCTTGGTATCGCCCGTCGTATTGGCGCCCAGCGTGACCTGGCCGCTGCTTACCTGGGGCAAGGGCTACTGGCGCTCTCGAAAAAGCAGCTTGACCAGGCCAGGGATGCACTCAACGAAGCGCAGCGCATTTTTGCTGTCCTCCATGCGCCGGAACGTAAACAGGCCGAAGAAGCGCTACAAAGAAGTGAACAGAGTTATAGAAGACTCATCACATCACTCCCTGAAGGTATTGGAATTACAGATCTTGAAGAGAATTTTGTTTTTGTTAATAACACACTTGCCAAGCTGCTTGGATATAAGGTGGAGGAACTCCTGAATGTGAATCTCTTAAATATCATCAATCCTGAAGATATAGAAAAAGTCCGAAGTGGCACAGTAGCAAGAAAAGCAGGAATGGCTTCTACATACGAGCTTGAGATGATTCGTAAAGATGGTAAACAAAGAATTATGAGAATTTCTGCAATTCCACACACTGATGAAGACGGTATGATAATTGGAGGACTAGGTGTCTTTACGGATATAAGCGAACAAAAGCATGCTGAAGAGGCGCTTCGAACCAGTGAAGAACGCTTTAGGTTAGTTTTCAAGAATGCTGGAATCGGAATATCGTATGGAAGTGATGTTGGTTCGAACTGGGCGGCAAATCCAGCTCTATGTAAAATCCTTGGATATACCGAAGACGAACTAATTTCACTAAAAGTTGCTGATTTTAGCCAACCGGAGGATCAAGTACAAGATGATCTTCTCTATCAAGAAATGATTGAGGGAAAAAGAAATGGCTATCAGATGATGAAGAGATATTTCCGAAAGGACGGTCAAACCATCAATGGCCGTTTGAATGTTTCAGCTGCATTAGATTCACAAGGGAATATTCAATTTGCGATAAAGATGATTGAAGACATAACAGAGCAGATAAAGACCGAGGAAGCACTTAGAGAATCTGAGAAAAAATACAGAAATCTACTTAATAATATACCACAAAAAGTCTTCTACAAGAATCAGGAATCTATCTATATCACCTGCAATCCTGCCTTTTCAGAGGATATTGGTATTAAGCCTGAGAATATAGATGGGAAAACGGATTTTGATATATATCCAAAGAACATAGCAGAACAATACAGGAAGAGAGATTTAGAGGTAATAGAATCAGGACAAGCTCTTGAGATAGATGAATCCTTTATCAAAGATGGTGAAGAACGATTTGGTCATACGGTAAAGGTTCCTGTATTCAATGAGAACAACGAGTGTGTTGGAATACTTGGTATTTTTTGGGATATTACAGAACGAAAAGAATCTGAAATGAAAATTGAGAAAGAACGTGATCGAGCAAAATTCTTTGTTGATGTCATGGGTCACGACCTCTCAAATATCAATCAAGCCATAAATATGACACTCGACTTGTTACTTTATGATGAATCCCTAAGCGAGCATACTTCAAAACTCGTGATTGATTCTCTCCAGCAGGTGGATCGTAGCGCTCGACTTATTTCCGATGTGAAAAAATTCGTGCATTTTAGTGATAATCCCCCCGAGATTATACCTCTGGACCTCAACGAAGTTCTATTATCTTCAGCGGATGCAGTTCAAGAAAGCTTTCCACAAAAAAGTTTGAAACTCACGACAAATCTCGAATCCAAACAAATCCAGATAATGGCTAATGAATATCTACAGGATGTCTTCTACGCACTATTCCATAACGCGATGAATTACAGTCCTAATGAGGTTGTAAAGGTGGAAGTCAAAGTTGACATCGATAAGAAGAAAGAGCAAGCTAAGATACAGGTTTCAGATTGGGGTCGCGGTATTCCTGATACCTTGAAACGCAACTTATTCAAACGAGTATCATTAGGGAGAAGGGGATATCTTGGTTCGGGTATCGGTCTTACGCTGCTGCAAAACATTATTGACACTCTTGGGGGTCGAGTATGGGTGGAAGATAGAGTCAAAGATGACTATACTCAGGGTGCAAACTTCGTTCTCATACTGCCCACAAGTCAATCAACCAAGATCTAATATGAACTACCTATGTATATATTGATAGAACATGATACTCACTCAGTTATTTCTCTATAGTTCCAGACGAAAGTGTAATAGTCTTTAAAAAGTATCATTATATATTCTTGATGTCTGTTTTCTAGAAGAAAAAATGGCATAGGATTTCTCATAGCTTCATAATCTTACCGAGTGTTGAATTATGACAGGAAATCATTGTGATGCTATCAATGTATGTAATGGCATTTGAAGTAATGACTTCTATGTGTGGATTACAGATAGAATGTGTGTGTATTTTTTTATTTTTTTTATATGCTAGCTGTAGTGTGTGCGACCACAGCTAGCAAATCCAAGATTCTCTGGAACCCGGCGATGAAAGAATACACTCGAAAAGGGATTAGAGAAAGGGAATATTATTTCACATCAGAAGACAAATATCATCAAATCGTCATCAGATTAATCAATGCTCTAAAATCATGAATATAATTAATTGGTATATCAAAAGTGATGGATGGTGCGCTAGGAAGGTGGAAATCGTAATCACCGCAAAACCACCTCGCTCTGGTTGTCTACAGGCATAATCTGAATCTCATTAACACTGAACTCATAATCGAGATAATAGATAACGGACCTGTTTAAGTGGTTCTGAAAAAAATCACCTATTTTACTCGCAAACAAGAGTACCAAGTAGTGGAATATGTCTACCACTAGTAAGAAATCTTGTTCACCGTTACAAAGGTAAGATTCTAGTTGACAATAACTTCAGTTCACTGGGTTCAAAGGGTATAAAATTCACCCTAGAATTCAACCGACCATGACTGTGTACTTTTCTAGAAAATCCACTTTGAATCTTTATCGAGTGGGATTATCAAAAACAACCACATCTCAATTATTGCGCTTTAATCATTCGGAAAGAAAGTAATCCTAAACTGATTAGTTCTTCAGTATTAAATCATCAAGAATCATCCGGCATTTGTAATGAACACGTAAGATGAATTTCATTTCAATCTCAAGCGTATTTCTCAAGTGTGGCGAAAATAGTTTTTGCGCGGATTGGTTTCGTCAAGAATACGAGAGATCCAGAATTCATCGCCTCTTCATAAACAGACTCATCTGCGCTTATGAATATCACTTTAACGCTTGAATCAATGTTGATGAGTTCTTGTGTTGCAGTTGTACCATTCATCACAGGCATTCTATGGTCCATCAGGATAATATCAGGTTTAGGATTCATTCCAACAAATTGTTCGATAGCCTCAGCGCCATTATATGCATGCCCAACAATCTCATGACCACCTAAAACCAGGATTCGTTCAAGTACTTTATGAAGATATAAATCATCATCAACAATCATTATTCTAACCATTGTTCATCCTCCAATTATAAATCAACACTCTTTGCTCTTCTAAGCATTAGAATGAAATTAACACCTTTAGTATAATCACCTTCAACTCTATCCTCTATATTGATATATCCACCATAATTCTTAACAAGGGCTTTAACCAATGATAGACCGATTCCTGTACCTAAAATACTCTCCCGTCTTTGAGCTTTTATAAAAATATCTGCTTTTTCTGCATCAGGTATTCCTGGCCCAAAATCTTTGACCTCTATCCTTAAGAAGGGGGTATGCTTGATCGGTTCGGCATTGATTTCAATAACAACCTCATCACTCCTGTCGAATTTAGTAGAGTTATGCAGGAGGCTGAAAAAAACATCTGGGAGAAATCTATCTGCTCTCAGAAAGTATTCATTCTCGTGGATGTTTGTCTTCAAATGCAGAATTTTCTCTGGAAACTTCAGGGCCACTTCTTCTTGGGCGTGCTTAAAGACCTTCCAGACATCCCAGTCAATCTGTTCAGGTGCAACCTCATCAAATCCTGCCACCTTCCTGACATTTGCAATCAGTTTGGATGCTTTTTCGACTTCATTTATTCCCTCCTGAACCAGACTTTTATGATGACGTTCTAATGAGGGATCGTAAAGAAAAATCTCAAACATTGAGAGAATCTCCTGATTGATATTCGTAAGGTCATGAATCATCAGGTCAGTGATAAACTCAATTTTTGAGCGTGCATCCTCAATTTCGTTTTGAGCCCGTTTTTGTTCTGTTACGTTTCGAAAGAATCCTGTGGCTGCTACGATGTTCTTATCTTCCATTCGTGGAAACATATTGCCCTCAACATCGAGACGTGTACCGTTCTTTGTTAATAGAGTGAACTCAGCACCAGACTTGGATGCACCTGCTAGCACTTCTGAAACAAGTTCGTCATGTTTCCTTAGAGAGCCAGGAAACAGAGTGTCTTTTAGCTTCAAATTGGTAAGGTCTTGTTCTGTATAACCAAGCTGTTTGAGCCACGCATTATTCACAAACTCGAAACTTCGATTGGGTAGAACACTATATACCAAATCATTTGTTCCATCTATAAGAGATACTATTAATTGATAGTCATCCACTCTAACAAGATCCCCTTTGGTTAGATAATCAGTTCATTCTTTAATGCGATGGATATTAATATATCTGAGATATAATTGAGTTAAAGATGCTCTCAAAGCTTAGAAAGAAGTTCCCTTGAGGTACTCCATCCATATTCTGGAACATTCTTCCCGAATATCTTTGATTTTGCATTTATTTCTAATCAATTGCTTTCTCAATTTCTGGACAAATGATTCTTCCAGCCATCTATTTCCTTTAATTTCCATGTTGATGCATTGAATTAAAAAATCGATGTCCTCGTACATCTGATCCAAATCGGAGGGAGTCATATGTGGACTCAGTTCAAGACTAACGGTACCCTCTGGTGAAATTCGCACACGTCCAAGCCAGGGATGATCTATGATAGAATACTGCATTATACTCTGAATTAAGTCTTCGAATTTATGAGCATCAATGTATCTTAAACACATCTTTGCAAGCCGTTTCAAAATACACCAATTCATGAGAAGTATACTTTGTTCAAGAGTAATTTTCTGAAGAAAACCTTGAGTTGTGAGCATTCCGAGTTCAATTAACGTTTCATTTAGATGACTTGACTCTATCAGCTCAACGTAGTTCTTTATTGGATGAAGCCCTGTTAAAGAACTGATCACTAACATAGTGTTGATAGAGAGATTGAGGGGATTTTGTGTATTCAAGATAGTAGAAATTGAACCAACTGGAATTGATAATATATCATTCATGGTTGGAATATATTGTAAATAAGTGGCACCATTCCACACAGATTGAGTGATTAACGTCATGTATTTTTCATATGAAACATCGCTCCTATTCGATATCGATTTGATTGGTAAACCGTCTTGAAGTTCAAGTAAGAATTTCTTGTTTTGAAACGCAGTACTTGGTAAATTGTGCATTCCTATCATTTCAGACCAGTTTGCTGCTTTCCAAACCCGCGTATTCTCAGTAAGACGGTCCCCTAAGAAAGTACGTGAACTAAATTTATCAAATTCCTCGAATATTCCACCTTCAAAAAAATCATCATATTTGAGAGCCGCAAAACTTTCCTCAAACTCTTTAACAATCCTTCTGAGTTTACTTCGAGCTTCGTTAGTTTCTCTTGATACGGCTAGGCACCCAACTACCCATTCCCCCTCTTCAACAAGCAGAGTTGCATTTGTTCCATATTCAGTCCTCCAATGAGGTTGTTTGGATCCTAGGACTTCTTCCATGAAATTTGACATTGCAGAAACGAAACTTGCTAGTAGGTGAGGATCATTTCCCCCCGCAACAAATTCATGTGTGTATGGTGCAACACCAGTCAACTTATTAAAAAGAAAGAGCACTTTCTCATTTGATAGATCTCTAAATGGGTAATTCAATTTATTTTCCGGATATTTTGAATTCTCGCGATTCGATGCAGAGCTGTCAGAATCCATTATAGTCAATCCCTTCTAGAAATAAACAGCAATTCTCTCTTGTTGCATATTTTATTCATAGTATATATTCTAATGTCATATATATATATCATAGATAACGATACAATAACCACAATCACTCGTTAGTTAAGTTGATTCATCAATACACCATAGGCAAGAGAATTCGAAAGGTGGCTCCGGCACCTTTCTTAGACTCAATTAAATCAATAGTTCCATCCATTGCTTCAATTACATTTCTTGACAGATACAGTCCAAGACCACCTCCCTTCTTTGTGGATGTGCCTTTCGAAAATAATTGCTCCTTGATCTCAAGTGTTATACCTGGGCCATTATCGGAAATAATAATTTGAGCGTTATTCTCGCACCTTGTGATTTCTATCTCTACGATGGGGTGATCACCTGCATGAGCAACAGCATTTCTAAGGAGATTATCAAATACTAATGGAAGTAGCTTACTTGCAGGGACTTTCAGTTCTTCATCATCAGGATCAACAATTATCCTGATTTTGAGCACACTATGAGCTTCTTGAGCCTGTTGAGTCACTTGACGGAGAAGCGTTACAATCCGACGCTCGACTGTGTTCGACGACATACCAAAGACTGTGAGAAGTTTCAGCATCCTTTCACAGACTGCTTCGGATGAACGTATCAAGTCGTCAATGATTTCAGACCTCTCATTTGATAGAAGTCGAGTTGCATCAATATTTGCTAACACAATCCCAAGATCATTACGCAAATCATGTCTGAGAAGCGACGCATAAAGCTCAAGTTCCATATGCTGTTGCTTTTTCGTTCTTTCCATTTGTGTACGCTCAATATATGTACCCAATTCAACTGCAATCGTGTCAATCAGAGTCCTCTCAATCTCTAGGAATGGACCTTCGTGAGATTGTTGCTTCTCTTCAAGATAATAGATCTCAATCGTACCGATTGGTTCTTCAGAGGAACCTATAGGTGCTGACAGCATCCAAGGAGTTTTGACAAAATTGGTTGTATGTACCTCATAGTTATCAAGAAGAATTCTTACAGATGTATCGCTTGGATATTGCCAGCCTTCGGGTATGAGGTGAACCAGAATATCGAGTGTCTGGTCAAAATCTTCAGATTGAGAGAACAGTCTGGAGATATTACGCAGACAAATAATCTGATGTGCAAGATTATCGACCTCGCTGGTAACATCATTCTTCATAGTGAAACACTTATACCTCATTTTTTTTAACTATATCATAGAATCACTTCTGAATTCAAGTGCACTCCGTACTTCCGCTTTATTCAATTATCTAATATATTCATCTATTTCTTATATATTAATTCTAATCGAGGCTATTGAATTCGAATTTGGTCTCTAGGGGCTTGATGTCGTCTATTCGAGTAAAGACCTGAGAGAGCTAAAGGCAGAGGGGGTTGCCCATGTGGTGCTAGACTTTCTCGGTCTTGAGCCCAATACGCCCTCATATCTAGCGTTGTTCAGTGAAGACAATACTGAAACCATCAAGAACAGTGCTGAGAGGATTCTGAAAACGAGTCAGATGATCATACATTACATAATCGAAAAAACAGGTTGGGGATTGATTCCTAATTTTTCCGATGAAGAAGAAGAGAGGCGATCTTTTAGTGTCTTGGAGGATTAATCCTTTATCAACTGAGAGTGGTAACGCGGCTGGAGGAAAAGTTAAACCTCTCCTCCATTTTACCTGAAAGGAGTACCTATATAGCAATGGGAAAGAAAAATATCTTTCCCATTTTTTTATAGGAGTGCACAAGTCTGATGTGCATAAGCGTGTTAATGCACACCACATCTGTATGCATAGAATGGTTTTCGAGTATATATAGCTAGAACCGACTTAAAATAGACGGAGAGGCCGTTTGGATGCAATCTAAGGCACACTACCAATTGAACTGAGCGTGATAGAAGGATTGCAGTAACCTTCGCACACTATGGCTATCTAATGGCTTAACAAATGGCCAAAGGCTAATTACGGATTGTAGGCAAATGGATGTCTAGCTGAATCTTTCCGAGCAATTATCTCCTCGATTGTCTGTCGGCCTTCAATAGCACGTCGGAGCGCATGGCGAACAGCCCTGAAGTTATTGATATGCACACGTCTTGGATTGACAGCATTGGGATGGACAAATGTATTCACTACAATCACAATATCAGGAATCAACTCTTCAGGTAGAATCCCGTCAGTGACCGTACGCTTGATAGCATCCGATACAGCGCGCATTGCTACCTCCTCGACCATTTTCTTGTGTGATTCCTTTGTGATAGTGACTGTTGGTGCAAAGACGGTTACGGGTTCCAAGTCCTTGATTTTTATAGAGGAATGATGTCCTTCAACAATCTTATCCGCATTCTTAAGAGCTACCTTTAGTGGTCCGTCCCTAAGGCCAAGTACTAGGTCCACGTGTGCAATTTCTTGTCCCTCACCAGTTAGTGCCTCACCATGAAGTAGTGTCAAATCAGGCACGATATCTCGAACAAGACCAGCAGCCTTCGGGTAAAGCTCTGCCACCATACTACGATTACCCATCTTGTATGTTACAGGACCTCTAGGAATCAATTGCAGATCCTCAAGGCATGTGCGTAGCTCGTCAATGTCGTCATACCTGAGCGAATCCCCTGCCAGCAAAGGTCGTCTGGCAAGACCAACTGGAACACCCATCATATTCAAAGCAACTTTGACTGCAAGCCCTCCACCCTTGTTGACAAACAATCGAACAGTCTTCTGAATACTTCGTTGAATGATGAGTGCAGCTTTGTTGTCCCCTGCGGCTATAGCTTCTTGCATCTTGATGTATCTATCAGGAAAAACATTTGCACTTGCGAGAATGGCACCATCACAACCTGATGCAAGTGCAGGAAGAGCTACCTCATCATGACCAATCACGACTTGGAAGTTATCTGGTCTTCTCACAAGGATTGTGGTGAGATTGACAAGGTCGCCGCTAGAATCCTTCATTCCTACAATTCCATCTATCTCACGAAGGCCGTCAATGACCCACCAGTTAAGTTGAACTCCGGTGACTTGGGGAATGTTGTATAGAAATATCGGGATATCAGTATTATTAGCAATTTTCTCATAATGCTCGTAGATCTCCTTGTTTGAAGGTTTGAGGAAGTAAGGTGATACGATAAGAGCTGCATCAGCCCCAAATTCTGCAGCGCGTCTTGTAATCTTAAGAGTATCACGAGTATTGGCATCACCAGTACCAGCTAGAACAGGAACTCGGCCTTTAGCCGCATCACATGCGATTCGTATTGCTTCGACTTTCTCATCGAATCTCATGCTTGTGAATTCCCCAGTTGTTCCTATTGGAACGATTCCAGTTGCTCCTGATTTTATAACAAAGTCAATGAGGTTACGATATTGCTTTTCATTGACACCTTCCTCATTAAATGGTGTTACAAGAGCAGGGTACACCCCTCTGAATCTGAATTTTGCGTCATTCATTTGTTTTACCCCCACATGTTTGTCAAAGCGTCCCTTGTGGCATCTTCTGCCGCTCGAGTGAGTTGTCTTCGTTCACTATTGTTCAAATCAACATCGATTAACATAATCATCACATTCTTTGCCAAGTCATCATTTGGAATCCGTTTTTCCAAGAGATAGTTTGCTACTGCGCGAGCGGCACCAGATTGAATTGGCCCATAAAATAGAGAAGCTTGACGCATCGAACGGATTTGTTGTACTGGCAACATTAGGCTGCTAGGTTTTACAGGTAGGTTAGGTTCTAGGATAACCGTCAATGCTTCATGACCAACCTTTGGAGTAGTCAGTAATCGAACAAACGCTTCACCGATAACACCATCTTTGGGACCTGCAGCGGTCACTAATGAAACTGCACTATTTGAGCCCGTTCCAATTTTTATAGATGAGGGATCTATTTTGCCTATAACTTTGGTAAGAAGATCAGGTAATTCGGAAGCAGAGGTTGGTTTTGGATGAACAAGTGATTCGATCAGTTTGAGGTTCTCAAGCTCTAATCGAACTTCCTCTTTCATTTCTACAGTCAGTGTTCCTCCTGTATCAAGAGGTAATCGAGCTTTTCCTGCATCTATACCCATCATTCTGAATCCCGCTTTTACGGGAGGAGCGCCTCCGTTTCTTGTGATAATTCTAGACAATGTCTGTACTGAATGTTGAAGTTCTGCGGCTCTCTTTATGTTACCAGACTTGACATTCTCAATGATTTCCATCCAGATGTGAGGTATCAGATTTGCTGATGCAAGAATAGCGGCACTTGCCCCAGCTGAGATAGCGGATAGGACGCATTCGTCATGACCAATCAGAACTGGTATTTTTCCACTGAGTTTTTGAATCAATTCCATTGTATAAGGAATATTCCCGCTACTGTCCTTTATCCCGACGATATTATCCAATTCGGCTAAATCTAGTACGACATTTGATTCTAGAACGCCTAGTGTGCACTGAGGTATATTATAAAGAATGACAGGCAAATCACCCTTGGTTGCGACTGATTCATAGTGCTCATAATATCCCTTGTCAGATGGACGAAGGTAGAATGGCGTTATGACAAGAGCCGCATCACATCCAATGTCAGCAGCATATTTGGTTAGAGCAACCGTAGCTCTTGTACTATTTTGCCCAGTCCCTGCTACAACTGGTACACGACCGTCAGCGAATTCTACTGCAAGTCGCAGAAGCTTTTTTCGTTCTTCCGTTCTCATGTATATGAATTCGCCAGTGGTTCCAGCCGGAACAATTCCTGTTGCTCCTTTTTCAATAGTATAGTCGATGACATCTTTGAAACTGTTCTCAATGATATCTCCATCCTTGGTAAAGGGAGTTACTAGAGCAGGCATTACACCTGAAGGCACATACCTTTTAGTCATGGAAAAACACCAACGAGTGTTGCGGCGCATGCTCATTCTATTTAAGTCTCAGCTTCATTGCTAAAAGGTATGACGAACTATGTAGTGGCAATAACAACTGCACCTCAGAAGGATGCAGAAAATATAGCAAAAGCATTGGTTGAATCAAAAGTATGTGCGTGTGTAAACGTTATTTCTAATGTAGTAAGTATATATCACTGGAAAGGTCAAATTGAAACCGAAAAAGAGAGTATACTTCTGATTAAGACGATGGCGGGAAGAGAGGGTGTTATCTGGGACAAAATCAAAGAAAACCATCCATATGATCTTCCAGAGTTGATAGTCCTTCCTGTACAATGGGGTAAGAAGGAGTATCTAGAATGGATATCAGAATGGGTATCAGCCACAACTGATAGCACTATGCGAACCCAACGCGTCTAGATGCATACTCTAGCGAATCGTTGAAATATTTCCCTACTACTGCAGCTATTACAGGACCAATAATTTGATTGATTTCGCCAGGTAATAGTTCTTTTAGATTAGTTTTCGATGTTATCTTACCCTTGCGTTTCAATGAATTTATTTCTCTTTGGACAATAGTACGAGATTCATCCCAAGTCATTGGTTCAGCTGTCTTTCCAATCAGCCCAATCTTGATGGAAGTAATCGCTCTCATTAGGAACGCGGCAAGATTATCCATGTCATCTGCATCAATTGTGTGACCCTTTCCATGACGCTCGCATTTCCCAGCTTCAACTGAATCACCGCAAACACTGCAAATCTGTTGACCACGTTTCATCTTAATATAGAATGCCAGAAGATTCGAACATTTGATGTCATCATTCTTCGACCATTCAATACCCTTGGAACTCACCCGTCCAATTGCTCTAAACACTGTGTGCGCTTTTGTATCAATCCAGGATAGAACATCAATTTGATCCTTACGTCGCGCAGCTAATTTTTGTTCTTCGCGTTGAGATTCTAACATGAATTCTTCCTTAGCAATCTTTTTCTTTCGTTCTTGGAGAAGGAAACGTTGCATCAAATCATAAGCAATTGCATAATTGTCAAATTCAAGACCATCAAGTTTCAACGATACATCAGTGATGCCTTCGAATACAGGGCTCGGACTTGATTCCAAATCATCTCTTGCTGCATTCATATCAAGACTGCTAAATCGAGCATGCATCCAAGTGCAGATAGTGCTGGCATCCAGTTCCGGAAAGACACATTTCAGTTCATAGATTCTCATTGAAGTGACATCGATCAATATCTCTTCTCTTAAATGCTGCAGTTCGGATTCTGTGCCCTCGTAGATACTTTTGAGCAGCGCCTTTATTCTGAGTAGGTCCTGTTTTGAACGAAGATATATTTCTACAACTCTTGTTAAACTGTTGAATAGACCGATCATGAAATGCCAAGCAAAGTCATATCTTAGAGCAGCAATGCTACCCTCCTGTTGGCGCTTTCTACTCATATCTATACCACTCGATCCCTGAAAAGACCCGTACTCCCCACTTTTCATTTTCTCACGTATTTCAAGAAGACATTTGACCTCTGGAGGATCTGGAACTCTTGCTTGTTTCTTTAATTCCTCGAGAACTGTAATTTCAATACCTAGTAATGTCGATGTGTCTTTTGTTAGTAAGGTGATATCGATTTTATCTAATTCTGAAGTTCTGAGACCTTTAGACCGTAAAAGCCCCTTAATCGGCTTTTCAAGTGTATGCTCCAACTTGTCAATCACTTTGAGAGAACGTTCTATGTGATCGAGTTCGTCTTGCGACATTGTAGGGATTTCGGATCCTGCATCAGATGATTGAATTGGATCTTCAATGAGTGAAGCTAACCCAATCAAGAGATCATTAGAAGATTGTATCCCATTTCTGGAAAGATTACTCTTGATTTCGTGTTGGTCAATCGCAAAAAGATAGGATAATACAAGATAGGCATCAGATACATCATCATTCAGAGCATGAACAAGTTCGGCTATCACTAGCTGTCCTACTCGCTTTTCAAAATCCTCAATTGTTGTCGGTGTTTCAAGATCAGATTCCAAAAGGTCAATAACATTCACTCTGATTTGATGGGCACGCCTTATCGAATTAACTTCATTTGGATTCAGAAGAAGATGACGTGCAGTTGCGTTTGCAATCTCAAACCAAGATTCCTCGGTTATATCGGAACTCAGCAATCTACCATCAGAATATTGAAGACGACCGAATAGATGTTTAAGACCTCGTTTCAGGATGGATGTTTCAACAACATCATGTTCATGTTCCTTCAGAAGTTCGTCACGCAATGACATTGCGGTCTCTTTCAGACCTGATGCCTTGTTGTATAGCTCAACTCGCCATGTATCAGACCAGCCAGTTATTGTGTTTACGAAATCAACATCAAGAGCGGGACTATAATCACTTGGTATTTTTCCAAGGTATTCAATGATTAGCTCCCTTGTTCTATTCAATACAACTTCATCATATGGATCTCCAGAACCTAGCTCGTCGCAAAATTGAATGATGAACTCACTGGCAGATCGAGAAACATCGAGTTCTTGCATGAATTTAACTCCTAAAAGCTGACGAATCTCAAGCTCTAGTTGTCGACGTTCCTCTTTTGCCAAGTCATCACGCGCTTCAATTGAGATATCTTGATTATCATCGAATGTCAATAATCGAATACCACTGTAATTATAGAGATAATAGCTTGCAAAGAAAGATAGAATGTCTTCGGGAGGTCGAGGATCAGAGAGTATGGTGGAAAACATCGGCCGATCTCTGGTACTTCGCATATGATTCGCAAGTGCCTCTCTAAGTAGGATTGCTTTTCCAGCTTCACTCATCTGTCTAGTCTTGATTATCCACGAACTTGACATTTTATCACCTCAGAAAATTATCTCCTACTCGAACGATGATTTCATCATCAGAGTGTTCGTAAGTGACAAGGTACAAGAGATTCTCAATAGCAGGATTTCTCATGTATACCCTTGTAACCTTTGGATAAAGCCGTCCAAGAAGTCTCATAACGCTATTCAAGAGATATTCTTGAAACTCGGCACCAATGTCAACCTGAAGAGACCCTTCAACTGAGTATTCGCCAGTTTGCAACCGTTTCAACTGTTCTGAAAATGTGTTTTCCATAGATTCTTGGTTTTCATCCATTCTTGCTAATTTCTCAGTGAGCAGTTCACGCAATTCGGAATATCGTAGATGATCCAGGGAAGGCTCTGGTTTTGGTGGTTTATCTTTCTCTTCCTTAGATGGATATTCGGCCATCACTTTTTCCTTTAGCTCAGCAAGAGGTAACGGTTTTGTTGGTATTGGAGGAAGCTCAATTGGAATTTCTGAAGTGCTTGCATGAAGTTTCTTTTGTTCATACTCCGCAAGCGCGGCTTCATACGCTTTCATATCGTTATTATAGTGATCCTCGGTTTGAATGAGCAAATCATTTCGTTTCTGATTATGGATCCGTATCGTATTGTTTTCTTCATCTATTTGATTACAGAGATCTACACATTTTGAAACCTGTAAATTGTACTCGTTCTCAAGATAATCCGCTACTTCAACAACTCGATCGACAACTAATCTCGCGGTAAGACCTTTCCCAATTTTTTCATGGATAAATGATAGATAGTTCATTAGTTGTTTTGAAAGAGGTAATCCCGAATCGATTTGATCAATGAATTCATCGCACCAGCTTAATCCTTCTCTCTTCCAATCGTCCGGCTTTTCCGATTGGCCGATAAATTGCCTTGTTGTTGTTGATATGTCTTGAGATTCCAAAATTCTACTGATTAGCTTCTTTGATAGAAGGAAATCGGATAAATCAGGTACAATCTCAAAGACTAACCGTTCTAGGGAGTCAAGGATATGAAGAAGTGATTGGCCAATTGTATCGATGCCTTCATCAGATTCATACCTTTTAGAAATCTCATCCCGAGCGATCTTTGCCACATCACCAAAATTGACAATATCCCACATATCTATCAATTTGAAGATGCCAACCATTTCAGAAGCGATTATTCGATTAAGTTCATCTGTTGTTTTTTGTTTTAACCCCTTATATGCAGTTTTATCGAAGATAGCATTTAGCTGTAAGAACAACTCGTCATAGAACTTATCGAACAACATCACGTCCGTCGGGTCCCAGCCCTCATCCTGGACACCAGACTTGAATTCATTTAATGCCGCGATGAATGATTTCCTTGCTGCAGCAATTATCAGATATTGATTGAATTCTTTCACAAAGTACTGAGACACACGCTGCGAATATGCAACATAATATCGGAGTGTACTTTTCAATTGCCATGCGCGAATTTGTATATCAGTTGGAAATTCACGTTCTAAAGCCTTAATCGATTGAGACACAAGTGATGAAACCAATCGCTTTACAAATCCGTCCAAGTCTAATTGGTCAAGACCACCCAGTATATGTTTATGATGTTCTTCAAGATCAAGGGTTTTTCCAGATGTGATGTGTCCCTCCAATACCGTTTCACAGGCGCTCACAGCTTGACTTAGGATGTCCGAAAATTCTTCAGATTTAGTTGAAACCGAAGGTAAGTCATTTACAGAAATACAATTCGTACCAAGAAATTCCTCTAGAAATTCAATAGTGATACGTGCAATGTCTACTTCTTCGATACCATAGGCAAAAGCATTTAGCTCATTTAGAATAGCTCTCCCAGCTTCGGGTATTTTTCTTGCGATTATATCTAAACCACCAGGAGTCAAAATTCTATGGTTGAAATGTAGTATCTTATTTGATTCTTCAGATTGAACTTCAGTGAAGGAGATATCTGAAATTTTCTGTATTTTTGGGCCAGGAGGTAAAGTCGTAAAATCTTTCTGCGTATTCAACCGAACTCTGAATTCTTCATCAACTTGGTCATGTTTTAACTGAAATGAGTCCCATGAACCTTGAAATCGGCGATCTATCATATCTACAAAGATAACACTATTCAACCTGTCACTGAATCGTTTCAGAACTCGAAAACCATCGGTATCATAGTCTAACTGATTGTTAGTAACTGCTAATTCAACGTCTGCAATTTTCTTTGCGAGGCTCTTGATGTGTGAATCTATCTTGAATGGATCAACAACACCTCGTTCCCAACTCAACACAGAAACATGTGAATTAACACCGCCAATACTTCCACCTGAAACAACTAATTGTTCAGGAAGCACTTCGGGTCCAGGTACATGATCCAAATCCCATTCAATACTAAGAAGCTCAAGTCCCTCTGAATCTCGAAGGGCTTCGCTTATAGCGAAAATCAGTGGTGTAACATTCATCGCAACTGATTCTGAATTCTGTTCCATCATACTACCTGAACCTATCGCACTACCTAGAGGATAGCCCTGACGTGTTGTTGTACCTAGAATTGAAGCAGAAGCCATCCGAATAGCTTCTGCAGTACTGGGAGTTAGAATCTTGGATTTATCACTCAATTTTGTCACACCATCTACAAGCCTATTGTTAACTTGCGATATCTGATAGCAGAATAGTACACTCTCTTTTGAATATAGCTCGCTTGGCTATCTTAAGGAAGGAACCAAATATTTTCATCATCAGTTGCAACAAGACCAGCAAGACGCAATGACTTCAAAGCAACTTCAACAGTTGTAGGAAGTAGTGAATCCATTAGAACAGGGTATGGTACACTCCTAGACCTATCGATGTCAAGAACAATTTGATCCACATCTGCTTCACCTCGAACTTTGAGAAGCGCTAATACTGTATCCTGAAAGTGAACCACACCATCTTGTACCTCCTTAATCTGTAGATTCGCATCAGCACCTATATGAAACACATCGTGCGCAGGAAGGAGATAGTCAATCTTCATGTTTCGAAGTTGCTCAGTTGCCGCTATCTTGTTCGTAAGACTTCCTGAAAGATCGACATAGAATTTTCGAGGGTCATTAGGAAAATTATTGATTTCATCTCCAGAGAACAACAAATTGTTAGATTTTTCATAGAGCACAATATGTCCTTCTGAATGACCGCCTGTGTAAATCACAGATAGAATTCGACGTCCTACTTTAATAGTATCTCCATCTACTAATATTCTATCAGGAGTTACAGGTCTGAAATTTACCCTTAATGGACTTTTATCGAACTTCATTGCAAATCTCTTAGCGAAATCCATTCGCAGTCGTTTTTTGAGGAATAAATCCGGTGTTTCCAGAAGTTCTGCATCATTCTTGTGAATCATAACAGAAGCATCTGTTGATTGTTGAAGTCTACCTACCCCGCCAATATGATCAGGATGTCCATGAGTACAGATAATTCCTTTTAGGTCGCTCTTGGGTTTCAATCCCAATTCCTTCAGTGCCTTGATAATCAAATCACCAGGGTCACCAGCTGTGCCAGGATCAACCAACAAAGCCTGATCATCATCAACTATAATGTAGGTTGATATGAAACCAAATTCAGGGGCAAATCGTCCTCTCAAATAATAGAGACCGGGAATAAGCTCTTGAACCACCATTATAGAATTTGATTCAACACTCATGCTTATGATAGTATCGTCACTAGAGAGATCTTATCAGGGAGATGGAGGGATTAGTCCAAATGGAACTAATTGAATATACGAATCTTGTTAGAGTGATCAGAGAAGAACTGAAACTTACCAGAGGAAACCACCCAATTGCCAAAAATGTTTACGAAAATCCAGAAACTGTTCACATTATTTTGGGAGATGGGGCTGAGAAGAGTCAATGCATAGGACTAGGTAGTGCTCTGAATTACATTGAGAATTTAATATATCCATTGAAAAAAATGAGGATTACGTCCTTGGGTGATTAGGATGAAGGGAGTGTACGTACTTATTATTGAGATTCCCAAGACTGTTAAAATTAGAATTGGCGCTTTAGGGGAATTCGAATTCAGAAAGGGACTTTGGACATATGTTGGTTCTGCTATGGGAGTAACATCCACGAGTTTAAAAAAACGGATCTTAAGACATATCTCGAAAAAGAAGAATATTCACTGGCATGTCGACTATATTCTTAATACTAACTCGAGGGTTCTTGATGTTATATGGTCAGAAACAAATGAGAGAAAGGAATGTAGAATTGCTAAAACTCTAAGCAGTGCAGAGGATTTCGTTGATGGCCCTCGAGGATTCGGAGCCTCTGATTGTAAGGAGCAATGCGCGACTCACATTTTTCGTTATATCGGAAAGCAAACTTGTCAAATTCGGTTGAAAAAATTCTTTAGATCTCTGGAAATAAGTCCACATAATTTGAAAATTCTCTTGGACAGTGAATAAGCAAACCACATTGCATTTTGGGTAAGTGTTAAATGCAACTGAATTATGCTCTGATACAATCGGAGGTACAAATCGATGCCGGATTGGAGGAATATCTTCAGCGATTTGAAATTAAATCAATCAGTATTTACGGTTTATCTTAAATACCAACAAAGAGACACTCTTGCCAAAATTCCAAATGTGAGGGTCGCAGAAATCTTCGAAGAACATGTGAAACTTGAGAACCCATCAGGTTTTGGGATCGTTGGTTTCGATGATATCCTCTATCTTTCAGTACCGAGATGAAGTAGTATATCGTATGAATGATACGCCGAAGCTTTATCAGAGTACCTTCGTACAGTCATAGGAATAAAACGGATAATAGGTGTTCATAGAGTTGAATTCAGTTATTATGGCTCCTGGTGAGAGAGGCCTCTCACATACTAGAAGTTATGTGTTAACAAATTTCAGACTCATTCAGTGGGATGAGGGGACAAGATCCAATGTGAGTCTGCCATTGCATATAATCAAGGAATACAAATTGACTCCAAACTCAGCTATGTTCCGCGTTGTAAATGGGATTGTCAATGTAGTTGGGAAACTAGTTCCAAGGGAACAGGTGAGAGCCGCCTTGGGCCTCAAAGAATATTCTGGAATCACTGCAGGAGATCAAAGACGACTCTGTGAAATGTCAGGAATCCCATTTATACATGAAAATCAGCCCTATAACAGATGGTCATGGGTCGGATTCCATAGACCCTTTTCAAGACATTTCTACACAACATTTGCTTGGCTCAAGGATGAAGTGGTATTCACATATTGGCCAGATAGTTTCATACTTACTAATTATCGACTATATCAATTTGATGCGAAGAAACGCAAGGTGTACATGTTCCCAATGCACATGGTTGAAACCTTCGAATCGAGGGGAAATAGACTAAAGCTCAAGGCAACCACAGGAGAATTCGAAATAAAGGGTACTGTACCTCGTCAAGACCATCTTCTTGCTGTTTGGCAACAAAGATGCTGGGATGAAATTAATTGTGACTATCTTGAGTGGCTTGTTATGCCATACTCGCGAATTGATGCAATTCACCCACTTTCACAATACACTATTGCGGACTCGGTAACACCAAAAACAATGTTTGAAGCAACAGAAACAAGGCAAGAGATGCAAGCTACTGCATCATCAGGAACAACCGCAGGAGTTGTACTAGTCAAACCTCAGATTAAGAATAGATGTACAAACTGCAATGCACCTATGAGTTACGAAACAATTGATTGGGTTGGACCGGACCAATACAAGTGTGAAGCATGTGGAGCAACCCACAACGTCGATTACGTAAGAATGTAATCAGAGTGGAGGATGCATTAAAGAATCATTTGCATTGCAGCAGAACTCATATCTGAGTCGGTATATGCTAGTTCAATATTATTAGAATAAAAGAGAAATCTAATTGTAGTTACGAGTCCACTCAAGTGATAAACGTTTAATTGTATCATTTGTTGGAAGACCTGTTTCTAGATTCCATCCTCGTCGAGTGTAATAATCATCAAGCATTGGATTGAGATTAACAACTTGTCCTTTTCCAGGACCTTCAGGCATAGGTTCATCCGTAAATCTTTTTGGCAAATTGTCATTCGCTCGAGTTATGCCCTCTCTTGCATTGAATAAACGCTTTAGATTCACCTGACGCTCAGCAATCTCAGTAAGTAACTCAAGGGAACCAAATTCCTCAATGCCTGTCACAAGAGGTAGCATCTTTGCAAAATCGTCCATCCAAAAAATAGGAGGCCATGATACCGAGTACCAACAGACAATGAGTGTATCTCGAATACAGTACGCATTTTCGGTTTCAACGACTGCTGCAGCCTTGTATGTTTCTGTGTATGGGTCGAGTATTTCTGGAATTTTATCCTCACCCCACCGTTCTGCAGCTATTTCCCGATATCCCATTTGATCGACAATTACAAGGCTACGCAGATGATCAGCACCTCGTGCACCAGTAGCATGGGAGAGTCCTATACTCCTGTGAGTGCGTCCATCTTGTCCTGATACTTCAAGGCCTTTTACATGCATCGCGAATTCTGCAGCTCTGCCACCGATTTTTTCAGCGGCGATTTTACTTCCTTCTGCGAGAATATCACCGAAGCCCTCACGTTTCCCAATCATCTCTACGAGCTTTATCGCTACCGCTTTGTTTCCCCATTCTAGTTTCAGACCATCAGTATCTTTCTCGTTGATGATGCCTTCTTCGTAGAGCTCGAACGCGAATGCAATTGTCGCGCCAACTGAGATGATATCCATTCCATATCTATTACACAATTGATTAGCTTTCAGACATGTGGGGTAATCCCCAATTCCAAGGAGACTCCCAAAAGACATCAGACCTTCATATTCTGGACCTTCTTCCAAGGTGCCGCTGTAAGGGCCATGTGGAATATAATTTACCTTTTTGCATCCCAAACTACAACCGAAACAAGCACGGTCAGATATAGTATAACGGGGGCGAATGTAGTCACCGCTAAGCTTCTCCCATTCATCAAATACACCGGTTCTATGATTGAATGTAGGTAACTCTCCAATCTCTTGCTTTGTTGCTGTAAGAATCCATGTACCCCATTTTCCCATCTCTTGCGCTTGAGGATGTCTTCGAATTCTCATGTGTGCCTCCTTAGCTAGTTCAACAAATCGCTCATGATCATGCACATCTATTGCACCGGTTCCACGTATTGCAATAGCTTTGACATTTTTTGAGCCCAATACAGCACCCATCCCGGTACGACCTGCGGCACGAGCGTTGTTGATTATAACTGAGGCATACTTTACCTGATTCTCACCAGCCGGTCCAATAGCAGCCACTTGAATGTCAGGATCATTGTGACGCTTTTTGATTGCAGATGTGACATCATTAGTGTGCATGCCTGAAAAGTCTGATGAGTCGACCAATTGAAGATGTGAATCCTGAATCAAGACATATACAGGCCTCTCAGATTTTCCCTCTAGGACGAGCATATCATATCCTGCGTATTTCAACTCAGCTCCAGCAAATCCACCAACGTGGCTCTCACCCCAAATACCAGTTTGAGCGGCTTTGGATACAAAAACTGTACGTCCACTCATCGGCCACAATGTACCGGTAATTGGACCTGTTGCCACAATGAGTTTGTTTTCTGGACTCAACGAATCAGTACCTCCTGGTACTTCCTCATAGAGTAACCTAGCAGCAAAACCATCACCACCGATATAATTTCGAATCCAGTCCTCAGGGATGGATTCAGCTTTGAACGTGCCAGCGCTCAAGTCTGCTCTCAGGATTCGACCTCTATAACCACCAAATCTCATTATACCACACCCAGCTCATTCATGTGTATCAGCAGCTCTCTTCATTTCCGCAAGATAGGTCATTGCCTTCTGGTGGCGTTCTACAATCGTAGATTGTGCGGTGGGACCATACTTTATTGCACCTGTAGGGCAGACCTTTGCACATTCGGGGTCTCCTCCACAGTGGTCGCATTTGATAATCCGCATTTTCTCAGTATCTAATAAGATGACTCCATTTACACAAGCGCCAACACAGGTCTTACACAAGATGCACTTATCATGGTCTAGAAAAGTCATCTTTGTTATTGGATCACGACGCATCGCATAGACCGGACATACATCGACGCAAGGTGCCTCCTCACATGGCCCACAAACGTTTGGTATATCTAATCCTAAATCGTCGTACTTGATTATCTTAAGTCTTGCATAACTAGGTCTGAAACTTCCTTCATGTTTAGCTGAGCAAGCTAATTCACAAATCCGACAACCTGTACACTTGGTGTAATCAACTGTGAGTTGTGAGGTCATGAGAAGCACGTCCGCAATTTCTTCACTATACACATCTATGCTAAAAGGATTTAGGAATCAATGTCCACACATGGAGAATTTAATAGGATTGCGATTAAGAGGCATATAGGTAAATACAATGACTGATGATGAATCGGGATATAAAAAAGAAGATTATGTTGAGATAGAATTTGAATTAGGCGATCTCGAGTTTGAGGCTAAAGGAAGTAGTGCAGTAGTCGAGAGATTGTTCAACCTTCTCATTGATAAAATTGAATCTGGTGCGATAAAAGTCGAGGCTTATGAAGAGGATGAGGAGGAAGAGGATTCTGAAGAAAGAGATGAGGATACTGAAGATGAGGAAGAAGATTCTGAAACTGAAGTTTCAAAATTCGAAGACCTAGACATCGATAAGCCTCATGTTGAACCTCCACCAGAGTGGGAATCTCTAGACAACGAATCACCAGCAATATCTGATGCTGAACGCAAAGCTTTTGATATTGAATAAGCTAATCTTGGGAGACCTCAACGACCCACTCAAAGGGGTCTTCCTTTTCGCCTGATTGTATTCCTGTTATTTCATCGTATAGATTCTGAGTTAATTCTCCAATTTTACCACCAGAAACAAGATGTTCGGTATTCTGATAGTAGAGATGACCGACTGGAGCAATAATAGCAGCTGTGCCACAACCAAATACCTCCTCAACTTTTCCGGATCTAAGCCCTTCGATAACCTCATTGATTGAAATCCTACGCTCATTTACGTTGTAACCCCAATTTCGCGTTAACTGAATGACTGAATCACGTGTGATTCCAGGCAGGATTGTGCCAGACAAAGGAGGAGTTGCTAATTCATCATCGAACCTCACAAAGATATTCATTGTTCCTACTTCTTCAAGATATTTCTGATCATGAGCATCAAGCCAAAGAACCTGCGAGTATCCAATTTTTGTCGCCAAAGTGCCTGCTTTCAAACTAGCTGCATAGTTACCGATTGTTTTTGCTGCTCCAACGCCACCTTCAGCTGCCCGAACATGATTTTCCGAAACCATGATTTTGACAGGATTGAAACCTTCTTTGAAATACGGACCAACTGGACTCAGGATTACAAAGTAAAGATATTCATCGGAAGGTTTTACTCCAAGCTTCGGTTCTGTTGCAATCATTGTAGGTCGAATGTAAAGTGAACTTCCCTTCAAAGTAGGCACCCAATCTCGTTCTATCTTCAGTAACCGCATTAGAGACTCCAAAGCGAAATTCTCATCTATTGTTGGCATAACCATACGTATCGCAGATGTATTGAAACGTTTGAAATTTTCAATTGGACGGAAAAGAAGAATACGTTCAGCACGACGATATGCCTTCATACCTTCGAATATTCCTTGTCCATAATGGAGACATAGTGATGCGGGATCTAAATTCAATGGTCTATATGGATGAATTCGGGCATTCCTCCACATACCTTGGTCATATTGAACTGATAGCATATGATCAGTAAAGACAGTACCAAAAGCAACACTTAGAACATCAGCGGGTTTCTGCTTTCGATTTTCAGGGGGAAGAAGTTCATCCTGAATCTGCATTTATACTCACAACTTTTAGCAGAACATAGCCTCCTCTTAAGGATTAATAATGAGTAAAAACTCTATAAGTCTCCATATCCCTCAACAATACCATGAGTCATGGAAATGATGCCCCAGATAGAAAAGATCCTTACTATTTGGAACCCAAAGAGGTTCTTTCACAATATAGTGTTGAATGGGTTGCTCTGAGACAATCCTATTCAGAAATCAAAGAGAAACTGCAAATCGTACAGGTGGAATTAACTAGTCTTGACCTCAAACTTGAACAAGGATCAATCTCAGAACAGGATCATATCAAACTCTATCGCGACAGGTGGCTGGAATCAACAGAAATGGTTCAGCTTAAGAGAGAGGTTGAAGCTAGACTATATGAAATTCAACGAGAAATTCGAAGAGCAAATAGAAGACTCCAGGAGATAGAATCGGAACAACTTAGAAAAGAGCGACTTGAACAAGAAAAAAGTAATGCAATGGTTGAATGGATGTCCCTTAAAGCTGGATTTGAATTGGTGATGGAGAGACGTAGAGAAATCAATGCTCAAATGGATGAAATAGAATGGCAAAGAAGAAGAACTGAAATTTCTGACGAGGTATATCGTAAGCAGCATTTGGAACAAATCAGTCAACTCGCGGATCTTCGAACACTTGAAACAGATATCAAGAGACGTCTAGCAGAATTATTAGATATTATTAAAAAATAAGAAATAAAAGTGCAGCCCCAGAGGGACTGCAAACTAATTTTACACCAAAAAGCCCTGGTCAATCATGGCGTCAGCGACTTTAAGAAAGCCAGCGATATTTGCACCAAGAAGGTAATTTCCTTTTTGACCAAACATCTCAGCTGTCTTGTAGGCTGTACTATGAATGTTAACCATAATCTCGTGAAGTTTCCTATCTACCTCTTCACTGCTCCAGAAGAAGCGTTGACTGTTTTGAGCCATCTCGAGACCTGATACTGAAACCCCGCCTGCATTGGCGGCTTTACCAGGACCATATAGGACTCCAGCCTCTTGGAATATCTCAACTGCTTTCGGTACACAAGGCATGTTTGCGCCTTCACCAACAGCTATGACTCCGTTGTCGACTAATGCCTGTGCTTCCTTTTCATCTACCTCGTTCTGAGTAGCGGCGGGAAGTGCAACATCACACTTTAGACCCCAAGGACTTCCACCAGCGGTATAGTCTACACCAAAGTGTTCGCCATATTCCTTGATACGACCTCTACGAACGTTTTTCAAATCCATAATCCAAGCTAGCTTATCTCTATCAATACCATCAGGGTCATGAATCCAGCCGCTCGAATCACTGAGGGCGATAACCTTTGCACCTAAATCAATGCATTTCTCAACTGCATATTGTGCAACATTTCCGGAACCAGAAACAACAACAGTCTTTCCTTTAAACTCTTCACCTCGAGTTTTTAACATCTCTGAAGTGAAATATACACAGCCATAGCCTGTTGCCTCCGGACGAATCAGTGATCCACCATATGTTGGACCTTTACCTGTAAGTACACAGGTTCCATGATTATTAGTCACCTTTCTATACATACCATAGAGGTAACCAATTTCACGACCACCAACTCCGATATCACCTGCTGGGACATCAATGAACTGACCAACATGCCGATATAATTCAAGCATGAAACTGTGACAGAAGTTTCTAACCTCACTATCAGACTTACCTTTAGGATCAAAATCAGAACCACCCTTACCACCACCCATGGGTAGACCTGTAAGGCTGTTCTTGAAAATCTGCTCAAACCCTAAGAATTTCAGCATACCTTGAGTAACTGTAGGATGGAATCTGAGACCACCTTTGTAAGGACCAATGGCTGAGTTGAATTGAACTCTGAATCCTCTATTCACGTGGACCTTTCCTTCATCATCTACCCATGGCACTCTGAATTGGATGATTCTCTCAGGCTCTGTAATCCTTTCAAGAATAGCATGTTCTTTGTACTTGGGAAATTTCTGAATGGCAGGCTCTAAAGTTTCCAGCACTTCTTCAACGGCCTGATGAAAGACCTTCTGCTGAGGGTCTTTCGCCTTGACCTTTTCTAAGACACTTTCGATATAACTATCCAATGAACCTCACTCACCATGATGTTTAAGCAAGCCGCTCCCACCATGGCTTCTACATAAATTAATCGGATGGGGATTAATTGATCATGTCATGAAATTATTACGGAATCAGGATAAATTTGACACACATAGTGTTCAGTATATCGGTCATTCTTTACTTCTATAGAACCTATTAAATTAAAACCGTAACCTGCAGATATCATAATACATTGGTATAGTCAACACTCATGAGGCGAGGATAATGGTTGAATTCAAGCAGGAGTGGATATCTCCAATATTAGAGGTATACCAGAAAAGAAAGATTGATGAAAATTGCACGGTGATTTTAGGTTTAAATCCTCTTGGCCAATCTTTGTGTCGTCATCTCTATGAACAAAGACATTTTGAATCAGTTTTGATTTTTAATTCACCTTCATTCTCGTCATGGAATAAATATCCGGTACAACTCAAACCTCCGGTAGTACCAGTCCAAGGAATGATAAATGATGACCTAATGATTGTTTTTGGTGATGTGATTATTCGAGAATTTGAATGGGTAACAGACATGCTTTTTTATTTGCGGGGGAATGTTCCATCTCGGTTCATCATTGCAGCAATGAGCCACGATGCACCAACTTGTGGACAGATATTATCAAAGAAAGGGGAGAGGCTCCTGAATCGAATGGGAATTCCAATGGGTAGATCTGATTTCTATGATGGACTTACGGGACCACTTCTTAGTATTGGAAATGCAGCAGGACTCGATGCAGTTATCCTCTTTTTAGAGAGTGTAGATGGTGGAACTGCAATATTCCAAATCGATGATGTTACAGTTACGCAGGAAGATGTTATTTCCTTAAGAGAGATGCTGAATTCAGGATTAGACCTCGAAATTTAATATCTATTCATCGACATCTTTAGTTTGTCCGTAACCAATCCTTTCGCGTTCGCTAGAAGATGGATGAAGTCGCGATAGTTCATCAGATAAAGCGAAATCGCAATCTTTGCATAGGAGTGCCTTCGTTTCTTTGATATCAACCATACTCCCACAAGAAATGCAACTCCATATACCACTCTGAAACATTTTTGTTTTCCAATGGATTTGCTGAGCAATTTCACGTAATTCTTTCGGACAATTTTTGGCTATTCCTGTGATTCCAGTAGTTGACCAACTACAGATAACGGAAACAAGAGTAGTCATCAATTCAATCATTCTGGTTGTGTATTTATCAATCTCATCAGAGGTTTCTGATTTTTGGTCTTTTGGAGCGTCGTCGACCATAGAGAGAATTTCCATGAAAGCAAAGAAGGCGGGAACAGGTAGTCGTTCGTTTCCTTCCGATTCGACCATTTGAGCCATTACTGCTGAAATCATAAGAGTTTGGGTGTAGTCCTCCATCAGAATAGTACGTGCTTCCTCAACTATGCTCTCAGAAGATATTAGATAATCTTGTGTATCAAGGTTTTCAGAATTAGCAATAGATTTGATTGCATCAGATAGACTAATTCCCTCAACCATTAACTGATTTACTCTAGCAGCTATTTCGCTATAAGAGTGTGATGTAGATTCTGCAAGTTTATGAATTATATCACGAGCTGTCAGGCTCAAGGATTTCACTACCTCGTGGTGGCATGAAAGATATATGCGACAACCATTTTATGTTGTAGTATGACGTAATAAAGTAAACCTAGGAGGACTATACAATGATGCTCTCTGATGTTGATATCGAGAAAGCCATAGAAAATAAAGAAATTTTGATTGACCCTTATGATGAAACCTCATTGGGTCCATGTAGTATTGACCTCACTCTTGATTGTGTTTTTCGAGTGTATGATCCCGGACCACCTGTGGATATCAAATCTCAGATGGATGTATCCTCGGGTACACGCCTTCTTGATACAAAAGGAGAACCTTTCATGATATTGCCCGGTCAGTTCATATTGGGACAAACGAGGGAATCTATAGCAATCAGTTCCAAGTATGCAGCACTTTTGGAGGGGCGTTCAAGTGTGGCAAGATTGGGTATCATCGTGCATGCTGCGGGCTTAGTTAATCCAGGAACGGGCTCTGAAAAACCAGGCCGTCTCACCCTTGAGATTTATTGTGAGAATCTTGCACCAGTTCTTCTGTATCCAGGGATGCGTATAGTCCAGATTATGTTTGTTCCATTAAGTAGCCCCTCAAAGGTTGGATACGATAAACGAAAAGCCAGTCGTTACGTTGGACAGCAAGAACCGGAGATGATTTAGAAGGCGCAAGTCTCAAAAGGAGCTGCGTATGCGAGAAGTCACGAACAGTCATGAAGGATTATGACGTGGTTCTTGCAAGTGGTGCAGAACATCTTCGAACTAGATATGAGGAACTAGGTTATCGGGTATACTCTTCAGGATTGAATTATGATCTTAGAAGATTCTTTCCAAATGCTGATATTTATGCTAGAATCCAGAAGATTGAGGAACTGTCTGATAGAAGAGTAATCGTTATACAAAGTTGTACGGGCTCGTGTCCATCTGAAACAGAGTTCTATAGTACATCGGATCGAGTGATTGAACTTCTTCTTCTTCTAAGCATTCTAAAAAGACCGGTAAAAGTAGTTCCGATAGGACATAAAGAGTACAAATCCGTACCAATAGCGCCAGCCGCTAGAGTTGAAGTTGTTCTTACGTTTCAACCATTTGCTCTTCAAGATAAAGCATTTCTCACTGGAGAAGCAGTTTCTGCTAGGTGGGCAACAGAGATGATTGCTGAGGCATCCAACAAAGTTTGGGTGATTAATCCTCATGCGTCTCCAAGTTTACCATGGGTTCAAAGCTTACGCGAGAAGGAAATATATGAGGAGATAGATGTAATTCCCGACTTGATCGAATTTAGTGCTATTTCCTGCAAATTCGATGAATATACTGTGGTCACGCCAGATGAAGGGGGTCAAGAGAGATTCGCAGTTAAGGGATTTGGCAAATCACGAGATGATTCATATCATGTGCATCTTAAAGGAGACCTTGATGTCAGTAATCAATGTGTAATAATCGTTGATGACCTCACAAAAAGCGGTAGTACTCTTCTTGAAGCTTCAGACCGATTGAACGGGTTAGGAGCCAGAGAGATAGCAATGGCAGTTGCACATGTTATTCCACTAGTGGAAAGAGGAGAGGATCTTCTCAAAAGACTGGTGGAAAAGAGCAAAGGTAGAATTGTTACAACCAATACTGTATATACAGAAACATTCTGTGTTAACCACCCAGAATTATGCTACAATATTGTCAACACTCTTGTGAAAATTCTTTAACAAGGATAAATTCAATCTTGACAAAAGATAATTAGAAGTATCATCTTCTCAATATGAGGTTAGTAAAATGGTTAGGCAATTAGCATTAAAGTTTCTATATCAAAAGAAAGGGGAGGATTACCAATCGGAAAATCCCGAAACGTCATTAGCTCTTGGATTCGGACTTGCAGAATCAATGAGAGAGAACAAAAAAATAACTGGATTGGCATTTATCGCCTTACCATTCTGGATTGTACAGGTTGCAGAGACCGAATCAATTTTACTCTCAGCCATAGCGCTTGATTCCATTTCGATAGAAGTTACTGAGAATAGAGCACTTGGAGCCATCAAGAGAATAATTAGTAGTGCAACTTCTGAACCTGGAACGATTCCAGATTCAGTAAGTAAGGCTTTGGAGCTTCTTGGTAATATTGAGCAATCGATTCACACCGTACAATCTTTGATTTATTCATCTAATCTTATAAATCAGTCAAATCATTATGTATTATTGGAACCCACAGAACAACTGAACAGACTTGACGAAACTATTGATTCCCAAAAAGCATTGGATATCAGTAGTCGTTTTCAAAAACTTCTTGATGAATCAAAGACCAGATTAGCAGAACTTGAGGAACTGCGGAAGTTTTCACGAGAGCATCTTCGTGAAAAGGTTACTGCTATTGAGAACGTATTTACTTCTGAGAGAGATCGATGGTCTCGTAGAGTACGAACTCATGAAGAAATTACAGAACTAGAGATAAGTGAGTTACAAGAGAAAAAGCAAGATTCGATCTATGATTTGGACCAAAAATTCAAGATAGGATTACGTGCTATAACAGCGGATTTCACCCGAATACTCTCAAGTCTAGAAGACCATTTTGAAAATCTTGCTATACTTACGAGGGATGCCAGAATAACAATCGGCCAGACGGGGGAATGTGTTGAAGATGCGTTCAGTTTGTTTGATGAATTAGTTCAGAAATTAGAAACAAAAACTCCTGAATATCAAGATGTCATCAAAGAAATTCGAAATAAGACCGACGAGATTAGTGGAAAAATAGAATCGATGAAGAAGTCAATGGAAGAGGAGATATCTGCAATATCTTCCGATATTGATGCACAAATCAGAGAGAGAAAATTGCGACTCGTTGAGTTTGATTTGGAAAGGAGTCAGAAAGAAAATGAAATGGCAGATCTTCAGGAAAATGCAAAATTAGCAGTGAGTAAATTTGAACGTGCGCTGGAAGAAAGAATTGAATCTGCAAAAATCGAACTGAACCGGATAAGTGACTATGCATTCAATAATTCAGGCATTAAGGAAATAGCGCCCCTAACTCATTTAGACGTCGAATTCCTAATTGTATCTTATCATGACGAAACAATCTCATTATTCACACCTGGAGTGAGTCCCTCTGAGAGAGTAACTATTCCAATCAAGCATCAAGTTTTATCAAGTGAACTAGACAAATGGTTGAAAGACACAATTGAGAGGTATATTGAACAGAGTCGGTCGTTTAAGGACAATTTACACACTCTCAATGTTTCTAGTTCCATGCTTCTAGATACCCCTGAGGATCTGTTGAAACCAGGATTACGAAATCTTCAAGCAAGGCAGTTACTGACTGAAGGATTAGATGAGAAGCTAATATTGCGTTGGAATGAGTATATGGGTAAATGTCCAGATTGTGGCTCGGACGTGGGTCCTGAGGCTCAGTTCTGTGGCGCGTGTGGTAGAGTCATTCGATAAGATTTCAAACATAATCCTGTGCCTTAGTTGTGGCAATCCAAGCCTTTGTTGTATAGCGTTCAACTAGACTCTTTGATTCTAGAGAATTCAAGGCTTGAACGACCGCATTATTATCACATGCAACGCCTTTTTTGATCAGGATACGTGAAATTGCACTTGCTCTATGGCTGTCTTCAATGATGACAGGTAGTATCAATTGTTCAAGTTCGGTAAGTTCTTCGCTCATTGCCAACACTTGCAGACGCGCCTTGTGGGAATCTTTTAAGGCTGTCGGACACACACCAAATAGTTTAAACAAGGTGGTCAAAGGCCATCCGTTGATTGAACGATGGCAAACGAGAAGGAATACCACATTGACATCGCACCTGGTGAAATTCCCCCGCTAGTTCTTCTTCCAGGTGATCCTCAAAGATCAAAGAAAATTGCTGAAACCTTTTTTGAGGAACCAGAAGAAATTGCCCATAAGCGAGAATATTGGAGTTTCAAGGGAAAATACAAGGGAGTACCTGTTGCTGTTTGTTCAACAGGCATAGGTTGCCCTTCAGCAGCAATTGCATTGGAGGAACTCGTAAAAGTTGGTTGCAAAATATTTGTGAGAGTCGGAACAGCGGGTGCAATCGATTCGTCACTTCGAGCAGGAGACCTAGTAATATTTACAGGATCAGTCCGCGATGATGGAACATCTAGACAGTATGTACCAATCGAATATCCTGCGATAGCAGATACGTTGCTTGTTCAAAATTTGAAGATGGCAGCTGATGATTTAGGAGCCAAGCATTTTGTAGGAATTGGACATAGCAAAGATTCCTTTTATAGCGAGTATCCCGAAATGGTGGCAGATCCTGAAAGAATGAAAAGAAAATGGGACGGAATGAGAGCGGCTGGAGTTCTTGCAACAGAGATGGAAGCAGCAGCACTCTTCGTAATTGGTCAACTCCGCAGAGTTAGAGTTGGAGCCATCTGTGTTATTGTCGGTGAACCTATAGAGGAAGAGGCGAAGATTATAGGAAAACCTAAGCTAGATGACCTTATCCATGTAGCATTAGATGCTATGATTAAGACCAATCCTATTCATTATTGATCTCAAATGTCACCGAACCAGACGGATTTCTGAAGAGCAAGTAATAATAATTCAGCATCCTTAATGCTTATACTTGCCGCCTGAGAAATATGTTCGGGTTTTGCTGCTACTAAATCAGTAACTGTTGCATAGCCTGCTGATATTAAACGCTCGATGATAGAGCCAACTACCTCAATTGCTAGAAGTTGTTGACGTAGTTCTTCAACACTAGATTCATCTGGGACTGGTCGAGATATTTCAGGCATTTCTGTCTCCATCATATCTTCGGATGTCACAGGTTCAGGTTCTGCGGTAACCTTGAATGTCTTTGTTCTCATTGTGGGGGTTTCATATTTAGATATGAATGAAGGTTGCAGCATGACTGCTCCCAATATCAAGAAACCGAGTAAGATGGGAATGGCCAATATTGGGGATATATTCATCGCCTCGATTGAACCATGTTGACCCGAGAAAGGAATTCCGCCTAAACCCTCTGTAAATAGATAGACCCAGCTTTTCGTCCCGGTTATTTCAAGAGACAGTACAAGCCAAAGGGGTGTAAAAAGGAACACGCCACCCATCTCGAGAAAGAAGAACCTTCTGAATTGTTCACGTCGTGTGAAGTAGAAGACTAGAGGAGGAATTGTAACCATGAGGAATGAAATGACACTCCAAATGACAAAGATTGACCAGAGCAAAGCCAATGTAGATTCATCTGTTATACCATAACCAATCCATTGGATAACAGAGCTACCAAGATAAGCAATGCCAGTTATCAAAGCACCAATGAATACTCCAATTCCGTATCTCAATCAAATCCCTCAACGCGATATTTGAGTCTAACTAGAACTATCTTAGACTCTTTTAGGTCTTATGAGTTCAAAGTACAAGTAATCACCTTTATGTGTTTCACATGTAATTAATCAATGGGTTTCTTAGAGTTGTATGTCTTCATAACAATAGGTACAAGACCTGAAATAATCAAGATGACACCTGTGGTTCATGAACTAGAGAGGCGGAATCACACAGTATTCCTGCTTCATACTGGGCAGCACTATTCACAGTTCATGAGTGAAGCGTTCTTCAGTGATCTTGGTCTCAGATCTCCAGATAAAAATCTCCAGATAGGCTCAGCAACACAAGGTGAACAGACTGCAAGAGCACTTGTCGGAATAGAAGAGTCTCTTATGGATACCAAACCAGACGTTTCTCTTGTCCAGGGAGATACTAATGCAGTATTATCTGCAGCGCTTGCATCTGTTAAGTTGCAGATTCCTGTGGGACATATAGAAGCTGGTCTAAGGAGTTATGACATCAGGATGCCAGAAGAACATAATCGTCGACTTACAGATCATGTATCAAAATACCTCTTTGCCCCAACTGAACATGCAGCAGAAATCCTTCGGAGAGAATCAGTTTGGGGAGACATTCATGTAACAGGAAATACAGTAATTGATATGCTCCAAGAGATAATTCCAAAAGCAACAACTCGAGAGAATCCAATCAAGGAACTTAATCTAAACGAATTCGTCTTACTTACTCTACATAGAGCTGAGAATGTTGATGATAGACGGATTTTGAAGGGAATTGTAGACGGACTTATTTCATTAAACCGGGACATAGTATTTGCGGCTCATCCACGAACATTGTCAAGACTAAAAGAATATGAGCTCATGGATAGAATTCAAACCAGCAAGCAAGTGCATATTATTGATCCTCCAGGATATCTTGATTTCCTGTATCTTCTAAAGAAGTGTGACTTTGTGATCACTGATTCAGGAGGCATTCAAGAAGAAGTTACAGCACCTTCAATCAACAAAAGGGCTTTCGTGCTAAGAACGTCAACAGAAAGACCAGAAGCAGTGGAATCTGGTCATGCAATTGTTGTTGGAGTAAATCCCAAGATATTTCCACTGTCGATTCAAAGGGCAGAATCAAGCGATTGGAAAGCACCTACTGCAAGTCCATATGGAAGCGGAAAAGCGTCTAAATACATTGTAGATATTCTTGAGAAAGAATACAAATGAAAACATCCAGTGAGTGAAAAATGATGACCAAGATATGTCTAGTGAATGATGATGGGCCAAAGATTACAGGGTTCATGAAGCTTGTAGAAGCATTGTCAAAAGAATACGAACTAGCTATAGTTGTTCCGGATGGACAACGTAGCGCTACAAGCAAATCGCTTTCCCTTAACAATCCACTTCGAATAACCAAAATACAACATGCCAATATTGAAGAATTCTATAATCATAGCGGAACCCCAGCAGATTCAGCGCTAATAGCGGATGCAATGATCGATGATATCGATATTTTCGTATCAGGGATAAATCCTGGAGCAAATCTGGGCTATCAAAGTATTATGACAAGTGGTACTCTTGGTGCAGCTTTGGAAGCGGCGTTTCTTGGATATCCAGCTCTTGCAGTATCTGAAGTGGTGGGATCCAAAGAGTGGTTTTCAGGTATTGAGAACAATCGCGATTATTCAAAGATATGCGAACATGTGATTCAGATCATCAACACCATAATAGCCAAAGGGATTCCCACTGGCATAGATGCCTTAAACCTGAATTTTCCCAAGGTTCTAAAAAAAGATTCATTTATTGTAATAACGCGTCCAACACGAATCAGGATGAAAAATGATATAGAGAATAGAGTTGATCCCAATGGAAACGAATACTATTGGATAAGGGGGGAAGAGAGTGAACCGACGCATGGTAGTGACGCTTTTGAAGTACTGGTTAATGGAAACATATCTCTTTCACCCATGATTATTGAATCAGTAAGAGACGATGACTTAGAGGAATTGAAACGATTTATGGAGATTTAATCTTCTTCAATGCATCCCATAGAGCATCAGTAATAGGTCGATCCAATGCTCGCTCATCCATTGAATCGATAACAACACGATGATTCGAATCAGAAATAATCCTGCCAATCACGGTTGCTTCAATACCAACTGCTTGTATAGCCTCTAAAACGCTATTAACATTTTCAGAATTGCATGTCAGCAACATACAACCTGAACTGATTAGTTCCATAAAATTAACATCAAGAATATTGCATATCTCACGTGACGCATTATCAATCGGTATCTTCTCGAAATCCACCCTAAAACCAACACCACTTGCATCCGCAATTTCGTGTAGTCCGCCAGATAATCCACCCTCTGTCGGATCATGCATAGCTGTAATGTACCCCGTCTTCATTGCTGCAATACCCTCGGGTACTACACTAATCTGGTTTCGTAAACTCCTAGCACTTTTAATGGTACTTTCGTTTATGCGTTTCTGAAGGTAATCATATCCTTCCGCTGCAAGAATCGCCGTGCCTTCGATAGCGGCTGTCTTTGTCATGATAATAGAATCACCTTCCTTAGCCCCTGATGAAGTGACATATTCACCTTCTTTGCAGACCCCAATCATGAATCCTGCAATAATCGGATTCTGGAGTTTCTCTGTGATTTCTGTATGCCCACCAGCTACCGAGATTCCAAGAGGTTCAGCAGCTTCGTGAATCTGATTCATAATTCGCTCTAGTTCGGATTCTAGAGTTCCAGCTGGTAACATAATAGAAGTAAGAAACCACCTAGGTTCTACTCCAAACGTAGCAATATCATTAGCATTGACATGGACAGCGAGCCATCCTATATCTTCAATCGACCCGGTTATCGGATCAGTTGATGCGATGATGACACTGTCACCAACACGTATCACAGAAGCATCTTGACCAATCCCCGGACCAAGAAGAATATCATCGTCCTTCGTTCCAAGGTTTGAAAATATGATACGTTTTAGAACCTCGGGGGGTATTTTTCCAGGCAACATCATCAATCACCGAATAGGTAGGTGCACTAGCCTGTGGCTGATGTATGAAAAGTGATATCATTGAGCCTCATTCGAGGCACTCCTCACTCACTATGTCATCAGACTCTCGGACTAGTGCATATCTATACAGGAACATGCATCAAAATAAATGGATTCTATTATTATTTTATGAAATAGCTATGTATTCCTCAGCTCTCTTCATCTCTTCTGCTTTCAATTTTGATCGAGTTACATTGGCAGCTAGTAGAGTTCCGAGTACAGATTGCATATCCATAATCTCTTTGTGGAGATAACAACGACCTCCACCAATTCGCGAAATCAAGAATGCACCAAATGATTTACGGAATTCGGGAATGGCAAGAATTGTTTCCGTTACATCATGAAAACCTTCCTTACGCATTCGAAGAGTAACAGCGAGTTCCAATGCCTCGTGATAAGGTCGTTTGAGGAATTTCACCCATCGGACCTGTTCTTTGTTTACATTAACTGTAGCTATTCGCATTTTGAACTTCCGGATTAATCTTGCAGCTTTTACAAGATCTCTTATGGGAGTATATTGTGCCTGACCAGGACCAGCAGATTGAGCTAATGGTATGTTTGCTGCGAAATCGGAAATTAAGATGACAAGAGGCTCAACCTCGTTACTTCGCATTCTTTCGCGTTGAATAGTCTCGATTGCTTTCATCAATGATTCAGCTAATGGCGAGAGACCAGATATTTTCAATCGGGCTAGAGCCCGGTAAACCTTGTTCCAGTTCGATGTCGGCGCTTGAACTTCAATAGCTCCACTATCCTTGAAGGCAATGATACCAATTCTGTCTCGAGACCCTCTTGTTTCAGATTCTATCCGTCGAAGCACTTCCTTAACAGATTTTATTGCGCCTTTCATAGACATACTAACATCGATGACCAATATCACTGTGAGAGGGGACCGTCCTGAGTAAACTGGTTCTTGAATGTCACGAGTTTGGATTCTCAAACCTTCCGTTGGATTATAATATCCTTGACGCCCTAAAGCGGCCCGTATCGTTGCAGGTAGGTCGATACTTGATATCTCTCCTATGGGAGCACGAGACCTAACTGGTCTGCCTTGTTTGGAGGAATCAGATGTCTTCAATGTGCCCATTGATCTAGAACTTACACGTTTGTTGATCCATCCACCCGAGGAAACAGTTGATCGTATCATTGCTCTTTTGAGTAGCTCGTCCCTATCGAAGATTTCTTCACCTTCATCAAGATCAGGAAGTCTTACAAAGAATGCAGCATCGATACCTCTGGGTTCACGAATATCTGATTTTGATCCTATAATCTTTGAAGGCTCTTCTGTTTCGTAGTGTCGAGAAGCAGTACCCCATTGATCTCCAGCTTCAGGGAGAGCCCGCCCTCGCTCGACAACATCGATACCAGCTGCAGGTCCACCTGTTCGTCGCGTCATTGTACGAAGCCATCTACGTATAGTGAAATACATGATAGGAATGTAGACCAAGGTATTTAGGAGAAGAGCTACGAGGGAAGGGAATGATGGAACAGGCTGACCCAATAGAGTATTGATAGGACTCCAGTAAATCCAAGCAAGATAGGAAAATAGGATAATCATCATTATGGCACAAATCGTACCCTTAATGGGATTCCCTTGAGGATTCCGAATGTTCTTCGGAGTTTTTTTTTACCGTCAGCCATTTCGGTTTCAAGCACTTGTGACTGTCTGCCAAAACGTCCACCACTCATTCTTGGTCCGGAATCATCCTCAGATTCAGATGGTGAGTCAGTAGGTGATTTTCGACGATCGTCTTTTTTTGTGATTGCGTCAGCCTTAGTGATAGCATCACTGATATCATTCGGTGAAGGAGGTTCCAGAAGTCCACCACGTCTGGTTCTGTGGCTAAGTGTTAGATGTGCGCCAAGCTTCATATCATCAAGAGTAACCTCAGTTCTACCTCTATAAGCAGCATGAGTAATAGCAGTTTTACTGATGATGATATCAGGGCGAACGCCATCGACTTCTAACGCATCACAAGCCATAGCAATCGCTCGAAGCTTACTATCTGATAGTATCACGTTTGGGAGAAGTTCTTTCGCCTTCAAAATCATATCAAGGAGTTCTTCTTGTTTTTTCATCCACTTCTCTCGAAACCCTTCAGGATCGTCCTCGAATTCAAGGTTCCTTCGAACTAACTCCATTCTTTCATCAACGTTAAGATTCCTACCAATAGATACGTGCAATGAAAATCTATCAAGAAGTTGGGGCCGCAATTCACCCTCTTCCGGATTCATCGTACCAATTAAAACAAAATCAGAGGGATGCATAATTGAAATCCCCTCACGTTCTATAAGATTCACTTTGGTAGCTGCAGCATCAAGCAAATCATCAACAAGATGGTCTGGAAGAAGATTCACTTCATCTACATACAGAACATTCTGGTGAGCTTCAGCAAGAATGCCTGGTTTCAACGCTTGTATTCCATCTTTTAGAACGCGTTCGATATCAAGGGCACCAATCAGTCGGTCCTCAGTTGTTGATAAGGGAAGATTCACAACACGCATCTTACGAGTACGGATTTTTAGAGATTTACCTGCATCAATCGTCGATTGGCATTCCTCGCAAAGCATGCTGTCTCCTTTTGGATTGCAACCGAACCTGCAATCCTTTACCTCTTCAACTTCAGGTAATAAATCCGCGAGAGCACGGACAGCTGTAGTTTTTCCTGTACCCTTGGGACCGGAGATAAGAACTCCACCAATTTTAGGATTGATACCATTTAGGATAAGAGAAAGCTTCAATGTATCGAGACCAACCAGTGCTGTGAAGGGAAGATTTGGTCGTCTCAAATTACTCAAGGTAACACCAACTGATTTACTGAAAAGTCATACACAAATAAGGATGATTGTATAAGTATTCATGGGTCAGATGGTTTGATTTCACATATCGAGTTTCTTGAATGTCCACTTTGTTTACGTAAACACTCAGTACATGAAAAGAAGACATATTGTGTTTGTGGATCTCCTCTGCTTGCCCGATATGATATGATTGGTGTAAGAGAAGATTTAGCTAGACAAGAGTTCCCCTCAAATTCCAATTCAATGTGGAGATATTCTCAGCTTTTACCGGTTAAATCGCCATCTTTCATTATAAGTCTTGGAGAGGGATGGACACCTCTATTGATTTCCCAAAGAATGGGGAAGCATCTTGGGTTGAGAATGCTTAGAATAAAAGATGAATCAATGAATCCAACAGGAAGTTTCAAAGACAGAGGACTGGGGGTAGCAGTGTCCAAACATCTTGAGCTTGGCTACAAATCTTTCGCACTTCCTTCGGCTGGAAATGCTGCTGTATCACTTAGTGCATATTGCGCTGCAGCAGGTGCGGAAGCTCATATCTGGATGCCTCTTGATACTCCATATCCATTCTTCTACGAAAGTGAATTATTTGGTGCGAAAATCACTCGAGTAGATGGAACTATCTCGGATTGTGGAGCGGCCATGAGTGAAACACCTGGTGATTGGATCCCGTTATCTACAACAAAAGAACCCTATCGAGTAGAAGGAAAAAAGACATTGGGATTTGAAATTGCTGAACAATTGGGATGGTCAGTCCCTGACGCCATCATATGTCCAACTGGCGGGGGAACAGGGATAATTGGGATCTGGAAAGCATTCGATGAACTTGAAACCTTGGGACTTATCGGAAGTGAACGCCCAAGAATGTATGCTGCTCAGAGTGAAGGTTGTGCACCAATTGTCAAAGCTATAGAACTTGATCTCCCAAGTATTGAACCTTGGCCAGATGGATCTACGGAAGCATATGGACTAAGAGTGCCTAGTCCATTTGCAGATAAGCTGATTCTACAAGCAATTAGAGATTCGGGGGGAACTGCAGTAGCAGTTGCGGAACAAGAAATTGATTCAATTAGAAGAATGGTGGCTAGAATGGAAGGGATGGACTTCTGTCCAGAGTCTGCTGTAGGAATGGCAGGTATAAGAAATCTTGTTGAAACAGGCGAAATTGACTACAACGATGACGTCATTCTTCTTAATACTGGCTCAGGTTCAAGGTACAGCTACGATGGACCGAAAGAAAGTCAGTAGCGTTAAAAGTCGTCATTTTATTAAATGGACATGGTCTATAATATACCACGAAACGCAAAAGAGTCCATGTGAGGATACAAAGTGAATCAGTCAGACGGAACTCAATCTATTGATGGAATACATGAATACCATGGTGTCAAAGAGTCACTCAGAATTGGACGGAAGGAAACATTCTTTGTGTTGGCACTGATTCTAGTCTATTTTTATTTGCGTTTTTTCCTTTATCCAACAACACATCAGTATCTTGAAATCCTCATCATTCTTGGGATAATATGTGGAACCTGGTTGGCATTCAGACCATCTGAATGGGCTGTAGAGGGTATCGAGAGTACTGCGGGACACCTTGGTCTTACAGCATATGTAGCAGGTATGTTAACTAGTCTAGCAAGTAATATGCCAGAAGCTGTAGTTAGTGGAATATCCGCTTTCAATGGATACACCCAAGGAAGTCAGGAACTCTTGGACATCGCAGTCCTGTCAGTTCTTGTTGCAGCAGGGTTCAATATGCTTCTCCTAGGAATTACCATCATGATAGCAACCAAAGGAAAAGCTGATGATATGGAAGTTCCAGAAGAAGCAATCAAGAAGGATTCCGTACTAATTCGATGGACGATAGTTGCACTTGTTAGTATGTTTGCTCTTGGAGTAGTCTACCATCTAGAATTCATTGAACGCGCATTGGAAAATATTGCCAGTGGAGGTACAACGGACCTTAACGGGTTGAGTGGACTCACGTTTCCACGATTAGCATCACTTGTGTTGTTTATTTCGTATTTGGTGTATGCAGCAGTATTAGTGACTGGAGATGTTGCAGAAACCAAGGAAACTACAGTACCCCACCATAAAAAGAGAGGTGCTATTATACTAACTCTTATTGGATTCGTTGGCATTTTCTTTGCAGGGGAGATGCTGACCAGCTCGGTGGAACTGTTTCTTCATAACTATAGCACTGTTATAGAGGATGTAGCAAACCCGGTAAGAATAGCTGCATTAATTCTAGGAGCAGCAGGTGCGCTTCCTGAACATGGTATCGCACTCATTGCTGCAGCAAAGGGTAAGGTCGGACTCGCGGTGGGAAATCTCATAGGCGGTATTCTGCAGATTGTTCTGTTGGTTGCTGGTGGAATTGGGATCTTCGTTCCAATCCCACTCGATCAGTATGTTCTATTCCAAATTGTAGTTATTGCTGGAAGTCTCTGGTTCTTGAAACGGGCAATCACTGATGACCATAGACTTGATTTCTTTGAAGGCGCCATGATAATTCTGCTTCAAGCTTATGTCTTCGTGCTGTTCATATTTCCACCAATAACATGAGGTAAAATTAGGGTCAGGTCATCGTTACGAATAGTGACCTGAGCCACATCCTCTACTTCCTTATCCTCCGGATTAAATGCTATTGACAAGCCTACTACGGAGAGTACACTAATGTCATTACGTCCATCACCTACAAAAGCAGTTTCATCCAGACTCACTCCAAAATGCTCACATATCTGGTGTATCTCCTTCATCTTCTCACCCCACCCAACAAGTGACACAACTTCTCCAGTTAAGATACCATTTTGATGCAGAAGCTTGTTGGTCAATACGAATTCGATTCCGATTCTTTGAGCAATTGAATTGGCTAGAACATCAAGGCCCCCAGAGAGAATTGCCACTTGCACTCCATTTTCTTTTAATACATCAACCGTCTCTTTTGCACCAGGAACTAATTGAGTGTTTTCAACAGCATCTAAAACATCTTTCAATTGCTTTCCTTTCCAAAGCATTGCATCTAGCTCAGCCCATGTATCATAATCGATTTCACCAGCGAAATATTGTTTATAGTACAGACGACCTTCATCCTCTGTTCCAAATAATTCGTGTAATCTCCACCAAATACTGCTATGTTTGGTCAATGTACCATCGACATCAAAAACTACAAGTTTTATTCTCATATGAGGGTCTCCTGAAATAATGGATGCGTATCACTCAGATTCTTTCTCACGTTCTGTTTTTGCTTCCTCTTCTAAATCGGTAAGCATTTTGTCGACGCGTTTTTCATCAGCAGAAGCTTTTCTTTCCTTGGAAACCTCTCCCTCCGTCTGTAACGGTGGAAGAACCCCCTCTTTCTCTAATAGAATTTCAGCTTCAAGTGCATCCATCTGTCGTTCAATCTTGTCTTCTGCTTCAAGCGTTGTTGTGGAACCCGAGAGGTCTTCAGATAACAAATCACCTGCAATTGAGATATGTTCGAATGATTCCGACAGTCTATCAAGTTGAATCTGAATCTCTTGTGGACTTAAAAGTGAGCGAGCTTCGGTGAGAGCCTCATTTGCAATACCAAAAGCTCTTAGAACTTCAGCTTGGTCTTTAGCTTCTTCAATATTCATGAGTGCAGTTTCTAATGTAAGATATTGCTGTTGATACCTAGTTCTTCGATTCTCGAGGTCCACTACAATGCTCAAGTGTTGCCTAGCAATTGCACGGTCTCCCTTTGCCATTGCATCTTTCGCAGATTTCTGTTCCTCAACCATTCTTGATTCTAATCTACGAATCCTGAGTGTAAGGGCATTCATTGTCCCTTTCATCTCAAGCATACCACGTTCGGTATCAACCTTTTTTTTACCGCTCAAGAAACCCATTACTTTACACCGTTTTGTATTTCAATATCTTTTGCTCACCTGAAGCATTTAAAGAATTGTGCAACACCCGGGGATAGTCTTAAAGACGATTATACTGGCATGACGTGATGATGTGTTATGACAATTGTGAATATTCTCAAGAAAGCTGCTGAAATCGCTAAAGAGACCGTTTTGAGTAATTTGGAAAGAGCTACAGAACGAACAGGTGAAGTTAATCCCTATGGCGATAACACACTACTCTTAGACAAGCAAGCTGAGGATAACATCATAACGGAGCTAAATAGCTCAGACATCTCGTTTGCCTTTTTTACCGAAGAACAAGGAGTAATTAATCCCGAGAAGACACCAGAGTATATCGCGGTGATAGATCCAATTGATGGGTCAACCAATCTGGAACGTGGAATCCAAATGGTATCCGTAGGGATTTCTGCAATTCCCTACAATGAAAAAGTAACGACGGATGATGTAGAAGTAAGTATCATTGACTCATTTTTCACAAAAGAAACATACATAGCAATCTCAGGAAAAGGTGCTACTCGAAATGGTAAAAGAATAAAACCTTCTGGTTTAACAGATCCTTCTACGGCTATTATCTCATATGACACCAAAAGAGACCTCAATGGAAAATTTGGGGAGAGGTCACTAAGCTTATTGCGAGGCGTCTATGATGCTCGAAGAACTGGCAGTAATCTTCTAGATTTATGCTGGACTGCATCTGGTGCATTAGATGCGATGGTAGATTTACGGGATATCCTTCCTTTAGTTCATGTTTGCGGCACACACATGGTGCTCGAAGCCGGAGGATATGTCATCAATCAGTTTGGTGAGAGGTTCAACTTACCAATGAATATGACGCAAAGAATGAGTTTTATCGCAGCCGGTACAAAAGAGCTCGCCTTAGACTTAATTAAACGCTTTCGGGAATAATGTTCATACGCCGCATTCTAACTGTTTATATCTGAGTGACCAAGCAGCAGACTTGGTGTTCTTGGTATGACTACTGATGAAGAGAAAATGAAAGATTTGGTTCCTCCTGAAGTTAGAGAGAATATGAAAGCAATCAAACACAAGATTGTTGTTTTATCTGGCAAAGGTGGCGTAGGAAAAACAACGGTAGCAACGAATTTAGCTATGTCATTTGCGAAGAAAGGATTACAAGCAGGCATATTGGATGTTGACATTTACGGACCCAATGTTCCAAAACTACTTGGACTTGATGGGCAACACCCCATGGTAGAAAATAACAGAATTAACCCCATTAAAGGACCACTAAACACAAAGGTGATGAGCATGGGTTTTCTCCTACGAAATGAAGACGATGCAGTTGCGTGGAGAGGGCCTTTGGTTGCCAGAGTGATCAACCAATTCTTAGCAGAGGTGAATTGGGGAGATGTGGATGTTTTAATTGTGGATCTCCCACCAGGAACAGGAGATGAAATTCTCAGTATATTGCAACTCATCCCAGATATCGATGGAGTTTGTATAGTAACAACACCACAAGAAGTAGCAGTGTTAGATGCGCGTCGTGCTGTTCAACTAGTACAGAAAATGGGGGTTCCTGTTCTGGGATTCATTGAAAATATGGCAAGTTTTGTATGTCCTGAATGTGGTTCTTCTTACAGTATCTTTGGTTCAGGATCGGTTGAGAAAGCCACAAAGGAGTATGGTGTAGATAATCTGGGAGCACTTCCTCTGGATCCGAGAGTCATTACTTTCAGTGATAAAGGTACACCTTTTGTAATTGAAGAAAGTGATTCTGAAGTTGCGAAAGCATTCGAAGTACTTGTTGAGAAGTTGAGCAAGAAAATCGGAATTTAATCCTCTGATTCTGCATCTTCTTCATCCATGTCAGTATCATCTTCGAGTGAAGTCATACTATCCTCTTCATCGATCTCCTCTAGAAGCGCGTCTTCTAGAATTGCTTCTTCTTCTTCTTCTTCTTCAGACTGAACATCTTCAGATTTTTCGTCGGAAATCATCTTCATCATGTATGGGTAAGCAAGGATGATTCCGATGAGACCTAGAAATGCAGTAACCCAGACTGCACCACCTGCTCCGAACAGGGTTAGTGGATTTAACCATAGATCAGCAGACTGAGTTCCGAAAAGAACCCATTGAAACCAAAGGGGTATAGCAAACGCGAGTGGTAGACATACCAACACCAGTAGAATTATTGCCATAATTATCTCTGCAGTATAAACAAGCACTTTGCGAATTGTGCTATCAACAGCTTTCTTTGCTACCGACACTGTACTCGCTCCTTGAATTGATAGTTGCGAAATCTGCTTTGCCTTTAAAGCTTGCTGGACAGAAAATAGAAAAGTGGCGCGGGGGTCTCTTACGCGAATCGAAGGAGAGAGAGAATGGGTAGACCCCCAAGCCTGCTGTGTTTAGTAGCTGAGAATATTATGAAATAATTTCGATTTAAGGAAATGTAGGACGCCTTAATATTGCGATTATCGCAAATAAATCATAAAGATATTGAGAATATCACAATTTTTATAAGGAATCCCAAAAACCATATCAATTGAACGAGTGTCGAGGTAGCGTCAAACTCCCTCCCTCCAAAATCCGAAAGAATCCTAATCGCACATAGTGCACACATCCTCTCCTCCTCAAACCCCAAAGCGAACCTAACTTATTCTGACGCTCCTCGCACCTTCATCTTATTTTCTAGCACACAGAAAATCACTATTTGCTAACCAACAACCCTTAAATCAAAGCAGTGATAATATATCGTCTGTGGAAGGATACACCTAGGAGTTTCGCAGACTGAGTGCGAACGACATCGATTTGATTTCAAATGATTTCGGAAAACATTCATGCAAAGTAGTAGAGGAAAATTTTCCTCGAATTAGAGATATTTGGGTCGGATGCAGGAAATATGGCGTATGTAATCAGGAGATTTTTGCTAAATATATATCGCAAGCTATCTCATAGTACAAGTGTACTACGAAGATGGTTGTTTTCACCTGATTCTAGTTTTGACTATCCTGAATTCACAAACGCTAAGGTACTCATCGTTCTCAATAGTCAGAGTGGACTCGCACCATACTGGCATGAATTTGTTAATGGAATGCCAGACCCTCAGATCATATCTGGATTTGTATCAGCCATGAGTAGTTTCATGCAGGAAGTGACTGGGACATCAGCGAAAACATGGAAAACGGAATTTGGTGATGATGTTATATTGCTGATTGAGAAAGGTGAGTGGTCTATTGGAGTTCTTGCAGTATCAAAGGCAACACCGGATGTAACTGAAAAACTTCAGCGGATTGTTAATGAGTTTGAACAGAATTTCTATGTACTACGATATGCAGATGATCTGCAAGGTTCTGCTTTCAAAGAATTTGACCACTATGTCCGAAGGACATTGGTTCTATCTGAACTGACAGAACAAACCATCATCGAAGTAGACCAAGAGTGGAGTAAATATATTCCGAGGAATGAACTACCGAGTACGGTATTCAGAATGACCAAGTTCATCCAATCATTAAGAACGGGCATGTCTATACATGATATAGTTACTGAGCAAGATATAACATTGGATGAAGCTAAGGACCTGGTTTCGCAAGCATTCTGGTGCAGAGCTGTCCAAGTGAATTTAACATAATTATTCATTGAAACAATTTAAATTAAAACCTCACAATATTCTGTACTATATCAGATGATAATAACATTCCAAGATGCCCCTTTTGCGACAGTTCAGATGTAGAGAAAATTAATCATGGCCCACCACCAGACGAAGTGATAGTTCTCAATCATCGATGCAACAGTTGCGGAGAAGAGTTTGAATGGTATTGAATCTTACACTAATTACATAGTTGTTCCCATAACCATGTTCATTACAAGAGGACTTCCGCTCTGGGAGAAAACCTCGACAAGAAATGGATCTTGAGCTGCGCCAACCTTCCTCCAGGTACTATTTTCTTTTCGATAATAGCTATACTCACGGGAGTCTATACGAACTTCGATGATTGATTCTTCCGGTAAGTCTTCGATCTCAGATATTTCCAGAAACCCGTCAGGATGGGGATATGAGAGCATTAGACGCTGGACGACATCTTGCACAAGTAATAGAAGCGCTACATATGGACGATTTGTATCAGACCATTCCCGAGGAAGAATAGGCACATTGCAACTAAATGCTCCAGTTGCGCCTTTTAGCACTAGATATGCTCCTTCATCAATATTCATCTTTTTTATACCCTCATCTGATAGGTACAGAACAAGGTAGTGGACTGTTTGCAAGATAAATCGAGAGAATATACATATAACACTATTTTGATTCGGGTAATCAGCCAAAATGCGCTGTTACTTGATAGAATACGACTATTTTGAATAAATTAAACTCAAAAGAGGGGTACGAGGAAATTAAAAAATTAAGGACATCTTTGACCGATTGTTAACTTAACAATTGGCCAAGTTATTTGATAGACCTTTCAATCTCATAATACACTTCATCAAGAGATTTGAAGACCTTCATAGCTCCAGAGCTCAACAAGATATCTTCCTGAGTTTCTCCAGTAGTAACCCCCCAATATTGAATACCTGCTGAACAAGAAGCCACGGCATCAATGTTCGCATCACCAATGTATAAAGCTTCATCAATCCTGACACCCAATTTTTCAACGACTTCAAGAATACCATCTGGAAATGGCTTGGGTCTACTAGATTCAGATCGTGTTTGAATCAAATCAAAATAACTCTCAAGTGGAATTCGGTTCAGAATAACATCAACTGCTAATCGCCCACTATTTGTCAAAATTGCGGTTTTTAATCTAAGACTACGTATTCTCTTGACAGCATCCAATGATCCATCAATCAGTTCTGCACGATGAGCGACATCTGTTTCATGGGAGTCCAAAACAAAATCCAGTTCTTCACACCACGAATTCCATTCATCAGAAGTAATTCCGTTCTCTTTAAAGAATTTCAGAGCTTTGTGTTTTGTGCTGGATATACCATCAGCAGGGTCAATTAGATGGGGAGGAAGTCCCTTTGTAATGAAAAAGGTCTTGGTGTCCTGTCTCATATCTTCTAATGGTAGAATCAATTTTGTAATTGTACCATCGAGATCAAAAACTACAGCTTTTAGCAAGAGAATTCCCAATTGATTCCGAACCCTCCCACACTTAAGCATAATCCTAGGGGATTTACATTATGATGACTCTGAAGATAACGAAGCTGTAACATCATTCAACTAGTTCAATCAGTAGTCAAACCTTTGATGCAAGGTTGGTTCTCATCAGATGCTCTAACAACATCCATCTTTACTGATGGTGCTATACCAGATGCGATTGATTCCATGTAGGGTAAACATATAGTTTCACAATAGAATTTTCCCTCTTTCTGGAAAGCTTCATGCTGAGGGCAATATTGGTGATGAAATTCCACACGGGTTTCTGATATCCAAGTATCACTCATTTTTGATCCTAAGACATGGCCAATGACCTTCCATGCATCAACAGAATCTTTCAAAGTTTCACCAAACCCAAGTCGGTCCTTCATCCCTTTTGCATCCTCACGTCCTAATCTGCGAAAAACCTCAGCAAGTGCGGTTAGACCGTCTTGCCCTAACTGTTCTTCTAAAACCAGGGGAGTCTTCACCATAATGTTGTATATGTTGTGTCGAAGCTCCGCGACTTTGTTTCCAGCAGGAATTAGACCCTTAATTGCTGCGGTTTTCATAATACCCATTTGTCCACCTCGAATTCAAACTATACAACTTGTTCAAAAAGCCTCTCATTAGTGTTATTCTTTCAGAGAAATAACGAATCACTATTAAATGAAAAACGAGATACAAGATTTGTTGAGAATCTTGAAAGATATCCAAAGCATTGACCTAGATGATATGGAAAGTATGGCTGATGGATTTCCAGAACTCTTGTCCTTGGTGCACCTAGATTTAGGAATAGTAAAATATCTAGAAAATATATCAAGGGAAGAGATTGCTGGGATCTGTGTCATCGGAATGGGAGGAAGTTCGATTGCAGGATCTATCTGTAAGGGACTTTTATTATCAAAATCCAACATTCCAATTGAAGTAATCAGGAACTATGACATACCACATTACATCGATACGAAGTGGATTGTCATCGCAATCAGTTATTCAGGGAATACTGCAGAAACTATTTCTAGCCTTGAACAAGCGATAATGAAGAACTGCAGAGTTACTGCAATTACTTCTGGAGGTAAGATTGGAGATATCTTGAAAAATCTAGGAGTTCCATATCAAGTCATTCCACCTGGATTTCAGCCAAGAGCAGCATTCCCTATTCTGTTCTCCGTACTCATGAATGAGTTGGAAATAATTCTTGGGTTCGAAAGAACAGAGTTTCAGTTAGCGTCAAAGAAAATTCAAGCGCTCAGGAAACAATGGAATTTTCAGATAATAAATGAATTAACAAATTCAATACTCCTTTTCATAGGTGCAAACAATCTCGCTCCAGTTGCATATAGAGCTAAATGTCAAATCAATGAGAATAGTAAGAGTGTCGCTTTCTCATCTGAGATACCCGAAGTAAATCACAATGAAATTGAATCTATAGTGGGTTTTAAGGAATTTGCAATCATACCGATATTTCTTCGAAGCTGCTTTGAATCAGTCCAGCTGCATAGGCGGCTTGAAGCAACGATTGAAATCTACAAGTCTTACGATATACCTGTTCATCAATTGAAATTCAAGACTGATTCCCTGATAGATGAAACTCTAGCTCAAATACACTTCCTAGATGTTCTCTCAGTTAAATTAGCTAGACAAAAGGATGTCAACCCGGCTTCTATAGAGGTTATCGCTCGACTGAAAGGGATGCTTTCTGGTGATAATTAAGTGAGGCGTACTTGATCAATTAAATACAATCTTATGTTCACATCATCTGCTGTTGAACCAAATGATTGATAGAAATATCTGAGTTCGATTGAGAAATTCCAGCTATCTGCAACAGATGCGTTATACAATGTATTTCTGTCAGTAGAATCTGTAATTGGTCCATAAATTGTAAAGTTTCTATTGAAGTTAGGTGTCAACTGACCATCCTGTCGTGATATATCTCTTCTAAAAACAGTATAGCTCAATTCATCTGCAACGTCATCTATAATTACAATCACTTGAGCAGCAATATATGTGAGACGAACACTTCCTGTGCTTGTGTCGGGGATTTGGAAATTAAAAACAAGACGCATAAGTATGTCTGTGCTTTTGTTATTGATATCCAAACCACTGATACTAATCTCTTCTAAATTAATATCCATATATCGGACCATGTAGATAGTACCTGTATAATATGTAGTTGTACTAGCAAGTGAAAAAGCACTAATCACGCCAATAATGATTGCCAATCCAATAATCATGTTCTGAGGTCTGTCATCCGATATCATTGTCATTCACGACATTTTGTACTGACATTGATGAATATCTTCTTTCCGCTCAATGCATTCAGCTAACTCACCCTCCTAAGGCAATGTAAGAGGCAATATGAAGAAACCAAGGTACGACAGCAAGTATAGCAGGTAATGGAATAGCAGGTAATATCTCACCCACTTTAGCAAGAATTGCTATATTGATTATAATACCAACACACAACATTAGCATTGACGAGGCTGCAACAAAAATTGGGAAATATGCTATAGAATGAGCAGCTATAAGTGAGAAAGCTACAAAATCACCAACACCCACTGCGACACTTTCAGATTGAATGCGAGTGTAATCAAATGGATCACTTCCTATCTTTGAGTCCATATACTCCTCATCAGCAATTGGATTATATTTGGTCAGGAAGAAATCCTCTACTATTAACGAGAGAATCAAAATCGACATGCTTGCTGTAACGGTTGTTAAACCGAGAAATGTTCCAAATGTGCTACCATAGAAAGCAACGAATAAATTTCGAATCATTGGAGGAATAGCATCGATCATTATCAATACGATGGATAACATAGAAATTCCTAATGATACTACAAGCAATATTCCTTGAAACGCATCATTTGAGCCTGTGAAAATTAAAATTAGTATGGACTGTCCCAGGAACAATGAAACCAAGTAAAGTATTGGAGAAACAATGAATGCAACAGCTATTTTCTGGACGCCACGTCCTTTTCGGGACATCAAATAGAACAACGAAAGAACAACAAAGACGCCCATCAGCGTTGAAACAACAGCTTGGATAATCAACTCACTTGGAGTGAAAGCGCGCGAGTCAGAGATAATCTCTCCAATGGCCGTTGATGAAATAACGCTAGCAGATAATAAGGAACCAATGAAAACAGGTAGTAGTGAGATAATGATGAGTGTTATACGGTCTCTGTCGAACTTCATTGAATTCACTTCTTCCTTTTTCCTGTAAATCTATTAAAAGACAATGAGGTACACGCAATCAATGAATACGGTACTAACTAGTCTTGAAATGAGTTTGAAAAAAAAGAAAGGGATTTGGGGACTTAGTCCCCAAATTGAAACTACTTCTGCCTAAGCAGTACATATCCACCAACGAGAATCACAACTGCCGCACCAACTGCACCGGCAACAATTGCCATGGTGAAGTCTTGTACAGGTGCTACAGGAGTGGTTGGTTCTTCAGTGGTTGTGGTTGTTTCAGTGGTTGTTCCAGGCTCAGTCGTTGTAATTGGAGTCGTGGTTGTGGATGTGGATGTGGTTGGACCAGGTGTTGTTGTTTGCCAAATCTCATCACGATCCATACCATAGAAGTAGTCTGGATTCCAAGTCACTTCACAGAACTCACCAGCAACGTAGTCAGACACATTGAATGGACCTGATGTGACCATACCCTCTGTTGGAGGCTGTGGATCCCAAGTGTTCCATCCATCAAGACCAATAGTCAAGAAGAAGTGCTTCGGAATAATGGTCTTGTATGCAACAGTATGTAGATGCCAATATGACTCAGTACTGAATTCTATTACAACCCTGTATGTTGTTGGAGCATACGCTGCAGTCATCTCCAAAAGGTCAGGACCGTATGGGTTAGCTGGCGAATCACGGAAATAGTTGAGCGAGTATGCAACATCCTCAGCAGTCAGTGGAGTACCATCAGTCCAGGTTGCATTCTGAATCATATCGAATGTAAATCTGGTATAGCCATCTGGCACTGATGGATTATCAGCGTGGGTTTCAGCGAAATAATTCTCCGCCAACCACAATATGTCGTTACCATTGTAATCAATGGTCATGAGACTGTCGTAGAGATTCATGAGGACATTATTGGTGTACGCAGAGCTGCCCGTCATGAAGTTGAAGGTGTCAAGGTCGAGTGGATTACTCCAGCGGAATGTACCACTCCAAGGAGCACCAGACTGACCTGGCTTGAGGTGAACTTTGTAGTTTGTCCACCATCCAGGTACACCATCAATCACACTGTTAATGAGACCCTCGAACTTATCGGTCCTATAGGCTGACAAGAGAGTGTTCTCATAACAGATGATCATTGGACATGCATGGACCCATATCTCCTGCATCTTGAAGGCTGCCTCGTAGACATCTTCAAACTGAGTCGCATGGAGGAGTTGGTCTCTCCAGCTGTCGTAGGTTGCGTTCTGCCAGTTGGGGAAGTTGTAGTATGGCTCATCAGCAAACTCTGACCAGTACTCATAGGCAATCCAGTCAACATCAAAGGTGGTGAAGCTTGAACCAAGGAATACGATGTCATAGTCACCGTGGAAGTAGAGCCTGTTCAGATACTCATAGAAGTCAGTTGGTTCTGATACTGCATCAACGTGTAGAGCACGAAGTGCTTCAGCAACCTTCTCACCAACTTCAATAGCAATGTTGGATGACTGTGCGCACTCAACTAGCACGTCAAATGCATCACCATTTGGTGTGAGTCTGAAGGTTGTGAGGGGATCAATTTCCATTCCGAGGTCATCCAGCATCTGATTTCCAAGAGCAACCTGTGCCTCATAGTAAGTGTAAGGTAGAAGGCCTTCACTTGTGAACGGGTTGACTTTAGCTACCATTGAGTCTTGAGGTTCTGATAAACCATCCCAAGCATCGTCTGAGATTGCCTGCTTGTCAAGAGCAAAGGCAATTGCTCGTCTGAAGTCTGTGTAGTTGAATGGGTTCTTTGCTGTGTTAATGGTAACATAACCGTACCCGTTTCGGAGTACGTTTGCTACCTCAATATTCTCAGCTGCCTGTAAAGTGGCTAGGTGAGTTGGATCGACCATATCACCGATAAGATCGATCTCGTCATTCTGTAGAGCGAGGACCTGCTGGTCGTCACCTTCAATTACGTTATACACAATTTTGTCCACATATGGACCATTTTTAAGTCCACCTGGAACTGTAAATTGTGCTGTGGCAAATATAGGTGAAATTGCCATAAACGCAAAAGCGGCAACGAGTGTTAATGCAAGAACTCGTCGACGGTCTTTAAGCATATTCTCTCTATCTCCTTCCGAGTCGGAATCGGATTGATGCTGACGTTCCACAAATGTCAATAAAAGCCTTATGCTGGGCATTAATACACATAGGTATGTCGGAAAATGGCCATTATATCGAAATCTGTATCGGCCATCTTTTCTTTTTAGACTGAGGATTATTGGATACACTCTATCTCTCACGCAAACGCGGATTAAGTACTTGATCAAGCGTATGACCAACAAAGGTGAAAGCGAGTGACAATATAGTAATCATCAGTCCCGGGAAGACTACAACCCACCATGCACCATTGCTGAATCCACCAGCGGCCTGTGCGTCAGCAAGCATTCTACCCCAGCTTGGTTCGCTTGGGTCAGTAAGACCAAGGAACGCAAGACCAGATTCCGAAAGGATGGCACCAACGACACCCAATGTTATGTCAGCGAACAAGATTGGTGTTACATTAGGGAGAATGTGACGATATATAATGTAAGTATCGGAGGCTCCAATTGCCTTCGCACTCTCGACGTATGCCTTGTTCTTTTCAGCCATCACCTGTGACCGGATCAGACGAGACGTCCCCGTCCAACCAAGTATAGATATGACCACAATTATATTTTCTATAGTCGGCCCTAGGAAGGCCGCAAGGACCATCATAAGCGGCAGTCCTGGTATCACGAGGAGGAAGTCAACAACCCTCATTAATATCTCGTCTAGTTTTCCACCGAAATATCCTGCGGTCATTCCAACAACCACACCAACTGCTGTTGAGATGCCTGTTGCTAGAATTCCAATTGTTAATGATATTCGAGTTCCCCATATTAACTGGCTATATGCATCTGCACCTTTATCAGTGGTACCAAGAATACCAAAGTAATCTCCATATGCAATCATACTCAAACGTTTTATCTGCACAGTAACTGACCCAGTATAATTGAGGATCGGATAGTCAATCGGATTGCTAGGACTTCTAGATTTTCTGAAATTATCCGTAGGTGATAAAACGACAGCAACTGTCAATTGTTTTGTTGGATCTTCGGTCTGATTTAGGTGTGAAGTCATACCCTCCCAACCTTCGACTACATCGAAGTAGCTTAAATCAATACGTCTATTTTGGATCAATTCATAATATGGTGGGAAAGACTCGTAGACTTTCCACCAGTTACCTGAAGAATCTATCAGATAGATGAAAACCTTAAACATAAGTCCACTATATTCTTGAGTAGCAAAGGTACCAGTACGAGTTACACCATAATCGAAGGTCATGTTTACATCACTGGGCATGCTTTGAAATCCCCACTCGAATGTATGAGTCATATAGATGAAATCCATACAATCAGGATGAACTGTATTATCCAGTGTTTCGTGGAAATCCAATTCTTGTCCGGCAACATGCGTCCAAGTCATATTGAAATGGCTCTTATTTTGTGAACTTGGATAATGAACTGAAGAGAATCTATCTTGATGGGCACCAACTATAGTAACGTTGGGTGATGATTCGAGATATTGATTGTCGATTTGTTCTGATGTAACAACCCCCAGAGGATCAAAGACTTGCATCCAAGCAGGTGCAAGAAAGGGAGGTGCAATCTTATTTGCGGGAGAAGGATCGTAAGGAACGATAAATGGAGCAGCAATCGCGATTACGATGTAAAAAATTAGGATTGTTATCCCAATGAGTCCCATCCTATGACGTCTAAATTTACTTACAAAATCAGCGATTGATGTGTACCAGTTTGAGTCGCGCCAGTCAATTTGTGGGGATTCATCAGACATCTTTCGTTCCTCGTCGAAAATACGAGCTCGGAAAAATAGCGTGAGTTTACCAAATCCCGAAGTCGTGGTCGGTGCGAATGGCATTCCACTTATCAAGATTTTGACTTAGGAATGAATTTGCACCGTCAATATCCTAACATGCGAATGAATGTAACAGTGTGGGTTCAAGCAAACAATCAATAATTATCGAGAGGTAGGTGGACCTTTATTTCATCCGCTCTCCTCCTATCACGAACAATTGGTGAAAGAATGTGAACACGATACTGACGGATGTGGTTAATAATTATAAGAATTGTATTGAAAGGTAAAAAGGAATGAAAAAAAGAACAAACAGCGGATGGATTTCAGTCCCATCCGCATTTCTGATGCGGCCCTACCCGTACTTGATTCGCGGGTCAAGGACTCCATACAGAAGGTCTGCCACGAAATTCGCAAGTATCGCTGTTATCGCGATTACCATAAATATCGCTTGGACCACAGGATAGTCTAACTGGAACAGGCTGGTGAATATATACCGACCCATCCCGTACCAGTTGAACACCGTTTCTGTAAGCGTCGCTCCATTGATTAGGAAGCCAAAATTCATGGCTATTATTGTTACCATTGGTAGTAGCGCATTTTTCAGACCGTGCTTGTACAGTACCTGGTTCTCGTCCAATCCCTTTGCTCGTGCGGTCAGTATGTAGTCTTCTGTCATGACGTCTATTCTCTTCCGAATTCGCAATGTAATCCGGATTTAGATTGTTCCTCATGTACAAGAAGTAACCACCATAGCCACCGACACCAAGGGTAATCATTGGAAGGAACAGGTGGTGCAATATATTACCGGCCAACATCAAAGCCCCATAGGGGCTCTCCTTTGCGATTCCCCAAAGGGCATAATCGATTGTTCCACCAAGCGGGAAGTAGAATAAGCCACCCGTCGCCGTTCGCATATAGAATGCGAAAACCATCAGTAATAGCATTCCGAACCAAAAGATTGGGAGTGCATAGATGAACAACGCGACAGTAACTGCACCAACGTCTTTACGTGAACCGGGATCAGCAGCAACTTTGACACCAGTCCAGATACCGATAATGATTGAAACAATTGAAGATGTACCCATCAACAAGAGTGTGTTGGGTAATCTTGATGCAATCTCAGCCATTACTGGGGTCTTGGATACAAATGAGCGTCCAAAGTTACCTGTGAACATGTTGACAAGATATCTCCAGAACATGTAGATCCAGTCGAAAATGTCTGGGTCTGGAACAAGACCGAATTGGACATAGATCTGCTGCAATGCATCTTGGGTGAGGTTTCGCCGAAGTTCCTCACTGATCATAAGGTCAACAGGGCTGATACCAAGTACAAGCGTCGGAAGTCTGAATAGGAAAAAGTTGAAACAGACTACAGCAACTACAAGTAAGAACATGTAGATACCACGTCTGATAACGTACTCTCGTAGACCCATTTTTAACGCTCCTTGTTATTATCATACAATACCTAGGGACACTAAGTACTGCGAGCCAAGGTAGTAAGTTGTTTTGCAATTAATAAACATAGTGTTCATGGTACTACTATGTACGAAAGTGGCAGCTATATACAATTACACCCGTTGATATCCAAGATTCTCGTGGAAACGATGTCACTGATTGTAGGCTCTCTGAATTCGAGGGAACACTGATGATTCATATAGATCTCGAGTGATAGACTAACCCAGAAATCTGGGATTCGATTAAATGATTCTTAAAAAAAGAAGAGAAGTCGGGGTCTCGAGGGACCCAGACTTACATTCAGAGAGAGTTTAACGTTCTCTGAGCCTTGGATTAAGTACTTGGTCAAGTGTATGACCAATAAAGGTGAATGATAGAGATAATGCTGTGATCATCAGTCCTGGAAAGACTACGACCCACCATGCACCGTTGCTGAATCCACCAGCGGTCTGGGCATCAGCAAGCATTCTGCCCCAGCTTGGCTCACTTGGGTCAGTGAGACCAAGGAACGCAAGACCAGATTCTGAGAGGATGGCTCCGACGACACCCAGGGTAATGTTTGCGAACAGGATTGGAGTCACATTCGGGAGAATGTGTCTGAAGATGATGTATGTATCGGAGGCTCCAATGGCCTTCGCACTCTCAACGTATGCTTTGTTCTTCTCGGCCATCACCTGTGACCGTATCAACCGAGATGTCCCCGTCCATCCCAGAATCGAGATGACGAGGATGATGTTTCCTATTGTCGGCCCCAGAAAAGCCGCGAGAACCATCATAAGCGGCAGCCCAGGTATGACAAGCAGGAAGTCAACGACCCTCATGAGCGCTTCGTCTATTTTTCCACCGAAATATCCCGCTACGAGCCCTACAATGACTCCCACGGCGGTGGACAACCCAGTTGCCAAGATTCCGATAATCAATGAGATACGAGTCCCATAGATAAGTTGAGACCACGCGTCTCCACCCTTATCTGTTGTGCCTAAAATTCCATAATAAGGACCATAGGCAATGGTACTCAGAGTAGTGACATGGACTTCTACACTTCCATTATAAACAAGGTATGGAAAATCATCTGGATTACTAGGACTTAGTCTCTCACGAAAGTTACGGGTTGGTGAGAGTACAACTCCAACTTTAACCCAAGGTTCAGGGTCTTTGACAAAATCGGAACCTGTTTCGTTACTTCCGGTTATACCTTCCCAGCCCTCAACAACGTCAAAACCACTCAGGTCAATTCGGCGATTTACAACAAGTGATTCATAAGGTGGAACTGATTCATAAACTTGCCACCAATTACCTGCAGAATCAATGAGATATATATAAATCTTGAACATTAGTCCTCCATATGTTCTCGTGAAATCTCCATTCAGCTTCACACCCAATTCAAAAGTCATATTTACATCAGAAGGCATGGTCTGGTATAACCACGGGAGCTCTTGCTCAAACATAATGAAATCATTGACCTGCGGCTCAGTTCTGGGAAGAATCTGACCCAACGGCAGATTATCAAGCTCAGGTTTCCACCAATATTCAGTTCCAGCAGTGTGCGTCCAGGTCAGATTGACATAGCCATCCCCATACGCATAATCGAATGGATCCGTATTAGTACCATTTTTCCTTACAATGTTGATTTTTGAAAGAACGGGGTCTGATGTTGCATTAGGATTCACATTAAGATATGGATCGGGGGATAATTCCCCTGTCACGACACCGGTTGGATCAAACACAGCCATCCAGCTAGGTGCGAGGAATGGTGGTGCAACCTTATTGGTTGGTGAGGGATCTACTCCTTGTGATATTACAGGAGCAAAGATTGCGATTCCAAAGTACATTATAAGTACGAATAGACCAATTAGTCCGATTCTGTGTTTCTTGTATTCACCCCAGAATCCAGTGATGCTAACGTACAAGTTGCGGTCTTTCCATCCAGCCTGTTTGGTTTCTTCAGACATTTAATATCCTCCGATGAGAAAACGGCAAAACTCAAAGTTTCTCTTTGCCGCTCTTGTTGACACATTCAATACCGTCCGGGTTTTTTGAATATTAAAAGCTACCTCTCAGGGAAGTTGATTGTACATATTTTGTCAATCATCTTCTACGGTCCCAATTTCATCAACAAATGGATCATAATCGTCGTCAGCATCATCGTCCTCTTTGATTCCACGTTCCTCACGTGCTTTTATTATCGAACGAGTTCTTCTATGTGCAGCCCATAAATCTGCATAGACCATTCCAACAAGAAACACACTAAGAGCTCCTGTCAGAGATACAATGGCTCCAATGAATCCTAGATATGGAATATACATCATAATCAAGCCGCCAAAAATCAAGATAACCGGAATCAAAAGTATCTTCTTTTGAGGAGAATCCCGAGTACGAGGAAAGGCACGAACTGTCATAGTTACACATAGCAGATATGAGGGTAGTGCCTTTTACTAGTTTCGCACTAGGCATGGCAACACTTGCAGTTCCCAATTGCCGGATATACAATTAATGAAAAACCCATTTTGTTCATTGAGCTGAAAGCAACATATTTAAGCCAACCAAGGGGCAAGCCTCGCTTGGAATGGTTGTTAAGAAACCAAATCCATCTTATAGCTCCCGCGGAGAAAAGAAACATGCCATTGCTTGATATTAGAAATCTGCGCATGTATTACCAGACAATGAAAGGCTTGGTCAAAGCCGTGGATAATGTGTCCCTCCAACTTGAATCAGGAGAATCAGTCGGTCTAGCCGGAGAAAGTGGTTGTGGAAAGAGTAGTCTTGCATACTCAATAATGCAACTTTTGCCCCCCGCAGCAAATATAGTAGGTGGAAACGTCTACTTCAAGGGTGACGACTTGATTAGGAAGAGTGCGAAAGAGATGCGTGATATTCGATGGAAGAATGTTGCAATTGTCTTTCAAGGTGCGATGAATGCGCTCAATCCGGTCTTTGAAATCGGCGAGCAAATTGCAGAAGCTATTCTTATGCACGAAAACGTGACAGAGGAAGAAGCACTGGATAGATGCGCTAAACTCTTCGAAATGGTTGGTCTTGATCCAGGTCGTATTCATAACTACCCCCATGAGTTCTCTGGTGGAATGCGCCAACGTGCAATGATTGCCATGGCTCTTGCCTGTAATCCAGACTTGGTTATTGCAGACGAGCCAACAACTGCCCTGGATGTTACAATTCAGGCCCAAATACTGAAGCTAATGCAAAAACTTCAGAAAGACTTGGGTCTGTCGCTGATTTTGATTACTCACGACTTGAGTGTTATTGCAGAAACATGCGATAAGACGGCAATCATGTATGCGGGTCGTATTGCAGAGCTTGCGGATGTAGTATCTGTATTCAAAGAACCAATTCACCCGTATGCAGCAGGACTTGTAGGAGCAATCCCAAGCATGGTGAAAGCTGAAAAGAAAAAACTTACCTCAATCCCCGGTTCACCACCTGACTTGATTGAGCCACCTACAGGGTGCAGATTCCATCCGAGATGTCCATACGCTCAAGATATCTGTTCCAGAGAAGAACCATCATTCGACGAGATTGAGCCAGACAGATGGGTAGCATGTCACTTCGCCGAGAAACTCAGAGGCGAGCTAACAGTGGATTTGGAGTAAGGAGGCGAAGAAATGACAATTGACGATAGAGGTGTAATCGCACAATCAACAGTTACTGAAGGTGATGCACTTATTCAGGTCCGCAATATGAGAAAGTGGTTTCCTGTAAACACTGGCTTCCTATCATCGCTACTCTACAAACAAGAACTTTTCGTGAGAGCAGTTGATGGAGTGAGCTTCGATATCAAGAAAGGTGAAGTGTTAGTACTTGCAGGCGAATCTGGATGCGGGAAGACTACAACAGGTCGATGTGTTCTATATCTTGAATTACCAACTGATGGTCAGGTTGTGTACGCGGGACAGGACCTATCTACTTTGGACAGACAAGAGATGAAAGAATTACGTAAGAAAATGCAGATTACCTTTCAGGATCCATACGAATCCCTCAATCCGAAACAGAGTATTTTCAGTATTGTTGCAGAACCGCTGACGGTTCATAAACTTCCATTAACACCAAGTCAGAGAAGAAAACGTGTTCTTGAGGCACTTGAGAGTGTAGCAATTACACCTGCAGGGGATTACATCGATCGTTATCCACATGAACTCTCAGGTGGTCAACGCCAGCGTATATCAGTAGCCAGAGCACTCATATTGCATCCGGAATTCATGGTTGCCGATGAGCCAGTTTCAATGCTCGATGTATCAATTCGTGCAGAGATTCTTAACTTGTTGCTTCAGCTACGTGAAGAGCTAGGACTCACTTATCTGTTCATTACTCACGACCTTGCTATCGCTACATACATCGCCGATAGAATCGGAATCATGTATCTTGGTAAGATTATGGAGATTGGACCCGCGCATGAGGTTGCATTCAATCCATTGCACCCCTATACTCGAGCATTGATATCTGCAGTACCATCTGGTGATCCAACGGTGAAGAAACGAGTTGAATCACTAAAGGGCGAACCACCAAGTCCAATTAATGTTCCACCAGGTTGCAGATTTCACCCGAGATGCCCATACGCACAGGAAATCTGTGTTAGAGAGATTCCAGAGGATAGGGATATGGATAATGATCATGTGGTGGCCTGTCACTTTGCAGGCGAACTGGGCGATGGACCCCTATAAAACAATAACCGAACGATTTGTGTCGGGGTCTACACCCGACACTTTCTGTTTCTTAATATTCTTTCTCACAATGAGGTGATATGTTGTCAGATTATAGCGATAGGCCAAGAGTTGTCAAGGCAATCAAAACGTGTCTGTCAGATGCGTATGAACATTTCAATGATGCAATGGATGCACTTGATTCGATTGGGATGGGGTCAGTAGGAGCAGGTATGACACCATTAGTCGGAGGATATGCTATGTCTGATGAGAAAGATAAGTATCGATCTGCATTGGTTAAACTTGACTCAGCTAAAAGATCTCTGGAACCACTAGCAAAGAGAATTCGTGATGGAAGAGTTGATGACTCATATTTCGAGGATGAGCGAGCATTGATTCTTTTGAAGGACATTATAGATTTCGATTATAATATACTAATTGACCTATTAGCTGAACGCAAGGGTCGAGAATCAGTCTGGTACAGAATGAAGGAACTCAGTGAAAAGGTCAAGGAGATATTTGAATTAGTATCTGAATCCTGAGACCCAAGCAAAGATAATAACTAATCCGGTCCAATTTGTTTTGAGGAACACCCGAAAGTAATTGAACGCAGAATGCCTTCATCAGATGTGAGATCATGACCTCTATAGACAATGACGCAGAAACGGTTCTACATTTTGCACATGGTATAGAGGCAGAACTACAACTAATACGAAAAGATGGTAGCTGGATTAGAGGAGAAGAAGTAGTTGATATCTTCGATAAATTAATTTCAAGAGCAAAAGGACTTCTTGACCAACGAATCCGTTCAACGAAGATAAAATCAGTAGCGAACAAGTGCAAGTTCACGGCACAAACTGAAGAAGGTGAACGTGGGTCCAGAATCATAGCAAATTATGAAGACCCTCAGGGAAATTATAAAGAATATACACTCATTGGACATGATCCCAATGTCACAAGTCTTACGTGGATATTAGAGATTGCCACACCACCATGCACAACACTTGAAGAACTAGCATGGTGGATTCAAACCCTTTTGGCAATCTCACAGGAATCGTTGCCAAAAGATGAGCGTGTAATTTTAGTTTCAACAGGTTTGAATCCTACACAGGAATACGTGAAGAATCTATCATTTGGAGAACATCATCATATCCTTGGACCCGATGTTGACATTGAAGTTCGACTTGGTGTGTATAACATGTTTCGGAATTTTATTCCGCATCTTATTGCACTTTCAGTAAATTCACCGTTTGAAAATAAAATCCCGACTGATAATGTTATTATTGATGAGCAAGGCAACCTTAGAGCACCAAAATGTAAGCGTTCTATTAGATTGTTAAAGAACACAACACAAATGGGCCCAACGAGTGAATTCGAGTTCATACCGTTTATGATCAATGCTGATAGAGAATATTTCTCCAAGCATGTAAATCGAAGTTTTGCTAGAATGGTAGATATCTATCCATTCACAGATTATGGGACAATAGAGGTCAGAGTTTTTGATACACAACTCTCAATTCCGAGACGGATTGGATTAGCCTTATTGCTCCAGTCACTTGCATTGAAAGCGAAAAGGATGATTGAAAATGGGGAGAGGATACCGGATGTTGGTGCAGGTAGCCTTGCAACCAATAGAGAATCTGCGGTGTCTGCAGGTTTGTGGGCACCATTCAAACCCAGCACATCATCAGAGAGCGAGTTCGTAGGTTTCTACAACTCCACTATCAACGATGATGGTACAATTTCCAATAAGAAGAATAGATTTCTTTCAGACGGAATCATATCAATGCTTAGAATTATCAGAGATGAATTTGAGGAATTAGGTCTTGCAGAGAATCCATTCATGCAACCGCTATTGACTTCGATTTTTGGTAGTGAATTTGTTGAACCAAAAACGACTGGTGCAGATATCCAGTTAAAAGTTTATGCTGAATCTGATATGAACATGGTCGTGCTGCTTAGAAGTCTTTATGGCATTACTAGAGAATGCTGCACAAATTGGTTATTTGATCCCCTTGGAGGGAGACCCAATCTCCCAACTTGGCTTTCATGGTGGAAAGGCTTAGCGATAGAGATAATTCCTGAAGGGGAGTTCATATTCGCTGGTCAGAAAGCCTCATTCGCAATTACTTTACAAAATGTATCTGATCGAGTAATCACAGATCTTGTTATCCGATACAATGTTGAAAACTCGAATCGAATGCGGGTGCAAAACGACGTAATCACTCTTACTGAGTTAGAAGTAGGTGAAATTGAAGAAGTAAGAGTATCGTTCCCAACCGAAGGACCTGAGACTGCGTACAACATACTAGCAATTGCAGATATTGCAGGTCGACAAATCAACCTCTCAGAAACAATCAGAACTTACTGGATTAAGGCAGGAATCAGAACAGCAAGCACCACACAGTTTGCTGATGGCATCTCTACTCTTCAATTCTCCGGAGAGATTGAAACAAATTATCCATCGGATACCGAATTGAAGACAATCATTTCAGTAGTTGCACCAAAACAAGAAAAAGTACTCGTTCAGGTTTCCAAAGAGTTTACATTGGAGAGTGGAGAACTCATTATCTTTAATCAAGAGCAGTACCCAAAGCTCGTTATCCCACATAAGAATGAGGAGGGAGTTGCACGATGTTATCTGCATCTAGTACTTCAAGATATCACAGGTCAGCAAATTTTGAATATTGCGTCAAAGCCGTTCTATGTAGGTTATTCACATCGCGGACCTTCACTAAAACTGGATATTGAGATGCCAAAGAGAAAAGTACCGGGAGAAGCAATCCACGGACGCATTTCGATAGTAAACAGGGATAGAATGGATCTGGAGGACACCATTCTAAGAATACGGTTCAAGAATGATGATGGTGATTTCCACGACATAACTCAGATTCATGTTACGAACCTGATAAATGAAGAATTCGGTTTTCAGTGGAGCATACCATTTACACAGGATCTGATATCTGGAGTCATCCAAGCTGAGATGAGTGATAATGAAAGTTCAATCTCGATTGTTGAATCTGAACATATACGAATAGATACGCGACCTGTTGTACTGAGGATCGAATCCCTCAGAGCTCCAGGAATTGTCCAAATTGGTGAGAGCTTTCGAGGATGGTTGAGGATAAGAAGAAGTGCTAATGATAGTGGGAAGGCGTCAATTCGAATTTACATTATAGGACCCGATAATCAAAGGAAAATGCTAACTGAACAGAGATTGAAATCAAGTAGAGACCTATCCGTTTCTTTCGGACCGCTTCAGATACCTGATTTTGAAACACCAAGCGATTATGTAAAATTGCTTGCTGTATTAATCTACGATGGTCGTATTGTTGATGAAAAGACAGTTGATATCTCGATTGATAAAGGGAGCAAGGGTTTGCCAGTTGATATCCAAATTCTCGGAGTACCCAGATTCGCGAATCCGAACGAGGTTATTAACTCTATCATTCAATTAGAAAATACAAGTAAGGGAATAATTGAAGGGATACTTGAGGTTGTGTTTGATTCAAGACTTGGGAAGCAACTAGTCTATAACAAACCACTCGAGTTAGAGAGCATTGAGCAAAAGCTTGTTCCAATTACAATTAAAATTCCTCTAAGTATTGAGATGAGTACTGCCTATGTCAATGTAAAGTTGAAAGTCGCTGGTAGAGAAATTGAGCACACTCATAAAATGAAAATAAAAGCGCTTGAAGGTCCAAGATTTTGGGTCGAAACAGCACTCAGGGATAGAAAAGGGGAAAGATTGTCCGGGTTTATTCAACGAGTAACTATGATTGATATAGAAACCAAGATTAAGAGTGACATTAAAAATCTTGATAATCTCGAAGTATCCATCCGAATTCTTTCAAAAAAAGATATCGTCAAGGAATTTATCCATCCACTGATCTTGGACGATAATGGCGAGATCATAGTCAATAGTCAATGGATCACGCCCCCAATTGATGTTGTTACTGGATACTATTTGGAAGTTAGGATACTACATATGAACCAACCTTTGCCAAGTCGCGCAATTGAATACACTCCTTCGAAGTTTACTGTCTATTAGAGCTTTTTTTAGAACCATTAAAGAGCTATAATCAGGAAAGTATCTTAAATCGAACCTAAAAATCCTTATTTTGTCCAATAAGAGCCTATTAAACTATGCATATTTTGCGCAACTTCGGCATTGACGCATTCAACCTTCGACAGTATATAAGACCAAGAGCAAAGGTATAATAGGTCAAAAAACGCGCCTCATAAACTAATAGACAATCAAAATATCAGTTATTATATGATGATAGAACACCGATTACAGTGATTGCACCTGCTGTGCAGGTAATGATACATGGATGTGTGTGAAATGATAACAATACTAGACCACCCTGTAGTTTCAGGGTTATTGATGATGTGCATGATTGGTTTTCTAGTTTACAAAATAGGATTTGTTGACATTTCAGGTTTGATTGGTGCGTTCATAATTGGATTTACGACATGGTACACAGGAGGTCCTGCAGCATTCGTTCTTCTGTTATTCTTCTTTACTAGTGCGGGTATTGCTACAAAATTCAAGTATAAGGCAAAAGCAAAGCAGGGACTTGCACAAGAAAGTAAGGGCAAGAGATCCTGGAGAAATGTAATGGCTAGTGGACTGATTCCGATGTTCTTTTCAATCGGAATGTGGCTAACTGGATTTGCACCTTGGGGTGCCCAATACTCAGCGCTTGGAATTGATGTTATCGCTAATGGTACCAGCACGTTACCATATTGGATGTTTGGTGGATTCATAGGGGCAGTCGCTACGACTACTGCAGATACACTAGCAAGCGAGATTGGAGTTTTCAGTAAAAGCAAACCCAGATTGATAACGAATCTGAGAAGAAGAGTTCCACGAGGGACAATTGGTGCAGTATCTCTCCTTGGTGAGCTTGCAGCTGTAGGAGCTGGAATAGGTCTAGGATTCATTGCAGTGTTTTTTGCAATTGTTGCTCCGGGATCAATCCCAATCAACTTGGCGGTTACAGGGGGATTGGAGCATCTAGCATTCATCATTCCTCTAGGCATTCTTACTGCATTCATTGGTTGCAATCTGGACAGCCTAATTGGTGCGATGGTTCAAAACAAATTCGTCTGTGAGATATGTGGAGCGGTAACAGAGAAGGAGTTTCACTGCGAATATGAAACCAAGTATATTGGTGGTTTCAAGAAATTTAGTAATATGCATGTAAACTTAGGCTCTTCCGGAATGGGAGCTACTCTTGGAGTTGTACTGGGAGCAGGTCTCTTTGTTTGGATTCTAGGTGGATTGTTTTTCTGGATACTAGCCTCATCAAGTAACTAGCTTGATTCTTCATACTCCAAGCCCATATTGTGAGCCTCTTGAATGCTATATGCCTGTAACATACCTTTCAGAAATCCCGAGATATATTTCGTCGTAATGTCATTACTTTGATTGGATGTCTGACTTGTGATTCCCTTTTCAGGTAGATAGAGTTTATAGCTTCTTTTTGTAACTCTGGCAATTATGCTAGCTTGAGTATGAAGACGCATCTGTTTTACAGGATTATTATCCATCACTTTCTTGATCGCACTCCATGATTCATTGGACATTAGGATTACATCTACTTGGGAGAGAAATGGAATATAATCTTCAAATCGATCTTTAGTACATAGTGGTGGACAACTGATCACAACAGGTATGCCCCTTGACCGTGAAAATACAGCAATTGTAATCCCAACCTCAGGAGAGATATCATCAAGAAAAACCACCCTTGTGGACTCTAAGGTACTCCATGGAACGTCTGAGGGCGAATGGATATTGAAAGCTATTTTTTCACTACGGTCAATTAGCTTTCTCTCGTCTTTCTCATTCGTAAGGGTGAATGATTCAGGGGTATGTAAGGTCTCAGATATTTTAACACCTGTGACGTCTACATTTTGTCGTATTAGCTCTGAAAGAGCATTCCATCCCTTTTGATCATTACCGACCTCACTGATATATGCGACACGAACCTGATGGTCTGCAATTTGTTTTGCTACATCGAAACCAGTTCCTCTTGGAATACGCATCAAAGGTTGGTATTCAACAGTTTCACCAGGAGATGGAAAATCTCTACATTTCAGGATTGTATCAACAATAATGGGTGCAATAATTGTCACATCTGATTTGTTGTATTTGGGAGAGTTATGGATGAATGCCTTTGTTCGAGCTCTAGTAAAGGCGTCAAAAACCATCGTATCAGGAAGCTGTTGCTCACGATGCAGCATTACGAGGCGTAGCAAGTATTCCTCCAAAAGAGATGTAGTCAAATCTCCAATATCTGAAGGCAGTCCCTCGAAAAAGAATCTTGAAAATTCCCACCCAGTCTTCGTTAACTCATGAACAACAACACGTTTTCCCCCAGAGACCTCTGAACCTGAAATGATAAGGCCATATTTTCGTAATTTTTCTAGAAACGAGATTATGGTCTTATTTGAATGTGGAAGTTCCTCAACTAGGTCTCTCTGAAGTACTCGGCCTTCGGTTCCAAAGCTCGAGAAAATAGATGATGCAACCTTTGAAGACAAAATAGACCTGATGAATTTGTTTCTTTTCTCCATATCAATAGGCAGGAAAAGAAGATAGGGCCAGAGTTCGACGGGTTTTTTCATCTTTTACTTGCTCCCGTTAGGTTCAAATAGTTGTTTTCTTGTCGACTCTATGTACATACTTACCTATGTAGTTTACTATACTACACTACAATCGGAGGGTAGTAGATGACCTATGAAATTGATTCCCCATCATATAGAATTGCATTAACGAGTATGTTTGCTGCACTTCATTTTACTCTTACAATGATACCAGCAGTTCCTGCAGCTGGAACAGGAGGGATCATTTCCCTAGGAATGGTAAGCGCTGCAGTTTCAGGTTTCCTTTTAGGACCAATCGTAGGTACAATTTCAGTCCTTATTGGTTCCTATGTTGCAATGTTTGCTAATGCAGAACTAATGGTCCTCGGCCTATTCACACCTATAGCAACAGCTGCTGGAGCGCTCGCGGCAGGATTTATTCGTATTCGTAAACCAATAGGAGTATTGGTTATTTACCTCATGGCGGTTGTATTATACATTCTTAGTCCAATCGGAATACTTGGAATTGGTTTTCTTTGGTTCCACCTTTTCGGGTTAGTATTAGCATTGATCATTGCTGTACCAATGATTTCAACTAAATTCTTAGATTATCTGAATTTTAAGTCAGGAAAAATAATATTCAGAAAACTTGAGAATCCAAACAAATTCCTGCTTCTGGTACCCACTTTGCTGCTAATTTCAGGATTCGGGTTATTCTATTTACCTGACTTTCATCTATTAGCGATAATCCTCTTTGGAGGTGGTGTTCTCGTATTAATCATTCTAGGAATGCTTCTTTCGAATTTGTTTGCTGAAAGCTTGTTTGCATTTTGGATATTGGCATTCCTTGCGGTTATGGTTGACCAAGCTTTAGGATCTGCAATTGGAGTTTACTATTTATTTTACACCTTTGGATTAGATGTTAACACGATTTGGGGGTGGTGGTCAGCAGTCATGTTTCTGTATCCAATAGAGAGAACAGTAGCGTCAATATTCACTACCGGACTGCTAGTTGCCATAAGTCGAACCATCCTGAATGTATTTCCGCTTCCATCCATGCCATTCAGTTCAGCTCAGAGAGAGGAGCTACTTCTTGATATGGAAGATACATAAGCTAGTAAGGAAAAAACTGAACAACTTGGTCGTCAATAATTAGAGACGAAGCTTCATATACCATTCAGGTAGATATACATACAGAAACGGACAGTTGTACCGTTTACCACGCGTAGAGAAACGTGTGAGTGCGAGGAGTAAATAAGAATTGCAAACGTTTGATTTAGGATTTATGATTATGCTTCTCATCACATTCATTGCGATATTTATCCTCATGTTTGTAGCATCAGGAATCAAAGTTCTCAAGGAATGGGAGAGAATTGCAATACTAAGATTGGGAAAATTCCGCAATATTAAGGGACCTGGAATCGTGTGGGTATTTCCACTGCTAGATAAAATAGCTATGAAAGTTTCCCTCAGGCTTCTGACATACGCGTTCAAGACAGAGAGGTCATTGACTAAGGATAATGTACCCGTTGTTGTAGACGCTGTCATGTATTTCCGCATTATAGATGTAGAGAAAGCAATCCTGACAGTAGAACGTTATGCGGTAGCAGTGGAACTTGCAGCACAGACAACATTGAGAGAAACCACAGGTAAAGTAACACTTGATCAGCTACTATCTGAGCGTGATCAAATTGCAGGTCACCTGCAAGAATTAATTGACGAAAAGACAGAACATTGGGGTGTCAAAGTCACATCTGTAGAGATACGAGATGTTGTGATTCCAGCAGCACTTCAAGATGCAATGAGTCGTGAAGCTCAAGCAGAGAGAGAGCGCCGAGCAAGAATCACACTAGCTACAGCTGAGCTCGAAGCTGCTGAAAACATGCTCAAAGCAGCGAAGATGTATGAGAAATCTTCAGTTGGGTTCGTTCTCAGAACATGGAACATTATGCAAGAGATATCCAAGAACGCGAATCTAATCATCATGGTACCTACAAACATACCTGAAGTAGGAGTAACTGCAGGAACAGCAGCAGCAATGTCAGTTGGAACTGGAGGACTACGATTGCCCAAGGATAAGGGTACTGTGGAGGATTGATACATACTCTTTTGATTTGAGGTGCTTGGATTGGATGCTTGGATAAAGATTGTTGTAGTCATGCTAATGCTATCAGTTCTAAGTGTCAGCATGACTTACTTCCTTGTCGACCCATTATTCGGACTCATACTAATGTCAATCGTACTTACTCTGTTGGTTCTCACAGTAGAGCCTGCAACAGGGAAAGCGATGGCTCAAGTAGTTGTTCCCTTGGTAGTCATTCTTTTCGTATTTCAGATTTGGTTGACTGGGTGGGACATCAATAATCAATGGTGGTTAATCATCATAATTGGTGGAATCCTCTACATGATGTTTGCCATATTCACTGGTGGTGGTGGAGTCATAGAAGGCGGCTTTATTGATGCAAAAGTATCGTTGAAGCTCTTTCCATTTTATGGGATTGCAATATTTCTTGCAGTCTTAATTGATCCCTCAGGAAGATTACCAATATACATCATGGCGGGATCTATTCTCTGTCTCATGGGTATATACTTTGCATTCCTGCGTGACTACGAGAAATGGCCGGAATATCAATATGGCAAAATGAGTGATCTTGTGGCGCTTACTGACATCGATCCAAAAGGAAAGATCAAAGTGGGTGCAGAGATATGGTGGGCAAAGACATCAGGACCACCCATATCTAAAGGAGAAACCGTGTCAATAATCGGGATAACAGGACTCACTATGATTGTCACCAAGGAAGATGCCAGCTATGTTTCCTCAGGTGATGAGTCCCCATCACAGTGAATTGAATAGGTCAGAAGAATTCCGACCATTCATTTTTTTCTACGTTTAATTTCATTTAGTAGTAGATAAAAAAGGGATAATCCAAACAGGAACCCTGGAATTGTTGTAACCCCCCATTCTATCTGAAATATCCCGGGATTTGTGACAGGGTCTCTAGTGAAAGAAGGAAAGAGGATGTATGCAATAATATTCCATGTGAAATGAAATGCGATTGGAACCCAGAGTTTTCTTCCAGAAAGGTAATACCCATAACCCAAGACAACTCCACCGAGGAACATATTGAAAGTAAAAATGAGAATCAAGTATAATTCAGATCCTGATAATCTGGTCCACCATGCAAAATGAAGCAATGAAAAAATAATTGCACTTGATACGATAGCCAACTCTTTTCCAAATAGACCCTCCATTCTAGTCATTAAATAGCCGCGATATGTCAATTCTTCGAAAAATGCAACAGGTGCTGTGATTATTACCTCAGCCACGATTAAGTCACCTGTAATTTCTGCAACGGGTCGAAGGTCACCGCCAAAAAAGGCTGCAAATATGAAAACAAGACCACTAGCTAAGATGCCTACAATAGCACCAATCATGATATGGGGAATAGTTTTGTTATCCCATTCAAGTCCCAATTTCTCGATGGATTCACCTTTACCTTCCCAGGAAAGGAAAATTGCTACAGTTACCCAAAAAAGTATGAAGGTTAGAAAAAACATGAGCGTAGAGATTAAACCCTCAGCATCAGGGCCAGCAATTATCGGGAGTACTAGTGCTCCTAGAGTAATTAGAAACATAATGAGAGAAAATAGCAGAATCCGCAGGTAGTCTTTATCATTAATCATGTGCATTCAAAAGGATTGAAAACATACCTTCCTAAATTTGATGTGGTAAGTGACATAGACACAAAAACCATATACGTAGAGCCAACTCATTTAAGTATAGGACTTCAATATTCTGAAATAGAAAAGAAGAGCTGAAACGCCACCAGTCAACTCTTCATGAAGTAATGAAATTAGTCGCTTCGGAGGACTCCTCTTGTCGGAAACAAGAAGGCTATTGCTTGAATATGAAATGGAAGAAGTAGGAATACAGGCAAGAAAGGACAAGAGAGTAAGAAAGGCACTCGAGAAAGCTTTCACAGACACCTCTGATGTTGTGAGAGCTCGTGCTCTAATAGCTGCAATCGACCTGAATGATCCTACGATTGTAGACAATGTTGTCGATGTAATTGACGATGAGGAAGCAGAAGTTCGAATTGCTGCAGCACAAGTTTTGGCATGGTACAAGCAACCTAAAACTATACCGACTATGATTCGTGGACTCCATGATTCTAATCCATGGGTTCGTTCGCATTGTGCGGCTGGGTTGTCAAAATTGCTGCATGGTCCAATCTGGGCACGGATTCCAAGAGAGAAAGTGTCTGTAATCGTAAACAACTTCGAGGATATGGGAGAAGAAGAGATAAGGGAATATCTAGCATCCATAAAGCTGACATCTCTAGGTATTGATCACTTCATCAATTGGCGAGACCGTGATTTTAATATCGACTATGACATGTCTATTGTAGAGGAGATGGAGTCAGGATCCATACTTCTTGAAGAAAAAGAAGACGAATATAGAGCACAGTTAGAGAAAGATCGCGCAAAAGATGCAGAAGCTTCTGTAGTAAAATCCGCAGAAGTGGAAGCAATACTTGACGAACTGCCCGATGATATATTAGATTCATTACCACCTGAAGATTTGAAAAGACTCACACCTGAAACTGCAAGGGAACTTGTTGATTCATTGCTTTCATCATTTGATAAGGAAAAAGAGAAGAAGAAGAAGGTTAAGGTAAGAAAAGTTACTCGTGTCCGCAAGGTAAAGAAAATATCTCGTGAGGAATTAATAGCAAAAATACCTAAGGACATCAAGGAATCCCTCCCGGCGGGAACACTTGATACTCTTTCCGAAGAAGATTTGGAAGCGCTTATTGCCGCTTCATCTGATGAAGATGAAGAGGCTGCTGCAACAGGTGGGTCTGAATACAAAAGCATGACTAAATCTGAGATTATTGATGAACTTCCCTTACACGTTAAGGAGAATTATTCGGATTCAAAATTGGAATCGATGAAGAAATCCGAATTAGTAGAAATTCTCGAAGATAGTTTGAAGGAAAAAGAATCACGTACACCGGAAGAAGAGGAACGATTTAAAGACCTGACTCAGAAATTCGGGGAATCAAAAGCGAAGATAATGATAGCAATTCCTAAAGATATGCTAGATAGTATGCCCCAGGATCAGCTTGAGGAAATGGATGAGGATACTCTGAAGGGTCTTGCCCAAGCTCTAGAGCATGAGTGATTAGAAATCATTCGGATCCCTTGATAACAACAGCAAATTCTGTAGCGAGGCGACCATACCACTCTAAGAGATCTCTCATATTGTCGACATGACGATAAGTGCCATTACCATGTTGTGATAGAGCCAGCATTAATTCTTCATCAATCTCGCTACGTTCTCCAAGACCAATACAATAAACTACAAGATGCTTAAGGTCGCTATATCGCTCCTTAAGAACCTTCAATGGAGGTGGACCAGAAGTGGTCATACCATCAGTAAGAAGAATGAGCATAGTTGGTTTAGTAGAGTCCCCGAATTCTTGGATCACATCCCTTGCTTTGCTCAACGCATTACCCATATCCGTTAGAGTACCACCTTCCTCAACCTTATCGACAACATGAGTACTCACAATCTGAAGACCAAGGGATTTGTCTCGCCCTGTGCACTCTACAAATGGTTGAACTTGTCCCGAAACCGTATTCATGAAAGTCATTATACTAACATCTTTCTCGAAAGTTACTATGGCAACTTTCTCTCCATATCCACGTCCAACTTTCTCTGCTAGATAGAGTAGGACAGCCATTGCAGCAGCCTCAGCACGACTGACTCTGGATCCCTCTTTGAACCTATCAAGAAATTCCTGTACTTCAGGATTATCTCCTGCAAGGTCTTTGAGCCCTTCACGAGCGTGAGCAATATCCTTTACAGGAACATCTGTCGTCTTCATCGATCCACTTGTATCAATACATAGAACTGCGTTAAATGGGGTCGCAATCCCAACGGTCTTGAATTCGTATCCAGTTCTCTCCTTTAGTGCCTCAAAAGCTAACTTCGCGAAATTCTTTCCAGTCAAATGGGGACGCGTCTTGATAATTTCCACCTTTGCTTGTAAGGCAGGCCAATTGAAAGACATGCCTGGATAAACCAAACGACCACCAATAAGGCGTTCCAGATTCTCAACCTCCTCAGCAGCGCGTGTGACCAAATCCTCTGTGTTTGCTTCCTCCGTTAATGGCTTTAGCCCAAATTCAACATATTCCAGTGCAATCATATCCTCATCGTATAACGAAACTTCTACTTGATCTCCATCCATAAGGAGTGATGCTTCTAAAACAAGAGAATCTATCATGATTTTATCATCAGACACCTCATTATTTGTACGCACTTCACCAGCACCCCAAAACGCAGATTGCGGGTCCTCAAAGACAACAATCGAACCAAACTCAGCGCCTAATTGTTCTGCTTTCTCGTGATTGAGATGAACAAATCCCTTGAGGTCTCCACCATCAATAATTTCCAGAGATAATTTCGATGTAATTGCACTGCCTCCTGTTCTACTACAATGACATTACATCTGAGCGGTTTTAAGACTTATTGGGAGTGCTTTTCAAAATGTGTTCCTGTATTCTCCTTACCAGAATTTGAGGAGATTCCACAATTTCAGATGTATCCAAAATAGAATCAATTAGAATTGAATTCAGCCGTTGTGGTGAAAATGCACCTTCAGACATCAACTCTATTTCATCGAGACTTAGAATTGCACATGAAAGGAATTGTCGAGGGCTTTCGCGAATCCAGAGGTGCAAAAGTATGTCATTTGTGGATTTTAAACTTAAAAGGTAAGATCTGAAATGAATCCCATTAAAACCCCCGGAGAATAGAGGCTGAAGCTGGGGCCACTTCTCGCCTCCAGGGACCATCAAATCAATGCTTTGTAAATCCAAATCTCCATTACCAATGGATTTTACAATCTCGTTTTCAAGTAGATGTCTTGTTTTTGATGGGCTTCTTGTACAAGTTATTCGCAGAGAGGAAATTTCAGAGGCGGATTTTCTTCTATATGGTGTCTGTACAAGTTTCATCGCATTACCGCCAAGTATGCTTTGAATATCAGAGAGAGTACCATTAAAATTACGGGATAGAAGATGGAGAATCACCTCATTTGCCTGAGTCGACAGAAATGAATAGTCAGTCCCAAATAGAATCTTTTCGGACCAGTTGGAACCAATATTTTTTTGTGCCATATCAAATAGAAGAGGGACATCAAGACCGTGAATAGAAGACGTTTCACAATAAATATTGGGATTACATAGAGATTCATATAGACGCGTATCTGAAGGACTCATTCCTGCATGAGCAAGTATGATTTTTGGCACAACCATGTCTTTGACTGAATCCATTGTATCGATGAGGGATTTTAACTTCAAGACTGTACGAATATTCCTCGTATCAATTATTATGGGGAGAGAATGAGTACCAGCCTTATGAAATATTGTTCGCATCGAAGGACTAGCAATATCATCAATGAAGAGTTGAGATATTGGATGGAGTTTTATTCCCCGAAGTCCAAGATAATCCACGCACCTATCGATTTCATCTTCTAATATATCCAGACCAAATGTTTTCCCATCAGAAGGATCCAATCTTAAGAATCCAATCAATCGCGAAGAATGGGGAGCACGAGTTGTCCATCCTGCAATCTTATCATTAGAAACCTTGAACGCAACTTCATCTATTTTGGATTTTGCATAATCATCAGAATAAGGAAAAACAATAGTACGATCAACCATCCATCCGTGGTTCATTTTTCTCCAAGATTTCCTAGAGCTGAATAATTTCGTCGGAAGCTTTGGCGGCTTAATTGAAACAGGTTCGAATAATAATTCTTCATTCTCAAGCAAGTGCTGAGACATTTTCTTTAATTCAAACCATAGAAGTGTATAGAAATCATATGCTCCTATTGGAGTATTACGATGAGTTCCTTCTCTACCCATATGGTGATGCGCATCAACAATGTACAACCGGAATCGATCACCTTTCTTAATCCCATGCTCAGGTTGATCCACCACGGCCTCTATAATCAACATCCAGATGTGCTCCAAGAAAATATGAGAGTATATTTGCCAAAAAACTTTCCTCAAAATAAGTTATAACATGCGCATCAGGCATATATTCATACAAGAAAAATCAATATTGAGCAATCCATCATGTTGGTCGCCGAGGATTCAGAAACTGGAGATATCAGAAGGTTCGTTTTAATTGATGCAGTTGTCAACCTTGGTGAGATTCATATTGGGGACCAAACTAGGTCGTTTGGTCCTGAGAAGCTCTTGATGTATATCAATAGAGTTGAAAATCGCCTTTTCGATTACGTTGGTACATACGCTACCGCATTCAGATATATACCCAGACGGGCGTATGAATACCTCAAGAAACCACCTATTCTAGGAGATATCTATAGAACTCTGTCAAATGCTTTGGATATTGGATGGTTCATTGATTATTACCTTACCCACCCACTATTCAACATCGGAACCACACTATTACCAAAATCACAGCGTCAGAATAATATAAACTTGGCTTATGAATGGGCGATGTGTCCACCTCACTCACCAAGATTTTACCATGTTCAAGATATGCGATTGGACGCAATATCAAAACCAGGTTGGGCATGTTCATGTGATTCGCGTGATCTCGAAAATTTAATGGATAGTACCATGCGAAGCTATCTCATAAATCACATTCAATCGAAATATCCCATATTTGTAAATTTGGAATCCCGAGATGATCTTGATATCCTTCTTTCTTGGTTAATCTCTGTGAAAGACGGAGGACTCCCTTCACCAGAATTATTCCTATCCACAACGGATCATCGGTCTTGGGGGAACGATATAGTAAAACTAGTCGATATCCCAAATAGTCGAGTGTTAACTTCTGGAAGTACTCTATCGTCTCTTTCAACTCTTATCAACTATCTCAAACGAACACAAGGTGATGAATGGTCAACAAGAATTGTTTTTGCATCCGGATATCCCAATACAGCAATGGGAAATAGTATATCTGAAGTACTTAGCTACTTACTGAGTCGAAAATTAAATGCTAGACCTCAAGATATACAACGCATTCTAGGTACGAACATTCTGCGAAGATTGCCGATAAGACCTAATTCAATGCATTATATTGAAAATGATATATCAGTTACAGCTGAGGGTAATTTAGGTCGCTCTGCATTAGGAGATTTTCAAAGAATACTACAGGTACTCGCATCACAGAATATCAAGCATATTGTTTCATGTGATCATTTAATTGCAACAGATGATGATTACATTGATTTGAATAGTCTCATTGTAACACTTCAAGATAATAAGTCAAAGTCATTAATTTCAACTGCTCTTTATATTGATCGAGACCAAACACTGAGGTTAACTGGATGGCGTCGCACATTTACTGATTCATTAATATCGAGAACATCTGAAGTAATGACCACGCTGATTAAAGCTGCAACAACAACCTCAGGACATACATTTGACTCACCATCGCATCTATCAGCTTATACTCAAGAATTATTGAAAATACTACAAGTAAAAGAAGCGCAAGATATTGTCTCAGCACTTCATTTCGCTGTTGTACCTGAGGAGATTAGGAGAAACACATTGCAAATTTGTCCAGAGGACCTCAGAGCGACAGGGCTAATAGAAGACGACTTAGTATTAGCAATGAATCCAGAATCTGGTCAATGGTGCGCAGGTAATATCAACACGAATTCATCATGTATAAAGAAAAGCGTCTTGGTTTCCAAAAAGGATGCACATGCGTTCGACCTTGTTGACAAACAGGTGGACTTGGTCAAATATGATTCGGAAGTCACACGATTAGAGCAGTCGGTTTTCTCCTTTGAACAGATACCACTTAGATCGGGATTTGAAATCATCTCATATCTGCATCTGCATAGGTCTGAAATTCAGGAGTTCTTACAAAATTTGTATATTGGTAGGAATAGTGCTGTACGTCCTCTTGAACATGATCCAGAAATGAAATGTGTAATTAGTTCATCAACACCAGAATTAGGTTTAGGAGAGGTGGGGATAATCACTGGTACTATCCAAATTAGACCAGCTCAATCCCTGCGGGATTTCAACATCATCCTTTGTATTTCGATGGGCCGGAATTTAGACAACACGGATATCACCATCGATGATTTTAGTTCACTTACAGAATCATTAGATAGTATCTCTGAAATTGTGCCAGAGATTAGCAGATTCATTGATTCATTGGACAAAACAATAACAAGACGACAATGTGCGATTATTAATGTTCTACTTATTCTCAATTTTGTGATGATGAATAGGACGGAAGGCAAATTAGGCTTGGTTTTAAATGGAGACAACCTTTCAAAATTTTCAGTTCAAAAGGGAAACGAAGTACAGAATTTTATAGATTTTGACAATGATATTTCTTCAGACGAAGTATTAACATCTCTTGTCTATACACTTCTTGACACAACAAAAGGTGATTTAGAAAAAGAGAATGAATCTAATGCATACCGGGCAATTGCTGAATACCTTGAGGATCTGGGTGCTGAGCGTCCCACCTTGATATTGCTTTTTTCAGATGGAGGAATTGAGAGTTCTGAAGAGATGGAAGGGTATCTTCGTGCGATTGGAAACCATGAAAGATATGCATTGGATGTATTCGGAATCGGCTCTGAATTTAATGTAGATGAATATAAAAATCTACATAGGAGTATTAGAAGTAGAATCTATTCACTTGAGAGATATTTCCATTTTCAATTTCTGGGATACCTAGTAAGCGCGATAGAATCATTAATCCCAACATCAGTTGAGCAGAAATAATATGATCTAAGATGTGAATATTCTTGTTTCATAGATTTGAGATTCTATTGTCTTTGATCCATATAGTACTTCAACTCTGATACTTGCACGACCTGGTGTATCAACCATAGGAATAAGGCGAAGGGACAGTGTTTGCGAACTATCTGGTGCTATTTCATGTAATTCGTTTATGACCTCGGAAATCCCATCCGAAGAAATCAATGAAACAAGGACACGAACATTGGCAGTGATTTGACCTTCATTTCGAATCTTGATGCGATAATTAACAGCTTTTCCAGCTATTAGAGCATCAGGAATCTCCCCCAGAGCAGCCTTCAAGTCGTTATTGTCGGAGGATAGAGGACGGCCGCGTGGCCATCTGGGAATACGCTCCATTTCAATAAGTCGTGATATTGAGGTTTTCATATCTCGCACCGTTATGCCTAATTCATCGGCCCCTTCAGGTACACTGAATAATCCATCTTGTTTCGTGTAGTATTGGAGGACCTTACGATCTAACTCAATTAAATCACCTACACCTTTCAGAATCTCTAATATCGCCGTAGGTAATTCATGTGCCTCTAAAAGTGAATAGTATCTCCCATCTTCTACCGAAGATGCAATTCTTCTAAAAGATTCCTCCACGAGTGGATTGCATCCGCAAACAAAGATGAAAACTGTACCCCCATGTTCGCTCTTAAGCTCCTGCAATTCTTGAATAGGATCAAATCCTTTTGGACAACCATTAGGAAAATAATCATCCTCCAATCGACAATATTGTCGGCCATGAGGTGGAGCATCTCCTACCAGTAGAAGGACTTTGTATGCATCTGGTCCCCAAGACATTTCTTCACGGGCATCATGAAGTGCATCAGCAACAGCTTCAGGAGTATCCCCACCTTCAGAGGGATTTAGATGACTTATTTCCTTGTGCACTCGTTTGATGTCTTCTGTGAAATCAAAAGTCCTTGTTACATACGTACGATCCTGAGGAGGATGATCTCTATACGATACAATTCCAAAACGGATTGACAGCCCTATAGTTTTCGCGGTGATTTGACTAACAATTTCGAATAGTGAATCCCTAACCGCATTGATATCGTCCTTCATAGATCCTGTTGTATCAACAACAAATGCAACATCAAGCTTATCCATCAAATCAAATGCACCCTTTAAGAAACGGTCTTACTTATGATATGAAGCAGTTTGAGTACAGTTAAGGTTTTGCCGAAGATTCAACATAGAACATAAGTGGGTGAATGTTATTTGATTTCTTGTGAGTGAAATGCTTGAGAGTGATGTACCACTTGTACTAGATTTTGATGGGGCTCTGATGCTAGAAGCTGTGCTTGATAGAGTTCTAGGACCAATGATTGTGGAAGATATCAAAGCAGTATTACCTATTGTAGGTAGGTCCGCCTTTCTTCGAGGTGAAATGAAGATTACTCTTGGTATTAATCGAGGAAATCTCAAACCAACTAACAAGGTGAAAAAAGGAGATATAGCATATATGCCCCTGGGGGATTCCTTGTGTATCTATGTACAAGATATGCAGACATTTAGTCAAGTGAATATCATTGGCAAGGTGGTAAGCTGTGAAGAATTAGATACACTCTCAGATATTAGAAGAGGTAGTAAAGTTATAATTCGGAAAAAGGTTTAGAAGACTGCTATAGCCTTTGGATGCTTTTCAACAAATCCTCCGTCTCATCAATCTCCTCTTCAGTTGGATCAACAATCATACCAGGTTCGGTTGTTTCGATAATGACTTCCATACCGGAGTCCTTCACTCGTTTGAATCCATTTCTTGATAGAGGACGCACTTTTATTTGGCAGGTGTTGAATTCAGTTTTTTCCATTGTTTCAATTGCTTCAACATCACGACGAATTTTTAGTCTGGTGACTCTAAGCTGCTCTTTTAATTCAACAACTTGCACCTGCAATCCTTTTCTGGTCTCTCGTTCTGTTTCGAGTTGTTGTTTTATATCATCATAACTATCCTTAGGAACGAAGTTTCTGAATCGGTCAATCCAGGATATCGTGGTACCATTATACCGTCGTGTTGTGCGAATATTCCCTAGTGCTCTCAGAATAGCAATAATATCATAGACTCTTCGCTTTGGTGTTCCTAGTGCTTCTGCGAGTTCGTCACTGCGAATTCCTTCAGACCCACTCTCACGTAATAGACGAATAGCCTCCCCGGCAAGTTTGACCAGTTTCACTTGAGCACCCCAGCATAGCGCTACAGATGACCTGTGTTAGGCGCATCTCCTTTCAATACGTATAGGTCCTATTTAGATGTTTGTGTTGCATTGCGATTTTTCGATAAAGGAATCAGATAACGCGAATTAACATTATTTGGAGACTTTTTCTTAAAATCGAACAATTGAATTCGGACTGTTCGTACCGACCATTTTATATCGTGCCTCATTGGGGCAGTGTGTGATGTCAAAATCCATTGAGTAGGACAGGATATGTAAATGACTCGTAAGAAAGTAATCATAATGGGAGCTGCTGGCAGAGATTTTCATAACTTCAATACATACTTTAGAGATAATGAAGACTATGAGGTCGTTGCTTTTACAGCTGAGCAAATTCCTGGTATTGAGGATAGGATGTACCCACCTGAACTCTCAGGTAAGCTGTACCCTGATGGAATAAAGATCTACCCTGAAGAGAGATTACCTGAATTAGTAGAAAAGTTTGGAGTTGAGCAATGCATACTAGCATACTCAGACCTTTCCTACGACACAGTAGGAGGTAAAATTGCATGGGTCAATTCAATAGGTCCTGACATTCGTTTGATGGGTCCTGATACTACAATGATAAAAAGCAACAAACCAGTGATTGCAGTTTGTGCTGTGAGAACCGGATGCGGTAAGAGCCAAACATCCCGACGCGTCAACGAAATTCTGGTAAAAATGGGACTGAAACCAGTAAATATTAGGCATCCGATGCCATATGACCCAGATTTAACTACTCAGATTGCTCAAAGATATGCTACCCTTGAAGATATGGACAAATACAAGTGCACCATTGAAGAGAGAGAGGAATACGAACCGATGATCAACATGGGGGTTATCCTCTATGCGGGTGTTGATTATGGTAGAATATTAGAGCAAGCGGAACAGGAAGCAGATATAATCACATGGGATGGTGGAAACAACGATTTTCCATTTTATAGACCGGATTTGCTCATTGTCATCACAGATCCGCACAGACCAGGTCATGAAATATCCTACTATCCTGGTGAAACAAATCTAAGAATGGCAGATGTGGTTATTATCAACAAGATTGATACTGCGGACTATGAGGATGTGGAGATGGTTCGTGAGAACATCATGGAGGCTAACCCATCTGCAACGATTATCGATGCTGCTTCACCTCTGGGAATTGAGAAAATGAACACAATTAGAGGAAAGAGAGTTATCGTTGTTGAAGATGGACCAACCGTTACTCATGGTGGTATGCCTTATGGTGCAGGTTACATAGCCGCACGAAAAGCGGGTGCAATAATAGTGGACCCAAGACCTTATGCTGTTGGTAGTATCGAGGTTACATTTGAGAAATATTACCACCTAGAGGATGTTCTTCCAGCGATGGGATATGGCAAGAAACAGATGAAAGAACTTGAAGAAACAATCAATAATGCAGATGTCGATGCTGTTGTGATTGGTACACCTATTGATCTTGCACGTCTTATTGATATTAAAAAACCAAGTATACGAGTCAGATATGATTTGCAGGAGATTGGACGACCTAACCTTGATGATGTATTAGGTGAATTCCTTAAGAAACATGGACTCAAATGAATGGAGAGGTGCCAGGAAACAGGTCAGGCACCTTTCATTTCTTTTCATTTTACTCTAGAGAGTAAATCCCTATATACAACTACACTAAATATCGGTCGTAGTACAGCGAAGAGAAGCAAAGAAACATTGAATGGAAGAAGAATAGCAATATAGCTGGTTCCAAATATCGAGAAGATATTCACAATGAAGAAGAATATCATGAATTCAAAGAAAACCAAACCTAGAAATCCGATTGCAATATGCATGAACTGACCGCTAGTGAGATCGAAACAACGCTGAATTGCATCTCTAATGGAAAGATTTTCTCGTAGGATAATAGGAGCAGCTGGAATGAATCGCACATGAATATATCCGACAATGAAGACAAGCATTAGAGACATTGTTTCCCCAGTTATAATCAGGTTCAAGTCCCCTATACTATAACCAAAAAGAAGGATGAATAGAATGGGGAGTATAAATGCAAGTTCTATAAGGATAACAATCAATCGAAAACGAATGAAAGCGCCTATTTTGGGCTTCGATTCGACAATTGCTTTGTCAACTTCAGGAGTATTCTGTTCGTATAAATCAAGGGTGAATTTTGTTGTGGGGGCTTCAATAATACCCATGATGACTGTTGAGAATAAAAGCACAATTACATTGAAGATAATCAAATCTGAATAAGCAGGAATTCTCAATACAAATCCGAATCCGTCAAAACTTGTGAAATATATTAGTTCGGGATTAAGAAAAATATACGAAAGTAATGCACTAATCACAAAAGATAGAGACATCATTCCAAGTCCAAATAGTATTATGAATCTTGATAGTCCACGATACCAGACTGTCAAGGACCTACCGAGTAATTCAATCGCACCAGAACGATATAGCATACCATCATCTGTGGATTGCGTAGCCTCTTCCATTGCCATTTCTTTCACCTATGTCACGATACTGAATTCTTACCCTTATGCAGGCTTTGGTCTGACATCAGATACTTCCATGAATTTCATACCACCCGCTTTATCAAGAAGTTCTTCAAAACCAATGATGAATACGTAGGGAGTAACTTCGGTACTATTCTTGGTTATCCTCTGAATCTCAAGAATGAGGGACGCATAATTTCCATCTGGAGACCCCTTTGGTGCCACATGGAGATTGAGAACATCCATACTATATGGATCTTTCATATCTTCCTTTGCCACCTCTATTTGTACTTCTTCAATTTCTCCTAAAGCAAGCAGGTCAGTTCTCAAAGCTGAGAGATTCACAGTAGAACCTTTAATTTTCTTTTCACTCAATCCCATGATTTCCATTTGTGCTAGAGCGTCATTTGTTCTTCCAACATCCCAGAAGAAGAGTCCATCCATTCCGCAGTGTGGACACTTACCAGCTTCATGACGTTGGGCAACATCTCCAAGGAGAAATCCTTCAAAAATAGTACCGCAACTATCTAGATGGAAAAGAGTTACATGACCCTCTTCATCTTCATCACAAAAATCGTAAGTTCCGTCAGAATTGAATTTGACAAACTCCCAACTCATCATTAGTGGAGAGAGATTATGGTATGGACCTTCATACTTACACTGAACCGCAAATGATACCTTGCTTTCAGAAGAGGCATAACCACCGACAAGCTGAACTTCTTTAGATCCTTTCTCGAATAGAATCTCACGAATATCATCAGCAACACGTGGATAGATCTTTTCACCAGCCAATAGTACAACTACTTTCTCAGGAGCCTCATAATCAGCTTCTCGCATTTCCCTAAAGAAGCGATTTCTCATGTAACTAGGCATTCCTGCAAAAGCATTAACTTTGAAAGCCTTTGCAAGTTCAACTAATTTTTCAGTCGGTATTGCACCTCCTGCACTTGTAGCTGTATAGAATTTACTTAGTTGTTTGAGCCCAACATTGACTGCATGCCAACCTAAATGAGGAGCATATGGGAAGAGATTCATACTTGATACTTCCCAGTCACTTTCAATAAATGGATCAACTGCAAGTTGACCACACTTTACACTATTCTTCTCCAATAGCTCATTATCATATCTTGTAAGAAATACTGGTGAAGGTAAACCAGATGACCGGCCTGAGCTCAACCAAAACTGAAGAGGAGAGTAATTATACGTCAATCGCTCCTTCAAACGTTCTGTTGCTGCGGATGCACCAATCTTTAGTTTGACTTTAGCCCCATTATTTCGAATGAATTTGTATTGCTCAGAATTACCTGATTCTTTAGAATATTTCATCATGTTGGTCATTATTTCAGCTGGAGGCCTATCAGCACCATCTACCTGGGATGGGTTTAAAACAAATTCAGTTAGGTGGTCTTTGTAATCTATCTTCCTAACGAGCGGAATATTGTATTTCGCCCAATCCTCAATTTTTGTAATGTTAAAGGGGTCTATATTGTTCTCCTTGAATAATCGCCTGTAGTAAGCATGATTTGGCCACACCTGATAACGAATAAAGGCTCTGAATTTGCGCTCCTGCATTTCTTTAATTTCTTGATGATTGGTTCTCTTTAGTTCTTGAAATGTAAAAGTGGTCTTAGTCATTATTAGACACCCCAAGCAGATTGAATGAGAGATATGCAAAATCGGGAGAGTATTAAACCTTCTGAACCAATGATGTTATGTAACACATTGACTTTAGTATACTAAAGTAGAAACTCATAAGTATCTCTGCATATCATCACGATAGAGAAAATATAACATTGGAGAGTGCCGCGGTGTCTGAAAGCGACGAGAAGCTACAGAAAGGGATTATTGAACTTGACAAGGGTAATGATAAGAAAGCATTTGGTTATTTCAAGGAAGTTTTCGAGAGCAGACAAGAACGACTTCTGAAAAAGGTGCAAGAAAACCCGAAATCACCCACACTGATGCTTGATGCACTTTATATGATTCATGCGTTAGTATGGCTTCGTGTTGCTGAATCTGGAAAGGAGAAAGAGTTTGCTGTTGAACTCCTGGGGAAAGCTGTTGGTACAGTTGAAGCGGCTAGAACTGCATTAGGACCATTGGTGACAGGTCTTGCACAATGGGCAAAGGAATCAAACATTCAAGTAGTGCAAAACAAAGCGCTAGGCCTATTAGCAGCCACAAAGGACCTAGAGGATATGGCTAAGAAAGCACTCGAAGCAAGAAAAAGAATGAGCTAGGAATTAAAAAAAGAGAGATTCAATTCATTTATCTTTCAGAGCTTCACGCCATTTCTCAGCCGGAAATCTCACTCGCATTCGTTCAAGTTCTTCTAAAAAGCTTGTTTCCAATTCAATATCAAAATGGATGGCTAATTGCAAAAAGAGATTGAATGCCTGAGCGAACTCTCTTGGTAACTCCTCTTTAGACAAATCCTCATGTCCAATACCTACAATCTTGTATCCTTCTTCTATGGATATATGTCTGGAAATTTCCCCTAACTCTTCTACAAGATGAGTGAAGACCTGAGAAGCCGAGAATTTATTCCAATTGCGTTCTCTCAAGAACAGCTTGAAGGCTTCCTGTATATCATTCAGATCCATCTAGGTCATCCTCTTCGTGATTTCTAGAACTTGTGCTCTAGCTTGATTCATTGCAGATGCGGGAATGGCATCTAGAAGTCCTAAATCAACCGAATCAGCAAGTAATTCGCCTCCCAAGAACATAGCTTCGCTTATTACACCCATCATTTCTACAGGAGGAAGTACACCGCATACGAGCTTCGTTCCCTGTTTGATATTTTGAATGTTTGTGACGATTGGCCAAATCCTGGATCCATCTGTACATCTACATTCAGTGAGCTTATCTGAATCTTTCACAGGTTGTATTTGCGTTACTTCTACAGCGAGAACGTCGATTGCATACGCAGGGTCATCATCAAAATGGCGAAGTTTCTCTGGAAATCTCCTAACAATCCGGAGAGAGTATCTGACTTCAGCCAGGACGAGTTTATCATTTAGGGTCTTTGGGGAAAAAGCTGACGAAGTAAAAGATTGTTCAAATAATGATTCGAAGTCTGAGATAGCTTCAACCAGGTTCTTGGTTGCCTCCGAATCTGCGAGTTGCTCAGCTGACTGATAACTGTATTTCACCTCGTAGATTAAAGAACCAGCAACCTTGAGTGCTTGTCCTAGTTTTGAATACTCAATATGAAATTTTAGTTTCCTATTATTTACTACTTCATTTAAACGTCGGAGAGCATCTTCTAACACTAAAATTCTAGCATCCTTTGCAGTATCCAATCATCTCACCAAATTCACAAGTGTGCAAATACCTGATAAAGCACTCGATAAAAGGTTGAGTATGAAACGAGAAGTGATATAAAGCTTGAAGGTTTAATTCGTTTAAGTAGTCCTGACGGAGATATGTACGTTGATTCAAGCCATCTACATTCTCATTGCCGACAGTGGCCTTTGTGTACTCGATAGGAAATATGGAGAGGCCGAGATGGACCCGAATTTAATCAGTGGGTTCCTTACAGCACTCATTCAGTTTGGTAGAGAGTTAAGTGAAGGAAATCGAGTTCATGTAATTGACTTCGGCGTCTTTGACATATGCCTCTCTCTCAAAGAGAACGTGATCGTTGCTGCATCAGTTGATAAGACCGATGATGGGAATGCTGCAATGGCAGTTCTAGCTGAAGTCAACAATGCATTTGTTGGAATGTACGAAAATATACTTGATAGCTGGGATGGTAATCTTGAACCATTTGATAAGTTTCGTCCTCTGCTTGATGACATTACAAAAAATGGAAAAGCTTCAGAATTGAAAACAATTGTTCCAATTTTAAAAGGAAAGGTATCTCCAATGCTTGTACGTCTTGGACAGTTAACACAAGAAACCTATGATGTCGCTCAAATGTGCAAGGGAAAATTAACTTCTTTAGACATTGCTGATCAATTAGGATTCAAAATGAAAGACGTACAGAAAGCAATCCACACCCTTGAAGACCTGAAGATGCTTGAATGGAAGGAAATAGGAGAATAACTTCGAGCATTTCCTTTTTCCTATATCTCACTACTTCTTGATTTCATCTGATTTTAACTTGGTCAATCTATTGCGATTGTGCTCGTTCATTCCCTGCTGCGATCAGTATAAGAGCGACTACGATTAAACCAGGAGCGAGTATACCAGGTATCGTAATTGATCCCCCAAAGAAGAATGTGGCAAGTTCATTACGAGCTGAATGAATCAAACGACCAGCAAAGAGTACGAAGAAACCGAGACCAAGTATAAAATTCGATTCCCGTAATATTCCTCCAGATTGCCAAGCAAGATACCAGAATAGTAATGGTATGAACAGCGCATAAATCGCCCCAGCACCACCAGTGATAATCTGACGAAGTGCTTCATCAAGAGGAAATAGAGCTAGAATTACGGCAATCCCTATAGCTGGTACAGCAAAAGCAATTTCCGCCCATCTCTTTCCAAAAATCATGAATCCGGCAGTTGCAGAAAGCAGAGCCAGAGCCATCCATTGGAAGAAGGCGCCACCCTGCAAACCAATATTCATTGTAGGGTCCATACCTAGAAACTCAGCATAGTAATCGTTCACGAAATAAAACACTCTACCGATAGCTAATAATAGAAAGAACAGAGACATTGCAAGCTGAAATGGATTATGCGTCTTACGCCATCTGTAGAAGAAAAGGAATATGAAGATATAGAAATAATATCCTACGACTAGAAACCACAATCCAATATGAACTTCACGAATAGCCATGTCTACTGTTTGCAACATCGTATTCTAACCACCAGTAGTTGAATCAGTCTTATCGGTGGATAGGCATCCTAACAAATAAAGCTATTCCGTGTACGAAAAATTGGTAAGACCCACAAAGAAGCTCTATAAAACAAATAAGTCCATATTAAATCGCATGGTACAGTGAAGTCTGAGCTGATGATGAAGTGACAAAGACAAAAACTTGGAAATTAACCCTCTCTGATAATACAGTACATGAGTTTTTAGATATAAGAAGAAAAGTTGGTAATCAGATAATTCGCGCTTATCTACTTGAAAATATAATTGGACAGAATCTCGTAGAACGAATGAACGGAAAAATGCGAGGCCCAAAAGATGAGTTCAAAGATTTTGCGGATTTTCTTGTTCTCACATTCCAGCGCAATAACCAGAAATTTCGAATCCTTGCAGAATCAGGCGTATATGAAAACCTTCGTATTGTTGGAACCGATAATGATGTTTTAGATTCATTTTCAGCTGATGAGATAATCACACTATTTACAAATGCATTGAAAGAGCCAAAAGAGTATAGTGCAAGAATGATATTGAGTGAGGACTCAAAAGTAGCAAAGCCATCTTAGGGGGACTGAATCATGGTTAAGAAATTAGTAAGATGCCCGGTGTGTGAGGAGATTACTCCAATCGAGGTTGCATCAAAGATAGTAAAAAGTGCCAAGAGATTTCCAATAAGCACTAAAATAACGCACAAGGATCATTATTTCTACGTTAATCTTGATAGTAGAGGGTCAATTACAGATGTACTGCACCCAGAAATGGTAGAGTAAATCAAATTCCATAGAATTTTTTCGCATTAGCTGTAGTCTGAGATGCCACATCATCAACATCAATTTCTAGCAAGTCGGAAAGAGATTTACACCCATATTTTACATTGGATGGCTCATTGCGTCCTTCAATGGGTGAGAGATAGGGACCATCTGTTTCTAGAAGGATCTGTTCAAGAGGCACAGTTTTAGCAGCTTCAATTCTGTTTCTATATCGATTAAAATTAGCAGGAAGAGTAATTGACCAGCCATTGGATATTATCCGATTGGTGACAGAAGAATCACCATCATAACAATGCATGAGAACACTTCCACTGAAATGTTTCTCAAGGAGGTCTGTTGCGTCCTTCTCTGCTTTCCGTGAATGAATAACAAGAGGTAGCTCAAGTTCCGATGCCAGTTCAATGAATTTCAAGAAGAGCGGTTCTTGGGCTGTGCGTCCTGCATAGTCTTTAATCCAATGATAGTCAAGCCCAACTTCACCAACAGCAACAATTTTTGTAGAATATTTACGTGTAAGCTGGATGATAGAATCAGCTTCATCAGATTTCAATTGGGATACGCTGCAGCCTGCAGTTTGATAGATATAGTTCTTATGTTTCTCGACAATGCCCAGGGTTCTTCTAAATGATCCTACACCAATCGATGAGGTCACCATACCAATCACACCAGCATCCTTAGCACGACCTATGACTCGTTCTCGATCATTTTGATAATGCTTCATATCGATATGTGTGTGGGCATCAAACAATTCCATGTAAGATTCATCCTGTGAGGAGCTCACCCGAGATTTCCTTTTTAACTCTAGACTTAGGACTACACCTGCTGGGTTGTATTATGTCAGATTTGAATGAAAAACTTCGCGATAAAACCATGCAGATTGCCCAACTAAATCAAAAAATGCAATCACTTGAAGCACAATTAAGTGGTAGTTATGGAAGAGCGAATGAATTGAAGACTCGTGTGGCATCATTAGAAAGTGATGTTGTTTCGCGGGATAGCGAGATACAAATGCTTAGAGGAGAGATTCAAAAATATAAAGGAGCATTGGACTCTGTAGGTCGTGAAGTTCAGACAATGAAAGCTGAACAGACACAAGTTTTGAGTAGGAAACAACCTGGTGGAGATGAGTACTCACTCAAACAACAGCTGGTAGATTCGGAAAGATTGATTGAGGCACTTCAAAGAGATTTGAGAACTCTATCAGCAGCAGCTTCAGCAGTCATCAACAATGAACCTGATGCTACAGAGAAACTTAGAGAGATTGTGATGGAAATTGGAGACCCGAAATATCGGATTTTGAGCCTTGTTTTACAACGACGTCATGTTCGTCTTGACGAAATAGCGGCCATTCTAGTCACAGATATGTCAGAAGCTATTACTCTCTGCGAATCACTCCAAAATGAAGGAGAATTAGAAATTAGGGAAGGAACTACAGTAATTCCAGCAAAGAAATATCGAGTAATCGAAGCACCTGTTGAGGAGTGGAAGGTCTCTCAACCGAGTCAAATTTTTGATTCATTAGAGAGTATAGTTGAAAGAACTGAAGGAGGAGAGAGTGTAGCACGTGCATTGGAGAGCGCTGCAGAAATTCTAGAACAAAAACTCTCTCGTGGAGGTTCTCTCATGTTTGAAATGCGAAGAACTTCGTCAATCTGGAATAAACAGGAGGGCGACAAGGAGGAGTTGAAATACAAAATTCGAGAATGGAAGAGTCGAACATAAGCTGATTACTAGTTCTGTTCTTGATTTTTCTTCAATGCATCCCGAACGTATGAACCAAAATCGGAAGTTTCACCATCTCTTTGTACTTTTATAGTTGGCCCTTCACCCTTGATTTGGCGTTCGATGTACCTAATATCAAGTTGTTTTATAACTTGACGAAGACCACGGTAAACAATCAAGTAGAGGATGACTTCTTCAATTCGTGTTCCTACCGAGGGCTCATTCGTTTTGAGATGGTCAAGGTATTTCAGCGCTTCAGGCTCTAAGAAGCGGTTCAGTAGTTTAGCTCGTTCAGCGCCAACTTTCTCTTGATGTTCTCTAGTTTCCTGAGCTTTTTTCTCACGAGTAATGAATTGCGACATCTTCTTTCTTCGCAACATTGCCAACTCAGGATCGTCATCAGACACATCAATTGCCTCCCATCTGGAGCAAGACTATTCGTTGAAAAGGATAACGATACAACGAGGATGGTTTTTTAGGGTTTGAAGTCAACAGAAAAGCAAGAAACAATTAGGTGATTATTCATTGGAAACCCAGATCAATTGTGTGTATCTATCGTTATCAGCCAAGGGAGCAGGATGTAAACTCAGGAACACCTTATTGTCGAATGCTGAGGTAAAGGCGAAGTGCTCAATACAGGATCTTGCAGTCATGTGTGTTGATGCATATAATGCGCTCTTCAAGGCACAAAGCCTAATCAAAGAAAATAGTACGGACGCATTTCTCTGGGTTTCTGAATCAGCAAATCAATTTGAGAACCTACAAGAAACCGATAACGCGCTACAGGTTATTGTCAGGGGTATTGAGTTTGCAATAGAAAATACTCTATTTGATAAGGGATATGAACTCTTTCGATATGGTAGAAGTATGTATGAGGCTGGATTACTAAGAAATGATACAGCCTTAACAAATCCGGAAATAAAACATGCACTAGTAAAATCAGGAGAATCTCTAATCGAGAAGATGAGGGAGATAAGAGAAGGATCAGATGTTGCAGATATGCAAGCTGAACTGAAAGCCGCTGTATTAGGAGGAGTTCAACTCAAAAAGGCTGAGAAAGAAGAGGATGAAGAATCGAAAATTGTGATTGTTGATGGTAGAAGTCTATATGAGAAAAAAGCAAGAGAATATCGAGAAGGTGCAGAAACCTATGCCAATAGTGGCATGACATCTAATGCCATTACTTTTGCATGCATGGCTGCGTTATCAGAATTGATGTTGGGTAGACCGAAGGAAGGCTTGGTATATCTTACGAAATTTGTGTCAAGTTCAGAGAAGCAACATGAGTTTCATGAAGATGCATGTTTTCAGTGGACAAAGATTGTATTCAGGGCACTTGTTGAGCGCAATGAGGATGATATTCAGAAAGCCAACGTAATGTTTTTTAAAATCCCATGGAGCTTCAAAGATGATAGAGAATTCGCACGCAGGGTGATGGATTCGGTTCAGAGAAGACTTAGTTCTTAATTCTAAAACGAGCAATAAAAAAATCATGCGTTTCATGCTTATAAGAAAATAATCGTTTAACTTTGGAGGAACAGATAAAACCTGAATATCCTGTTTCGCCCGGAATGTCTGGCTCTATTAATTCGATGGGATATTTCTTCAAAATGGAATCTATTTGTGATTCACCCTCATGAGGAAGAACTGAGCAAGTAGCAAAAACTATCTCAGTGTCAGGGCTCTTCTGATATGTCTTTATTATATCTTCAAGGATTTTATTCTGCAAAGTCATCATTGTCATTAATCGGTCTTTATTTAATGCCCACTTAAACGACGGATGCGTCTTTATCATCCCAGTTGAAGTGCATGGTGCATCAATCAGTATTTTGCTTACCTCGTTTATGCTGGAAGAAGCACCATCATGCTGAATCCACTGTATCCCCCATTCACCTAATTTCTCTAGTCGTTTCTTTGCGTCCTGAATCCTATTAAGATAGAAATCTCCTGCAACCAAACGTCCTTCCCTATTCATGAGTTCCCAGATATATTGTGTCTTTCCTCCAGGAGCAGAACATACATCAAAGATTGTTTCACCGGATTTTGGATTAACAGCCCGAACTACTAATAGACTACCTTTATCCTGAAGGACGAGATTTCCAGCATTATACAGATTAGATGATTCCAATTCTTCTAAAGAGCCATCCAATTTTAACAGATTCTCAATATCAGGGTCAGGAGTTACAATGATACCTAGCGATGCAAGTTCCGCTGATAGAGAGTCTACATCCGTTTTCATTAAGTTGGGACGTGCATAATAACATCTAGGAGAATTATTTGATTTCAACAGAGATACGGTTTCTTGTTCACCTATCTTCTCCAGAAGGGTTTCTATAAGAAATGTCGGATGCGAATATTGAAGGCTCATTGAATTTATCTTAGGCATGTCTTTAATGATGTTCTTCAAATTTACCTCAATTGCTCTCTCTACTATCTTAAAGAGGGTCTTGTCATCTACGTATGCTGACTTAATTCTTTCAATTGGGATGTTAAGCCATTTTGATTCATAAACACCAAGACGAAGTTGTTGAAGTGAATGTGAGTCAAGAACCGAAATCAGTTTAGGTTGTGATTGTGTCAACAAATAATCGATTGTATTTAGATACCTGATAACGCCTAAAGTCAGTGAGAATACCGTACTTCTGATATCTGAAGTTAGACCAATACTGAGACTATCCCTAAGTATGGATCTCATAGTGAGATTTTCAGCACTATATCGTTCTAATGCACGGATAGTCGCCTCCCGAGCACGCCTGTATAGAGTGAATTCGAAATTCACCTCATTTAATCTCAAGATAGTATTTTATCTCAATTCACCTTGTTAATCGTTGGGGTCAATAACCGTTTTTAGAAAATCCCAGATTCTGGGCTTGTATGTACATATTTCATTCTTGATAACATTGTGGTGAAGTATTTTCCACCAATTATGCCAGAATCTTTGTATCCGCCTAAATGCGGCATGTAGGGATCATAGTAAACGTGGTCTGCACCTATTCCAACACCAGCAGCTTGAATTTCTTTTACCCATCTACGACGGACATTAATATCAGTAGTAAAGACAGACGAACGTAAGCCAAATCGGGAATTATTCGCAATTTTTAATGCAGAATCTACGCTCTCAACAGGCATTATCGGAAGTGCAGGTGCGAATACCTCTTCGTTCATGATTCGCATATCGGTTGTAACATTAGTCAATACTGTTGGTTTGTAGAATAATCCAGCTAAGTCCGGTTCTGAAAGGTAATTGCATCTGTAACCGCCAGTTTCAATTTTTGCTCCTTTTGAAGAAGCATCTTTGATTTGGTCAATCAATAGATATAGTGCAGTAAGTCCAACAGGTGGTAGAGTAACCTCCGGATCTGATGGCAAACCCATCTTCAGTTTTTCAACTTCTTCAACTATTAGTTCTACCAAGTCATCATGCAAGGATTCTTGAACAAGTAATCGCTTCACAGCCATGCAAGCTTGTCCGCTACCAAGATATCTACCACTCACAATTAAATCAACAGCTTTTTCTAAATCAACATCATTTCCCCAAACAAGAAACGCATCACTTCCTGCAAGCTCAGGTGCCATCTGAATTCGTCGTTGTATTGCTTTTGCCCAAAGATTGAATCCAGTATCACTATCACCATACCAGGCAATAGCACTAACACGCGGATCTGACATGAATCGATTCATCATCCGTTTCCCACCACCTGTCAATACTTGGATCAATGTCGGAGGAAGTCCCAGCTCAAGGAATTTTTCTAAATAGATTTGAGCAAAGAAAATAATACTCAGCGGAACTTTATTAGGGGGTTTCAAGAGGGAGGCGTTACCAGCAAGGAGCGAAGAGGTAATGCTGAAGATTCCAAGAGCGATTGGCGCATTATACGGTGGAAATAAGGCGGCAACTCCATAAGGTTCTCGAAATCTGTAATTCTTACCTCCATCAACAGCGGGTTTTTCTATTACATCAAGAAGACTTGCCCACTCATCAATGGAAGCACGGTAATCTTGCCATGCCTTCAAGTCCCAAGCCCATTTTAATGTCTTTATTGGCATTCCTTCCTTGACTGATATATCACTTAGGTCAGTCCAGCGTTTTCTAAGTGATTCGCCTGCTTCAAAAATTGCATCCGCTCGTTCCTGAAGTGTGAGTCCCATCTTTGGATGATTGAATGGATTGAAAAGTTTCTCATGATCCCTCTTGCCTGCAGCTATTGCACGTTCAATATCGACCTCACGAGAAATGGCTACCTTCGCAAAAACAACTTCATCAAGTTCGTCCTTGGAATATTTTGGTACTCCATGATATTTTCGGTAGTCACGTAGATATTTCATTTCAGCAGTTTTTGAGGTTATTAGCTGTGGCAGTTTGGAGAAGACAAATTGCTGTCCACTTGAAGCCTCTCTCAATTGTAGCGCAATTGCGAGCCCCGGATCTGCAATGACTTTGTTCATATCGGGAAAAATCGAATACGTACCAGTATCGATTTCTTCGCCATCAACTAGAATCGGATAAATCTCCATGATACTGCCTCTACACGAGGGGGCACGATATTAGTGGTCTAATATCCTTTCGGATGTGTTATTTTCTAGAGATTCCTGAGTTGAATGGCTGGGTCTGTCTTATTTGCCAATCTTGCTGGTACTAAACACGCAAGAGCCATTAGTGCACCCTGAATCAGCAGAAGTACACCAAGAACACTATAGGGAATACTTAATGACTGATTTAGAATTGGGATATATGGGGATAGATTGAAGGCCATACTGCTCAGGAATCCTCCAAAGAAGATACCCAGAGCCATACTCAAGAATACTACTGCAAGAACGATAGAAAGAAATTCCCCAAGTACTAATCTAGTGATATCATCCCTTGTAGTACCGATTGCTCTTAAAATGGCATACTCGTTTTTTCGAGAATCCACAGATGAACTCAACATTGTAAGAACGGCAAAGATACCCATTCCTGTTGATATAACAAATGTGATTGATAGAAGTCCAGATAATCCCTGCAAATAAAGACGAGATCTAAGTCCTGTAAATAAGAAATTTCGAGTGAGTGGGGACCTTACTTTTGCTGATGGCAGACGGTTATTTAATTCGCGGATAGTACTTGATACATTTGCATGAGGAAAGAGATCAACTAGAAAGAGATTAGCTCGAGACTTATGTGTTACATTCATAAGATATTCGAGGTTCACAATTGCGAAACCAGCTCCAATCACTTGAGTATCCATTGCTTGAGGAAGTGTATTTTCAGGGTAAGCAGAAGAAGCTGCAACACCCAGACCGGGAAGATGATCCATCAGGCCAACAACGATAAAGTCAGCAAATATAGAGAGTGTATCTCCAACACTCATATTCCATAAATTAGCATGATAAGTACTAATAACGATTCCATTTTGCTGTTGATCTAATATTTCAAGGACGTCTTTTGCAGCCCCAGAACTAAAACTGTCTTCTTTGAAATAAGCAATACGAGAGAACGCGGGTGCATCAATTCCAATGAAGTAGATAGGTTCGGTTGCAACAATCCGATAGTATTTCATTAAAGGTGTTATCTCTTTGACACCTGGAACCTGATAGACTGTCCAGTTGATTGATAGGGGAGAACCATCCGTTTCGATTCGTACATCAGCTCCGATAGAATACTCCATTTCATTACTGAGATGAACAGTGTAGTTATTGTATTGTACAACAAGCATGGTTGAAGATGTAAGAATAAGTGTCAATAGAATTAATATTGGTAGATGTTGGCCTTTACGCTTCTGTAAACTCCTCGCAAGATAAAGACTCTTTTCACCCATAGTGAATCCTGCATCATTTGCAATCTTACCGATACCCCTACGTGTTATTTGGGTTCCAAAATACGAAGCTGCATAGAGAAGGAGGGTAGCAAATAATATCGCTCCAACAGTTGCTACAGATTCAGTAGGTAGAATTATTGGTCCTACAATGATAAACATCATTGAAAGCAAAAGTCCTACATAAGACCCAGTTCCTCGCGTTTCTTCTTCAACATCAGCAGACTCATCTTCGAGGGGACGTCCAACCTCTCCTACTTCGACAAGTCGTGCAACGTGTATCAAATAGGTCATAGGGAGACATAGTGAAATCCCAGCTGCCAATATTAATCCAAGATACGGAATGAATGGTTTTGAAATGAATATATCGAAAGACTCAGGATCAGTCTGGAGAAAACCTGAACTTGATCCAATATAAGCAGCTAATGGAGTAGATAGTAGGATTCCAAGAAACAGTGCGATTACACTAAGAAGAACTGATTCCCACATAAATCCTGAGAGTATCTGATTATAAGAGGCTCCTTTTGATCGTAGCAATGACATCTCACCCTTTCTGCTTGTTACACTACTCTCAGATGTATTTACAGCGAGGAAAATGGCAATAAGCAGAGTAGGTAATCCTAACGCAAGAATGAGACGACTACCAAGATAGACAGAAATGTAAGACTCAAGATTATCTGTTTCCTGAACACCCCATGCATTTACTGTGATTTCCTCATTGAATCGTGAAATAAGAAACCGTATATTCGATCCGACTTTATCTTCTCCAGAATTGATAAGTGAATTACCATCAATTTGAATCATCATCGACTGTCTGAAGAAACTTCTTGTTTTGATTTCATCCTTCACTTCTTGTGATACTCTATCCACATTGACAATTATACCATCATAGAGGCCATAGAATGTATATTCATTATAGGGGTCAAACATTAGTCTTTGAAGCCCATGTAAAGCATCACCAAGAAGTGTAGGGGCTTTCACAACTTTGTATATCCCCACTATTGTAAGATTCATCATAGTGTATCGACGATTTCCAACCATTCCATCAGGATACACTCCGTGTGCACCAAGCACAATGTCGATGTTTATCAAATCACCAATGCCATATAGAACTCCAGAAACACCATAGAGTGTTTCTACAAATCGTTCAGATACAATAGCCTGATTTTCGTTGATTTGGAATTTACCCTCCCATTCAAAAATGGGAGCCCAATCTTCAAGCATATCATTATCAGCGAGTATTACACTAGCATCCTTCATTCCATATCCATAAAAATAATCCAAATTGAAAGAATATTGCATTGTTGGATTCAGATGTCCATCAACAAGACACGCTGTGGTCAGAATACGCGTATAATTTCCAATCCATGGATTTCTCTCACAAACATGTTCAATCTCACTAAGAGCCTGCAATGCGGTGGGATCATTTAGAGATTTCACGCGAACGCCCATTTGGTAGATTGAGTCATCAATGTAATCATCCAAGGCTATTCTAATTCCTGTCGCGGTCCATGTCATAACTGCAGGAGCTATAGAAACCCCTGATGCCAGTATAAGAATCACACCGATACTCTTCAGGGAATTACTCCATATCGAGTGCAATGCATATTGAAGAGGCCATACGGAGCTTCCTTCGTATTTACTGGACCGGAGCATTGGAAAATCACCAGATACTAGCAAAGATAGATATAGGAAATATAAAAACGAGCTTCCTTCAACGCAATGTAGCTGTTATTCGAGTAGTCGCTCATATGTTTGGACTAACATCCCTTCAATTTGTTCATATGGCTCACCCCATTTTGCAAACGCGAATCGCTTCATGAGCTTTTCACCTGCCTCTTGACCTACCAATATATTGCAGTAATTTCTCTTACAACCATTCTTACGACCGTATTCAGCAAATTGCATGTACATCGCTGATGCAAGTCCACTTGCTCTGCAGCCTGGATGCACGGTCTGCTGCTCTCCGAACAGACCCTTCTCTGTAATGATTGCTTTATAGAGACCTACAATTTGTCCTTGGAGTCGTGCACCAAAATAGTGATACCCATTTCGCATATCAGTGATGATTTGTTCAGGAGTATATATTCTGGACTCTCGCCATTTCTTAGGATATTCCTCAGCCAGCAACCAGACCTGTTTAAAAAGTGCGGATATTTCTTCTGCATCATCTTCATTGAATTCGATGATCCTAATTTCTTCAGCCGGAAGCTCAGCCATGGAATATCACTCATGTGCGAACATTCCTACCTGAAAAACTTCTGCATATTGTCTATTGAGACGCCGCCCAATCGTATGCTTCTTGAATTGGCGTACATCCCCCGCACCTGTGACATCCCGCATGTGTCAAAGCGGGATTTAGATCATGTCTGAACAATATTTCACCAATCGCTTTGTAAAATTGTACCGACTCATTCAGATGCCCAATGTAAGGAGGAATGTATTGACTAAGTTGACTGCCCGTTGCTGGACGAAGAGGTGCAACAACACTGAGGACTCCAATCTCTGATAGTTCATTAACAAGTGAGAGAGTATCATTCAGATTTTCACCTAAACCATGTAAAATGAAAGTGCTCACATTTCCTTTGCTAAAGAGACCTGCTGCATACTGCCAAATCTCCATATAATTCTCAATGCTAGCATGTTCATATTTTCCGGGACATATCTCAGCTCTTAACGTAGAATCAAATGTTTCAATATGTATCCCAATAGCATCAACTCCAGTTGCGTGAATCTGTTTTATCCATTCTTTGTCGAGAGGCGGTTCAATCTGTATGGCAATCGGTAATTCAGAAACAGACCGAATTCCATTCACAATATCGATAAATCTCTGACCTCCCAAATCATCAGTATCAGGGGTTCCGGTAGTCAATAAAATACTCTCTATAACACCTTCCTCTTCGGCGGCTTGCACAACCTCCATAATCTGTGAAGGTGTTTTCTCAAGAATAGTAGCCCCTTGACTCAAAGAATGAGGAATCGTACAGAATTTACATTGAAGTCCTTGATCCCAATATCGGCAATGCTGATACACAGTCGTGGCAAGTGTATTCTTTCCATGAAGTAATGCAATTTGGGAGAATTGAAATCCATCACTTGTCTTCAGTTTGTAGAATTTTGGAGAAGGAACGAGTTCAAGTTCTATAGAATCATCATATAACCAGATTAATGGGTTCTCAGTCGATTGAATCTCTTTAGATTCGTATTTGATAGCTTCCTCTTTGGATCGAATCGGAATCCCAACTGGGTTGCCATTTGGCAGTAAGAAGTATCGAGCTCCTACAGGTCCTGCACCACCTTTCCGACCTGAGTATTCACCCTCCGGGAGTCTAGCACCCTCTGTAAGTAATCGTATCTTTAACCGGAGAAGCTCTTCAGTATTCATTATGTCCTCTCTTTTGCTTAAGCTTTATTGTACCTTGGGATATGGTTCTAATCCTTACTCCTCATTGCAAGACCTATAATTTCTGATAAATCTAAAACTGTTATCTGTCCATCAGATTCAGAGTCCAACATATTCTTGCAGAAGGGGCATGCAGTTATCAGATAATCAGCCCCAGTTCTAAGAGCTTGTTTTACTCGTTCTGCCCCAATCTCATGAGCTTGCTCACTAAATAGTGTACGTAGGCCAGCCCCATTACCACAGCAAGTTGCATTGTCACCGTGACGTTCCATCTCAATCAAGTCAGCAACAAATATCCGATTTAGCACAGATCGAGGAGCATCATAAACACCTAAATGTCGTCCAAGATGACAAGGATCATGATATGTGAAGGAGCCCTGCATTTGCTTGGCTGGAAGTGATTCAAGTCGCTCTGACAAAAATTCACTGATATGTTGAATGGGTTTGTTGATTTCTAGACCGTGTTTTGGATAGTCACGTGTTAACGCACGATAACAACCAGGACAAGTCACAATAATCGATTCGCAATCTGTTTCATTGAGAAGTCTGGTATTAAATTCAGCCTTCCTAAGAGCGTCATCAGTAAAACCGGTTCTGAATAATGGAGATCCACAGCATTGTTCCGTCTCATCAACTACTACTTGAAACCCAAGGTTTCCAAGAGAGGATACGGTTTCCTTTGCAATAGTTTGTTCGCGGTAACTTGCTGTACAACCAGCAAAATAAAACACCTTTTTGCCTTTGGCCTTTTCATTGGATGAATTCCATTGTATTCGTGCGTTATCTTTTTCTCCATAAGGGTTATGAAAGTCAGAAATATTCTTCCTCATCTCTTCAAGCTTTCGCGGATAACGACCTTCTTTCACCAATTCGGTTCGTTTCTGCTCAACAATCTCAGCAATGTCGATTTCTGGTTTACACCAAGTAAGACAGTGACTGCACTCCAAACATTGATAGATGACCTCAATTGCTCTTTCGTCAAGATTTCTTGTACCAATAATATCTTGATGGATAAGTAAAGCACGACTGTGAGGAGTTGGTGAATCAGATTTCCATGCAAAAAAAGTTGGACAGACATGTCTACACATTTTAGGACATGCTGCACACATTCTGACATGACCAGCAATCACATCAGTATCCATTAAAACTCGCCTCCGAAACCCATTTTTCCAGGATTCATAATCCCATTGGGATCCAACATCCTTTTGATTTGGCGAAGAACATCAAATGCAGGACCCCATTCACCTTCATTGTAATTAGATCGTGATAATCCTACACCATGTTGATGGCTCATTATACCTCCTTCTCTGTGACAGGCAGATATTCCATCATCCCAAACAAGTTTGTATTTCTCCCAAGCACTTTCAGCATCAGGCGCTGATAAGAAGAAAATCATGTAGATGCTTCCACCATTTGGATACATATGCGAGAAATGCGACATCACAACCACATCATGAGCCTCCATAGCCTCCTTCATTGCCCAATATACATTCTCAAGCTTGTCGTAGGTAGCTACAATATCAATCGTATCTCCAATTGAGAAACCTGCGGTTGTGTATTTTGTAGGATAGTACATATCATATCGATGATTCCACCACCTCTCGGATGGTCCTTCTCCGTAATCTCTAGCACCATGCTTCAGACAGATTTCTGAGGAATCACGTTCATCTAAATCAACTTCATCCTTTCGTCCATCAAAAGCCAAGAGTAGCATACAGTCACCCTCATCAATATCAAAATGGTTTGACATTGCCATCGCTGTGTCTTCAGAATCATAGAGACGAACTATAGAAGGATTAATACTGGAATGAAAAATCTCTCTTATCGCAGCTAGACCACTCTTTACATCCTTGAAGCACATGCTCCTAAATGACCGCTTCTCAGGAATTTTGAAAAGTCTCAGAGTTGCCTCAGTAATAATTCCAAGAGTCCCCTCAGAGCCGATGAAGAGCTGTTTCAAATCTGGACCAACTGAATGTCTGGGAACAGCTTTCAATTCAATGATAGTTCCATTTGGGAGAACCACCTGCAAACCAAGTGTTAGATCCTCTATTTTTCCATACAAGGAAGACATTGAACCACCTGAACGAGTGGCAATGAATCCACCCAGATTCGATGCTCTGAGAGAGGTTGGAGTGTGTCCGGTGATATACCCGTGTCTCAACACATCTTCGTCAAGATCAATTCCAATAATTCCAGCTTGCGCTCTTACTGTAAGGGATTCGTGATCGATCTCGAGAATTTTATCCATTCTTTTCAAATCAAGCTGTATCCCACCATATATGGGAAGAGTCCCTCCACAAGTACCAGCCCCACCTCCAACTGGAACTAGGGGTATTTTGTGTTTGTTAGCTATTTTTAGAATTTCAGACACTTCTTCAGTAGAATTAGGAAATACTACAATATCAGCAAGTGGAAGCATCTCACCTGCGCGGATTTTTGCTTCACTTAGTGGCCATGCGTCAACTGAGTTAAGTACCATGTCGGTTTCATGAATAGAAACATTTTCGGACCCTACTATTTCCCCCATGAGTTCAGCAATCTCTCTCTTTTTCTTGGAATCCAAAATTGATACTCACCTCTTGAGTTTTAGTCGTTGAGCGATGAATACTGTAAGATCATCGACTTCGATTGAAGAGCCACTTCGGTAAAGGGAGTTCTCAAGCTGTGCTGTACATAATGGACATGGTGCAACAAGCCGTTCGGCATCTGTGTTATTTATTCCAACAAGATTTTCTTCAACAACTGCATCGGAAACATCCTTTGCATGGTAAGAAACCATTCCACCTCCACCACAGCATGAATCAGTAACCCCAGTTGGTACATATTCAACATCGGGTAAGATAGCGAGGATTTTCAACATAATATCATGAATCTCTCGTGCTGTATGGCGAATCAGATGACAGGGATCATGAACTGCAATCTTTGTTGTGATTCGTTTATCAACAGGTTTCAGATTCTCTTTGAATTTATCCAACCCGATTTCGTTTTCAAGAAACTCTAGTAGATGATAAACCGGTATACCCCATTCTTCTTGTTCGGATACTTCATTAAGATTTGATGTGCAACCTGCGCAAGTAGTGACTAGAATTTTGATTCCGGATTTTTTAACCTTCTCTGTGATTATGGACCCTAATTCTCTAAAAGAACTATTATCACCAAGAAGCTTGGATGGTAAGCCACAACAACTCATTTCATTCAATAGAGTATAATTGACATTGAAGTGGTCAAGAATGAGTTTCGCAGCCTCTCGTACCTCCTGAGCGCGTTCTTCTGCTTGACAACCGGGATAAAATAAAACGTCTGCATCATCAACAATCCGGTCTTCGATATGAGGAAGGTCATAGTGTTCAAGACGCATATCTCGACTCTCGCGTTTCTCTTCGATATCATCCCATGGTTCGAAAGCCAGTTTATGTTCTGAAATCACCTCATGAACAACGTGAAGGCCTTTGGGAACTAGATCAGGTCTATGGTCCATGATTCTGGCTCTTACTATATTGACAATCTCTGGCACGTTTACATTTTGTGGGCATACCTCACGACATGTACCACATCCTGTACATAGGTAAATTGTATCTGATGTAGTCCAGAACTCAGGTGGGGAACGACTGAGTTCAACAGCAATACTTCTAGGTCCGGAGAATCGATTAATGCCAACGGCGCCCACAACCGGGCAATGGCTGAGGCAAATGCCACAGTTGATACATTTTTGAACCGATTGGACAATTTTGAAATCCTCATTACTATATGGTGTGATCTTCTCCACCTTCAAGGTCTGCTTTGCGTATTCAAAAGATTCCTGCTCGTCCATCTATTTCACCATCCTAACAGCGTTAGCAGCATTCTTCCCTGCTTCAAGTCCCGTAACAAGAGCAACTCCTAGTCCACTCTTTTCAGCTGCATAATTGTAGCTAGCTAACAGAGACCCAGCACAAAATAGGTTGTCAGCAAATTGATGGCCATCATTTTTTACTGGCCTGAACTGTGGATCAACGCTTAAGCCAATACTAAAGATATCATGGCCATCCTCAGGAAGGGCTCTAATGTTTGTTGACCGATCAGGACGTAATTCCTTTGCGGATTGGAAAATGCTGTTAACAGTCATGAGATTGAATACTGATTCCTTCAAACCGACAGATGCTGACTGAAGTCCACCACCGATGAATTTCCCGGTAGCTAAAACAATCGATTCTAATTTGATGGTTACTTCACGCATTGGTGTTTTCGCTGTGACTGATTTGATTCGCATGTCATCATGAGAGAACGATACGGCTTCATGACCAACCAATAATGAACCACCTGTAGATTTGTAAATATCCTCAAGTGAATTCTGCAATCTAAGACCTGGAATAGATGGTGGAAGGGAAAGTAGCTCAAAGACGCTCATACCGAAGGCTTGTTCAAGAAGGTCTCGATTCGTCTTCGATTTCCGTAAACCTAGTATTGGTGGTAGAGCGATAGCAGTCGCCTCACTCCTACTAACATAATCGCTAAGAGGAACAATCAGGTCCTCTATTGAGCCAGCATGGTCGAGGTGGCGAGCTATCTCTATTGAGGAGATATTGTAAGCCTTTCCAAAAGGGGTGAGGTCAATATCACAGCTTACAACTCTATTTGGAGGAAGTCCATATCTACTCTGATGGTCAAGAAATGTATTTGCAGCAGTTGTTGCATTGAAATCTGGATGTCCTCGGATGCCAGCAAATAGTAAAACATCATCGTCATTGAGGTTTGGAGGGCACATCGTTTCCTGTATAAGACACGTTGGTTTTGTAGTTCCAAGAACTGTAATTGGATTCAAGTTCTCGGAGAAATCACCTACTAGAGAAGCCGGAGTATTCTCAAAGTGTTTCTTGATCCAATCTATTGTATTTTTGACTTTAGTAATAGCTTGGTCAAGATTCCGATCAGATTTGGATTCTGTGAAACCAAGTAATCCATAAGGATGGAAGGGATATAGACTCATGACAGCCTCCAATCCACGTGAAGGAGAAGCAAACGATTCACTACTCTCAGGGAGATATCCAATGATGTCAATTGCACCTGAAGAGTAGGATGTCGCACTCTGTCCTTTTCTGATAAGAACTGTCTTAAGACCAGTTTCGTTAGCAATTATTCCAGCAACTAAACCAGCCATGCCACCACCGATTATCAGGACATCTGTATCCAAATCCATTTTTTTCACTCCTCCCAGGGTTTAGATTGGTAGTCAACGGTTGATCTGTCAAGATTCCCAACGCAAGCATACATACCCTGTGTCAGCTCCTCTTGGATGAGCTGATCGCGTCTAAATGGTGGACGTTTACCCTTCCAGCGTTCTGATAAGAAATCCATGATGTCTATCTCATAATCATCTCCACTAAGATCCAGCTCGTCATTCAGAATAGCTGCTGCTTTGTAAGTGCAAAAAGTACCTTGACAAGGTCCAGTCCCTAATCGTACTCGCCGTCTAATATCATTCAGTGTCTGAGGGAATTCGTGACGAATAGTATGCCGAATCTCTGCTTCTATAACTGGTTCGCAAGTGCAAATTGTTGATTTCCATTCAGGGTGGTCTCTAGTCATTTCTAATATCTCAATCATCTTAGTACCACGACGTGCCCTCATTCGTTCAAGTGTGTGTTGAGCTATGCCATATTCTTTTGAAAGGGCAATGATATCTACATCTTCTTCCATTCCCGGAAGTGGCTTTGAATGAGTCTCGCATTTTGATGTGTTCCCAATTTTTTGACAAACCAGATTTGTTATAGCTTCAGCCATATCCCGGCACATTACCAGTTTACCACCTACAAAGCTAAAGAAACCTGAAACCCCTTCAGATTCATGATCGATTATTTCATAACCCCTTGTAACTTCACCCTCAGGCACCTTCCAGATTGGGACCATCGGTCTCACACCAGCCATCGTCCGAATAATCCGAGCATCTCTTACAGAAGGTATTACCCATTCAAAACTCTTAAGCAAGTATTCGATTTCATCGTGTGTCGCCACCAGGGTATCTGGGTCCTCCCAAGTATCCAGAGCAGTTGTTCCGATGAGAGTCGTATTTTCATGGGGATACATATAAACCCATCTTCGGTCAACAGCTCTAGTTACTATCCCAACATTAACAACTCTTCTATCAAGAATGATGTGAGCGCCTTTGTTGTGGCGAAGTTCTAGCTTAATCCCAGTAAGTCCAGCAATTTTATCTGCCCAAGGTCCTGCTGCATTAACCACTGTTTTGGCTCTTGCGTACTTAATTTCTTCTGAACGTCTATCATAGTAAACCACTTTCATAATTTCCCCATTGCTTGTTTCTATATCGACGACTTCGGAATATGTTCGAATTTCCGCATTATAGCTCATTGCATCCTTTGCTTGAAGTATACAGAGACTGAATGGGTCTATGAAAAACTCTTCAATATAACCAGAGCCAATAATATCACCATTTATTGCAGGTTCTAATTCAAGTGAATCTTCAGGCGTTAAGAAAAGAAACGGAGGCACACCTCTAGTTTCCACCCTCTTGGCGTATTCTTCAACACCTTTTCCGCTTCCGGTGGAAGAAAATTCACCTAAATCAAATATAGGAAACAAGTTGGGAGTTTTCATCACTATGTGTTTAGCAATATGTCGGAGGTACACAACTTCCTGAGAACACAAATCCAGTATCTCGGGTTCGTTGTAATACTTGAATCCTGAACTTATCATACCTGCACATGTTCCAACTGTGGCAGAAGCAATATCATCTCGCTCGAGAAGTAGTGTTTTTAGACCTCGCATTGCACAGTCACGAGCTACGGCGGTACCTGTACTGCCACCACCAATCACTACAACGTCGAATTCATCATTTGTCAAGATTGGAAATTCTCCTTGATGATTATGATCTAATAATTGGTTGGTTTGACGAAATCTATTCAGCAATAGAAGGATTTCGGAAGAGCATATGTATCTATGACGTCAGTTCGAGTAGCTCTGCCATCTCAGAAATCATCATCTTGTTAAATACACTGTATTGCCGCTCATATACACGTACATTCTCAGGTATTGGGTCTCTTCTTTCCTCAACAGAGAACATATTCTCGACAGCTTCTTGATAGGTTCCATAAACTCCAGTTCCTACAGTACCAAGGATAGCCGCACCTATGACAGTAGAATCACGACATTTAGGTAGAACTACAGTCTTGCCAGTGCAATCAGCCATGATTTGCCTCCAGAGAGGAGAGTTTGCTCCACCACCATCAATTCGTAACTCTTCAAATTCAATGTCTAACATCCCTTCTTGCATCTGCAGGTACATGTTAATGCCATATCCGTTAGATTCCATAATCGCTCGTGCAATATGAGCTCGAGAATGACTGAATCCGAGGTTGTAGAATATACCTTTGTTATATGCCATAAAAGGAAATACAACGAGACCATCACTTCCTGTAGGAACTGATGATGCAGCAGATTCCATTATTTCATACACATTCTTGTCCCTCCCCTTTTCTGCTTCAAAATAATTGTCGCGATACCATTTGTAAGCTAGACCAGTACCAGGAATGACTCCTTCAAGAATCCATTTTCCCGGAATTGCCGCAGGATTTGAGAACATGACATAGGGTTCTTCGATGTATTCATCTGTGTGAGTGATAACAAAAGTGCCTGTACCAGTTGTAGCTTTGACAACACCAGAACGGATTGTACCTGTTCCTAACGCTGCACATTGTTGGTCACCCGCACCCATTATAACAGCAGTTCCTTTTTGAAGCCCAGTTGCTTTTGCAGCATCGCTGGATATCTCTCCAATAAGTTTACCAGGTTCAACAATATCAGCTAGTTTGTCTATGGGGATTCCTGTTTGCTTGCAAAGTTCTTCAGACCATTTCAATGTTTCATGGTCAATTGGTCCAAAGCGAGCATTTGTAGGTTCACTCACCATGGCTCCACAAAGACGATTATTAATGAAAGCATCAAGATGTATGAATTTAGATGCAGTATTGAACAATTTTGCGCGATTGTCTTGAAACCACATCAGCTTGTTGACGCTCTTCCGAGGACCTATATCCTCCGCCATCGCTTTCGCTCGAGGGGATGATCTGTTGTCAACCCACGTCACAGTTGGTGCTAAGGGGGTTCCGACTTTATCAACAGGAGTTATACAATCACGAGTTGTTGAAACGACTACTCCGACAATCCCTGAAGCCCCAGGAGAGAAATCAGAAATTGCACGTTGCATTGTGTTCACAGAAGTTCTCCAATAGGTTTCAGCAAGTTGCTCGTGAGTTTCAAGTTCTCGAGGTTTCTGAGGATATTCCTCGTATTCGATTGACAGAACTCGTCCTTCTTCATCCACTAGTGCAGACCTTGTACCAGTTGTACCTATATCGAAAACAGCAAAGACACGTTGACTCATGATTCTAACCAGCTGGTTCTCTTGAATGTAAGATGATTGTACAACGCACTTAATGAATTGTACGCACAGAGAAAGTTATCTGATATAATGTAAAAGACAAGTCGATGTCAGACTACGAAGCGCATATTGAAGTTGAACCGAATGTACATCTAATACGCGGTGAAAACAAATCGCGATTTCCTGAGGCCAATTCACTTCTTATTGATGATGAAATTCTAACTCTCGTTGATGCCGGATCCAGTCTTGCAAACATCAAGACGACTCTACGAGATCTTGGTTACACGTTAACAGATATAGATAGAACAATCCTTTCCCATTTTCACATAGACCATAAAGGCCATGCTGAAGAAATCAGAAAGATTTCTCAATGCGAGATTATGTGTAATCATCTTTCAGAAAAGGGAATTCGTTCGTTCGATGGAATGGTTGAATATTATGGGGTAGCTAGCTCTGAATACTATTCGGATTGGAAAGCACTTCTTGAAAACTGGGTGAAGCATATTGTTGCAGATTATCATGTAGATTCGAATTTCAAAGACGGGATACCCATTGAGTGTGGTGATATCGAGCTAATCCCAATTCATCTTCCTGGACATACAATCGACCATACTGGATTCGGAATCAATGGAATGGATACACTCTTTCTTGTTGACATAGACCTAACACGTTTCGGTCCGTGGTATGGAAATGCAGTGAGCGACATCTGGTATTTCAAGAGATCAATAGAAGTTGCGATGGAGTTGAATCCGGATTGCATCATAAGTAGTCATCTACTTAATCCGGTGAAGGAGAACATCCAAAATAGGCTTCAAACCTATCTCAATGTGTTCGATGAGAGAGAAAATCGGATTCTTCAGAATATTAAGGATGGTTATGATACAGTAAAGAAATTAGCACAATTACCAACAATATACCCAAAGATCCCATTCAATGTATATCTCATTTTTGAGGAGTTCATGCTAGAGAAACATCTTGAACAATTACAACAGAATGGTGTTGTAAATGAAGAACATGGAAAATATAAAGTAACAGAATAGCAGGATTACCCGCCATTCCTATTACTATCTGTGCTTGAATTCAGGTTTGCTCTTACTCAGGAAGGCTTCAACACCTATGTCTTTATCTTCAGTATCAAATGTTTCACAGAAAACATCAACTTCTAATTCAAGATTTTCCTTAAGCGGCAAAGACCACGAAGCATTCAACGATTTCTTTGCTAATTTGATTGCAATCCCTGGCTTTGTAGCTAGCTTTGATGCAAACTTCAAAACACCGTCCCTCAAAGCTTCAACACTCTCAAACACATGGTCAACTAATCCAAGTTTAAGAGCCTCTTCAGCATCTATCATATTCCCGGAATAAATAAGCTCCTTAGCTTTCCCAAGTCCGACCAACCTAGGAAGTCGGACAGTCCCTCCAAAACCAGGAATTATACCAAGATTGATTTCAGGTTGTCCAAACTTTGCATTTGAAGATGCATAGCGGATATCACAAGCCATCGCGATTTCGCAGCCACCACCAAGTGCAAATCCATTGATAGCTGCAATGACTGGTTTACTCATTGATTCCATAAACTTGCAGAATTCTTGACCATTCTCAGAGAGAGGCCGAACACCCTTTGAATCCTTGTTTTGAAATTCAGTGATATCTGCTCCAGCTGCAAACGCCTTTTCACCGGTTCCTGTAAGTATCACTACGCGGACTGTGTTATCATGCTCAGCTCGTTTCATGAAGCCCTGAAGAGCATTCACTACAGTAACGTTGAGTGCATTAAGTTTGTCAGGTCGATTTATTGCGATTGTAGCAACACTATCAGTAATTTCGTATAGAACATCATCTTGTGACATTTTATCCAACTCCGGAATCTGAGATTCATCAAAATCAAGGACTTAAAGAATCGTTCGGCTTGCTCTAAAAATATCATATAATCATAGAATATTCAAAGAAGCGTAAGAAATTAAAAGAGGTATTGTTGTAAAACGAACCTATGAACGTGGATGTTTGGAGGAAATCGCTCCATTCAATGAAGAGGTCACTTGTATCATCATTTGAATCAAGTATTTTAACGGAAGAACAGGAGCTATTCCTGAAGGCATGGGAATCGGAGCGAGATATCACCTTTATTGGATATAAAGAAAATGAGGGTAAACGTCGCATCAGAGATGTCGAAGAGCTAATTGATAGAGCTCTGAAAGAACTGGATGAATCAGACCATAGGAGAGCAGCTCAAGTGTACAATGAAACTCTGAAACAGGTTGCATTATACAAATTGTGGGCGGGTGTTCTAGAATCAGCATCACTAACATAAAGTTCATGATGAATTTTTTAATGAATTTCTTCATAAGGATGAGGAAAGGCTTTGAGTTGGAGCATTGATGATGCTAGAGATGCCAAAAGGATTTGAATTTGGGACAGTTGAAACAGATGAGGACTTGGAAGACCTTCTGAGATTCAATAAAACTGTACATCAAGATGATGATCCTGAAGAATTAAGACGGATGATTGAGAACCTACCAGGATTTGAAAGAAACCACAATCTCTTCATTAGAGATTTAGACAGTGGGAAAATCGTTTCTTCAATAAATGCGATTCCAAGTATATGGATGTATGAACACATCCCAATCAAAAACTTGGAAATGGGATGGGTAGGAACCCTTGAAGAATACCGTCAAAAAGGATTAGTGCGTATTCTCAATTCGTATTTTGAAGAGATGCTGGATAGAGGAAAATATCACATATCCACAATACAGGGTATACCATATTTCTACCGTCAATTTGGTTATGACTTTGTAATTCCAATGGAGCCATGTGTTTTTCTAAGATTAGGACAGATTCCTTCAAAACCTGAAGGAGTTAATTTAAGAGAAATCCGAGAAGCGAAATCAAATGATATTGATGAATTGATGGAGCTTTACAACCTTGAACATCGCGATCTGCTTCTATCTACCAAACGGACAGAATCAATTTGGGAATTACAGGAGAAATTCAGAAAGGAGTATGATAGAGAATTTCAAACCTGTATTGTTGAGAGGGATGGAAATATTGAAGGTTATTTTAGAACATGGATTGAAGGAAACCCAAAGAAAGACCCACAGAGGTCTACACTGGTAGTATCTGAAAACAGCATCTCTGTTTTTGACGCAGTTATGACAACACTCTATCACCTGAAAGAGAAGGCAACCAATCTTGGAGTCAATCAGGTACGGATTATTGGTCCGAAGCACAATAATCTCCTCAAATTGGCTCGTGACCTGCAAGGAGTGTTTCAGCCTTGGTGGAAATATCAAATTAAAATTCCAGACTTAACTAGATTTCTCAAGCAAATACGTCTGGTACTTGAGAAGCGTATCAAGAATACAATGTATTCCAGATTGAATCGGATAATCAATATCAATACTTATAGAGAGTGCATCTCCATCGAATTTGTAAGTGGGAAAATCAGGTCAATCAAGAATATCGGTTTCCAAGATGGTCAAGAATACAGTGATATCAGATCTTCAAAAGAAGACTTTGTTAGAATGGTTCTTGGTCAATACAGTAGAGAAGAGATTAATGAGTATCAAATTGATTTTCTTGTGCGTCTTTCACTAAGAACGCTTTTTGAAACTTTATTTCCTAAAAAAGAAAGCCATATTTCATACTACATGGTATAAAAGAAGAAAATGGAGGGGATGAAACCCCTCATACTAACCATTTGTATGTGATGTGTTTATCATCAATCTTGTCAAAGGCTAACTTGAGGCTCATTCCAACCTCGGGTTGGCTCATAAGATTCGTAATGTGCGCAGTGATTCGTTTACCAGACGGAAATTCCCCAATTGCTACAACATACGGTGCTTTTGAAGAGAGCGTTTCCGGAGCAAAATCAACCACTACGTACGAATGCATAATTGCTTCACGTTCTGTGAATTCAGCAAATTCAGTCTCTGACAAGCATTTTTGACAGTACTGTCTGGGGGGGAGAGCCTCAGCGTTGCATTTAGTACAGACAGACTTCAGTAATTTCTCTTGATCCAGAGCTTCTAAGAATTTCTGAAACCATGGAGTAATTGCTTTATCAGTTGTGTATCCTAGATAGAGTTCTTTTTGTTCTGCCATGATTACCATCCCCTTTCAAAGATAAAGATGTTCACAAATTGACCGGATTGACCGACATTGTGAGCAAGACCATATTGGACATCTTTAATCTGTCGTGATGCGTTCTCAGCTTCGCCCCTCATCTGTTTCATAATTTCATAAGTCATTGATACACCAGTTGCTCCTAGTGGATGCCCCTTGCTCTTCAACCCACCATCGCAATTGACTGGTATGCGCCCTGTGTGATAGTTCTCCTTGTTTTCTACAATTTCACGACCTTTTCCTGGTTCAGCGAATCCGAGGTCCTCATATGCGATCAATTCAGCAATTGTAAAGCAATCGTGGACTTCGGCCATATTCATATCTTCAGGACCTAAACCAGCCATCTTGTAAGCAGCTTTTGCGGCGGATTTTGCACCTGAAATCGAAGTCAGAGTCGTACGATCCTGAATCTTCATTTCAGAGGCTCCAGCACCTATGCCTCTAATCCACATAGGTCGATCAGTGAATTCGCTAACTCGTTCCTCAGCCGCAATGACAACTGCAGCAGCACCATCTGTGATAAGACTACAATCGTATAAATTCAAGGGTCGAGCGATTGGAACTGCGTTGTTTGCTTCCTCGAAAGAGACCTCTCTTGGAAGATGCGCTTTCGGATTTTGAGCACCATAGTGATGAGATTTTACTGCAATCTTAGCTAAGATATCATGAGGCATGTTATATTCGTACATATACCTTGAAGCCATCAATGCATAGAAGGCGGGAAATGAAATTCCATATGGATATTCCCAACGCATATCTCCAGCCCGAGACATATATTCTGTCGCGGTTGCGGAAGATACTCGATTCATCTGTTCAACACCCAATACAAGCATCACGTCATAAAGCCCAGCAGCTACCATCCCCCATGCGGCTCTCAATGAGGCAGTACCGGTAGTGCAAGCAGACTCTACTCGTAGGTGTGGTTTATCGGGAAGACCGATATAATCTGCAATCAATGCAGAACCAGCACCTTGACCGGTAAACTGTGAAGCAGCATAGGAAAGGACAGTTGCATCAATCCTGTCTTGAGTGATTCCTTCATCATAGATTGGCTTGTAAGCCTCTGCAGAAAGTTCTCTCATAGTAGCATCGTATCGTTTACCAAACTTACTGTGACCACCGGCTACTACAGCAACTTTTCTTACCATTTTGTTTAATCCTCCATTCGGAAACTGTCATGATTGCGATCTTGAGCAGCATCCATTGATATTGAATCTAGACGGGGTGTCTCATTCACAGGGTCTTAAGGTTGACGATTCAGCAAATATTGTAGATCATACCAGATTATTGGACAATCACTGTCTTAGGAACTGTACGAAGTGATTTTGCTAAAACAAATAGCTAAGAAGGTACTTTAACACCTTGAGAAAAGGGCGAAAAAATACAAACAAGCATGAATAGGAAACATTAGATATAACGATTAAATATGAAAAAGTCGGTGGACAACTCTTAAATCAAGGCGGTTTCCCGAATAGGATGGTCACAGGGATGATGCGTCAGAGAAGAAGCATAAGAGATTTCCTCAGTGTAGGAAGAATATTGGATGTCATGGCACTGGTGCTTGTTGTTAGTCTGATTGTATTTTCGACTTCACTGCCAGCATATGAAGACACAACAGTAACAGAAGCAAACCTGGGTTCATTGGTGACCGACACAACGGCCATGCAAAAAATCGATAAGTTGGCGTATTCAAGTTCTAATGAAGCTATGGTGCTCAATGTATCTCCTCAGCGTTTGGGAGCTTACTCGTTCTTTGTTCCGATTTATGATTACGATACCCTGAGAGTAAATGTGACATTGGGGATGACTAGTGGAGCAACGAATGTTACTTTCAATGTCAGAGTACGTAATTCAGCAAACAGCTCAAGGGTCGAGGCTGTTGCGGGAGAATTTTCAACTTATTCATTAATGGCCCCTCTAGATTTGGTTCGTAGTCAAACAACTGGATGGTTACAGGTAGGGACAATAACATTGTCTACAAATGTTGATGCAGTATCAGTTATTGTTGAGAGAATTGTTGTCTATGCTACATCCCAACAACCATTGTGTCCCGTAACAATCGATATCCAATCGTCTGACGGAGATAGTCTTTATGAAAATGAGTACATGAACGACTTAAGAGTTCAACCGCTTATGCATCTTGGAAAGACTGGAAGTAACCATTCCGCTCCAGTTCTCACACCAATAAGATCAATGGATACTATCTATGTTAATCCAGGACAATATAATGGTACGGTGTACTGGGGACCTCACCTTGGCCTAAGTGAAATCCGATTAACTGCCAATTTGACCCTTAATGTAAATGAAGCGGTGATATGGCAATTCAGACTCCCCGTTATTGAAATATCATTCACTTGTGACCCTGTAATGCCAATATATTCAATTGATATTGGCAATTTATCAGACCTCTATTCACTTGATGTAGTGCTTGGTGGTGTGCCAGAAATACTATATCTTCCTCCAATAAATACTACAATTTACATTGAAGCGGGAGTGCCAGATATCTGGAGAGGGTCAAGAAGAATTGATGGTACTATTCCAAATACTGCAGCTATGATTGTCATTGATGGAAATCACAATATCGAGGTTAGCGTCACTACAACGTATATGGTAATCCTGGGAACTGGATTCACAGCAAGTGAGCTGGTTATTATAGGAATAGGTGCAGTACTACTCATCATCGTAATGACTAGACTTATTCTACTATTCATACCTGAATACATGACAAGGAATATCAAAGATCTTAGAATATTCGCGGTCATCGTATTTGGAATCACAGGATTCCTACCTTGGTTCGTCACAAACATTCCCCTTACTGGAGCCCCACAAAACAACCCAATCTTGACCTATACATTTTGGTCAGCACTCTCAATGACGGGGGTTTCAGCAGGTGAATCCATTGTCCTACCAGTTGTTCAAGATTTCTACTTTTATGTGGGCCTGAGTGCATTTGCGTTCTACTGGATGCCATTAGCATTTCTTATCACGCATTCTGGAACACCTCGAAGTTGGGCAGAAGATGGTATGTTCAATATTGTCATGCTACCCCAAGCATTTCTTGCAGGCTTTAGTTTCTGGTATACAGAATTCAATATACATTACACAACTCCACTATTAGGGACTTACCTAGCAATCGGAACTCCCATTGCTTGGTTTGTAATGAGACAGGTCTGGAAACTTATTCGTGGAGCAGTTCCATCAAATCATGACACTATCAAGTCAATTGAGCATGCACGTGAGTTTGTTCCCAATATTGTTGCTGAACTCGGAAATCCCACCAATGTTGAAACAAGAGCAATGGAGATTCTTGAGGAGATAAAGACAGATACAGTAAAACATGACTCCTACGACCCAGTAGGATTTGCCGCAGGTGCTGTGTTCATGGCATGTCTGGAATACGAGTGTGAGGGAATGGATGAAACTAAACTCGTTCTTGCCGCTGGTGTAGATTCCATGAGACTGAGACCTATATTTAGAGTCATTGGAGACCAACTCACAAAAGAAGATTCTGAAGTTGCGGAGTGAAATCTCCGCATCTCTTCCATATTTTGGTCTTAAAAAAGAGAAAAGAGAGGGAGAACCCCCTCTGACTATAAATTATTCTCCAGTGAACTTACCGCGTCGTTTCTCAAGAATTGCTGATATTCCCTCAGCTAAGTCCTTGGTCTTGAAACACTCGATTGCGGCCTCAACTTGATATTTGAGGTTGTCTTCATATCCCTCTTCGAAAGCCATGTGAGTAGCCTTCTTAGCAAGCTTTAATGCAATTGGTGCATTTCCACCAATTTTGGCTCCATACCACATTGCCTGACTAAGAAGTTCGTCTTTTGACACAACCTTACTTACAAGGCCAACTTCTAGAGCTTCTTGAGCAGTCACTTGACCTCCAGTGAGGATAAGTTCCATGGCTTTTCCAAGTCCAATAATACGTGGTAATCGTACACAACCACCCCATGCAGGAATCAATCCAAGACTGACTTCGGGAGTACCCATTTTGGCCTCTGTTTCACATATCCGAATATCACATGCGAGCGCAATCTCAAGACCACCGCCTAAACATAAACCGTTAACTGCGGCTATGGTTGGTTTTGACATTTTTGCTAGCTTGTCTAATACGGCTTGCCCCTGTGAAACAAGATCTCCGACCTTGTCAATCTCACTAAAAAGACCCTGAGCCATCTTTAGGTCTGCTCCTGTACAATAGACTTTATCATGTGCAGAAGCAATGACAACTGAGCGAACATCGGGATCTTTCTCAGCCTCGTCCAAAGCATCATTTAAGTCCTGAATGAACTGGTCGTTAATAGCGTTGAGAGCATCAAGTCGGTTGAACTTGATTACTGCTGTGTTCTTAACCGGGGAGAGGAAGGAACCCTCTTTTGAATATAGCATTGTCTCGAATTCTGGCATTTTTCTTAACCTCTAGAGACTAGTAATGAAAATTAGATATGCCCGACTTATAAAGGATTCATATCATGACTGATGCGGATGAGTGCAATTGGAATAAGAAAAAGGAGTAGTAGGCAGGGAAGTCCCTGCCCATTATTGAATTACTTAAGCATCTTCGGTACGCTATAGCATTCGCCAAGCTCGTTTTCAAGTTTCTCAAGGACAGAACGCACTTTATCCTTACCAACGGTTTCAAGCATCTCGAATGGACCCATAGGCCAACTAGCTCCAAGTTTCATCGCCATGTCAATATCTTCTTTGGATGCAATATCGTCATCAACAAGGATACATGCTTCACGCACTCCCATTATGTTGATTCGTTCAACCAACTGATTAGGATCTGCACCCTTTGCTGGTTCAGGTTCCGGACCACTCGCACCATAATCGTAGAAACCCTTTTTCGATTTCATCCCGATATGGCCAGCTTCAACTAGATTCTTTAGAATCTCGGGTGGTTTGAAACAGTCACCAATTTCCCGATAGAGAGTGCTCATTGCATTGTACGCTATATCCAATCCAACGAAATCTCCCAGAGTAAAAGGTCCAGCAGCAGCCTTCCCAATACTAACCATCGCTGTGTCAATCTCTTCTTTTGTTGCAACACCATTCTCAAAGAGAGTAAGTGCCTCATGCATGACTGGCATCAAAAGACGATTAACAATGAAACCAGGACTGTTTTTAGCTTTGACTGTGTTCTTGCCTTGCTTCACACCGACAGCAATTGCTGTTGCTAGTGTTTCATCACTTGTTTTCTCTCCGATCACAAGCTCCAGTAACTTCATTGCAGGAACTGGGGAGAAGTAATGCATTCCTATGAACTTTTCAGGTCGCTGAGTAGCTAATGAAAGCTCATCTATACTAAGAGATGAAGTATTTGTCGCAAGAATTGTATGAGCAGGAGCTGCTTTGTCGACTTTGGTAAAAATTTCCTTTTTGACATCCATATTTTCGAAGATTGCCTCAATAACGAGATCAGCATCCTTTACAGCTTCCTCAAGGTCTACTGTACCACGGACTCTGCTCATAAGACCTTCAGCTTCTGTGATAGACATCTTACCTTTATCGATACCAGTCATAACATCATTTCGGATTCGTTCAAGACCCTTGTCTACGAACTCCTGTTTGATGTCGACCATAACGACATCAAAACCATTCCATCCTGATACATAGGCAATTCCAGAACCCATAAGCCCACAGCCAATTACGGCTATCTTCTTGACATCCATTGGCAATCCTCCTAGAGTGCACCCATCATAGCTGCTAGTATTAGGTTTGCCAGAAAATCGCTCTCGTGAGCGTTACCGATGACGTCTAAGCTTCCATCCTTCATTGTCTGCTTAAAGGGCACCTCACCAGTGAAGATACCTAGAAGTATTGCGGAATTGGCCTTGTATGTCACATCAGGACTGGGGTAGGTTCCCTCATGAATGGTCATATCTTCCTTTGTGATGACCATGTATTGAGCCCCTGCTTCTGTGTGCACTTGGAGAATCTTACCGTCATATGGACCAACCCAATCAGCTAACATCTTCTTGATGTCATCTTTCTCATGTACTTTCGCAATGAGGAACTTGAAGAATTCCTGTAATTGTTCTGATGACATCCTATCAATCCTCCTTGGCCATCCATTCATCTATGGCTTCGTGAACTGCTTTATCTACAGAACTAGCCCAGATGTTACCTTTTCTCTTTTTAACTGCATCTAAAAAGGAGTCATACCTCTCACCATCCATCAAGACAACGACACGTCCGCTCCGGTCGTTAATGAATGACTGGTGGTACATTTTCTTTGACGTCCAATACTCTGCGTCTATATCACCATCCTTTAGTCGTGGGTAGAATGGCCATTCACCAGTAGGATGCTTTCTGAACTTCGCCATTATTCACTCCTCCATTTTTTCACCAAGTCGCCGGTCGCTTCCAAAAAGCCCGGTCTGTATGGCCATTGGACTACATAACGGAATCCCTTGACCCCGTCTTTCTCGCCCTTAGACCATCTCCCTGTGTAGATTCTGCCTCCTACATCATTGCAGAACTCGTGCATTACTACTTCAATAACTCCTTCGATTCTCATGCCGCTTTCATCAGCAATCTCCCTTAGCTTTTCCATTATTAATTCATCAAAAGTAACTTCCACATCGATCACTTCTCCTTCCGAAATGCAATTCGTTTGTATGGTAATCCCCAGCGTTCATGATACATTGAACCCTCAAGCGGCATCCTACTAGGTCCAAGTGCACGTCCTGATATTGGTTTCCCAATGCAAAAAGCACATAGCGGGGTCCATATTGGTGGAATGCCAAGTCTATCTCGCACTAGTTCTGCATGACGTGGATCTGCACATATTAATGCATCATAACCACAACCATAACCTAGTTCTGTTGCAGTTAGCCACATATTCGTAACGGCCATCCCAGCTACAACAGATCCAAAGAGTTCATTGGGGTATAGGTAGTTAGCATCGTGCCATGCTTCACTTGCGCAAACAATGATCGTTGTATCACTCCTTTCAGGGTAACGGAAGAGCTTGCCGTCCCTAAGTCTGGCGTAAACTGCAGCTCTGTATGGATCTGAGATGTAGAAGTTACGACCACTAGCTAGTTCAAAGGGCGACCCACCAAACGCAGATACAGCCATCTCCTCAGCGATGTCTGCCAAGAATTCTTTGGTTTCTTGATCCTCACGTATCACGATATATCGAACCATCTGCATATTCTCAGGGCTCGGTGCATGTCGAGCCGCCTCAAGAATGAGTTCGATATGTTCATCCGGTATCTTCTCGCCAGTGAATTCACGTATTGAACGCCTATCACGGATGAGCTTTAAAGACTGCAGTTCTTCTGCAGTCTTAGCATCACCCTTGGCTTCACCAGTTGATTCCGACTTATTTTCAGCATCTGTTGCCATTGATTCACCTCATAGTTTATGATAAATGCGAAGTTCGATTGTAGCAGGCGCCATAAATGTATTCGCTTTCACTACTGAAATATCATATGTGTGGTCCACATAGACGAATGATGAAGTGTTGTTCGTGACATGTCGAAGATATACCACTATGTCATGTCTGGGACATATCCTGAATACTAACCTAGTATTGGAATGGATATACAAGCTGACTTATCCCAGTTACCAAATTCTCGGGGTAGGGCTCACAAAACTCTCCCGGTTCATGGTGGGCTCTACTTTTTCTTGAGTGGGAGCGGACGCGCTCCTTCTCAAAATCCTATTTGGCAAATAGTTGGAGTTCTTTTCTCCAAATCCAGTAGGGCCTATTGCATCACCAACAATCTTTTGCACTTTAGCACCTTTCTCCTTATTCTCAGGAAACACAGTACCCACCAAGCTCATACCTGTTCAAATATTGACCTAGTATTGGCTGCAACATACAAGATACCTTATGGAGGATTGTTTCTCAACGTTTTGGAGCGATACAAACACTCCCGGCAAATAGTGCGCTCTGTTCATTTTGGAGGAGTTCTGGACTCCTCCCTACCTTCTTCTTCTGTAGAGCCCATTAGTTCAATAAACAATCAAAATCCAAGCTTTCATTAACAATTTGGTCTATTATGGCAAGCTTTGCTTCATTATCAGAGGTTACTGTACCTACAAGATTATCAACAATATGGCCTGTACTGAATGTATCATAGGCGGTCATCATTATAGGAACTCCTAATTCCTTCGCTCTAGAAATTGTTCTAATATCTGGTCCCATCCCACCGGTCAGAATGAGTAAATTGGTATCGGTTTCCAAGGCTGCAAGACAAATATCAGTTCTATCACCGCTAGTGATTACTGCTTTGTCTGCGGCACGTCTAAAATATTTCAGAGCATTCTCAGGTGCCATGCTTCCCACCATGAACTGGTCAACCAATATGCCCAGTTTGTCTTCACCTAAAACCATTTGTCCTTCTAGAGCTTTCAAAATCTCTCCGACTGTTGGACTGTATAATTCGCGTCTTGCATCAATAATACCACAGACACGTATACCCTGCTTTTTTAGGAATGGAGTGACTCGGTCCTCTACAATAGATTTTAGCATTGGTGGAACTTGAGAGAGGATAAATGCAATATTCTCAATTCCATGTTGTTTGAATAAATCGCGCATCAGATATACTTCGTCAATAGCCTCAACACTCGTGAAGTTGACCAGGCATAGGACAGATGCATTCAATTCCTTAGCAATCTGTGGAGTTGAGAGATCAACGTGAAGCAAATTCCATGGAACCATGGTACCTTCAAAGATGATAGAATCATAGTTAGATACGAGTTCACCATAGCATTCCTTCACTTTTGCCATAAGAGTGCCCGGACCCAGCCTGAGCAATTCATCATAGGTAGCTTTAGATCTAGCAATAGGGCAGATAGTTCCTACATTCTCTTTCATGCCCAAGAGATGCTTCATAACATATGCATCTTCATCAACATCTTCAGTTTCAGTACTTAGTTCAAAGCTTTTCCTGCCGACGGGTTTGAAGTAACCAACTCGAATCCCCTGAGCTTTGAGTTTTGAAGCAAGAGCGATGGCAATCATTGTCTTGCCTGTCAATGTTTGGCCACTGATCATAATGTTACTAGACAAAGTTTACTCACCTCCAATAGTAATTTTGATGTCAACTGCTGTAACGCCCCTTCCCTTCTCATAAGCAAATGCTGGATTTATGTCAAGCTCTACAATCTCTTCAAAATCAGTAACTAATTGACTTATTCGTAAGATAGTATCCTGTAGCGCAATAATATCACTTGGAGGCTCTCCTCTAACACCTTTGAGAAGTAGCCCCATTTTGGTTTCCTCTATGAGCTCAGCTGCATCACTACGACTCATTGGAGCAAGTCTAAATGCTATATCCTTCAAGTAATTTACAAAAATACCACCAGCGCCAAACATAATCAACGGACCAAACTGAACATCACGAGAACAACCAATAATGAGTTCCTTGCCTTTGTCAGCCATTTCCTGAACATCAACACCATAGATGATTGCTTTTGGTCTGTGTTTCTTGGCGTTTTCAAGTATTTGTACAAACGCAGCCTCAACATCTTCTGGTGTTTTCAAGCCAACTTGAATTCCTCCGATATCACTCTTATGAATGATATCAGGACTTGATATCTTTAATACCACAGGATAACCTAATTCACCCGCAATCTGTTTTGCGTCCTCACTACTTGTTGCAAGACGAATTCGAGCTACTGAAATGCCATAAGCTTCAGCGATTTCATGCGCCTCACTTCCGAGGAGAACTCTTCGTCCATCTTTTCGAACATTTGAGATGAGTTCATTCACTCGTTTTGTGTTTACTGCAAATTTAGGAATCGATTCGTCTTTCAGACTATCTCTTATTACTGTGTACTTGTAGAGCTCAGCTAGTGCAAATACAGCACGTTCAGGAAAATCGAAAACTGGGATTTGTCCTTCAGTTAGTATAATTCGAGGATAGACCATCGAGTGTCCACCCATGAATACAGCAATGACGGGTTTATCGGGATATTTCTGATGAGCGTCAACAATAACTTGAGCAGTTTCAGTTTCCTTTGTCATGGCTTGAGGAGTAAGAAGAACTATGACAGAATCAACACCTTCATCTCGGAGAACTGATTCAATGCATAGCTGATAATCCTCGGGTTGAGCAGTGCCTAACGCATCAACCGGATTATACAGTGAGGCTGCAGAGGGTAATTTTTCTTTGAGAAATTGAATCGTTGTTGTGGATAATTTTGCAATTTCCAATCCATTTGCTTCACATGCGTCTGTTGTCAGGATACCAGGTCCACCTGCATTAGTGATTATCGCTATGCGATTTCCAGCAGGAAGATGCATGTCGTCGTAAACATTTGCTACATCAAAAAGTTCAGCCATATTATTTGCTCTACTTACACCACTCTGTTTAAATGCCACATTGTAAGCTGTATCAGAACCAGCAAGAGACCCTGTGTGAGAAGAAGCTGCTCTAGCACCTGCAGTACTTATTCCTGATTTAACAATGAAGATTGGTTTTTTCTCTGCAACTTTCCGACATGCCTTCATAAACTTACGACCATCAACAACAGATTCAATATAAAGCAGAATGAAGCTTGAATCGGGATCGTTTCCAAAAGCTTCTATGAAATCAGCTTCATCAAGATGTGCTTTATTACCGAGACTAACAAATTTAGAAAATCCGATTTTTTCCATTAGACTCCAGTCAAGAATTCCTGTCATTAGTGCACCTGATTGGGATGCGAATGCAATTGTACCCTTTGTTGGAGTGCCTGCAGAGAATGAGGCATTATAAGGAGATGATGTGTTGATAATTCCAAGACAATTTGGTCCTTGAACAACCATACCGTATTTTTCAGCAATTTCAACAATCTTCCTTTCGGCCTCTTGCCCCTCATGACCAATCTCTTTAAAGCCGGCAGTAATTATCACAAGAGCTTTAACACCCTTACGACCGCATTCTTCAACTGCAGGTAGGACAAACTTGGATGGAATAACTATGACTCCGACATCAACATCTCCAGAAACCTCTGATATATTACGATAGGTTCGAAGTCCAAGAATCTCTCCACCTTTAGGATTAATAGGGTAAATTCGACCTTGAAAACCACTATCAACCAAGTTTCTTACAACAGAATGTCCTAGCTTCCCCTTAGTGGAGGATGCCCCAATTACAGCAATGGAGTGGGGATTGAAGAGCACCTCGATGCCATCTTGTCTGGTCACTAAATCACACTCACAGTTCACCAATCAAATGTGAGTTTCGCAATAGGAGTATATTATAACTTCTATCTTGTTGGCCAAATTTTGAATATCGACCTAGTAATACTTACAAACATATTCTGGTAAGATTACTGTCCTCTCTAGGTGATACATCTATGAAGCTTGTAACACTACATGTACCAACAGCCTATCTGGAAGGGCTTGAGCAGTTGGTCGATACCAAACTATATCCAAATCGAAGCGAAGCCATACGAATCGCTATACGTGATCTGCTCAAGAAAGAGCTGTGGCAATAGAAAAACCCTAGCCGGGAGAAAAAAAACATGAAATTAGTAACATTACATATCCCAGAGCAGTATATCGAGGGACTTGAGCAATTGGTGGACTCACGTTTGTATCCTAATAGAAGTGAAGCCATCAGGATTGCCATTCGTGATCTCTTGAAACGAGAACTCTGGAGATAAATGAGGTACTAGTACGATTCCTCAGCAATTCGTCGAAGGAATCTTAATAATAAGATTCCTTGAGTTCTCCTAGAGAATGAGAAATCATTCCATACTAAGGAGTGTGCACCAACAACGACACCTGGGACAACGGATGGTGACTTACAATCAATGATCCTAGGTAGAACAAAAAGCACCAATACGCGACTTGTAAAGGGTTGCCCTTGTTACAAGGAGTTTGGTGAAGAGAAAGTATGCATCAATGATGACGATGTTCTGCCAATAAGAGCTATCTCAGTTGACCCCTCATTTTTCACTCAAATTGAGAATCTAGAAGATCTACTTGAGTTCAAGAGTGATAAAGAGAATATGTGTTACCTCCTTATCTATTTAGAGAAATCTGGTAATTTTGTCTATTGTGTCAGTAGGGGAATGAAATTACATATCAACAACAGGGAAGTGAAGGCATCCGATATCAAGGATGCACTCAGCTTTGTTTCAACAACTGAACACTCTACTAATGGAGTAGTATGCTCAACTTGTCTTTATAAATATCTAGTCACCTTGGGAGATGTTTTCGATGATTTAATATCTGAATCTGAACGCTCAGAGATCATTGAGAGCTATGTAAAGGAAATTTATATGAAAATGGCTGTTGATCTAGGCGGAGGCGACAGTGAAGCAATCGGATATGTTGATGAAAGCATATATTCAGATCTAATTCGCAAGCAAATTGAGCAACTAAGTCGACAAAGAACGGAACTTACAGAGAATATTGGAGAACTAAGAGAAATCGAAGGGAAGAGTCATTACGTTTACCTCCTCGAAAAATATAGTCAACTTTGTAGACTAGAATCAGTATTCCTTTTACAAGTTATGTCCTTAAAAGAATCAACTGATCAGTTTGTGGCGATTGGACTACTTAAATTCATGATTGAATTATCTGAACAAGTTATGCAAATTAATAATAGCATAAGAGAAGTGCTTCAGATTCTTGAAGAGGAAAAAGCGGTACCACAACCGATTAAGAATATAATAGCAATAAATGAAAATCATAGAAGAATTGGCGAACATAGGTTTGCTAATCTTCTACATCTTCTTAGTCAGGTAAGAGGATGAAACAGCAAGTTCTATAACACCTTATGTGAAACAATATTTGGAATCATTCAGATTTGGAGAAGATTGGAGAGCACCAAGGTGGTTTACGCACAGAATGGACCAAAAAATCGCCAAGGCACCATACGTCTTGTCAGAGGGTGTCCATGTCTTAAGGTGTTTGGTGATGAAAAACTCTGTGTTAATGATGATTCAATCCTTGAGCTTGAAGTACTCGAAGTGGATCCGGGGATATTTGGCCTACATGAAGACAAGGCAGCAATGGATGAAGAACTCGCCGCAGAAAATGACATCTGCTATGCAGCAATATATGTGAACTATCCGGATAATCGTGTATATTGTATATCTCAAGGATGGGTACTCAAAATCCATGGTAAAGATGTTCCAGGTGGAGATCTTGAAGATGCCCTACAATTTCTCTCGACTAAAGACTTGACTGCGAGTGCAGAAATATGTAGTGAATGTCTTTACAAATTCATCCTGACACTTAGTGATACTTACTCTGACACAATGTCTGTTAAAGAGAAAACAGATGAGGTCAAGCGTTACGTTGATAAATTCTCATTGATGATTGCTGTTAAACATAGCCAGATGGATGGAATGGAAGCCATTGGGACAGAGGAAGATATTGAGGATGGCGTAGACCATTTTTCATTTCTCCGGAAATATCTGGTTCAGTTGATGGATCAACAGATTCATTATTCAACAATCAAGGAGCAGCTCATAAAGGAAGGAGTAGAGGATTGGCTGATAGAGTTAGTTGATCTAAGACTTGTCTTAACTCGCCTAGAGTTTCAATTCTATAGCCAAACTTTGCAGTTGAGAGATTTGTATGATTTCAATCTACTAATTAGAAGTCTCCAGTATGTTCTTGGAACATCAAGTGAAATTCTCAAAATAAATGAGAAAATACATCGAGAGATTCGCTCGGATAGATTCCTAAATAAAGTCAAAACAGATAGTCGGCTCGCATCCTTATCAGCTTACGCAGAGAAGAGCAGAACGGTGGAGCATAATTTTGGTAACATCCTACAAATCCTTAGTAGACTCTAGAGATTATCGCACCTCTCCAAATTGCTTAACCAACCAAGTGACATTATATCGAACAGCATTCTCTAATGTTGTCTTTAAATTCCAACCAAAACTATTCAGAAGATTTACGTCAAAATCAGTTTTAATAACGTCACCAGACCATCCTCTTTTGGTTCCGGTATAGTCTAACTTGACATTGTCGAGTTGTAGCTGATTACATACCACCTCTGCAATCCTTGTAACGGTTAATCGGTCATTAGATGCAACATTTACAGGTAGATAGCCCGATTTCATTTTTTCTTCTAATAGCAGAATCGCATCAATCGTATCATCAATATATAGATAGGATTTCTCTTGTTTGCCATCGCCAAGTATCTCTAGTCGGGTATGATCTCGCTTCAACTTCATGTAGAAATCAAAAATAACTCCACGATTACAGCGAGGACCGATTATATTGGCTAAACGAACGCATACGGAATTAATGCCATATAACTCAGCATATGAAGATAAATACATTTCAATAGCAGCTTTAGCTGCACCATAATTACTGATTGGATGCAATCTCGCAGTCTCAGGTGTAGGAAGAATTTCCGCATCACCATAAATTGTACCCCCTGAGGAAGCAAAGATAATTCGATCAACATCCTGTCGTCTCATTTCTTCAAGAAGATTCAGACTACCTCGAACATTGATCTCGAAATCAGAGATTGGTTCGTCAACACTTAGTCGAACATTTGGTTGTGCTGCAAAATGAAAGACCGTGTCAACTCCACTAACACACTGCTTTAGGTCATTTTCAGATGTGATTGAACCATTAACAAAATTCAGGTTTGAATTGAACAAGTGTGGTTGAATATTATCCATTGTTCCACCAGATAAATTATCGAGTACACACACCTCATGACCTGAAATCAACCGGTCAACGAGATGACTTCCGATGAAACCAGCACCACCAGTAATCAATATTCGTTTCATTTAGAAATACACCACTATACAAGTAAGCTTCAGAGGAGGAAGGAATCCTAAGTACCTTTCGACGATTTTTCAATTAGAAACCTAATGAATCCGGATGCTGAATGCGCTTCACAAGAATCATTCCAAATGTTTACAATTTTAGCAAAAGTAGCTAGTTCATCAATGGGTTCCTCCGACATTTCGAGAAGCAATTCATCAGTAATAATCTCACCCTCACCTATACCTGGACAAATCTCTTGTTTAACATGTAGTGACCAACTGATTGATCCGTCATGCTCACTGAAGACAAACGGAAATGAAGAACAGACCATTGGACGAAGGGGGTGTATCATACACAAATCATCCTTAAGAAAAATGCAAGAGTATCCTTCCATTTTCTTTAGTGCCACATATGCAAATCCACGTTCTGTCTTCACCTTTGGAATATCTCTTAACCCATTAGGAATAAGTTGGTCATCATTCAGAATATAGAAATCAAGTGCTCGTAAGATATCATCTTCATTCAAACCCAGTCCAAAAACTAGCTTAAGTATATCAGAAGCAGTAACAGTCACTATCATATCTTTCTGCTTACAACAAGCACCACACCGTTTACATTCAAAGCGCAGGCTTGATATAGAACTCATTAAATCACCATTTGGTGGAGTAGGAATTAGAGCGTTTCCAAGAATTCACGCATTTTTCCAATCCCTTCGCGGATTAATTCCACTGAAGTTGCATATGAGAATCTTAGATGAGTGTCATATTCATCCCCAAAAACAATGCCAGGAGCTGTTGTAACACCAGTTTTCTTGAGCAGAAGCTCTGCAAGCGTGTTACTGGTAAGTCCAATTTTAGCAAAATCAGGAAATACATAAAATGCCCCTTTGGGTTTCATGCATTCTACATCATCAATCTCATTTAACAAGCGGACTATTTCATCTCTGCGAATCTGGAACTCAGATTTCATCGACTCTACAAAACTTTGATCGCCAACAAGCGCTTCTACCCCAGCTGCTTGGACAAAAGAGGTTGCACATGATGTGGTATTCTGTTGAATTCGGATCATATTGTTTATTGTTTCAGGATTTCCAATTGCATATCCCAAACGCCATCCAGTCATCGAATATGCCTTAGAAAAACCACTGATGACACATGTGTTTTCCATGGTAGGATCTAATTCAAGCATGGAGGTCTGATGACATTCATCATACACAAGGGATTCATAGATTTCATCACTATAGATAACAAAATCATTATCTACTGAAAGATCATGAATCAATTTCATATTATCTTTCGACAATACACCCCCTGTTGGATTATTTGGTGCATTGACAATCATGGCAGTGACAGACCTAGACATATGACATTTGAGTTCTTCTTCGTCAATTTCATATCCAGTACTTGTGGGTACATCGACAGGTTTTGCACCAAGAATTCGCAACATGACCTTGTATGTGGGCCATGATGGAGAAAGTAGCAAAACATCATCGCCACTATCGATTGCTGCCAAGAATCCTTGGAAGAGAGCCATTTTTGCACCAGGTGTGACAACGACATTTTCCCTCCCATCGATTGAAATGCCTCGCTTCTTATATGAGGCTTCAATTGCATCGAGAAGTTGATTAATACCTCTTGAAGAAGTGTACCTTGTCATCCCATTGTGCATGGCATCAATAGCTGCATCTACTATATTTCGGGGTGTGGGGAAGTCAGGCTGACCGACCTCGAAGTGATAGACATTTTTTCCCTGAGATTCCAATTTACAAGCCAGATCGTAAATCTTCAATGTTCCTGAAGGAGGTATGCGCTCCATGTAATGAGAGGTCCAATCCAAATGTGTCACGCTCTCTTGGTTGATTCGAAGGCGGTCATTAATCAAGCAATATATGAGTGTTTAGCTGATGCCTTGTTTCTTATTCTTTAGCCAAGTCATTCCGACAGTAGGTTATCTAAGTTCCAAAGAATAGACGTCTGGCGCGACGACGACGTTCATCCTCACTTTCATCACTTTCAGGGGCAGGGGGTGAAGGAGGATTATCTTCATCTAGATACTCCAATTCCTCATCATCAGACTCATCGTCTATATCATCAGTAATAGGCTCATCATAGGGACTCCAGCGAGGTTGCGATTCTTCAGAGGATTTAATCTCAGGTTCTGGTTCTTCCTCAGATTCATCCGCCTCAAAAGATGCTTCATACTCACGCCATGTAAAACCAGATTCTGCAGGTGGTGCAGGAGGAGTATCAGTGAGTTCTGAAGGAATCGAATCCTCATCCTCTAGAGATGCTTGAGAGGGTGGTGGTTCCACATGGACTTCTGAAGAATCGTCATCTTCTGAAGGAGGCGGGTATTGTGGGATTTCTTCTTCGATTCGCTCAGATTCAATTGTAAGGGGTTCGGATTCTGCAATGTGGAAATCTGCTGAGAAATCTCTGATTTCTACCCCAAGATCGATGTCTTCAATGAATGATTCAGGAGAATGATCAAGCTCATCCATAGTAATCCCGGAGGTTTCGCCTATTTCAATCTCATCTTCTGAAAACTCTGATATGGCGTCTTCTATTGTTGACTCAGAGACTAATTCTTGAGGTGATGAATCATCCTCGGAGTCAGAGGAATCGAATGGCTCAGGAATATATGTTGATTCTTCATCTGAATCACCCACTTGCAAATAACCCATTGCATCGCTGAGAGGCGTTTCATCAAATTCCAAATCGTCAGATCCAGAGGGTTCTTCAAATTGGATAGGGACCTCATCACCTTCAGATGTACCTTCAATATCAATTTCTGTTTCCTGTTCATCTAAGTATGTAACACCTAATTCACGGCTTAAACAGGACTCGCATCTCTTGGCAGATGCTATCAAGCCATCAGTTATGAATTGCTCTAGACTCTTTGCACGATGCGGATTTCGACCAGACCATTTCACAAAGGAATCGATCATGCGCAGAGCATCTCGTACACCCATCCAGTAATCATCGGATTCTCTCTTTTCGTGACTCAATAGGACACCCACTAGGATTTCAAACGAAAGATGAAAAAAGGCTTTGTATCACATATCTGATAGTCTATCTATCATCTCGTTTAGCTAAAATCGCTTCAATAATATCTTCAAACAGGTGGTCAATCTCTTTCTTCTTATACTCGTCAATTTCAGATTCTATTATTAAAACACGGGTAGGAATATTCGCTCCGATATTTTCACGTATCTCATTCCTATAGATGGTTTCTATTTCAGGATCGGGTTCTTTCAAAACGATCATTGCACCGCTTGCGCCCTTGTAGGTTACTGATAGAAGGATGTCCATCGCAGAATGTTGGGGGGACATTATCAACGCTCGAACGTCAGTTTCATCCATCTCAAGGTCTCCCGCCCCTATTCGTATTCCATCAACTGCAACGACTTGCTGATTGAAGACGGTGAGTACTTGTTCTAAGAGTTTATCATCAGGCCCAAGTACAGTAATCTTGAAGAGATAGCGGGGTTTATGTCCAGCGTTGTTTCGAGTCATGACAATACATCCTAAGAATCTATTTTGTCTTAATTGTATCTGAAACTTATTTCAAAACATGTTCTCTATGTTGATATCTCTTGTGTAACAATTTATCCCCTGTGGATTGGACATAATTCATAAAAGAAGACTTCATTCACGAAATATGGGATAATCAATGCCTTCTGTAGACGAGATTTTCAATAGTCTGAAACCTGTAATGGATCCGGAGCATCCAATATCAATAACTGACCCCCGAATGAAAATCGTTGAACCTGAGTTCATTCGTGTTATCGATGATATTATACGAGTGCGGTTCAAACCAACTGCACCACACTGTCCTATGGGGGGATTGATTGGTATTCTTATTCGTCATAAATTGGAAATGGACTACCCTGATAATAAGGTGCAAGTACTTTTAATTCCAAATTCTCATTCACAAGAGGAAGCCGTAAATTCGATGATCAATGATAATGAGAAGTATGAGAATGTTGTGGGTCAGCTGAGAGCGAGAGGTATGATCTGATTGGTTAATGCTTCAAGAATAGTTCTTCTCGGATTTATTCTAACCATAACCGGTATGTTTCTAATTCTGATAGGCAATATTGACAATATCGGAGGTTTTGTCTATGTGTTTCCATTCTTTTTCTTTGGTAGTACTGAAATAATACCTTCATTCTTTATTGTGCTTTCAGCTATCGCTACAATAGCTTACTTTTATTATATTTCTAGAAACTTTCTTTTAAACCAATCTTCTAGGATTTCTGACAAGCCACAATATCTCTGTCCAAATTGTGGAGCGAAACTCGATGGAACTCCACTCTATTGCTCCATTTGTGGTCTGCCTTTAGAATCAAAGAGTGATGAGGAATATTATTCGTGATGTCAGAGAGGTCTCTAATAAGAAGTGCACATCATTCTGATTTTGAATCAGCGTATGAAATCGAATGTCAATCATTTCTACTTCCATGGGATGATGAATTATTTGTCTTGCTTACACGAAGAAACGGAAGAGTCCCAGTTAGTAGATCTCGCCAACTGTTCATGGATGTATTAGAACTAGATAAAGAGGTAATTGGTTATATTATCTGGGAGGAGGAATACATCCAAGGACGAGGGCATATCCTGAACCTAGCTGTGAGCGCAAATCATCGCAGGAGAGGTTATGGAAGACAGTTGCTTTTGCATGGATTTGCATCAATGAAAGCTGCAGGTTTAAAGGAGTGTGAACTAGAGGTGAGAGTCAATAATAGCTCAGCACGTTCCCTTTACGAGTCATTTGGAATGAAGTTGATTTCAATCGAACAGGCCTATTATGAGGACGAGGATGCAGCAGTGTACATGATTAGTCTAAGTCGATTTAATTCTTAATCGAGTTAATAGTGGACCTAAGAAATCATGATAAAGTTTCAAGTAACTCTCATCGATTGATGCTATCGCAAATGCTCCAGATGATTCGTCACCTGCGCTTAAAACAATCTCTGATTCATCTCGAACTGCTAGTAGAAATGGGTCAGGAATATGCCAGATTCTCCAACCTTTCAGAGATTCTATTTCTTCAGGGATTTCGTCGAGGATTGGAAGTATCAGCACCCTTCTTCTGGGATTCTTAACCTTATTCAGAGCCTTAAGATCAAGGAATTCTAGTGAAGGTGTTGAAATTACAATTGACTTCTCAGCACGTAAAGCCAAATCAGCTAAATGCGCAAAAGTTTCCTGAACCCCAGTTAGGTACCATGACTTAGTAACTGCGGAGTTTATCAATGCTGCTCCAGATGATTTGATAGCACTGATCATGCTTGCTGTGCTGGACGTTGCATTGTTGATAGAATCTATTGATGCATTAAGTTCAGAAAGACTGGAATCAAGAATATCGGTTGTTCCTTTGGACCAACGACGTAATGCCTTGTCGATATTAGCACCTACGTTCGTCAATGACTCATTACGCTTCTGTTTTATTGTTGATAATCTATCATTAACATTCTTTGTTTCTTGAGTCATTATATTTGAAATTTGAGACGAACTGTCACTAATATCTCCACTCAAGTTTTCTATAAGTCGATAGGAACCATCACTGATTTGGGTCTTTAGGGATAGTCCTATCGATTCGAATTTCCTCGCTGATTGTTGATTCGCTTCGAGAACATTTTGAAGAGCTCTTTCGATTGCAGCATCACGATTTGATTTTGTTTCCTTGGATATTCCATTAATGAAAGAAACCAAATCCGCATGGATTCCTTTTGATCGGTTCCTATGTTCTTTCAAGTCCTGAGTTAAAGTATCAAGAACTTGAGCTAGTTCTTGTGATAGTTCCTTAGTAGCTTTGTTTACAGTGGTTGATGTGATACCAGTCAATATTGTATTGAGTTCATTAAATCGGGATTGCCCAGTTTCAAGAACTGTGATACTTGCGGATTCAAACTCTGAAGTCTTTGCCTTCAGATTAGTATCGGATTCCTTAAACAGATTTGTTGCCATTTGTTCAATCTTCTCTAATGTGACCTCACATCTCTTTAAAACACGATTTTCGGCTTTTACAGAAGATTCAGAAAGAACATTCTGCATTTCACTTAGGTCACTATTGAGTTTGTTTCCAAGTACTACTAACGACGATGTAACATTTCCAACAGCGGTATTAACTGACATTGCTGCAGCATCGATTGCCATTCCAACCTCTGATTTGTGAGATTCGATTTCAGACACAACCTCTTCACGAGCTGTGGTTTTTGATTTCATATTTGATGTTTCATCCTTAGCTAAAATTGTCTGATAGGACTCTATCTTTTCAGTAACGGATTTTAGTGATTTAGAAGCCAATGCATCTATTTTTTTGCTTGTGCTTGTCATATAGCGCTCCTTTGAATCACTTTGCGCTGTAATGAAAGTCTCTACTGTTGATTTCACTGAGCTGACCGTTGAATTGAGAGATGTATTTGCTTCTTCAAGAAAACCATCGATACTTACCGATATCTGATTACGAGCAGCATTGACAGAACCTTCGAATTCCTTAGATAGCTGTACAATGTTTTCTCCAATCTGTTTTATTATCCCAGATTCCATTTCTTTAAGAGAGTCTTGAGTGCTATTGACTGAAGATTCAACCTTATCAAGTGTCTGTACCATTGACAATGATATCTCCGTACGTTTCTTGTTAACAAATTCCTCTAATGATTTACGAAGAGTTGAAATTGAATCACTAACAGTCTCGACTTTCAGTCCAATCTCAGAGGTATAGCCCTGTTGAAGTTTTAGAGAATCGTCTTCCAATATAGACATCTCAGATTTTACTGCATTTCTAAATTCTGAGTGAATAGATGAAATTAGGTCTCGAGCTTCAATCGTTTGACTTGATAGCAGTCCATTGAATGTGGCTTCGAGATTCTGTGTTAGTGAAATGAACTGTGTTGTCATATCTTCAATGTGATAATGAAACTCATCTCGAATGCCTTGAGCATGATCATCAATACGGGTTGTTTGATCATCAATATTTCGAGCAATTTCCTTCTGAGCCTTCTCTACAAGTGTGGATAATGTTGTCACACTACTTGTAACTCTTTTATCCAGATGGTTTTCTAGCGCTTCGTAAATCGCTTGAATGTCTTCATAATGTTTTGTTCCTGAAGTTCCAAAACTCAAAACAATTTCATTTAACTTGGAACCAACACTAGTTTCGAAATCACTAGTAGATTTCTTGATGCCTGAAATTATCGCATCATTTCTAGTGGTAGCTGAAGATAAGGTACTGTTGAATGAGGATTTCAATCGACTATTCATATTCTCAGCGAGTTTGAGAAATTCAGAAGATTCAGTGTTCAAGACTACATCCAAATCAGTAGATAGGCCAGATAGTCTTCGGTGCAATTCCTTTTGGGTTCCAACACTCCATTTATTAATTTCAGACTGCAGAGCGTCTCCGGAGGTTTCGAGTTCAGTCTGGTCGGATTTCATCTGTCGTCTGAACTGATTCATTACTGAATTTCTTGTAGAGCTTAAATAGGTTTCAAGGTCAGTAATCATAGATGATGAAAGATTGCGTAAAGCTGAATATTCAGCGTTCAACATACTAGTAACTTTGTCCAAATAGCCTGATACACTAGTCTTTATCGCTTCGAGATACGCTGAATCAGTGGAAGCTATTTGTTCTAATTGCGTTGATATCGATCTTGATGTGTTTTCAATAAAATTCGAAACTTCACTCTTCCAAGAATCAATATTCTCCACGGTAACAGAAATTGATTCAGATACTTGATTGATTACATCACGAACAAATGCTCCTTCATCAGAAGACAAAGATCTGCTATTAGCAAGTAATACCTTCAAAGATTCAAGAGAATCTGTATGTGCCGCACTGATCCGATTTTCAAAATCCTCAAGAGCTTCTGTCAAGGCAGCTGTTACATTGCTAAATGAATTAGCAGTATCATTGGATATCTCGAGTGTTTTCTCACTCAATGAATCAGACAGGGTTTCAGCGATTGATCCTACTGTTTCTTCACTTTTTGCAAACGCGTCTGAAATTGAATTTAGTATGGCGTCAAGTAATTCGGTTTCAATTTGATTGAATCCTTCTATACGCTCTTTCGTAGTTAGTGTTTGATCTTTTAACCACTTATCTAAATCACGTTTAATGGTACCAATTTCACTCTGGAAGGATTTCTGCGTTTTATCTAGCTCAACCTGGAGTTCAAGTAGTCCAGAACCTAAATCATCTTCAAGAGTGAGATCAACCTGAGAGATCGTTGATTCAAAATTCTGCGAAAGTGAGGAAAGGACTTGAGTACATATATTGACCATGGATTCAATCTGGGACTGCACAGCATCCATCATCTTAGACTCGAAATCATCAAGAGTGTTTCGCGTAGCATCAGTAATCGCTTTAACATCACTTAATGAGGTTCCTACAGACGTATCTAACTCTTCTTTTCTTTTAGTCACATTCGAGTCGGATTTTTTCCCAATCTCCTCTAATCGCTCAAGCAACGCGCTTAGATTGTCTGTAATACCAAAGGACGGGTCAAGAGACCGATAGACATCAATAACACCTTCTATCTTGAGCACGAGCCCCTTTTTCTCTAGTGACTTCAATGCTCTTTCAACGGTGGATATTGCCACATCACTATAGAGGGATATACCGCCAACGGTCATATTCCCACCCAGATATAGTGGTAGTAGTATCTTAGCCTCATTCTCAGTTATTTTCAAATTTTCCCTAAGTATAGGAATCACTTCAGTTATACTTTCACTCAATTTGCAGTCCTCCTCTCAAATGTATATACTTCGATACACGAAGAGAGTTTATTCGGTTGATTCACTCTGTCTAAGACGAGATACAAGCCTGAATAGCTGTTCAAGATTGCCAGAAATAATGGGACCTCTAGAATCATCGATAATGATTTCCACTTGAATCTCTAATCCCTCATTTGATTCTTCGACATATATCCCCTCAAAATCTTTAGCAAGTCGATCCTTGAGGGCTTTTCGGGCTTTTGCTTCAGGTATATGATCAGTGAAAATTGAAATCACCCACCAATCCAGAGTAATATCTTCTATCGATGCGTTCAGCTCATATAGCTCACTTAATAGTAACACATAGAGTCTCACCAATTCAAGTTCCTTGATTTCCATATGAATTGGGTTTAGAACAACAATCCCTCGTGAGAAATCAAAAAAGAATCTCAACTCATCTCCTGCTACAAGCATCAGATTGTTGTCTCGTGCAACTGCTGATTGACTCCATTCATCTTTAAACTTGGTCGTAAATTGCCGTATAGAACTGACTCGAAGTGTCGAAAGGAGGTCTTTAATGGGTATTCTTCGATCAACCATTCCACGACCTTTTTTCTCAAGTATGAATCTTCGAATTTGTTCTAGATAAGTACTGTAGCAAAATGAAGGAAGATCTTGAGGTTCTACACCAATTTCAATTAGCATATTCAAGAAATTGCGATCTTTGCAAGCTGGTCGAACTGTACAGCTTAGACGGTCTTCTTGACAAGTCGAACATTTCTTTTCATGAAGTTCAATCAACTCTTCTGATAATTGATCGTCACGACCATCATCTAGAAGGTATAGTCTGGCAGTCAGCTCTTGGTGATGTTTCTTTAACTCCATGTGTTATCATCTCATTGAATTGTATAGACCTGTCATTTCAGAGTTTTATTGACTAGTCCTATGTTCAACTAAACAAGGACAGATGTCAATAATGTATGAGATATTCGAATGATTTTATACTTATCTCACTGGAATGATGTATTTCATCCCTTCTTCGTCATTTCATCTAGCTTTGAACGCCAACCCCTGATTTCTTTGCTCAATCGAGCAATATCATTCTCATTCAATGTAGCTGTTGGGGGATATGACTTGAGTTCTCGTGACACTTTTCCAAACTGGAATAATACAGGAGTATGACCCTTTATCATTGTTGTCAATCGATCTCTAACTTTTTCAAGAGCAGTAGCCATTTGAACGGCTTCAGTTTGAGGGGTAATCATTTCTATCAGGTAATCCATAAGACCATCTACTGAATCGGGCAAAGGTTGACCTATAGGTGGATCTTTTCGAATTTTAGCAGGTACAGTTACAGTATCATCAGAAACAATCCGAACTGGCGCTGTTTTCATTTCACTAACTACTTTAGTCATCAGTGCTACTGCTTCTGTGATTTCTTCAATCGATTTGTTATACTTCCGTTCTATATCATCAAGTTGACGCACGATAATTCCCACTATTTCCTGAGTTTCAGTGTAGCTGGAACTTAATTTTTCAACTGTTTCTTCAATGGTCGACAGACTTGCTATATATTGCTGAAGATCATCTATTTTTTTCCCAATTATATCAGTATTTTCTGAGTTTCTTATAATTTCAACACCGCTACCTATCTGTTCAATGGATCCAATTATAGATTTCAGTTTTGTGTTCAAATCTGCAGTATTTGTTGTATCCTTAATTGATTCAATTGTGGGTGTTAGACCTTCAACAGAACCGATGACATCATCAATCTTCTTTATTATGTTCTCGGCATCTTTTGATTTAGTCAAGTCATCATCGAGTTTATCCAATTTTTTACTGATAGTATCAAGATTTATTGAATTTGCAACTCCAGTCATCCCATCGTTGAGACCTTTGAGTGAATCAAGAATATTCTCTATTTTAGATACAGGTGATACTTGTTTTGCTAGCTCTTTAAGAAGGTCTTCAAGTGATGATATACTCTTGAATTCTTTCTTGACCTCTGCTAGCTCCTCAGCAAGTTTGTCAATTTTCTTGTCGAGTTTTCCTAAATCTGGCGTTTCGGTAGACATTAGAATCCCTACCTGTAATACATGAATGTAATTCTTGGGTAAAATGCTCCGTATTTAGGCTTATGGTGTCTTTGTTAATTTAGAAGTCTCTAGCTTTCATTACTTCAATTCCAAGATCTTGAAGAATAGGAAAAAGATGCTCTTTCTGAGATGCATTTGTACCCTTCCAATCGATGATTGCAGTTTCAACTACACTCATGGATCGCAGTATCATCTGCTTCACCACGCTCGGATGTATCTTATCTAAAGCATATTTTGGGGCGATATGTCCAATAATAGCACCTCTTTCAAGAATCAATTTGTTGAACTTGCTTGCATAATGAGTCCCTCCAAAACCAATTGAAGATGATTCGTTTTTTGAAGTGGTTATGCAATCAATAATAGATGCAGCTACTGCTTGAGCACCATCTTTGTGCTCCCAGAAGAACTCATCACTTCCTAGTTCGATAAAGACAAGAGGCGTATTCATCTCTGTTGGACCATGGTGTGTGACTTCCATTGTGACATCAAATTCATTTAATCCACGTTTATCTCTTTCTCGTTTCAGACTCAGTAATGCCTGTGCAACAATCGAAGGAGCAGAAACAGATAGGCTGAATGGTTTACCTCCAAAAGAAGAATCCTCACCAAAATTACCTGTGCTATGAACAAGAAATGCAGGTTTCCCAGATTGTGCCCTATGTCGTGAGCAGAAGATGAAGAACTCAGGATTGTAGGTCGCTTCCAAGTGGTCACAGTGAATCATATCACGTTTAGAAGTAATCAGTTTGATGTCTTGTTTCCAAGAGTATACTACGTTATCTTCAAAGGTTTCTTCAGTTGGTTTAAACCCATACTCATCAATGAAAACCTCTTTCATATTTAGACTCGCAGGGTCTTTTTCAGAAGTCACTAAGATTTTCATTGAAACTACCATCTATTGGACTATGCACTTGGCAAGTAAGGGTTCGAGGGATATTTCCAGTATCAGTTTGATTTTAGCTCCAAAGGATTCGTATATTTCAGATTCAATTCGCTTTCGATAGTCTTCAACTCGGTCCAATTCACGCTGTATGTCATCTCGAATTCTGAGAAGATCGTTCTTGTGATAATCAAGGTTCTTTGATGCTTCTTCAACAGACTTTGCTAGTGCATCATTCTTCGCATAGACATCAGAACCTGCGTAAGTTCGTCGTTTTTCCTCTATTTCTTTAGCTTTGATTTGTATCTCTCGTAGTGAACCCCCCTTGAGATCATCGATTTCTTCAATCGCTCTTCGAGCTAGGCGGTCTTTTAACGACAGACGCCCTTTATCAATAGCCTCCCTGAGACCCTCCAATCCCGAAATCAATGCAGGATATCCATCGGGTTCCTCTACAATGATTGTGAAGGGATCTTCCCAATATTCAAGCAGCGCCTTTTGACCTGCGGGAGCAACTCTAACTCCCGTATCTTTCTGGAGAAATTTCTTCACCTGTTTTTTTAGTGGATTCAGTTTCATTCTGAGTAGTGCACCTAAATGCTCCGCTTCATCATCAAGAGTGAGAAGGTCTCCAACATTTGATGATTGTCGAAAATCTTGGTAAGAAGCCTGTGCTTTCTGGAAATCAGCAGCTGCCTGTTGAATCTTAAGTTTAACAGTTCCAATTTGCTCCTCATAGATTTGTTTACTGAAACTCAACTCCTCAAGTGTCTGGATTCTGGTGCCAATACGCTCAAGGTCTTTCAACCAACTGAACTCATATAGAAGCTTACCCAGTCGTTTGACTTCCCGCATCAGCTCCTTCATGTAAATATCAAGCTGCTTTATGGTGTTCTTGTGTTTCTTATCCAGTCGACGAATCCATCGAGCTCCTGCACCCCAAAGTCCAGAGATGAACTGATTGATATTTTCTTGCAAAGCTTCTGTTCCCTGATAAGTAATATCAGATTGAACGTAAAAATTCTCAACAATATCATTAATTTTAAGCGCGAATCTAGCTGCGATGGTCATGGTATCACCTTCTTCGTCTTCATCTGCTTCTTTCAGGTCTCGAGATACAGATTCTATATCTTTGAGCGCGGACTCCACAATTTTATAGCTCCGCTCTGCTTGTTTGATGAAGTCTTTTGATTTCTTCTTCATCTGGTTACGATACCATTTCTGAAGTTGTTCAGGAGTAAGTTCAGTCATTTAGTGCGCACCTTAAATTCAGTGAAAATCTCTATTGGACAGTTTATCAATTTTATGACCTAGTCAAGCTGTTTCATTTATAAAACAGGAATATGAAACTAGATTTAAATCCAACCATCAACCTTATGGTTATAGCACAGGACTGTGACAAAAAGATGACTGAAGTCTTAGAAACCGGTACTCACTACCCTCGATTGGACATCTCCTATGATGTCGATTGCGTGTCATGAGGAAAAGGTCGCAAAGGATTCTTTGTTAGACGACTTGGTTTGATTGACAGGTCTGGTGTCGAACGTCTGTTGCTAAAGAATCCCGCTGATTACAAAAGCGGATTCTGGACCTCATATGTAGTAGATGAAACAACATGTTTCAGTTCTTCAACTGAGAGCAAATCTTTCATGATGATGAAGAATGAAGCTAGTGATGGCCTACTTCGCGTATCACTCGAACATATTCCTCTGGAGGATGTAAAACCCAAGATGAAATTCGACATAGACGCATGGAGCCGAAACAAACCCTACATGCTGATGAGGTTCTCTAGCACTAACATCAGTGGTGGTAATATCAGAGATATGAGAGTCTATAGCTTCATGGATTTCGATATTGGTGGACCAAAATCATACAAAAATGATTTTGGAAAATTCGATTCGGAAAGGGGGATAATGTATGTTTATGATGATACTCCTTTACATGTTGCAATAGACTCATACCCAAATCCTAACTGTTGGACAGTCGCATCACCGACAAAACTGAATATCACAGAGGAACTACGCGACCTCAATGGAACATCTGAACTAGGACCCAGAGATGTGGCAATTGGGCTTCAATGGAATTTAGGAGATCTTCAAAATGGGGAGAGCAGAAATGTGAGAATTATCATGTCTGCCGCTGAAACTATTGAAGATGCCAACTCTCAACTAGAAGATGGATGGAAGATATTTGACAAGAAGGTTCCATGACACCAAAATGTAAAGCACAGCTGTATTGGTCGAGAGAAGGGCAGCACCCTTATCCTTCAAGTTGAAAAAAAATGAGAGAGAGGTAATCCTCTCTCACATATCATTACTTTTAGATAGATAGTGAATTAGCATAGAGGCGGCAGGCGTCAAGAACGCTCTTTGTCCTCTATTCTCAGCATCACCACCAACTAGCAGACCCAGCTTCATTAAAAGTCGTAGATTCCACTTTACTGTCGAGTAAGGTACAGAGCTCCGCTGAGAGAGCTGATCTGCCAAAGCAGTGACAGTGAGTGTATGGAACCTTAGTAGTTGCGCACACATCTTCAAAAGAAGCTTCATTGTGTCACTCATTCTAGATTCTGCTAATCTGAAGAATGACTCCGCAAGACATTCAAAAGAAGGATACTCAGTATACGCAGTCTCAGTGAAATTGGCCTTATGGCCACTGGAGAACACACTCACCTCGGGGTTTAATTTCGTAGTCACCTCGTGTGTGAGCGTCGACTTGATATCGATGGGCTGGATTTGTGGATTCACCCATTTCGTTTTTCACCTCTAGGTTATAGATACTGTAATGAAAGAGGGGATTAGTTTATCAAATAAATCTTTGTTACGTCGTCAATTCCACTCTTAGAGTAAGTCATCAGGCATATCTAAACCGAGAGACCTCAATTTGCCAAATCCCTGACTGTAAAGGCTCATGTGATGACGAATTTCTTCTTCGGTTTCAGCAAGGGACGAAAGATATGATTCAATCTCTTCTAAATCATTAGACTTGATCTCTTCTATCATTGTAGAAAAGATGTCACTCATACTCAGCATATAATCCTGCAGGACCGCATTCAAGTCAATCATTGATTGAACTGTATCTCGCGCTGTGGGATCAGGCATGTAAGGTAGGAAGTCTTCAAGAGCAACCCCAGCTTCTTGACACTTGTGGACTCTTCCAGGAATAATTGTATCAAGCATGTTTTTCATCCAATTTACCCTTTCATCAGATGTAAGGCCCATCAGTGTATTAGGGGAAAAATAACTCGTCCAGGGTCCGAACTCTGAAGTCTCATAGTAAATCCAATCATCAAAAGCTGATAGAACTCTCTGCCACCCTTCTGCAGTTTCTGACATGTTAATCCATTCATATTTGATGCAATTGAAGATATAAACTAGAACACTCCACTATAATTTGCAATGAATAATGATATTTTAGAGATTCTGAAAAGAACAAGAGATTCAGCTGAAATTGAAAATATCTCGAATACCCAAATCAGATTGCTTCAAAGTTTTGGAGCTGAAGAGTCTGAAAATAACAAATGGAAGGTAGATAGGAAAATTCGTATCAGGATGGGAATGCAAGCTGTTACACTTGGATCGGGAATCGAATCAGTAGTGGACCACCTGACATGGAAAGATTTCGAGGGATTCATTGCAGGAATTCTAGAAGAACATAATTATCGATGTATTGAAAGCTTTAGACGCAGGGGGAACAAGTTGCGACAAGGCATGGAGATAGATGTAATTGGCCTTAGAGGTGATACACTCATTGTCGTTGATGCAAAGATGTGGAGTGTTAGGGCAGGGAAAGTTTCAGCTATCAAAACAGCTGCGGAAAAGCAATTGAAGAGAACTGAAAGACTGTGTTCTGAAATTGATGCGTTGTCGATGAAATTAGGTGAGATGAAACCTGGTAGTTATTCACTTGTACCAATGCTTGTTACGTGGGTAATAGAAGATGTAGAATTATATGAAGGAATACCAATAATTCCCATCTTCAAATTCAACTCCTTTATCCTTGAATATTACAAATATGAAGATATGATTGCATCAGTTCCGTGTATAGTTTGAAATAATATCAATGGTTACTCATCCTCGAGCTCAGATAGAGCAGTAGAACCTGTATCCTTCATTCAGTCCAAAGCCTTAACTTGATTTCACGAAGTGGAAAACAGGCCGGTGAACTAAAGATGGATTTTGGAATCAGCTATCATGAGAATGTAAATAATTGGGCAACAAAAACGCTCATCGAAGCGGCTGAAACAAATGGACACACAGTAAAGCCGTTCCGACTTCCTGATGTAGCAGCTGAGATTCCTAACAAGTTTACTCACTTGGACAAAGAGGATATATCAAATTTAGATGGTATCATCGTTCGAACAATTGGTTTTGGAACTGGAGATCAGATTACATTTCGTATTAGCCTCTTGGAACATTTCGAGGATGCAGGTATCTATGTGATGAATCCCGCTTATTCGTTTAGAAGAGCGAAGGACAAATACGCAACATTAACTGCATTGAATAAAGCAGGAATCCAAGTACCTAGAACGTACATCGGTGAAAATCTTGAGGCTGCAATTGAGTTTGTTCATGAAGTTGAGGATGTAGTCATCAAGCCGCTCATTGGAGCAAGAGGCATGGGTGCGATTAGAGCAGGCCATCCAGAGCTTTCCTACCGTGCGATGAAGTTTATCCATCAATTGGGACAAGTTCTGTATGTTCAAGAAATGATTGATAAACCAGACAGAGATATTCGAGCATTTGTGATAGGTAACAAAGTCATCGGTGCGATGTATCGTTATTTACCAGAAGAGCGTGAAGAGGAGTGGAGAACAAACGTTCATGGCGGAGGGAGGGCTGAAGCTACTGTTCTAAGTGAAGAATATGAAGAGATAGCAATAAAGACGGCAGAAATTTTGAATCTCGATTATACAGGTGTAGATATCTTAGAATCAAGTAATGGACCATATGTCATTGAAGCAAATGCTTCACCTTCATGGAGTGCGCTCTCACGAGTAACAGGAATGAATATCGCCGATATGATTATTCATAGACTTGTTGAAAGGTGTCAGAGATAATCTAACTCTATGCATTCATCGATGTTAGGATAGCTTCAACTTCATCAGTGGATAGTATCTTGAATATCTTATCCTTATCATCAATAATACCAATCTCGATTTCTTTGGCTCTCTCTGCAGGATTGACATCGCTCTTTGCGCCACGGGATTTGAATATCCCTTCAAGAGCGAGAGATAATGCTCCATCAAGATCTAACGTGGTATCATACTTTTCTTGGAAGAAATCGCGAACACTATCAGCGTCCTTTCCAATCGCAGTGGCTTTCCAACCCCAGAATGAACCAGATGGGTCAGTTGTGTAAAGCTGAGGACCATCATGATCAATACCACCAACCAGTAGAGAAACTCCAAATGGGCGTACTCCACCATATTGTGTGTGCATTTGCATTGTATCACAGATATTGACAACAAGTGATTGAATAGAAATGGGCTCGTCATAGCTCAAACGGTTGATTTGAGATTGAACTCGGGATTGGTCAATCAGCTTACGTGCATCAGCATGGAGACCAGCAATGGCAGTTCCAACATGGTCGTCGATTAGAAGAATCTTCTTCAGTGTAGATATATCCACAAGGGAGTGTGGAGTCCTTTTCTCTCCAACAAGAACAACACCATTTGTACCCTTAACCCCGACTGCAAGAGGGCCATGTCTTACAGCTTCTGTAGCGTATTCAACTTGGTACAGTCTTCCTTCAGGGCTGAAGACAGTTATTGCGCGGTCATATCCCATCGATTGAGGTGGAAACATGCGTCTAAATCTCCTAGAAATCCAATCTTCAACAATTGGTCAAGTCTGACCAATCCGAACCATGTTTTTAAGGTTATTCCTGTGTGACGATAAATCAACGCCAAGCTAATTCTATTTCTATTTCTGGTACATCTAAATCTAGAAGATAATCAAATTCGCTTCTTTCAGAAGTGAAGAGTGATTGACGCTCGTCCTCTCTGACTCCCTGCGAATCAACATAATTCTGGACGAGATATCGTCCTCGGAATCCTACCTTCTGTAATAAATTAACAATCCCTTCAATATCACTAGGACACATTAATCCACCAACATAGGTTGTTCTCGGCCAAAGATTAACATCTGATTCCAAAATCATCTGAAGGCTATTCTCAACATTCGTCCACGGATCAACCTTAGTGCGTGCTATTTCTCTGTATTTTGAAGGAACGGTCTTGACATCAAGCCATATGGAGTCGAGAAAGGGCAAACATTTCTCAAGTACCGAAGGCACACTGCCATTTGTATTCAAATTCAAATGACCACTCCCACTATCCTTGAGCGCTTTCAATAACTCAGGCAGGTCTCTGTGGATTGTTGGTTCGCCCCCGGTAATACAGTGTCCGCGACTAAGATGCCCAATAGAACGATTGACGATATCTTCAATCGACATTTCTTCTCCAGAACCTTTCGGAATCAATTCGGCATTCTGGCAGAAAGGACAATCATAGTTGCATCCCGCTGTAAATATGACAGTAACAGGAATTCCAGGTACATCAACAAGGCTAATGTCGATTATGGATGAAATTCGCAATACCCTTTCACCAAACTAGGGTACAATCACGTTGGTTATAATTCCATCAGTTAGGGAATTCGGATTTTTCCCCTTAAAACCATGAAATCTCGGATATATTTATGATAATCCTTTAATATTCACGGTTGAAATATGCCTTTGACGGGGTTATTTCAATGGCACACGTAGTAATCAATAGAGATGAGATTCTTCAGAGTACACTCTTTCATATCCAACTAAAACGCTTACAATATATCGATGATTTTCCAAATTCTGTCGCGGCAACACTTGATAAAATTATTAACAGTGAAGGAATTCGCAAGTACGATGATGTGAAGCGTAGACTCTATCGGATAAAGACCAGTTTCTTCACAATCAACAGAGAGAAGATATCCAAGAGAGAATTCTTCATGGGATTATATAGCAGAATCCTTCGAAGAACAGATTAAGACTAACCAATAGCAATCTTTGGAAGGTAATCAAATCAGATTATATGTAGCTAGATTAATCTAGATGCTTGTTTCATGATATGGTGGTGGTATCTAATGCAAAATAAGCATGCATTTCTATTCTGCCTAATTGGTGGTTTGCTCATTATAATTCAAGGTTGGACAGGAAGCATAGGATTTTTTGAGAAGCTTAGCTTGATCAATACAATTCCAGCGCTTCAACCATTTTATCCGATTATTGAAATCTTGCTCTATGTACTGACTGCCATAGCAGTACTTGGTGGTATTGCGGTAATTATTGGAGGCGTATTATTAACCACCGCAAGATTTGGCACTGGAAGATTCGTAATTGGGCTTGGTGCGGGAATGTCGCTCATAGGACTCGTTATCATGCTTGCTCAAGAAATATGGGTTGCAGGTTCAGCAGCTCCATTACTGAATTTCATATCTATTGCATTTCAATCTCTCGGATGGATAGGAGTCATCCTCAGTATTTTTGGACGAAGAACTGCGAAGAAACCCGAATAGAAAATTGAAAAACTGGTCTCGCGATTTATGGGACCATTTTTCATTCTTCAATCAATACCTAAAACTGGGAATACAAGTGACTTGACAAGTTCTACATTATCTTGAACAATCGACCATGTTTCATCATCGTCTTCAAATGGAGGTTTCTGAGGAGGTGGTGTATATGGAACTCCAGTCAATACAGACATAACTGTTGTAGAACTCCACCCAAATGAGTTGGGATTATAACCGCCACCTGAAGGAACCGCTAGTCGACCATCACAAAAATGATGCGCAGCATCATGGATTTTCTCTGTAACATATCGGATCATATCAGTTGTCAACATGATATGAGCGATTGGGTCCAGATAATGTGCATCAAGACCAGGAAGGAAGATTATGAAATCGGGCTCAAAAGAATCAATTAATGGAGGTACAAGCTCATCAAATGCATATTTGTACACTTGGTCACCAGAATCCATCGGGAAATGCATATTGATGTTATATCCCCTCCCAGGACCCAAACCAATATCTTGGATATGGCCATCATGAGGATACATCCACTCAGGATCTTCATGGAAAGAAATATGCATCACGCCAGGGTCGTT
>CAYWJO010000003.1:142774-157849 GCA_964458565.1 uncultured archaeon | reverse complement strand
GTAGCTTTTGTTAAGCTTTCCCTCTGTTATTTTACGTTGTGTAATATCTCTTACAACAGATACTATACTCTTTCCATCTTCGTGTAGACTTATAATCGTTGAAAACCAATAATTCGTGCCTTTGACTTCTAAGGGGTAATCATATCTCTCACTCTCCCCACTCTTCCTCACCTTCCTGATACGGTCTATTAGTTCTTCACCTACTTCTTTAGGCAATACATCAGAAATGTGCTTTCCCATGAATACTCCTGGCGGTGAATATAGCAGATGATCAATGGCAGCATAATACTGAGAGTAGCATTCATTCTCATCATAGACAAAGACGAGGTCTTGCATTGACTCGACAAGTGTTCGATATTTCTTTTCACTCTCATAAAGCGCTTTCTCAGCAACTTTACGTTCGGTTATGTCCCTAAGTAAGATTATCCAGTAAGATTGTCTTCCATCTGGTGTTTCCACAAGGTTGGAACACATCATAACCGTTCTCCTTGATCCATCAGCTGTGGCAAGAATCGCCTCCGTTTCTTCTTGAGATCCAATATTCTCCTGGTTTGAAAAATAAGATTCAGCGATAAGCATAGATTCATGAGCAAATATCATAGTTAGAGGTTTTCCGATTATTTCCTCCTTGTTATACCCCATTGCATGAATTGCATTATCGCTCACATCTAGAATATTACCATCTAATGACACTAAATAACAATAAATCGGAGCATTTTCAAAGAACAATCTGAACTGCTCTTCACGACCAATCAGAATTTGATCATTTTCAAACCTTTGTTTTGCAATCTGAATTGTGGCGTGAAGATCTCTCTCTTTGAATGGTTTTACCAGGTATCCGTATGGTGAGGAAGCCCGCGCTTGTTTCAATGTATCATCATCTGAATAAGCTGTGATAAAAATCACAGGAATGCCACATTCTCTAGAGATTAAATTAGCTGCTTGGATTCCATCTATCGACCCCTTCAATCTAATATCCATTAGTATTACTTCAGGTCGTAGTTTTGATGCTATTTCAATCGCTTCCTCACCGGATGCAACCGATGCAATAACTTCGTAACCAAGGATTTTTAATCTCTCCTCAATCTCCATTGCAACAATCGCTTCATCTTCAACAAGCATAACACTGAAGGAATCACTCATCACTTCGGCCTCCAATATTCTTGAATCGAATTACATATCTTGTTCTCGTGCCCACATCCACTTCCAATGTCCCTTTTAGTTGTCTTTCAACCAGATTAGTGACCAACTGTATACCCAGTGTTTCACCTCGTTTTGGTATAGGATTAGCAGGTAATCCCACACCATTATCACTCACTGCCAACTCAAGTTCATCATTTCCAAGAGCCTTCAGACTGATTTCAATCTCACCAGGTCTGTTACCTGGAAAGGCATACTTCATAGCATTAGATACCAACTCATTGACGATTAAAGCACAAGGAATAGCAATATCAATACTAATTGTACCACAGATGACATCAATCTTCAATGCTATATCACTTGTATTCATTCCAAATGAACTTAGCAAGTATTCTCCTAGACTCTTCATGTATCTTTCAAAGTCAATCTTTGCTAGATCTTTCGACTCGTAGAGTAATTCATGTATCAGCGCCATGGACTTTATACGATGCTCACTCTCTTTGAGTGAATTGACAATCTCTGGTATCTGGCTCTTCTGGGCTTGAAGGAAGAGAAGGCTCGAGATGATTTGGAGGTTATTCTTGACACGGTGATGAATTTCTTTGAGAAGAAATTCCTTCTCAGCAAGTGAAGATCTAATTTCATCCTCTGCCTTCTTCCGTTCAGTAGCATCGATAATTGTTAGAAATACTCTCTTTAAAGACTCACTATATTGAGGTGGGACAGTAAGTTGGAGAACTAGTGCTTTCTTCTCCCCCAACACCATCATTTCTTCAATCTCACTCTCATAAGGTAGATTCCCATAATTCAATGCCAAGAGTTGATCAAGAAATACAGATAAAGCGTCATCTGACAGAATCTTATCTAAAGAACCCAACATCTCTTTCTTATTTTGTACTCCATGTAGAGTCATAGTGGCACGATTTACGTCGAGCACCTGGACCAGACTAACACAACGAAGGAGCGCCTCTTGGTTTTCCTCAAAATATTTTCGTAAACCCTTGACACCAGATGATTTTAGATTATTCATAAACTCTTTAGCCTTTGAGAAATCTTCAACCCATAGTGAAAGCGCAGAGTCCTCGAACAAGAGACGGTAACGACTCTCACTCTCTGTGAGTGCATCAACCACGTTTTTTTCCTTCTTTGATTTACTGCTTGAGGTCCTTAGTGCGTTCGTCTACCAGAATCTCCAGACGTTCACGCTCAGTCTTCTCAGATTTTTCCTTTAACATCCTAATAACAGCCTTCAATTTCACTGGAATCTCTAATTTTCCAACACCCCAAAATATATTACATCTGAAGTGTTTATAATTATTGATGTGACCTAACGGATTCAAAGATTTATACATTTTATCAGATTAATCTTTGAGAATGTTCATCCATGTATTAGAAAATACCAATCTCTTTTCATCATGTATTCCTCATTTAGAATAATAACTTTTTATCTTTAGATTGAGTGCACGTGTGGGATGAACCATCATGTTTAGGAATGAAACGGAGGTATTAACCTGGTAAAAGTGGTTTGTTGGAGAAGAATGATATATTTTTTTACCTCAATCAAATGGACCTCCATGTAAACTTACTTAGAGGAACGCTCAGGGATTATATCGATTTAGTGCCAACAGCCTACATAGTGAATAATGGTTGGGCCTCTGACGACTACAACTACGAGGTGGGTGCTCCGGAAGAACATCCCATGATTGACATTGAACTCTGTGCGTATTATACAAATGTCTGGCTGTCTGTGTAGAAATAGGTTGACCATTTGTTAAGGCCATATTCATGGAGTGTGTGCCATTATCATCCTGAACAAATCATAAATAACTAGGCATACCAAAAGTGAGATAATATCGCTTCCAGAACCATTTCAAGTCAGCTTGTTCTTTATATATTCAAGACTTCATATGACACCATGTCGTGCACTCCTTTCAGGTTTGCCGCGCCACCACTGCCGTGCCTTACTTCTTAGCACGTTGTGATGGAGACTCCTAAAATGACAGAGACCTGTATCATACGCTTCAGAGACCTACCTTCGACCGACATGAAGAGGGCTGTGAAGAAGTTTCTGAAGAACGATCAGGTCGAGGTTGAGGATGATGTCGGTAGGTCGTACAGGGTCATAATGCGGCGAAATGGTCTAATCCTCACCGACCCCTAATTGATTCTCGCGTGTTGTTTTGAGGGGAATATCCCCTCTCCATTCTATTACCCGAAACTTACTCATGGCTATCTTATCAGGTATCTTTGATGTGGTTTCTTCTTTCACATGAAACCTCGGTTTGGAAAATTAAGATTTCAACCCGTGTGGTTTTCAATTACTAGTTTGAATCCATTTCTTACATAATTTAACAGCATCGACTGCAGTTTCACCATATGCGTGAGCCCCTGTAAATGCGCGTACATCCTCATTGCACTGCCCTCCACCAATCATTATCTTTACACTATCTAGTAAACCCGCTTCTCGAATTGCATCAACAGTTATTTTCATGGATTCAAAAGCTGCAGTAAGGAGACCACTCAACCCAACAATATCTGGTTTTAGTTCCTTTATTTTTTCTACAAAGACATTTGGTGGAATATCTACTCCTATGTCAATAACCTCAAATCCATTAGATTCGAGCATGAAAATTACGATATTCTTACCGATATCATGAATATCCCCCTCAACAGTCCCAATTAAGACCGTTCCTATTTTTTCCTCTGCATATCCCTCAATCCTTGGTAAGATAAGATTTGAAATTTGTTTAAACATTTCACCTGCAAGTGCCAATTCACTTAGGAAATATTCATTTCTCTCAAACCTTGCACCAATCTCCTCCATGCCACTTCTACATGATTCGAGAACTATCATAGGGTCTGTGCCGGATTCTAGTTTCTCCTCGACAATACGAAGAACTCTGTCTTCATCCAATTCAATCAATGCATTGACTAATTCATCCATCATTCAAGGCACAGCCACAATTTCAATATGAATGACTACTAAAAGAATTTCACTGATTGGGAATAATGGGTACCCAGCTATCGTTAAAGTTCAATATTTCTAAGACTCCGTGTTTATAATAGGTAGAAATCCCGAAAACGCAACATGTGTACACTCTTTGTTTTTCTTCAATTCTAACTTTTTCTTTTTAATTTCTTCACTGACATTTTCCATGAATTTTGTATAATGTTTATTCCAAATATCCACCTCTTCTCTTGTCATCAGATTAAAAATAAAGCCAATTTGACTCAGTGGTTTCGAATGCTCCTTAAGTTGAGACGCAAGTCTTCTAGCTAAATCAGCTACAACATGCAAATGAGTTGCAGTTGACTCTAAAAACATGATGCGTTCCTTCACCGAATGTGATGATATGCCCTCTACTATTATGGTTTCTTCAAATACCTCATTTAATCGATAATATTTCACAGGTCTTCCAGTAGCTGGAATATCAACTATGAAAATCCCGGCTTCCACGAACTTAGTAAGATGATGAGTAAGAGTGCTTCGATTTATGGGCAGGACCTGCATTAGTTTGTGTGCTGTCACTTCGCCTCGTACTAACACCTCAAAATAGATCTGCGCTCTAATAGGATCTACAACTAGCTCCATCAGCCTGAGTGGTTTTTTGTCGGATTTTGATATATCACTGGACTGAATGAAAATCACCTTCTGATGGCATTACTCTATCGCATAACTTTAAAAACGATGCGGTCGAATTATTTCGATACCATCGAAATTAATGTTGGTGTAAAAATGACAGCTGCACTAATCGATACAGATGCACTTCACGAATTGATTGAAAATGAGGTTGAGAATGACCAATTTTCTGGAGTTGTTCTCATTGCGAGGGACAACATCCCTGTATTCAAGAGAGCGTATGGTTTTGCAAGCAAACGATATAATATTCCTAATAGATTAAATACTAAATTTAATCTTGGGTCAATAAATAAGATATTCACAAAGACCTCCATTCTAAAATTGATGGAACAAGGAAAACTGGACATAAACGATTTTGTGGGGAAGTACCTACCAAACTTCCCAAAGGATATTGCAGAAAATGTCGCAATACACCATTTGATTTCATTCACTTCAGGTTTGGGTGATTATTTCAATGAGAAATATTGGGGTATGATTGGGAACCTTAGAAGTGTCGATGATTTTATTGGACTATTCATTGAAGATCCTTTACTCTTCAAACCAGGAACAGGAAAGCAGTACAGCAATGCAAGTTATGTGGTTCTTGGTAAAATTATAGAGGCTATTTCTGGAGTGAATTACTACGACTTTGTAAGGGAGCATATCTTTATTCCAGCAGGTATGAATGATACGGATCATTTTGAGCTTGACTATCCTGAACCAAATCTGGCAATTGGATATACAAAATTTAATTGTTGTCCGGAACTTGGTGGAGGTTTGAGGAAAGAGAATACTTTCTTGATAGGTTCAAAGGGAAGTCCTGCAGGTGGAGGTTATTCCACAGTTGATGATCTACTGAAATTCGATATAGCTGTTCATGAACATAAGCTTCTTTCTCCAAAATATTCTGAGATGGTATTCAGACCAATTTCTAATACAGAAAAAAGGGATCTTCCAGGATGGGTCATTGCTGGTGGTGCATCTGGAGTGGCATCTTTTATGGATAAGAGCTACGAGCTGATAACCACAATCATTATTCTCTCCAATTATGATCCTGATGAAACAGAAAACGTCTACAAGAAAATTCGAGAATATATCCATGGTATAGTTTGAATATGGTTGCCATCTTTCTTTTCTTCTTTCAAGACTAAGAGTGGCAGACCTCAGACTGCTCTTAGGTCGTCATCGCCAAGAAAGCTCAGACAGGGGTAACGGCCTCATTGATCTGCCAACTAACTATTCTCATGCTCACTTATGAAGCTGTTCGATAAGTTCAATGATAACCTTCATAGCGAGGATTCATACTGATTCTCATGGTGTTAATATGGTTGATGAGAGAAGAATGTTGAAGCTACTGAAACAACTCATAGCTACTGATTCAGAGAGTCCACCTGGTTATGAGAGAGATGTTGCTGATGTTCTCATTGAGCATATGACAGAATACGGTTTTACCTATGATTCCGTTGGTCCAGACGACCGCCCAAATTTGATATTTTACACTCATCCAAAGAAGACTGCAAAACTAGTATTACACGGGCATATGGATACTGTACCAACAGGTCCTAGAGAACTATGGGATTATGATCCATTCGGGGGCGTAGTTGACAATGGTAAAATATATGGTCGAGGGTCTTGCGATATGAAAGGTCCAGTTACTGCCTTGGTTGAAACCATGATTCAATACAAAGAGCAGGGAAATAACACCCCACTCGTCATGTTAGCAACATCTGACGAGGAGAGTGGTTGTAGCGGAGCGGAAAACGTTGCTAAGAGCGGACTTCTTCAAGGAATAGATTTTGGAGTATGTGCTGAACCTACAAATCTCGATGTCTTAGTGGGTGAGAAAGGTATGTTCTGGTCTAAGATAGTTGCTACGGGAAAGGCTGCACACGGGTCGAGACCAGAGGAGGGCATCAATGCCATTAGCATCTGCATTGAAGCTCTAAAAACAATCATTGATACAGACTTTCCATATGAGGTTGATGAGCTCCTTGGAAATCCAACACTGAATATTGGAATGATATCTGGTGGTATTAAAATCAATGTCGTGCCTGATTATTGTGAGGTTCTTCTGGATATGAGAATCGTCAAAGGCCAGGATATAGATAGTCTACTCAAAACAATGAATAAATTACTAGATACTGCTGGACTTGGAAAGAGTGCTAAGGTAGAATATATTCACGGAAAACCAGCAGTTATCACTCCACGTGATTCACAAATTGTTGATGTGAGTCTCAAATACGTAGAAGCTATTACGGGGAAACGCCCAATTCCAACCGCCGCTACCTTTGGAACTGATTGTAGTGTATTGCAACCAAAAATCGGGATTATCAATGTTATTTGTGGACCAGGATCTATCGAACAGGCACATCAGCCAAATGAATTCATCTCACTTGACCAGCTTTACAAATCTGTAGACGTCTATTTAGGAATTGCAACATATTTTGATAATATCTGAATGTCATTTCGTACGTCTTTTTGCTATAAGACAAGCAAATGCACCAGCTCCGAATCCATTTCCAATATTCATTACGGAAAGTCCTGGAGCACATGACTGTAGCATTGATGCAAGCGCGGTTTCTCCATTACCGCCATATCCGTACCCAACTGGAATTGGGACACCAATAACTGGAATATCTAAAAGGGATGCAACAAGAGTGGGTAAGGCACCTTCCATTCCTGCAAGAACAACTATTGCATCAACATCCTTCTCTCGGATTTCCTTTAGTGGTTCGAGGAGTCGATGCATCCCAGCGACTCCCACATCATAATAGGTTAGATACTCCACACCCATCAGTTTTGCTACACCTTCAACTTCATTTGCGAAAATAATATCTGAGGTGCCTGCTGTTAATATTGCAATGCATCCATTTGTCTCTGGTTCTTTCCATTCCTTTGACTTAACCAAGATTGTTTGATGGCTTTTTGAACCTGACACTTCAAACTCATAGTCAACAAGGTTTTTCGTTAGAAATTCAGTTTGATTCTCAATCGCTCTGGTTATCAATGCGATACCTTTTCTCTCAACAATTGATCTGACTATACTTACTATCTGCATGTTTTCTTTTGTTCCCGCCATTACTACTTCGGGAATACCGCTTCTTTCCTCGCGATCATAATCTATCACTGCAAGTTCGTCTATTTGCTCAAGAGTCATTTTATTTAGCAAGACCTCTGCTTCTTCAATGTTAATTTTTCCTCTTGAGAGCGCCTCTAAGACATCCTTTCTTTTCTTCATAACGCCATCTCACAAATAGGTGATATTGATTTTGGGGCTCTCGGAGAAACCTTAAAGTGACCTTTGCACTATGAGAACCATCCCCGGAGTGTTTGTGTTCCTATATGGATATTGTGGAAACGATATGTAGAGATAATATCAAATCCATTGGAATCATAAATATTCATGATACTACCAAAAAAAGTTGCATTAGTGGCCGGTGTTGTAATGTTTCGTCGAGGTAAGAAACCCAAGAAATCTCAGATTGGAAAGCAGTTGAAGAAGATGTTTTCATCTGCAGAAAAGGGACGAGTTCCTGACGCACCTGTCGTTCGATCGCGACAAGAAATCATCACTGAGATTTTCACAGAAAAAATGGAGGCATTAGATCTAACGCCTTCTACAGATTCGGGATTCATTCCAATATCTTATACTCCACTAGCACAGATGCTTTCAGAGCACGGAATCTCTAATGATATCATATCCGCAATCCTAACAGGACTCCAAGAAGAGGATGATGAACAATCTATCAGAGAAATCATTGACGCTGCTGCAGATACTCGTGATGTTAGTCTATCAGGAGAATCTCTGGAATTAGCTAAGGATCTAGCCGTGGAGGAATGGAAGCGAATGAGAGAATCTGCAACTGATTAGGTGATTGGAGAATGACTGACCTTCTATTTATGCAAGATAACTATCTTCGTGAATTTGATGCTAAGATTGTTGATATAGAAGAAGGCTACGTGGTTTTGGATAGAACTTCATTTTATCCTGAAGGAGGCGGTCAGAGTGGGGATTGTGGTAATATTGAGAAAGATGGCTTGATTTATCCTGTGAAAAACACCATCAAAGATAACGACGTAGTAAAACATCTGATCGATGATGTGTCCACTATCGAGATTGGTGATTCAATACATGGAATACTCGATTGGGATTTCAGATATGAATGCATGCGGTTTCATACTGCTCAACACATTCTGTCACGTTATCTTCAGATTCATTATGAATTAGAAACAGTAGGGAATATGATAAAACCAGGAGAGAGCCGAGCTGATTATACCCCCATTGAGGAAATCAGTGAGGAGATGAAGCGAGAGGTTGAGAATGGAGTCAATGATATCATCACTCGGAATCTCAATGTCGACATTCGCTTTATGCCACGAGATGAAGCCATCCGATTCCTGACCAAATGGGGTTATCAAAAGCGATACCTCGAGATGGTTCCTACCTCGGTTAAAACGTTTCGTGTTTTGATAATAGGTGACTATGATGCTGCATCTTGCGCAGGGACACATGTTTCAAGTACTTCTGAAATTGGATTAATCAGAATTGGAAAAACAAAGAATGTTGGTTCTGGAAAAAGACGAATTTATTTCAAACTAGACAAAGTTTGAACCGAAACAACAGTTTTATTGGTATCCGAGGATTCCATGATTGTGTGTCTGATATGAAGGCTCTAGTACTAACAGCTGGTGAAGGGAAGCGACTTCGTCCAATAACCGCTAATCGATCAAAATCAATGTTAATGATTGCAGGACATCCTGTTCTGGAATATATCCTTGAGAGTCTTAAGGCGAATGGAATCCATGATATCGTTGTGGTTGCCGGACATGGTCGGGAGGAGTTGATTGAGCATTTTCAGCATGGTGCTGATCATGATACTAGAATACGTTATGTTATTCAACATGAACAGAAAGGTGCAGAAAATGCCATTCTATTAGCACGAGATGAGCTTGAAAATGACGAGGAATTTCTTCTTGTTAACGGTGATGTTCTTGTAGAATCCGATATGGTTTCGAGGACTCTTGAGAATCACCACACAATGGATGGTTTCGTTACGATGCTTGTCACACTTGTATCAAATCCTGAGCAATTTGGAACTGTGAAGATTGGTACAGGTGGGCTCGTAGAAAGACTAGTTGAAAAAGGAGGACCTGAGAGATACATCAGTAACTATGCAGTGGCAGGTGTATCTATATTCAACTCAGAGGTTCTCCAATATCTCGAGAAGCATAAAACAATGGAATCTGCATATGAGCACATGATTGCAGACAAGAAGAAAATTGCAGCAACAGTATGGGAGAAAGAATGGGCTGAATTCACATGGCCGTGGGACCTACTAAAGGCAAATCATATTGTTATGGACCGTAGGTTGCGAGGCAAGGGCACATACATTGCTGAGTCTGCTCAGATTCATGATAGTGTGGTTCTTGAAGGTCCTGTTCATATTGATGAGGGTTGCATTATTCGACCTAATACTACACTCCGTGGTCCTCTGTATCTAGGTAGGGATGTGTATATTGGGAATAATTCTCTTATTCGGGAATACGCTAGTCTGAGTAACAATGTTCGCATTGGTTATTCCGTTGAAATTCGTAATAGTATGTTTTTCTCCAACGTGAATGTTGGAAGGATGACATATGTCGGAGACTCAATAGTTGGTGCAGATACTTGTATCGAGGCAGGAGCTCAGCTTTGGAATTGGCGTCCTGGGAAAGAACCTATTTACATTTGTTATGATGATACTCGAGTTCAGATCCCAATGGAGAAATTTGGCGCGGTAATTGGAGACTGTGTTATTATTGGTGTGAATTCATCGCTCTATCCTGCAACTCGTGTTGGAGAGAATTCGACAATTTCTCCGGGATGTGTCATCAGCGAGAATATTCCACCTGATAGCGAAGTAATGATAGAACAGAAATTGAAGATAACTCCAAAAAAGAAGTAGCTCGACCATGAGTCATCTTCCAAGAGTTCACCATCATAAGAGTGTTTTATCGTTCTCTCCGGTATTCTTATCCAATAATCTCAATGAATGCAGCATAGTTGTACTCTATTCTTTCTTTAATGGATATTGTATTAAATGGTCATCTTTAAAAGCCAAGCCCGGAAGTTTCGCGAGAACCCCTTAATAGACAAAGGAGAGTAATTGCTATCAGTCGTAAGAAATGGGGCAAGACAACAGCTAAAACTGAGAAGACAATCAGAGACGCTGTCGTCAAGCCCGAAGTTTCAGAAGAAATCGGTGAGTATCTATCTAAAGCTAGATCTGTGACACCATATGAGTTGGCCAATAAATTTGGTATTAGGCTGAGTGTTGCCCGGCAAATCCTCAAAGAGAATGAAGAACGTGGGCAGGTTGTGCCCTACATCCGTGAAAGTAAATTTGTAGTTTATACAACACCTTCTGAACTTAAGAAGCGTGAGAGTAAATCACCTATCATGATTGCTGATGTTCTTGAAGAAGTAGCATCCTCCGTTCCTGAAGAATCTGTAATCACTGAGGAAATCGACACTGCTTTACTTGCTGCAGCGAGTATGACCTCTGTGAAACCAAGTCGACTCGCGAGAAAACGAAGAGAAACCGGTGAAAGGAAAGAGAAAGCAAAAGACCGTCGTCCTGAAGTTGTTATTGAACCCTTAGAAAAGGCACCAGAACGAGATGATGACGAAAGGCTGGATGCTTTAGACGTCAAACCTGAGCTCAAACCAAGACCCAAACCCAAACCAAAACCAGAGAAGACTACCCCTGCAAAGATAGAAGAACCACCAAAACCAGGGAAGAAGTCAACCAAGAAGACAGTGGAAAAGAAGAAAGATACACCTCCTACGGACACGAAGAAATCCACTGAGAAAATTCCAGAGAAGAAACCTGAGGTGAAAAAGGAAACTAAACCGAAGGCTACCAAAACAACCAAACCACTGGTATCAGATCTTCCTGGTGTTGGATCTGCGACTGAAGAAAAGCTAGCGGAAGCCGGGTTCAAAACTGTATTGAAGATATCTAAAGCTGACTCCGCCAAGATAGCTGAGAAAGTTTCTGGTATTTCAGAAGATAAAGCAAAAGAAATTATCAAGGCGGCTCAAGAGCTATTGAAGTAGAGTTCTCACTCTACTTTTCTTTCTTTTTTTAGCTAATTTCTAATAAAAAGAAATGAGAGTCCGGGCACATTTACTATGTGCCCAGAACATGTCGGTTAATCTAGATTCACTTCAGAGCAGCAATCTGTTTGTCCAAATCCTCAAGCTGAGTGTCGAGCTCTGATTCCCTTGCCTTGTAGTCTTCTTCTGGAATGTAACCTCTCATATAATCAAATCTAAGATCAGTCAATGCTGCTTTTAGTCTGTCTTTCTGTTGTAATAAGAAGTCCATTTGATCACTACCCTCCCCAGTCGGAGTATCAGTAACAACGGGTTCAGGTGTGGCTACTGGCTGTGGGGTTGGTTCTGGTACCGGAGTAGGTGTGGGTTCAGGTGTTGGTGTAGGCTCTGGAGTAACTACAGGCTCCGGCGTCGGCTCTGGTGAATGTGTGGTCTCAGGTGTAGGCTCAGGCGCCGGAGTCGTCACTTTTGGGGCTGATGTTTGCACAGACTCCATCTGTTCCATATTCTTCCTGAGTGTGTCAATTTGATTAGCAATCTCAGCGAAGCTCTCATTTATTGTCTTGTTAATCGCTTCCTTCATCCTGGCAAAGTTCATTGCCAATTCATCTGCTAATCGCTTCGTTTCACCAACCTTCGTTGCGAAGCCTTCTATTTCTTTTAATTTTTCCATCATTTCTGCAATATCAAAGGACATGATTTGTCACCTAGGTTTAGCCCCTATTCTATCTAGAATCTGCTATTTGATGTTTTTAGACTTTGTCGTAATGGATGTATTAATGAAAATGCTCATTTCCATATGCTACTATGTTGTTGGAGGTGGTTTTGCTTCAGCCTTGCCTTCAAGAATTGCTTTGCGGATTATTTGTATGAGTCTATCTCGATACGAGATATCAATCGCAACCAATTCATATGTAGGAATATTCAGAATCTGTCCCACACGTTCTGGCGTCAACGCAGTAGGTAAATCTTGTTTATTGGCAATACCAATCACTTTTGCATCCGGTACTTCTTCCTTTACAAGAGTGACAAGTTTCTTACTACGCAGAACATTCTCAAGAGTACTGTCTGTTACTATAATAACAACTTGCGCATTCGCAATCATTTTTGCCCAGAGTATTGAGAAGCGTGATTGTCCAGCTAAATCCCAAAGCACTATGTTAGCATTTTCGACTTCCTCAGGCAATTTCTTAATGCTTACACCAATTGTTGGATCGTGTATAAGCGGTAAGGTTTCACCACGAAGAAGGTGTAAGGTAGTTGTCTTTCCTACACCGGCAAATCCAAGGATTGCTACTTTAACCATCGTTACAGCAATCTCGTCTACTTTAACATCGAAACCTTCCAAGGGTTGGCCTGAAGAAGCAAGATGTCCAAATTCACGTAGAAACACATCGACTAGTTGGTCAACTTTCTCCTCTATTTGTTCAGTATCATCCGCTTTGTCAGCAACGAAAATGAATGTGTAATCTGGAACAACCTTATAGAAAATACGAGTGCCGGCCAGATTCATATATTCAATCTTTCCCTCAAGGTCTATATTATTAAGAAATTGAGTAAGGTTGACAAGGTATTCAATCAGACTATTCTTTGACTCAATCTGTGCGTACTCTTTACTATACACAAGATTGCTCTGCTGTCCAAGTATGTATACGCTTCTAATCACTTCTTCTCTCCCCAATTCTGAATAAGAATTTCGAGATATCTGGTTGCTGTTTCTGCTGTAATCTCTTTTTGTTGAACTTTTCTTGATATTATCGGTAGGACATATTCTGGCATGAATGATTCCAATGTTGGATTTGTAGCTAATGCCCAGTGTTCTGTTCCCTTAAGGCTAACTGTGACCTTATTCGATTCAAGTGACCATAAGACCTTTTGCACAAGTTCATTTGGTAGATTCGTGACGTCTGCAATTTCTGCTACAGTCATCGGTCGGGCACGAAGCACATTAAGAATCTGGTAGTGGAAGCTATTTGCTAATAATGCCGATGTCTTTTCTCTATCTTCTACTAATGGGGAGTTAGGATCATCATCTGGGATTGTAGGATTGTATCCTTTGTTCGGAGGGGGTGGTGAGAAGAAATTCGTGACATATTCAATGTATTCTTCAGCAATAGGTGGCATGGTCTGCAATGAATATTTTATTGCTTCCACAGGCGGGGAACGATAGAAGAAGACATCTTTGACTAGAAATACAGCTTCAGTAGTCTTACCGATTCGTTCAACTTTCAAAACTCCGGACTCCAATAATGGAGCAGCTACTTCTCTTATATCTAAACCTTCTGTCTGTGTTTGATTCTTTAACCACATCGAAAGTTTTGCCGCCTTTTCTACTCCTTCCTGTTGCATTTTTTCTAAGAGTATAGCTGCAGATGGTGTTATGAAAATGGTAGCAAGTTTTTGCTCCTCTTCAAGTTCTGCCAGAATTATCTCATCATCAAGTATTTCTTGAATGTCCACTAGGTCTGGTTCGACATTAATGAGCTCTACGATGAATCTTCCCATTCCCGAGAGTAGTTTTTCATTGACTTTGTAATCTTCACCTTCTCCAAGTACAAAACACACAATCCATCCAGGATAATTCTTGTGCGTGAATGAAGCGAGATTCAGTGTATCTACTTTCAGATTTCGTAGACCAATCTCTCCGCCCTGTTGGTGCTCGTAATAGATGAGATTCAGACTCTTCTCATTCAATCTCAATGAGTCGGGATACCGTTTCTTTACAAGTAATCCCTGGAAATCATCCCAATGAACAACAAAGGCACCTGATGGCATATAAAGCTCCTATCTCCAACTTATTCTATCTCTGATAAATGTTTATTCCTGACATTTTCGAGAATCGTCCAATCCAGCCTCTCTCGGCTAATATATCAACATATTCCCGATGATGAAAATGATTATTCAGGATAATTCATTGGCTCAGCTTTATATTTTTTCAAGTCAATACTCTATATGAACCCAAGTAATTCATAAGAAAGTGCGGGTTAGTTGGTAAAACAGTGCAGGATATCACAGTAGTCGCAGCAATATTGAGAGAGATTTCTTTTGGTATATTCTTAGCAGGTCTCTTCTATACATTTGGTATGTTTGCATTAGGCCGTTTATTTGCTGTTTTTTCCGATCATGGAATTGACCATGATGTTGACCATGACTACGATCACGATATCGCACACGACTATGACCATGATGTCTCTCATGAGGTCGAACATGATTACGA